>NZ_CBRF02000032.1 GCF_000470315.2 Psychromonas sp. SP041
TGCAGGAAAAATTAACACTAATAAGGCGTGAGTTGTAGGAGATAGTTGTTCTCACTTCAAAACTCACAACGCAGTTAGGGGGGATTTTAACCAGCAAGAATGATCACCTTATTAATTCTTTTGGTATAAGCATTTTCTCTAAATTTGGCGCAGAAAAAACAATTCAATTCGAGGCGAAAATTGAAGTAAATGGTGCCCCCTTTACAAAATTTACAACAAAGAAGTGAGTTGTTTTAGCAAGCAAAATAGGTCAGCTATTTATCGGAGTTGGTATAAAGATTGTCGATCAAAAAAGCCTTTCTAATAACATTAGAAAGGCTTAAAAATAACGGCTCTATAAGTAGCGACTACACCCAATATAAGTGAGCTAAAAGTCGTGTTTATAAACGCATTTATTGAGCTAAAGCTTTAGTTACTTTTTCATATAAATCAACCGCTAAATCAGGTAATGCAAGTAAACGGTTTAACTGCGCTTTAATCAATGTAATACGTACTTTATCTAAGTTTTTAAATTGAATTAACGGTGTAATTAAACGCGAAGCCACTTGTGGATTTTGGCTATTCAATTTAATAAGTTGATCCGTTAAGAAAGCATAACCACTTCCATCAACATGATGGAAACGGTAAGTATTAGCCTGTGCAAATGCTCCCACTAACGAGCGTAAACGGTTAGGGTTATTAAAATCAAAACTACGATGGTTAAATAACGCTTCAATATTATCTAACACATTATCAGAAGGCATACTCGCTTGTAATACAAACCATTTATCCATGACTAAACCATTTTCAAACCATTTATCATCAAAAGCTTGCATCACTGCTGCACGACAAGGTAATAAACCGCTATTTGCTGCATTTAAAGCGCCAAGATAATCCGTCATGTTATTACATGATGCAATCTGTGCTAATACGTATTCATCAGCTACTTTTTTATCAACACGGGCAATAAATGATAACGCACTGTTTTTTAGCTTACGCTTAGCAATATCATCGACGTTTGGTTGATAAGCTTTAAGTTGATTATGACGTAAATAAGTATCAACAAATAATTCATGTAACTGTGTCGCAATTTCTTTTAACATAAAATCACGTGCATTATGAATCGCATCAATGTCGACTTGTTCAAATAATTCACGCGCACCGTTTTCACTAGTGAAGGCAAACATATCAGCTACTAAAGAAGGGTCTAATGTTTCGCTAACCAGTACTGATTTAAAGCCATCAATAAAAATATCAGGTAATGACAGTGCAGCACCGTTTTGTAATGCTTTTACATTTTTAACTAAGTACTTATTGAATAGTGTTTGACCTGCATCCCAACGAGAAAATTCATCGCTAGCAAAACTCATAATATCTAACAATTGCTCATCAGTGTACGCATATTGGTATTTTACAGGAGCAGAAAAACCACGGAATAAACAAGGTACTGGTTTACTTAAGATATGCTTGAACACAAAGGTTTGTTCTTTTTGCGTTAAACTTAGAACGCGATTCTTTTTGCCTTCTAATAACTCAAGTGAATTACCATTACTGTCTAACAGTTCGATATCAATAGGGATATGCAACGGTAACTTTTTCTTTTGGTCAGCCGTTGGTAAGGTTTTTTGTTTAAAGGTAATTTGGTAAGTTTGATTAACACTGTCGTAATGGTCGGTTACAAATACCTGCGGAGTGCCCGACTGAGAATACCAACGTTTAAATAACGTTAAATCGATTTCACTTGCATCTTGCATCGCAGCCACAAAATCATCACACGTCACTGCTTGTCCATCATGACGCTGTACATAAAGCTGCATCCCTTTTTGGAACTTCTCTTCACCTAATAAGGTGTGCAACATACGAATAACTTCAGATCCTTTTTCATATACTGTTAAGGTATAGAAGTTGTTCATTTCCATCACACTTTCAGGACGAATTGGATGTGACATTGGACCCGCATCTTCAGCAAACTGGTGATCGCGCATAGTCATGACATTAGCGATACGGTTAACGCTACGACTCCCTAAATCTGAGCTAAATTCTTGATCACGAAATACCGTTAACCCTTCTTTCAAGCTTAACTGGAACCAGTCACGACAAGTGATACGGTTACCAGTCCAGTTATGGAAGTATTCATGTCCAATAACCGCTTCCACACCTAAGTAATCTTGGTCTGTTGCACTTTGTTGATTCGCTAATACAAATTTAGAGTTAAAGACATTTAAGCCTTTATTTTCCATTGCGCCCATATTGAAGAAATCAACGGCCACAATCATATAAATATCTAAATCATATTCTAAATTAAAACGTTCTTCGTCCCACTGCATTGATTTTTTAAGAGAGAGCATCGCATGCTGTGTTTTATCTAAGTTACCTTTATCAACAAAAATCGCTAACTTAACATCACGCCCGCTTTTAGTAATAAAATTGTCTTCTACTAAATCAAAGTCACCAGCGACTAACGCAAATAAATAAGCAGGTTTAGGGAAAGGATCAACCCATTTTACAAAATGTCGACCCGCGTCTAGATCACCTTGATCTACTTGGTTACCATTAGATAATAAATAAGGGTAAAGCGTTTTATCTGCCATCACTTTAGTACTGAATTTAGCCAGTACGTCAGGACGGTCAAGATAGTAAGTGATGCGACGAAAACCTTCCGCTTCACATTGTGTACAGAATGCGTCACCAGACTTATATAAGCCTTCAAATGCATGGTTTGTAGCAGGATCAATTTCAGTATTAATTTCTAATTTGAATGAAGCAGGCAAATGGTTAATAACCACCCCGTCTTCAACTAATTCAAAGTCAGTGTAATTAACATCATCAACTAAAATAGAGATTAAATTTAAGGCTTCACCAAACAAAAATAATGGCGTTACTTCTTGACTAACACGTTGAACTTGAGAAATTGCTTGTACTTTTGTTTGATGGTCAAACAAGTCAAACTCAAGATCAATCGTTGAAATCGTATAATCTGATGGGCGGTAATCGCTAAGGTGTTTTTCTTGTGGACTTCTTTCAATAACTTCTTCTAGGAGAGAGTCTGAATTGCTCATTATTTTTGCACTCTTAAATCAGGAAAATTAATACTGTTAATATACAAGAAGGCTCAATAATTACTAAGCCTTATTTGCATAAAACCTCGACACTTATTGATATTAACAATAATTATTTAAGATCATGAGTTTTACAACATGATCATTATTATCGTTGTGGTTACGGTTATGGTGTAGAACATATTTATCATTACAATAATGACCATAACTGTGGTTATTGTTCTTTGAATATCAGACTGATGGCATTTTTTTTAGTTCCATGTGCATATTGATAATTCCCTCTTCAATATCTCGTTCAATACTAAAACCAACCTTCTTCGCTAACATCGCCATCCCCGTATTACTTAACATTGTCATCCCTGCAAGATATTGAGTCCCTTTATTTTTCTGGTAGCTTATTAGCTTTTTCAACAAAATGGATCCTAATCCAAGTCCTTGTAACTCTGCACTCACGATCATGCCAAATTCAGCTTCTATATTATCCGGATCGGTCGATGCGCGAACGATCGCCAATATTTCCTGCTCTTCGCCTTGTTGATCAATTCGTACCGCAATAAAGGCCATTTCCCGCTCGTAATCTATTTGCGTTAACATCGCCATCTCTTCGTGTGTCATTGAGCCGCGTTGAGAGAAATAACGTTTATATCGATCTTCTTTACTTAAGCCATTATCAAAAACATGATGCCTTGCTTCATCTTCTGCAATAATCGGACGTAATAACACCGTAATACCATTTTTTAGAGTAACACTTTCTTCTAATTGTTTTGGGTAGGGACTAATAGAAAAACGACAAGGTAAATTTAACTCGGTCGGCACAAGTGTGACTTGGCTATCTACAATGGTGACATCTTCCCCAGAGACTAAAACCGGATTTAAATCTAGGTCGCTGATTTGCGGATTGTCTAATAACATTTGTGAAAGCTGTGTCAGCATTAAACACACGGCTTGCATATCGAAGTCTTTGGCATGCTGTTTGACTTTTATTTTCTTATCTTTAATACCTTGAATTACAAGGTATCTTGCTAATGCCATATTAAGAGGTGGTAAAGCAACAACAGCGTTCTCTAATGTGGTTTGTAGATCTCGTCCATCGCTGTCTTGGGATATTGCAATAACAGGACCAAAAATCGCATCTTGCTTAATCATTACGCGTAATTCTAAAGCCAATCCTGAGGCGACCATTTTCTGCAGCGTAAAACCTGTTAATTCAGCATCAGGTAATGCAGATTTTACACGGTCAGTAATAGATCGTAATGCAGAATCGAGTTCACGAGCATTATTGATGTTCAACATCACACCGTGCACTTGAGATTTAAATTGAATATTGGGCGAGTTGATTTTAACGGCCAATGGATAGCCAATGATCTTAGCTTTTTCAATCGCTTCACTGATATCCAAAGCAATATGGGTATCAATAGTATTGAGGTGATAAGCATCTAATAAAGGTTTAGTACAGTAAGTGCTTAGTTTAACTGATTTATCTGACTCAAAATCACCACGTTCAATAAGGTTTTGTTGAATATAGTCGGCCGCGGCTTGCGCATCGTAAATAAGGTGGTCAGGCAAACTCGTCGGTGTTTCCATTAATAGTTTTTTATTACGACGATATTGGACTAAATGCATAAAAGCCGTGATCGCGCCATTGGGTGTTCTAAAAGTTGGAATCTTTGCATTCGCAAATATTTGCCGTGCGGGCCTCGCCGCCGCCTCTCCCGTCCAATTCGTTAAGATATTAATTTGTTTACGTTTAGGGTGCTTATTAATAGCATCGACAATCGCTTGCGCCGTTTCTTCACTATCTGATAACGCAGAAGGTGAATGCATAATTAAGACAGCATCGACTTTATCGCTGTTCATCAAATGCGTTAAAGCGGTCGCGTAGCGTTTCGGATCTGCATCTCCAATCATATCAATAGGGTTATTGTGCGACCAATTATTCGGTAAACAAGCATTAAGCTTATCCATTAAAGGTTCGTCTAATTCAGCTAATCGCCCTCCTTCCTCTACTAAATTATCAACGGCTAAAATACCTAAACCGCCACCATTACTGATGATGGCGAGGCGTTCTCCGTGTAAATAATTTGAATAAGCTAAGGTTTCTACTGCAGCAAACAGTTTATGAAAATCATGTACTCTTAACATACCGGCACGTTTGAATGCAGCATCATAAACACTATCATGTCCAAAAGCGCCTCGTGTATGTAAAGCTGCCGCTTTCGCCCCTAATACAGAGCTACCAGATTTAATCACTAATACAGTTTTATGCTGTGAAATGGCACGTGCTGCAGATAAAAACTCACGAGCATTATCAATGTTATCGATATATAACAAAATGGACTGAGTTTTAGAGTCACGCGCTAAATAATCTAACAACTCTGCAAAAGAGATATCTTGTGCATCACCTAATGAAACAAAAGCAGAAAAGCCGATGCCTTTACTCGTTGCCCAATCCAATACCGTCGTACACACTGCAGCAGATTGAGAAATAAAAGCGATATTGCCAGGTAACGCATTGCAATGAGCCAAACTTGCATTAACTAAATTATGTGGATTGATAATACCTAAGCTGCTCATCCCTAATAGACGAATTTTATTCGTAGCGGCAATGTCATAAATACTTTTTGAAATGTCAGGGTCACTTTCAGTGGTCACAATAATTGCAGCTTGGCAGCCCTTTTCAGCCAAAGAAAGAAGTAGATCAGGAATACGAGATTCATTAGTACAAATCACCGCTAAATCAGGCACTATTGGTAAATCGGAGACTTTTTTATAAGCAAGTACACCATGTACAGAAGTGTATTTAGGCGTGACAGGCATGATAGGGCCATTAAACCCTGCAGCGAGTAAGTTATTCATAACTAAATAACCCGCACGTTTTACATTCACCGACGCACCAATAACGGCGATCGACTGGGGATTAAAAAAGTGTTTAAGTAGCTGCAAACTCATAACAAACTCGCCTAATATCAATAATAAAGAACACTAAGTTTACCCTTTCAAACAAATCCTGCTTTATTTTTTAAAAAAAATAAGACGCATATCATTTAATAATCTTTACGAATTCAATTGCACCCTGTTAACGCTCGACATACACTCCATAATTTTCCTTTATCGGAGTAAGTAGTGCCTTTTCTTTTTGAATCTAAAAAAATCATCAAACTCAGTGTGCCTCTATTTATTGCGCAGTTTGCGCAAACGGCAATGGGTTTTGTTGATACTGTTATGGCCGGTGGAGTAAGCTCTACTGATATGGCTGCAGTTGCCATTGCATCCAGTATTTGGTTACCTTGTATTCTTTTTGGTGTGGGTGTTTTAATGGCTGTTGTCCCATTGACCGCACAAGCACATGGTGCCAATGATTTAGAACAAATTCCTAAAACAGGGCAACAAGGTTTATACCTCGCTTTATTGCTATCAATCCCAATCGGTGTGATCTTATTTAATGCCGGTATGTTAATGACATTGATGGATATAGAAGACTTATTGGCATTGATCACCATAAAATATCTGTATGCGATGATCTTCGCGATTCCAGCGTTCTTGTTATTCCAAGCATTAAGAAACTATATTGAAGGTCTCTCATTGACTAAACCCGCAATGGTGATTGGATTTTTAGGCTTACTGCTGAACATTCCATTGAACTGGATGTTTGTATACGGCGAGTTCGGCGCACCAGCAATGGGTGGCGCTGGTTGTGGTGTTGCAACAGCCATTGTGTATTGGTTCATGAGCATTGCATTAGCGGGCTACGTTTATTACACCAAGAAATTAAGACATTACCCATTATTTATCAATTTCACTAAACCCGATATAAAACATATATTATCCATCAGTAAATTAGGGTTGCCTGTTGCTGTTGCAATGTTTTTTGAAGTCACCATTTTTGCAGCTATTGCGATATTAGTGGCTCCGTTAGGGGCGAATGTTGTCGCTTCACATCAAATTGCCATTAACTTTTCTTCTATGATCTTTATGTTACCAATGAGCATCGCTAATGCCGTCAGTATTAGAGTAGGATTCAATCTAGGTAAAAAAAGCAACAATGGGGCAAAACAAGCCAGTTATGCAGGATTTGCTATTGGTTTAAGTGCATCTATTATCACCGCCCTGTCCACGGTAATCTTTAAAGAGCAGATTGCCTTGTTATATTCGGATCACAAAGAAGTCATTGATCTCGCAATAACCTTAATTCTTTTATCTGCTATTTACCAATGTGTTGATGCAATACAAGTGGTTGCAGCCGGTGCTTTACGTGGTTATAAAGAGATGAATGCTATCTTTACCCGTACTTTCATCTCTTATTGGATTGTAGGTTTACCATTAGGTTATGTGTTAGGGATGACCGATTTATTAACCGAGCCTTTAGGCGCAGTGGGTTTCTGGATTGGTATCACGGTGGGGCTAACGGTTGCTGCAATATTGTTAGGACAGCGTCTTTACGTTGTACAAAAGACGCGTTTTGCATAGCGACAATTTTCTTAAGTATTATTTACCTAATATTTAAATGGCGATGACTTAAGTATTCACCACTAAAATATTAAAGGCGTTAATTAGAAATTATCTATTCAACGCCTTTTTACTTTTGTCTTTTGTCTTTTGTCTTTTGTCACTACTAGCATCTTATATAATCGCTACCATTTACCAGTAATAATTAAAGAGATTCCTTTACAAAAAAATAAGCCTAAAAGTAAAAAGCTCGCCAGAATAATCCCAATTAAATAAAGCATTGAGGTCATATTAATGATGACTTTAAAATCAGCAAACCAACTTAATTGTAATAGCTGATTCAACATCATTAATGAGAGAGACAGAGTAATAAAAATGAAAAATCCACCCCAAGCTCCTTTTAAATCTTCTTTAGAAGGCGATAAATGCAAACTAATAGCCGCACATAAATAAGCCCAAATGATGACTTTAATTGGTGACAAAGTATAAGCATTTTCAATAAGGAGAAGGATCTGATGATTAAGAACAATCAGCTCAGATAACTCTATGTTGGCTAAGTTTTGGAAAGTGGATAGCTGTAATAAATGAAACAAATTAGCCGCATCATCTAAGAATATCCAAGTCACCGCATAAAGACCTAATAAACCACCAAATAAAGGCGCAATACCAATGAAGAAGTTGCCCATCACTTGCCATAAATTATGATTATTATATGAATGAGTTACGTAACCTAAGGTGCCACGTTTATCAGGGTTAAATAACACAATCCGCTGGATTTTATGTCCAAAAACCAAACAGAATAAAGCATGGCTTAATTCATGAATAGGCGTACCTAACCAAGCGCTTAGGTAGATAACTTTTCCATTGAGCATGTTGGCAGACAACGAAAAAACCAGTCGTTGTAACACAAACAAAGTCAGAATTAATATTAAAAATAAAACAAAATGATTTCCCAAAACAATCAATTGCTCACTTAACCAATTTATCCATTTCTCAGGCGAATCTGGAAGATGAGATAATGCTATTTTTATATCTGTTATTAACCTATTAAAATCCATATTAATGAGTATCCGTCTATCATATTTTCACGTACATGTAATTTGATCTACTTATACATTAATTGCTTTGATTCTCGCCACTAAAAAATCCACAGCTGCTTTCAGCTTAGGCACTTGATAACGTTGCTTTTGATATAATAAAAATAATCCCAAGTTAGGGTTTTGAGTAATGGTTAATCTCGGTTTAATATCTAATTCAACTAGCTGCCCTGACGCTAAAAAAGTACTTAATGCCCAACGAGGCATCATAAGAATGCCCTTTCCTGCAATGGCTTTTTGCAATAACCAGCCTCCATTATTAGACGCTAAATAAGGTTCAGCTGAAACATCACGCCACTGCCCTTTTATTTCACACAACCAAGGTGTAGGCCCCATTGGCGTATTAAAATATAACCCTTGATGTTCCTTTAAATGTAAAGCATCTATTGGATAACCAAATTCTTCAAGGTAACTTGTTGCTGCAACGGGGATGAAATTATTATCCATTAATTTAATCGCAACCACGCGCTCATCTGGTGCATAGCCTCCTCGAATAGCCAAATCGACCTCATCCCTTCCAAGCGTTGTTAGTTCATCACTTAAGGTCACATTCAAGGTTATCTGTGGATACAAAACAGAAAACTCATCTAATAAAGGTAATAAAATTTGTTCACCAAAGCCGACTGTTGAGCTAATTTTTAACATTCCCATGGGGGTTGTTTGGTATGAACGTACCGATTCATCAGTCACCTCTAACGTTTTAATAATGTCACTAACTTGTTGATAATAGCTTTGACCGATTTCAGTTAACGTCAGCACGCGTGTCGTTCTTTTTAATAATGTAGCGCCTAAACTCTTCTCTAAGTCTGCAACGCGACGAGATAATGAAGAAGGCGGTACAGAAAAAAAAGCAGCGGCTTTAGTAAAGCTACCTGTTTCAACAACTTGAACAAAATATTTAAGCGCTCGTAACTGATCCATATAAATCCTTAGCTTACTATTTTAGTCTTATTTTTATTATTGTTTTTATAACAATAAAGATTAGCGAATTAGGCAATATATCTTACCTTATAAAATCTGCATAATGGTTTTATCGATTTCAACCAACATTCATTTAACCAGTGTTGGGTTAAACAAAAGGAACAAGCAATGACAACATTTACTGCAATAAACCTAGTTAAACACCACATGGGTGACCATGTCGACAATTCAATGTTTAACGTTGTTGAAAAAGAAATACCAAATATAGAGCCAGGCCAAATATTGGTTAAACAAAACTATATGTCGTTAGACCCTGCGATGTTCGGCTGGATGACGCCAGATACCAATAGTTACATCCCTCCCGTTGAGTTAGGTGATGTTATGCGTAGTTCTGGTATTGGTGAAGTCACTGTCAGTAATCACCCTGACTTTACTGTTGGCGATAGAGTCATGGGAATGATGGGATGGCAACAATATTATGTAGGTGATGGCAAAGGGCTCAATAAAGTCACCGCCCCATTAGATGATGAAAGTATTTTATCTGTATTCGCATTACCTGGTTTAACGGCGACACAAGGGCTATTTAATGTAGGTAAACCACAAAAAGGTGAAACCTTGATTGTTACTGGCGCAGCGGGTTCAGTCGGATCGATTGTTGGGCAATTAGCAAAAGCAGAAGGCTTACGCGTTATTGGGGTTGTTGGTAGTCAAGAAAAAGCAGATTGGATCGTTAATGAGCTTGGGTTTGATGCGGCAATCAATTATAAAAGTGATGATCTTGATGAACAATTAGCTATTGCGGCGCCCAACGGTATCGATGTTTTCTTTGAAAATACTGGCGGTCCTATTCAAAGCTTGATCATAGATCGTATGAATGCTCATGGTAGAGCCGTAGTCTGTGGTTTGATTTCAGACTATCACAGCGATGTGCCTGCGCCAGGTCCAAGCTGGTTAAATGTAATTAAACGTCGTATCACTATCCAAGGTTTTACAATGCCAGACCACTTTCATAAAGTGCCAGAGCTATTAGAAAAACTAACACCTTACGTGATGGCAGGCCAAATTAAACATCGCTCGCATATACTTGAAGGTTTAGAGTCTGCGATTGATGGATTGAATTTATTCTCTACCGGCGCCAATAAAGGTAAATTGATCGTTAAGCTATTTGATGATAAAAAATAATAGCGAATAGCGGTTCTCAATTAGCTATAGATTTACTAACGCGACACAGACGCTTGTGTCGCCTTTTTTGTGCCCTGAGCATTTGAGAATATGAAATTGAATGAAAGGTTAAATGTAAACATTAACCTAAGCATTATTTCGCTATATAAGGCCCCTCAACTTCCTTTATTGAGTAAAGTTAAATTAAAACCTTGAAAATTTCACTGACAAGATTAGACTATTTAATAACTAACTGACTGTTTAGATAACATTAGACAACACTATTTAGGTGTAAGCCATGGCTCGTAAAAAGAATTATGAAGATAATGACGTCATTGAAAAAGCGACTGAGCTTTTCTGGCGTAATGGCTATGAGAATACATCAATGAGTCTTTTAGAATCGACAATGGGCATTAATAAGTTTTCTATCTACTCTAGCTTCGGCAGTAAGCAAGGCGTCTTTTTACGAAGTTTAAGGTGTTACAGAAATAAGCTGTCACCTGTTGTGATAAAACTTAAGCATAGCAATGATGGTCGTGCAGCAATCAAACAGTATTTTTATGACTGCCTCGCAACCTATACGGATGCGATATGTAGTAAAGGTTGCCTAATGACTAATACGCGAGCTGAGCTTAGCAGTCATGTCAATGGCGAAACAAACGCAGAAATATTAAATGAGATAGAATCCTTTGTTCATTATCAAAAACAACTTTTCATTGAGAAACTACTTGCCGATGGGGAAGATATAATCTCAGCCACCAAAAAAGCAAATTATCTGATCATTGCCAAACAAGCAATATCGGGCGCCTCTAAAGTGCACTCATTACATGAAATTAACGACTTTATCGATATTACTTTCAGTTCGATCTAACGATTAATAAAATAGCGTCTAAAACTACACCTCATTTCTAACCAGTCGTTTAGAAACAACAAGATTTAGATTTTATTTAAAAGGCTCTTAAAACCTAGAGCTATTATCACTTATAAATTTTAACCATTTTACTTACATAGCGAATAAATCGATGACGGATAAATTAGTAACTAACACGGTAATATTTTTGTTTGGATCGCTATTATTTTTAGCAAATGGTGACAACTATGCAGCAGCGCCATTAATCGTTAATATAGCAGAAGATTTAGACTTTTCAGTTAATGCAGCGGCATCCTCTGTTACCGCTTATATGCTTGCATTTGGTGTATTTACTATCTTATTCGGCCCTCTATCTGACCGCTATGGCAAAGTATTCATTATCCATATATCGACCATGGGAACTGCAATCTTTAGTATCTTAGGTGCACTCGCCTATGACTTGCCTTCACTTATCTTTTTCAGGGCCGTCAATGGTGCTTTTGCCGCCGGTTTGTTACCAGTAGTACTCGCTTATTTAGGCCAAGCCACTAGCGATAGTGAACGACCTCAAGTTCTGACTAAAATAATGTCCTATGGTTTCTTAGGAACCGCTACAGCAACACTCATAGGCGGTACTATTGCTCATCTTGGTTCTTGGAAGTTAGTTTATTTATCCTATGGCGTGATGGAATTAATTTTAGCCATAGTGATGATAAAGATGATTAAAAGGGATGAACCAGTTAGTCATAAAATTAATATTCTTTCCACCTATAAAAAAGTGTTAAGCCACAAAGGTGTGCTTTCATTACTGCCTTTATTTCTATTAATGGGTTTTACCGTGTTTGGTATTTTTACTTACACAGGGCAATTAATAACAGAACGATTTGGCTATGACATTTTTATTGTCGGCGCAATGCTATCGCCTTTTGGCCTTGGTATTATTGTGGCAGGCAAAGCGATGCCAAGGCTCAGAATAAAATTACAACACTATTATATGCCCTTTAATGGGAGCTTGATTGCATTGGCGTTACTAGGATTATCTGCAACCAACAACCCTGTTCTATTTTGCTTATATCTATTCATGTTTGGTGCTGGTTTTATCTTATTTCAGCCTGTTTTTATTGCCAAAATACAAGAGCAAATACCACACATGAAAGGCTCAATTATGTCGATGGCCTCATTTGGTTTATTCACCGGTGGCGCAATTGGCACGACATTAAATGGTTTTATTATTAGCTCTTGGGGCATGACAACCATGTTTTATACATCAGCAGTGATCATTTTTATCACAGGATTTATTGCTAAAACAGTGATGTATAAACTTGAGACACCTATTACGGCAAAAGCATGTTGTTAACTAAAAAGAATAAATAATAAAGCCCAATCATTTTTTAAAATGCACTACAGAGGAAATACCATGACACGTAATACAGTATTATTTGATATCAATGAAACGGTACTTAACTTAAATAAACTTAAGCCAAAATTTCAACAAGCCTTTGGAGATGAATCGGTATTAGGTCTGTGGTTCTCAACACTGCTACATTCTTCGACTGTTTGTGCAGTCACAGGCTTAAAAACTGAATTTGCAACATTAGCAGGCGATATACTTAACAATGTAGCTGCACGTAAAGGCGTGACTTTATCCGAACAAACACGCGACGATATTTTAGCGACCTTTGCAAGCCTAAATGCACATGATGATATCAAGCCAGCGTTAACTAAGTTACGTGATAGCGGTTACCAAACAATTGCTTTTTCAAACTCGTCATTAGATCTTATTAAAAAACAGATAGAGAATGCCGGTTTAAGCAGTTACTTTACGAAAGTGGTTTCAGTAGAAGAAACAGGCAGCTTTAAACCAGATCCTAAAGTATATCAATTTGTTGCCGATCTTTTAGAACAGCCTATCAACTCGCTTCGTTTAGTCGCAACACATGATTGGGACACTCACGGTGCAATGTCTTCAGGCATGTTAGCCGCTTATATTGATAGAGCAGGCACGCCTTATAACCCTCAATATTTAAAACCAAGTATTATCGAAAAGAATATGAATGATATCGTTAGCCAAATAATCAATGACGATAAATAAAGCCTGATCCCATAACAAAAATCACCGCATATTATTAAGTCTTTATATTTAATCGTATGTGGTGAATATGAACCCTGCTTTACTCGCTAAAACATCTTCCAATTAAGATTTCCTTTTTATATTTATGTTTATACCAAAAGAATTAATAAGGTGATCATTCTTGCTGGTTAAAATAACCCCTAACTGCGTTCTGAGTTTTGAAGTGAGAACAACTATCTTCTACAACTCACGCCTTATTAGTGTTAATTTTTCCTGCGCAATTTCTGATCACTTATTTAATTCCATTGGTATTATTAGCTGAACACACTAGTTGGGCGTATTGAAACCAATTCAACACACAGACATTTAGATACGTTCGTATATGTCATTATCAAAAAACTGCATCGAATTAATCTTTCACATAAGTAAAACATAAATAAGTTTGAGCAATATGATTTATTGAAAAATAGCGACAAAAAAAGGATTGCCTCTTCCGAGTACAATCCTTAATTTACATGAGTTTAGTTTGCCTTAAGATAATTTTTGTAGAATGAGTATTAAATATTATTAACAGCTCATTCTATTTTAAAGACCAAAAACCAATTTTGCTACACTCTTTAAACGTTACTCACTTGAATGAATTCAACTGGTTCAGTTGTCATCGCATCTAGTGGTGGAGCAAAGTCAGTTAGCTTGATACCTTTAACAGCATTTTTGTATTCTTCCATCGTTGGTGTACGACCAAGGATAGTGGAAAGTACAACAACTGGCGTAGATGATAATAGAGACTCACCTTTTTTACCTTCAGTATCTTCAACAACACGGCCTTGGAAAAGACGCGTTGAAGTTGCCATTACAGTGTCACCCTTCTCTGCTTTCTCTTGGTTACCCATACAAAGGTTACATCCAGGACGTTCAAGATACATAATGTTTTCGTATTTAGTACGAGCAGACTCTTTTGGAGCGTCATCATTAAACTCAAATCCAGCATACTTCTTAAGTACATCCCAATCACCTTCAGCTTTAAGCTCATCAACAATGTTGTATGTTGGTGGCGCAATAACTAATGGCGCTTTAAAGTGGATTTTGCCATTTTGATCTTCTAAGTTTCTCAACATTTGAGAAATAATTTTCATGTCGCCTTTATGAACCATACATGATCCAACAAAACCAAGATCTACTTTCTTCTCACCTTTATAGAAAGAAACAGGACGAATGGTGTCATGAGTATAACGCTTAGAAACATCAGCATTGTTAACATCAGGATCGGCAATCATTGGTTCGTCAAGTTGGTCTAAATCAACCACTAACTCAGCAAAGTATTTAGCATTATTATCTGGTGCTAACGCTTCTTTTTCACCTGATTTAATCTCATTGATACGCTTATCAGCTATTGCAATTAAGCCTTTAAGTGTTTCAATTTGGTTATCCATACCTTTATCAATCATGATTTGAATGCGGCTTTTCGAAATTTCTAAAGACTCAACTAACGTATCATTTTGTGAAATACAGATTGATGCTTTAGCTTTCATTTCAGCAGTCCAATCGGTAAAGGTAAACGCTTGGTCAGCCAATAAAGTACCGATATGCACTTCAATAACACGACCTTGGAATACGTTATCACCAAACTGTTTAAGCATTTGAGCTTGAGTCGCATGAACAACATCACGGAAATCCATGTAATCTTTCAACTCGCCTTTAAAAGTAACTTTAACAGACTCAGGAATAGGCATTGTTGCCTCACCCGTCGCTAGTGCTAGACCAACTGTTCCAGAATCGGCACCAAAAGCAACACCTTTAGACATACGAGTATGTGAATCACCACCAATAATAATAGCCCAATCATCAACAGTGATATCATTAAGTACTTTATGAATAACGTCTGTCATTGGACGATAAACGCCCTTAGGGTCACGTGCAGTAATAAGACCAAACTTATTCATGAACGCCATTAATTTAGGAATGTTTGCTTGCGCTTTGTTATCCCAAACAGATGCTGTATGACAACCTGATTGGTAAGCACCATCAACGATAGGAGAAATAACTGTCGCAGCCATAGACTCAAGTTCTTGAGAAGTCATTAAGCCAGTCGTATCTTGTGAACCGACAATATTAACTTGAACACGAACATCAGAACCTGCATGTAAAGCCGCTTTAGACATGACACCCACTGCATTTTTGTTAAAGATTTTTTCAACAGCAGTCAGACCTTGACCTTCATGAGAGATCTCTTGAGAAGGTGCATATACTAGCTCTAGTGGAACACCTAGCGTTTCAGAAGCAAAGTTTTGTAGTTTCTTACCAAATACAATTGCGTAAGAACCACCCGCTTTCATAAACTCAACAGCTTGAGGTGTGAAAGCAGAAGAAACATCAGCCAATTCTTTATCGCCGTTATACAGTTTTTTCTCTTTTGTATTAATAGTCAGCACTGTGCCTGTTTCAACAGAATAAGTCTGTTCAAGGACAGGGTCACCGCTTTCATTCATAATTGGGTTGCCGTTTGTATCAAGCTTTTTAACCCAGTTTTTAAGATCTAAACCAATACCACCGGTTACACCAACCGTCGTTAAAAAGATGGGTGAAATACCGTTAGTACCCGCGACAACAGGTGCAAAGTTAACAAATGGAATGTAAGGGCTTGCTTGCTCACCGGCCCATAATGCCACGTTATTAACACCAGACATACGAGATGAACCTACGCCCATTGTGCCTTTTTCAGCAATTAACATTACTTTTTTGCCAGGGTGCAGCTTTTGTAGATCTTGAATTTCGACTTGTGCTTCTGGTGTAATCATACACTTACCGTGTAACTCACGGTCAGAACGAGAATGTGCTTGATTACCAGGAGAGAGTAAATCGGTAGAAATATCACCTTCAGCAGCGATATAAGTAACAACACCAATCTCTTCTGCAATTTCAGGTAATTTAGTAAAGAAGTCAGCACGCGCATAACTTTCAAGAATATCTTTAGCGATTGCATTACCTGCTTTAAATGCTACTTCAAGACGTTCTGTATCCGCTTCATATAGGAATACTTGAGTTTTTAATACTTCTGCTGCAGGCGTTGCTACTGAAGCGTCATCTGAAAGTGCTAGATCAAGAAGTACTTCAACCGAAGGACCACCTTTCATGTGAGATAACAATTCAAAAGCAAACTCTGCTGTGATTTCAGCAACAACAGATTGACCAAGAATAATTTCTTTTAAAAATTGTGATTTAACACCAGCGGCACTAGTAGTACCAGGCAAAGAGTTATAGATGAAGAAATTAAGTGAAGCTTCACGATGTTCATTACCAGTATCTTTGATTTGAGTGATGATCTCAGCTAACAAGTCACCTTTATCAATTGGTAGTGGATGTAGACCTTCAACTTTACGATCTTCTATTTCATTTAAGTAATCTAAATACAGGCTCATTTATACCTCTAATAATAACAATAATTTAACATACGTAACATTATATACCATAAACATGAATAATAGATAGCCACTCAGCTCGCAGATAAAACGATATAATTCAATAAAATGAAGCACTAAATACCCGATATGATTATCATTATCAGTACCGACAAAAACAAACATAAAACATTTGATTAACATGTTTAATAAATCAAATATATTAGTGCTTGATTGATGCTTTTTAAAAAATTGGCAAAGCTTAATCCCTTAGTAATATAAAGGATACTCTAATCCTTTGATACTAAATTAAACAGATACTAAATTAAACAATCTGTTTAATAAAGCACCTAGCATTACAGTGAGACTTGATTTATATCAACCTGCTCAATAAACTAACTGTCCGTATTGAGTAATATTAATGGTGTGATATCGAGATTTACTGTTTGATTACTAAAATAGTTTCTCAATATTTATTATTTCAATAGCAAAAATATAAGCACCTTTTTATAGTATTAATTTAGGAAAAAAAAATGGAAGAAATATACTTAGCTGGCGGGTGTTTATGGGGTGTTCAAGAATATTTACGACATGTACCCGGTATCCAGTTTACAGAAGTCGGTAGAGCAAATGGTACGTCTCAACAATTAGATGGCGATTACGATGGTTATGCCGAGTGTGTTAGAACTCAATTTGATCCAAGTATCATTTCTTTAGAGCATTTAATTTCCTGCTATTTTGAAGTCATTGACCCATACAGTATTAATAAACAAGGTATTGATATTGGCGAAAAATATCGTACTGGTATTTACTCTATTTCATTACTTCATTTAGCTGATGTTAATGAGATAATTAGCAGTAGAAGTGATCATGAAAAAATTGCAGTAGAAGTTCAACCATTAACAAACTATATAAAAAGCGCAGACGAGCATCAAGACAGATTGCAAAACTTCCCAGACGACTATTGTCATATCCCTAAAGAAAAGCTTTATAAATACAAAGATGTAGAGATAGAGTGATATAAATTATAAATGCCTTTTAAATTAAGGCTTAAAAGGCATTTATAAGGTAACTGTGTCACCATAAAAATAAACGAACAGCACTGCTACAAGCATCCCTATATAAAAAGGCTACTTTCTCTGTTAGCTTACGAATCAGAGATTAAAGCCGAGATAGCTGAATCACTTTAGCGGGGCCAACTCTAAATGAAAGGCTTAGAGCATCAGCTTCTTTCATGTGTAATGTTTGATCATGTAAAGTTAACGCATCTTGTGATGTCCATGACTCTATTAATACAAATTGAACATCACTACCTGTGATTCGGTTCATTTCATATTGTAAGCAACCCGCTTCAGCTAATACTAAAGGTTTAACTTTATTGTATAGCGCAATTTGTTGAGCTGCTTGTCCAGCCTTAACTTCAATTAATATAACTAACTTTATGCCATTGCTCATTTCAATCCCTATCTTCTTATTTGAAGTAAGTTAAACTATTTTTTCATTAATTAATGTGTTCATTCTTGTACCATTTTAGCTGTGCAAGATGGGTTATGTAGTGTTAGTTATATAGTCTTAGTTACATAGTCTTAGTTATATAGCCTTAGTTAATGTGTTTTTTACTAACGTGACTTTATTAACCGGTAGATTCAACTCTGAAGCGCTCAATATTACCAATGGCTGCGCTGTCACTTTACAAATACAACCTCATTCAATATCAAGAAGCTGATTAGATATAACAAACTAATTTAATATAAAAAATAATGTACCAATCGTCATTGCACCCATCGTATAATTAAACACTTTTTTACGCTTAATCGTCGTTAACTGTTGTGCAATACCGACACCAAGGTAAGCCCATAAACTGATCGCAATAAACCCGTTTAAAGCAAAACACAACATGATCCATAAACCTGACTCAAGGTATTGTTCGCCAGCTAACGTAAAAGTACTGATACTCCCGACACACATTGCCCACGCTTTAGGGTTTACAAACTGAAAGCAAGCGGCGGCGAATATAGACATAGGTTTGGTTTTTGTTTGTACGTTATTGATTGAGCCGGGATCTGTCGATGCAGTGGTGATTTTCCAAGCGAGCCAAAACAAATAAAGACTACCTAATACTTTTAATACATTATAAATATCAGGATAGCGTTCAAGTACCGCGCCTAACCCCAGTAAAACTGACGCCAATAAACTAGCAATACCCAATAAAATACCAAAGACATGCGGTAATGTTTTTTGATAACCAAACTGAGCACCCGATGCTAATAACATAATGTTATTGGGTCCCGGCGTCACTGACATAACAAAAGCGAATAAAGAGATAGCTAACAGCAATGAAATATCCATATTAAGCCCTCCTTAATAGCTGATTAAATAACGTATTTAGTGGCTGGCTTAAAATAGTCATCTTCAACTTAGCCTGAGTAGCCATTATTAATAGTGCTAACGTTTTACTCAAAACGAATGTCACTGAGTTTTTACTTAATTCTTGTTTAATTTCTTCAGGCGTTTTTCCAATATCGTCAATCAAATAGGAAGGTAAATCGCTTAATTGCTGTCGAGTTTGGTATTGCCTTATTAATCTACTTATCGTGTTTTTAGCCTTCATAACAATCATCCCTTTTATTAAATAATTATTTAATTTACTTAGTTGATGCTTGAACTAAGTAACTAGAAACCATTGTAGATAAGCTTGATTTTCAATACAGACTCAATTTTATTTAGTTTTTAGATACAGAAAAGTAAAATTACCCCCTGTATGTTTATTTTATGACCTATCTGTATGGTTAAAATAAATAAAACACCTGTAATATAAATCTGTATTAAAAATGGAATAACCTAAATATTTTTTAAAAGGTACGTGCAAAAGAAACTCGAAGGCTTCGAGGGGATAGTGCTAAAAGGGAGATCGGAAAATGAAGCTATACGATAAAGTAGCAAATAGTTTACGTGAAAATATACACAGCGGTTTCTTTGTAGAAAGGGATAAATTACCGTCGATTCGTCAATTAGTAGCTGAACATAACGTTAGTATCTCAACCGTCCAACAAGCTTACCACCAACTTGAAATGGAAGGTTTAATAGAAGCACGGCCTAAATCCGGTTATTTTGTTGCACATAAAACCACAACACCGACCTTGCCTATCACCTCTCGTCCAGCCCAGCGTCCAATTGATGTATCACAGTGGCAAGATGTATTAGAAGTGTTACTGGCGAAGGAGAACGTATCGACTACCCAATTACAGCATGCAATGCCGAATATGAGTGTGCCGAGTTTAAACCCATTATTAAAAAAGATGTCATCATTAATGCGCCATCAAGTAGCGCTCAGCCTCCCCTATGGCAATATTAAAGGCACATTACAACTGCGCGAACAAATTGCTAAATTAGCGACTAGTTCCGGTTGTGTATTGCATCCAGACGATCTCGTTATTACCTCGGGTTGCCAAGAAGGTTTATCTGTCTGCTTACGTTCCGTTACAGAGCCTGGCGACATAGTGGCCATTGAATCACCAAGTTTTTATGGTTCGATGCAAGCAATTAAAACGGCTAACTTAAAAGCCATTGAAATCCCAACCAATGCAGAAAATGGCTTAAGCTTAGCAGCATTAGAACTAGCACTAGAACAATGGCCGATTAAAGCTATTTTAGTCACCCCAACAGCCAACAACCCAATGGGATATAGCATGCCTGAAGCTGATAAAAAACGGCTTTATCAGCTAGCTCAAAGTTATGACATCAGTATTATTGAAGATGACATTTATGGCGACATTAGTTACCAATCACCGCGACCTAAGACAATAAAGTCCTTTGATGAAGACGGTCGTGTTTTATTATGCAGCTCATTTTCAAAAACCGTCGCACCAGGAATACGCGTTGGTTGGATTGCGCCTGGCCGCTACCGCGATAAAGTAACCCATGTTAAATACGTCAGTAGTTCAATGTGCCCAACATTACCACAACTCGCCATCGCAGATTTTATCGAAACAGGGGCTTATAACCGCCATACACGTAAAGTACGTTTACTTTACAAACAAGGCCGAGACCACCTTATAAAATGCATTAAACAATATTTCCCACAAGATACACGTATCAGTTTTCCACAAGGTGGTTATGTTTTATGGGTGGAACTCAACAAGAAGTTTGATGCTGTAAAACTAGCAGCCCAATGCAAAAAGGGTGATGTCAGTATTGCACCTGGCACCCTCTTTTCTGCTACCGGGAAATATCGACATTGTATGCGCTTAAACTTTAGTGAAAAAACAGAAATAGAGCGTGAGCAAGCTATTGGTAAATTAGGATTTTATATCGAGCAGCAAATCGAAAAATAACCAATAAACTTAATGGGTGTTTTACTGATATTCCGCTATTATGCATGACCAAAAATAACAGAGTATTTTGTTGATCATTAAACGACTTTTTTAAGGCTATTTAAAAATGATTAGATTCAAATAATAAGGCTATCACTTAAATAAAACATCATGCTTATTTTAAATTTGATGGTACCTATTTTAAAAAAAAGCTGAAACCGAGTCCTAAACATGGTTCCCAAAATAAGCCATAAAATAGCTAAAAACGTATGTCGAAAAACAGATAAAAGAAAATGTAAACTGAGTAGCTAGAAGCATTCAATTTAAAATGAGAACAAGGGTAGCAACGGTAAATGGTTAGTAATTTAAATCACTTAAAAAACGAATATGATCAACAAGGTTACTTTGTTATTCAAAACTACTTTACTGAAACTGAAATGTCAGCATTAAGAGAAACAGTACAGACCTTCCATGAAACATGGAAAGCTGACAATGAAACCTTCTTCCAAAAAGAAGCGTTTAACTCTTCCTTAATAACCGGCACTCAGTATTTACAAAGCCAAGATCGTTTAAAATTATTTAACTTCATCAGCTCAATCAAAATGATGGATATAATTAGTACAGTAATTACAAACGATCCAGCTTTCATGAATACTCAATTATTTTTCAACCCGCAACGCCCACAACAAGAAAACTTCTGGCATCGTGACTGCCAATACGACCATCATATTGAAGGCCAGAAAAAAGCCATTCAAGAAACCCAAGTTGTGCACTTTCGTGTTCCATTATTCAATGAACCCGGTATGGAGTTAGTTCCCGGCTCTCACAAACGTTGGGACACTCAGGAAGAATTAGATGTTCGTCTGGCAAGAAAACGTAAATTTAGCAGTGACGAGCTATCAACAGGGAAAAAAATACCATTAAAAGCAGGTGATTTATTAGTATTTTCCGCAGATATGATTCACCGAGGTTTATACGGCTTAGATCGTTTAGCGTTCGATACATTAATTTTTGATTCAGAAGGTGACTTTGTCGACTATGTGGATGATGATTGTTTGCCCGATGACACAATGTTAACGAAAATAACGGATCCTAAAATATTTAAGAATACGTTATATTTAAAATCAAAATAAATACTCCCTAATAATTGATTGTCTAATTATTAGGGAGTTATTTAAAATAATGGCTTTCTATATATAATCAATAAATTTACATTAATAACATTGGTTAGGATCATCGGCACAAGTATCAGGTAAATAATATGCACATATAGGGTTTTCCATATCCCCAACACAATCTACTGGTTGATCGGTTATATTCAATAGAGTAGTGCTACTACCGGATGGGTTTGTAGCGATAACAGAATATGCACCAGGAGCCCCTTCAATATAATTAACGTCTCCATTATTATTAATAGATATATTTGCATTCATAGGTGTAATACTCCAAGAATAAGCTAATCCGCCGGTATTGTAACTCCTTAGTAATATAGGCTCTGTGGTATATCCAGATGAATATGAGCTATCATAAAAGTAGTCATAATCTATAGAAGTAGGAAGTATAGGAACGGCCAACATGGAAAGATTAACAACTAAAATATTACTTGCCCCGGAAGTATTATAAGCAATCACACTATATGAAGCAGAGAGACCATCATAACCAATAATAGACAATGTCCCTGTGCTAGAAAGTGAAACATTTGCAGGTACTGAACTCCCATCCAACATAGTTATTGACCATGATGTAGGGGCTGGAGTGGTACTACTTTCTTGAATAGTAGACAATAAGCTTCTAGTAATATCAACGCCTATTACACCATTATCAATGTTATAAGACGCATCTAATGTAGGAGCTGGAGGACTAATAAATTCAAGAGTTAAAGTAACCGAGCTGTTATTACCCTCACTATCAGTTGCTTCTATCGTAACAGTGTAACTTCCAACGACACTGGGTATGCCTTGGATTTGAGCATTAACTCCTGTCGTTTGAACCAAAGATAATCCTGTAGGTAAAACACCTGAAGTAATAACATAACTAACAGCTGTTTCTAAGGTAAAAGGAAAGATAGTAATTGGCGTAATCGGAAACATTAATGTATATGGTGAGCTAATATAGCTATTTGATATTGCCAACGGCTCATTGCTATTCGTAAGAGAAAATGTCAGATCATATACTCCACCGGGAACAACTGGTGAGATACATTGTTCAGGTGTACTTGCATACGATGCATCAATATAATAATCAACCCACAAACATGTTTCACCACTACTTCCTATATACATTGGAGGTGTTGTTTGGCCAATTAATATATTTGTATTAACCAAGCTAGGACGCCAACCTATATCCGCGTCAGTCTGCGCATTTAACTGAGCCATGCCTTCCACAGATGAAGTATCAGCATATACAGTTACTGTGACTTTACCGGGATTCGTCGTAACATCACAGTTCCACCAAGTAAAATGTGAGACGGTCGCTAATAATGCTAACCCTGTAGGTGATGAAGTATTTACGACAACAGTACCATTTCCCTCTTGTGTCCAAATCCCTGTCAATTCATTCAATGACCAAAGAGCAATAACATCACCAACTTCAATAGCAACTCCTGTCTCAGGATATGTTGCGATATAAATTGGAATTTCAATATCCGCAGTCATACCATCCATTAATTGGATCTCATTTCCATCATCATCAGTAAAAATATACTCTACGGTACCTAGACTTGCTATTGGTGATTCTTCACCTGTTTCTTCCGAAATTCCAGAGAATTCACCAGGAAATGATTTGAGGATTGCGCTATTTGAAACATCTACTGGCGTCATATTGACTGTAATATTACCCGTTACTAAGTCGCCCTCTGTATCAATAAAACTACCAGCACTAACTGTAACTGATGCACCATTGCTACCTCTTAACATACCACCTAAATCTATATCTAATATTTGATCAACTCCACGAGTAATCATATTAATATCGAGAGGTAATGTACTTAAAGTAAGCGACGGAAGTTTTACACGGGTGACTTGATTCGCATACCCTTCAGACGAACTTTTTAATATTAACTTTTGTTCTGTAGCAGCAACCAGAAAAAATTCTCCGTTTGCATCTGACTGAAGTGTATCTATTAAAGTCTCATTTAAATCAAAGACTTCAATCGTCACATTAGGGACTGTATTACCATCAGCAGAAGTTAATCGGCCAGAAAAGTTAGAGGTTGCTAAAACATCTAAACTAACTGTTGCAACGTTTGAATCAACCGTTCCATCATTTGCAACGTAAGTAAAAGTGTCGAGACCAATGTAAGAAGTGTTCGGTACATAATTAACATTTGAACCAACTAAAGTAGCAGTGCCATGAAGAGGTAAAGAAACTAAAATAAAAGTTAATTCATCGCTATCCACATCATCCGCAATCAATGGTATGGAATAGGCAGCCGTATTATATAATAAAGAGTTACTTATCGAAGTAGATATTGGTGCAGTATTCGTTGAAAGATCCTCAGGTGAGTCATTATCATTCCCCCCACATGCCGCTAGTAGAGATATCATTATTGATATCAGTAAGCTGTTAAATAGATTTTTATTCATAGTTACTTCCCTTTTATATGACAAAAATTAATTACAATCAACATAAACAATAGCACAATAAATAGACAAAAAAAGATCAACAATTAAACACTGAAGTTATATTTATACCGATTACATTAAATAAGTGATCTAAATTTTGCGCAGGAAAAATGACTTAGTTTAAGACGTAAATTGAGCTAAATGGTTGTTCCCTTTACGAAATTTACAACGAACAAATAAGTTATTTTAACCAGTAAAATAGGTTAGTTAATTAGTGTAATTGGTATTAATCGTTATAAGATTGAATAAAAGGAAATAAAATCGATTATAAAACTGTAAGAGCTTGTCTTTGTTCATACAAACGTTGGGGTACACAAAAGAGTTAGGTGTTCGTTTGGCCATAAAAAATCAGTGATGACAAATTATCGACAAGTAAAAATATTCCATTAAAAGCAGGCAATTTATTAATATCCTCAGCCGAGATGATTCAACAGGTGACTTTGTCTATTATATAGATGATGACTGTTTACCAAATAAAGTGATGTTAAAACAGATAACCAATCCAATCATATTCAAAAATACACTTTATTTAAAACTGAAGTCACTTAGTGAGTGTTAATTTTTATATTTTGACTTCGGGGCTCATACTTTAGCTTGAAGAGTTTTGTGTTAAGTCTTTTAGACTTGCACTCAATCCCCAGTTTAAACAAACTGAAAATATTAACTTTTCGCCTAAAAACACAAAATACACATACACACAAAAAACTGCAGGCTAAAGCCAGCGCCCCAAAATCTTAAACACTATTACACAGCTAACTTTCTTAACTTACCAGCCACTTTCGAACTTATCCATTTCAGCGTTAATTGCTTTTATGTTTTGACCTCGAAGTGCATGACTAATTAGGCGAAGCCTAGTGTTATGAGCGGAAGAGCTCTGCGAGTCCTGTTTTCAGCTTGCAGGTTTTCTGTGTTAGTTCTTTTTTAGTTTAACCTTTGACTCAATCTAACTTTTTCACCTCAAAACATAAAAATACAAATACACAAAAAAACTGCAGGCTAAAGCTAGCGCCCCAAAATCTTAAACACTATTACACAGCTAACTTTCTTAACTTACCAGCCACTTTCGAACTTATCCATTTCAGCGTTAATTGCTTTTATGTTTTGACCTCAAAGTGCATGACTAATTAGGCAAAGCCCAGTGTTATGAGCGGAAGAGCTCTGCGAGTCCTGTTTTCAGCTTGCAGGTTTTCTGTGTTAGTTCTTTTTTAGTTTAACCTTTGACTCAATCTAACTTTTTCACCTCAAAACATAAAAAGACAAATACACAAAAAAACTGCAGGCTAAAGCCAGCGACCCAAATACTGACACTCATTAATTATGTTCTTCGTAGTATAAAACCACACAGAGCGACGCAGACTCACCTTTCCTAAACCTTAAAGAGCCTTACAGCCATCTACGTACTTTTGTTGAATATATATTATATTGTTCTGGAAACTGCTGTAGCAAGTGCGTTTCTTCAGACAGAATTTGTCGATACAACACCACTACTCCGATGATCAAACAAAGTAATGAGAATAAAGAAGGTAGTGCAAGAAAGAAAGCAAACTGAGAGAGTGCGATACTCAAAAACATGGGATTACGTGAAAACTTATAAAAGCCATCAGTAATAAGTTTTTTAGGACCAGATGGGTCGATACCTGAACGCCATTGTTTACCCATTTTAAAATGAATAATAACAGTTATCATGAACCCTAGTGTGAGCAATATATTACCTAAAAGTACGATATAGAAAGACTCTGAAAGCAATAACATACCTAAATAATTATCAACGCTAGGAAAAAATAATCTAGCTAAACATATCATCCAGATAGTGGCTCTAAACACACGAAATGTCATGTGATTCCACCATGTAGAACAAAAACGCTCTCCGGTAAATATTAACTCTTTTTGATTTTCACGTAGACGGTTATGTTGAGTGCCATGTTGAGTGTTAAGTTGACTGTCATGTCGAGTACTAAGTTGAATACCAGCCTGATTGCTAGACGGCCTATTGTTCTGGTGCTTATTAACAAGAACTTTAACGGTGTAAAAAACAGCCACAAAGGTATAAAAAGCCGCTAAGTAAAAGCGTGTAAATTCTGTTATATCTAATTGGCTATCGTAAAATGTCATATTGCCCTATTAACCACGCTTATTCATTTAAACCTGTTTTGAATATTTACCTCTTTATTTTAAAGTGGCAATAAAACCCTACATGAAAAGCAGTATTTTAATCAAACAGTTGTATGATTTTGATTATAGTATAAAGACGATGATAATCCGAATCGACTAGGCAGTTTTTATGGAGTTTCTATAATGATTTTATGATATTTAAGCAGCCTTTTCAGAGAGAGCAGATCAATGTTAATAAACAATCCTCTTACCATGACTCTAATATAGTTAAAAGTTGTCCAAGAAAGTGAATACACTAGAGCAACAATATATCCCCGTGACTATTCAAGGTGTTTACATCACCGCTTTCCCTCTGGGAGAGTGAGATTGAAAACCAACTCAGCGTTGCAACCTTCGATAACGACTCCCCATTGCCGTCATGTTACGCCTTGATTTGCAGTCCAAGCTAACGGCTGAACAAAGCACCTTGAACGGTAACGGGATAGACTCTCTTAAAATGATAAAGGTAGGAAACAATTATGAGGGAGCATTTCTCTCTGCAGGTGTTGTGTTAAAGGTTTTAGTCATTGTTTGTGGATCTACCTTCACTCTATGTTGATGAGTTGCTTCAGCCCACCAAACTAATTGGCTAAATGTTTGAGAGAAATAATCAAACCAAGCACTTTCTACTTGCCCTTCTTTCATTTCACCCGCTTCAGTAAAAACATCCTGTGCCTTAGGGATATGAATCATCGATGAAACCGACAAACAACCTAACTCGGAAAGAAAAGTCCGCAACCCAACTGCAGCCTTCATGCCACCCCATTGACCAGCAGAGTAAGTAACAATCGCACTCGGTTTATAGGAAAATAAAGAACTACCAAAATGGTTTAATAAGTTGGTTAAAGCAGGACTCATCGAGTGATTATATTCTGGGCTAATCATGATATAACCATCGCTCTCTTGAATTTTCTTAGCTAGTTGATCTAATGCGACGGGCACTTGGCTTTTTGAATAGGAAAAATGCGGTTTAAAAACAGTGTCTAATGGATAATCTAAAGCATCAACCAATTCAAATTCATTATCACCAAAGCGATCAGTTAAACATTCAATACACGCTTTAGCTACTCGTTCACCAAGACGTGCAGGTCTCGGTGGAGTGCTATCGCGAACTGTTCCTAAAAATACTAAAAACTTCATTAATAACCCTCCATAATGGACATTACATATATAAAAATCAGGCCCTTCAATAATTAAACTTACAATAGGCAACCTAAAGCCTAAATAAAGCCTTTGGTTAATACCAAAAGAATTAATAAGGTGATCATTCTTGCTGGTTAAAATCACCCCTAACTGCGTTGTGAGTTTTGAAGTGAGAACAACTATCTCCTACAACTCACGCCTTATTAGTGTTAATTTTTCCTGCGCAATCTCTGATCACTTATTTAATTCCATTGGTATAACTAAACATCTAATACAAATTTTTGAATGGCTTTTGCAACACCATGTTCATTATTACTCGCTGTAATATAGTCTGCGATGGCTTTTATATCATCGGTTGCATTGCCCATTGCGACACCTAAACCTGCGTATTTTATCATGTGATAATCATTGCCAGCATCGCCCATGCAAATAACTTGTTCCATAGGAATTGATAGATGCTCAGCAAGCGCTTTAACGCCAATTCCCTTATTACTGTTTAGATTCAAAAATTCTAAGAAAAAAGGAGCACTTTGCATAATAGTAAACTCTTCATGCAAGCTAGCAGGTAGCTGTTTAATAGCAGCGGTCAGCTTCTCTGGTTTATCAACTAACATCACTTTTAATATCAGTTCATCATCCTCTAGCGTTTCAAAATCAATCAAAGTAATGGGCTCACCATTCACTCTAGATTCAAGATCAGTATATTCATTATGCGCAGGCGTAATCAATCCTTTTTCATGTGAGAAAGCATGAATATCAACATCATATTGTTGAGCCACTTTAGCCAACTTCTTTGCATCTACGCCCGTTAAAATTTGACTACGAATGATTGTTTCACTTTTTACTTTTTGGACTACAGAAGCATTGAAACTTAAAACATAATCATCATCTGAGTCCATTCCTAATTCTTTTAATGACGGTCTCATACCACTTGTAGGGCGTCCTGACACCAATACAACTCGTACACCTTTTGCACGAGCAGCTGCAATTGCATCTTTATTTTCATTCGACATTTTTTTATCTGAATTAAGTAATGTGCCATCTATATCTAAGGCAATTAGTTTGTACATACCGACTCCACTGTTTTAATTAAGGTGCATTGCATACTTTTGGTTTTTTAAGGGTTTGGTATTAATCTCTTTTAATACTGGCAAATTCAAGTTTTTAATACATATCACTTAGTCAATTATTATCGATTGACTATTATAAGAAAGACCAAATCACTGTGCGGCAACACTAAGTGACATTTCAATTAATATAACGGTTAATATGCAGATAGCTTTTCTAAATAACAAGATATACCCGTTACCATTCAAGGTGCAAAATTCAGCAAGCGATGAAGTGAACAGACTCTAGGCAAGAAGAGGAAGATCTAACGGGTTAAATCGACACTTCTAACAACGAAGGTATTTACTTCACAGCTTGCCCTCTGAGTCGTACCCAGTAGCATCGCAACATTGTTCATTTTATACATCGTTTATTTTGTACATTATTCATTTTACACATTGTTTATTTTGCATTGCCTGATCTTACTTTATTTCAACAATGTAAATACTACAAGTTGCAACGATTTACATTAAGTTACAATATGTTGCACAACATATATCAATGTTAAGTTAAATTTAAACTATCGCCCTTCTATCCACGCTAACACATCTGAAAAGCGATAATTTTCCAGTGATGCAAAACCTGTTAATTGACGAACCTTTAAACGCGTAAAAATAGGCGTTGTTAATCCACAAAAAAAGCGCGCTCTTAACACTGTACTATCATGCGCACCTAACTTTTCCGAGATTTCAATACACTGTTGTGCTGCATCGTATTGTTGTAATGGTCGTAAACTAGCAACGACAGGCATGACCGCAGGATGCCCTGCACAAACAGAGCAATGCCCACAAGCACCTTGTAAATTAGCGTCTGAAAAATACTGTGCTAATTGTAAATTAAGGCATTGTTCACTCGCAAAGAAAGCTAAAAGATGATGAATTCGTTGAATTTCACTACTTTCTTTCTGTGAAAATCGTTGTGTTAGCTCACCCAATAAATTCCCTGTAATCTGAGATTTATCTACTTTATAGACTTGTGTCATTTGCTTTGTTTGTAGTTCAATCAAACCTTGCAGATCTAAATAATCGATAGCCGTTAATACACGACTTCTTTCACATTGGTAAGTTTGCTGCATTTTTTCAAAATTTAACGTACTCCAAGTACGTGCTCTGTCCGATGTGGCGAGTATAGTTTGTACAAACTGCGCACGTTCGCCATGAAAACGTGAAACCAACTCATTTTCAGGGACTAACAACTTATATTTATATTCCGCGTAGTAGCTATAAGCAGGTTCAATCACTTGCTCTAATTCTAAATAAACCAATAAGGTTTTTAAGGCTAATAAACGAATATTAGATTGAGTGGAAAGGCTATTCATTACCACTTCCCAATGCCCTTGGGTTTGGTAGATTTCATTAATGATGAAATCAATAGCAGAACCTTCCGGTGTATCGGCATACACAAAATTTTCTAATACATTTAAGTTGTTTTTGTTTGCTAACACTAAACAATCTGACGATTGACCATCGCGCCCGGCTCTACCAATTTCTTGCGCATAGTTTTCAATGGATTTTGGTAAATCATAATGTACAACAAAACGGATATCGCTTTTATCAATGCCCATACCAAAGGCAATAGTGGCAACAATTAACGGGATCTTCCCACTCATAAATTGTTGTTGGATACCTTGTCTTACTTCAGAATCTAAACCTGCATGGTAAGCTGTAGCTTGTACACCTTGTCGTAATAAAGACTCCGCCACTTGCTCTGCCGTTTTCTGTAGCGTCACATAAATAATGCCAGCGCTATGCTGTCTGTCTTTTAACCAAGGCAGCAAGGTGGGTAATTTGTTAGCTTCATCGACACCAACAACGGATAAATTTAAGTTGCTACGATAAGATCCTGTCAACGTAATGTTGTTAATATCAATATGGAATTTAGCCGCCATATCGTGAATAACTTTTGAAGTGGCCGTCGCGGTTAATAAAAGCACTTGCTGGATAGCAAACTCTTCTCGATAACTTGCTAACTTTAAATAATCAGGACGGAAATTATGCCCCCATTCACTAATACAATGGGCTTCATCAACCACTAATAATGAAATGGGTACTTTCTTCAAAAAGGCCCTAAAGCGTTCGCTATTAAGACGTTCTACCGAGATAAATAAAATCTTGATCTCACCATTAGCAACACTTTTATAAACTTGTGCAGACTCCGCAGGGCTTTGCATAGACTGAATACTCGCCGCTTTAATCCCCTTACTTTGTAAGAATTCTAGTTGGTCTTGTATCAGCGCGAGCAGTGGAGAAACCACTAAAGTCAGATGCGGTAAATGTAATGCAGGGAGTTGATAACAAAGAGACTTCCCTGAACCAGTAGGGAAAATAGCCGCAGCGCTATGGCCATCAAGCAACGCTTGAATCACCGGCTCTTGGCCGGGTCTGAATTGATCGAATCCAAAATATTGCTGTAAGGTAGAATACATAAAAAGACCTAAAAAAGGGTTAATGCTTATTTATAGCATAGTTAAAATATAGTTGAAGTATAGTTGAGAGTATTTGTATGAATGCCACTTCTACTTTCATCTTGTATATGGTTTAGTTCGTTTTGTTTTTACATCTACCGTTATTTGTATTAATTATTTTATGTTTTGATTACTAACACACAAAAAACTGCAGGCTGAAGCCAGCGCCCCAAAACCTTAAAAAATCAAACATATTTATACGATTAGCCTTTTGACTTAACGGTCACTCTCTAACTTACCAGTATTTGTGTTAATCCTTTTATGTTTTGTCCTTTACCACACTCTACAGCTTACGAATATTTAACTTTATCAACTCTTCATGCAAAGCATAAACAACACAAAAAAACTGCAGGCTGAAGCCAGCGCCCCAAAACCAATAAATAACCTTGGTGCGTATTGTTTGTTAATGTGTTGATATTTCTGGTCGTAGGCAAATAAAAAAATCTAGTGTTATGAGCGAAAGAGCACTGCGAGTCCTGTTTTCAGCTTGTAGAATTTCGGTGTTAATTATTTAAACTAAGCAACCTTGTTAGTTTTTTTCATTATGATCTAATACTTTCTGCAGCAACATTTCTAGTTGCGCTATTTCCTCTTCAGATAATACTTCAAGTAAAGAACTACTCTGTTTATGTAACTCCGGCATGATCGTCTCTACTAACTGTTTACCTTTTTGATTTAACTGCACTAACTTACTGCGTTTATCTTGTGGATTATCTATACGAACAATTAACCCTGCATTAGCTAAACGGCCTAATATTTTTGTTAAACCGCCTGAGCTGAAAAACATGCTGCGATATAAAGCGGTAGGCGATAGACAATAAGGAACAGGATTTCTGCGTAACGTGGCTAACACACTAAAATCAGCATGTTGCAATTGATATTGCTCTACACAACGTTCAATTTCATGTTTGAATAAATCATGGATACGAGTCATTTTTAATAAAGAAAATGAGATAGTGTCAGCACATTCAGGCCAGTTCTCTCGAACTTCACGCTGCATTTCTCTCATACTATTTTTTACACTCATTCTCTTTCACTCTTAGTCAAATTTTTGCTTGATCATGGGCGCCATATTCTTCTGACACTTTCTCACTGTTTCTCGCAAGAACATATCTTGCCAGTAAGATAAAATCCACCTATTATCTTACTCGAAAGATAAACAAGAGGTCAAGATGACACAAACTAGTAAAAATAAAGTCAGTAAGCGTTTAATTGTGACACTATCATCGATATACGCTGTTTCTCCATTTGCAATCGACAGTTATTTACCTGCTCTGCCATTAATAGCCAATGAAATGCAGGTTGATATATCAATGCTATCGGTAACAGTTAGCTTATACATTTTTGGTCTTGCGATTGGACAACTCATTGGTGGTCCCTTATCCGATAGACATGGTCGTTTACCGATCATGATGTTAGGCCTCGGCATTTTTGCATTTGCGAGTGTCCTACTCACCACAAGCTCACACATTAGCGTGTTATGGTCATGGAGGTTATTGCAAGCTATTGGCGGGGGGATTGCGATCGTTGGTGTACCAGCCACTATACGAGACAATGCAGATGGAAAAGAAGCAGCCAAATTGTTTGCCTTAGTTTCCTTGATCATGATGATTGCCCCTTCTATTGCACCAACTATCGGTAACTTTATTTTATCCATTCATAGTTGGGATTGGATCTTTTACTTTATGGCTGCATTTTCATGTTTAGCAATTTTGATGGCAAAAATATTTATTCCACACCAATCTTCTAAACAAAAGAAAGAATTAGCGATAACCATAGAGCGCCGAAAAGGCATTAAATTTATAGATGTATTTAAACATAAACAAGCGATAGGTTACTTGATTGCACAAGCCTTTGCTTTTGCTGTATTAATGACATTTGTGACTAATTCATCAATGATTTACATGGAAATTTTTAAAGTCAGTACTGACACGTTCTCTATATTATTCGCAGCTAATATTGCTGGTATCATTATTATTAACCGGTTAAATACCGTGTTATTAAACAGTTTTGAACCTTCCCTTTTATTACGTTGCTTCTTAACCATGCAATTCATAGGGGGCTTATTATTAGTATTTTCGAGCTTCTTAGAGCCTAAAAGTTTAACACTTACTGTTATCGGTTTTATCATCATGATCAGTGCTAATGGTGGTGTGATGGCAAACTCGAATGCGTGTTTCCTCAAGTATTTTGGAAAAGATGCAGGGACAGCCTCAGCCGTATTAGGTGCTTTTCAATGTGCAATGGGCGCTACCATTAGTGCATCCGCTGCTTTTATTAGTATGGGTTACTTACAACCGGTGGCAATCATCATGTTGATATCATCAAGCATCGCACTAACAGCCGTTATTCATAGTAATAAACAAGCACGCTTAGCCGATGAATTAGAAGCAAAAATATAGAAAATGCACACCAAAATTGATTGATATTCATGAGTGAATAGGAATGAAAGAAAGCGTGAGACTGAGTTAATAATAAAGTGAGTAATAAAAGAAAAGGCTAAAAATAAAGCAAAGTTAGATCATTCAAACCTTAGTTCATTCAAACCACTGTTTAAGTGTTTCTTTTGCTTTATCTTTATGTTCTTGTTTAACGTAAGTGATCACCGCAGCAGTGGCAGCAACTAACACCCCAAGGTCATCTGAATAACCAACAATTGGGGTAAAGTCTGGAATCGCATCTAACGGTGAAATAAAGTATCCAAGTGCACTATAAACAGTTGTTTTAGCCCAAGTAGGCGTATCACTATCTTTGCCTGCATAATAAAGTTTTAAGGCAGGCTCTAAAACCACTTCACCGGCTATCTTTGCAAACTTTTTAGTTTTAGTCCAAAAGCTATCTTCGGTAAACTCGTTTTCATAAATATTATCGGACATATCAACACCTCGTGATTTCTTATTAGCACTAATGAAAAAATAAGTTTTCTGTTTTTAGCGTCATTAATATAATACCGATTACATTAAATAAGTGATCTAAATTTTACGCAGGAAAAATGACTTAGTTTAAGGCGTAAATCGAGCTAAATGGTGTTCCCTTTACGAAATTTACAACGAAGAAATAAGTTATTTTAACAAGTAAAATAGATCAGTTAATTAGTGTGATTGGTATAACAGTCAGCTTCATAAAACCCAACGTTAGTGTCAAGCAGCTCCTACTTTGCATATATACCCGTTATCATTCAAGGTGTAACATTCAGCATACGGTGAAGTGCACAGATGCTAGGCAGGAAGAGGAAGATCTAACGGGTTAAATCGACACTTTCTAACAGCGAAGGCGGTTGTTTCACGACTTGTCCTGCGAGCAAAAACTAACTCTGCGTTGTAACCTTCGATAACGACTCGCCATTGCCATCATGTTACGCCATGATTTGGAGTCCAAGCTAACGACTGAACAAAACACCTTGGACAGTAACGGATATGACACTAATGAATTATGCGAGTCGTGTTCCATTTGGCGCATCAAGATCTGGCGTTGCTAAGACGACAGCACCATCCTCTCTATGAAAGCCAGTGACTAAACACTCAGACATAATCGGACCAATTTGCTTTACAGGAAAATTAGTCACTGCCATGATCTTTTTACCTAATAACGACTTTTTTGTATATAACACTGTAATTTGGGCACTAGATTTTTTGATGCCTAATTCAGACCCAAAATCGATATGTAAAATGTACGCAGGGTTTCTCGCTTTAGGGAAATCTTCAACGCGAATAATAGTACCAACACGCATCTCTACTCGCTGAAACTCATTCCACTCTAAATCGTTATCGCTTAAATTATTCTGCTTTGCAGTATTGCTGTTTACACCCTTACTGTTTAAATCATCCATACTTAAACCTTTTATTACTAAGCCATTTGTTATTAAAGTATTTTATCTTAAAAAATTGATGCTTGATGTCTTTTGTATTAACTAAAGGTACCGATGACCTTATTAAATTGAACTCAAAAAATGGCCGTAATAGATCTTTTCACCAACAAGTGATTCTAATTCTTTAGTACTTGGAAATGTTGGCCATTTTACCGCCGTTGACTTCACCGCTTGCTCATCGGCCCAAGTCAGCTGCCAGCAGATTTCATCTTCAACACCTGTTTTTTGCAGTATATCGTAAGACGTAATCACCTTTTCATGTGCATTAATTTCATTAAAAATTAAAAGACTCAATTCAATCACTCTTGAAATATTGTGTTTTTCTACTTTAAATATAGCGACTTCATAACAAAGACTCATGGACTTCCTTTCTGGGGGATAGAATGTATTAAAGAATATGCCATTAACAGCGAAGAACTCATTAATAAGCAAGTTAATAAAGAATGAAGCTAACACTCTAAACCAATACCTAAGTATAAGAACATATATTCTTAAGGTATTCGTTTAAAGTGTTTAGATATTACTTAAAATGCATATTACTTAAAGTGCATATAATTTTAAATAAATAGGCGTTATTTAAAATTACTCGATAACGAAAAAAATACTTTTTTGCCTCGGTTGTTACTTTCTTTAAGCATATGGATAGGTGATAGCTCTTTATTAAAACCTTCATAACCAAGTGTAATTTCTTTCAATGCCGCTTCATCTAAAGATTGGAATGCCATAGACCAATCAGAGAACGCACGTTGTTTAATATTGCCTTCATAGAAAACACCGATACTGGTATGACGTAAATCTTCACAAATAGTTTGGTATAACGCTTTAACGACATTTTTATCGCCTTCCAATATTTGCATAATCTCCCTATCATGATAAATCAACAAACCAGTGACCCCGAGCTCCTTATTTTTAATTCGAGCCTTCGTTAAAATATCCATTAGCTCATCTTCTGATAAACGTTGAGGTGCAACACTGGTATAAAGCAATTCAAACATAGTTAATTTAACCCATTGATAAAGTTATTAGATAATTAATTTAACTATAGCTTGTTAAAACAATAATATATAAAAAGTAGTATTTAAATTAACAAAATTTATTCATAAATTTCTAATGGAAGTCCATCTGGGTCACTAAAAAAGGTATATTTCCTATTGGTATATGGATCTATTCTGATCGGCTCAACGTTAACACCCATTGTTAATAGATAAGCAGTAACCACTTCAACAGAATCGACACTAAAGGCTAAGTGCCTCAATCCTAATGCTTCTGGATAACTTGGACGTTCAGGTGCATTTTTAAAAGAGAACAATTCTATTTGCCCTCCATTAGGTAATTCAAGATCAAGCTTATAAGCATCACGAGGTGTTTGATAGTTTTCAGCAATAACCTGTAACTTTAAAATTGAAGTATAAAAGTGTTTTGAAACGACATAATCAGAGCAAATAATGGCGGCATGATGAATTGATTTAAGCATTTTATATCCTACAGAGTCAGTTTTATTAAAGGCAGTGATTTACTATTACTAATGTAAAAATAACGACGCCTAGATTCACATAATAAGTGTAATTTGTTACTGTGATATCAAATTAAAATGAGACATGACTCTAAAAAATCAACTAAAAAACACATAAATTATTTTTAATATGCGACAAATCGAAGGAGCCAACATGAATGATATTGACATTAGACTAATCACAGATAAAGACATTCGTGGTTTCTATGACGCTTTATGTAGTGTAGCAAGTGAAGGTATTTATTTACTAACAACAACCCCACCAGCTTATGAAAAAAAGCAGTATTTTGTCCTTAATAATATTGACAAGAATAATGCTCAATATGTTGCCGTACAAAAAGATAAAGTAATAGGTTGGGTTGATATTATTCCACTAGAACGAAATACTATGACACATGTTGGACACCTCGGTATGGGTGTTTTATCTGAATTTAGAGGGTTAGGCATTGGGACTAAATTGTTAAACAAAGCAATGGAGCACGCTTGGAATCAAAAATTAACACGTTTAGAGTTAGAAGTATTTTCTGACAATGAAGCAGCAATTCAATTATACAAAAAATGCGATTTTAAAGTCGAAGGCATAAAAAAATCCGCTCGCCTTTTTGAAAACAAATATCAAGATATAACTATCATGGCACAATATAATATATGACCTAATTAGTGGTCATATTTCGAATATGTATTAATTAGCATAATGCCAGTATTCTTATACTAATTAAGTGAATTTAAACTGAATATCTTTCACTTAAAAATGGCTAATGACAAAAATCTAACGTAATAACTCAAACATAATGTCCGTCTAGTATTGTTTTTCTAAGGCGTATTATGATTATTTCCAAATCAGAGGTAAAAATGATAATACGTTTTATGGATTCAGCTGATCTGAAAAGTGCTGCTCAAATACATCAACTCACCTTTCCGAGACAACCCAACTCACTTGAATGGTTGCAATGTAATTTAAATGCAACTCCTCGCTTTCTTAATTTTGTAGTGGTAGTTAATCATCATATTGTTGGTTATATCATTTGGGTTCAAAAAAGTGGATTTCGCTCCGAAGCAGTAATAGAGCTAGAGCAATTAGCTGTTCATCCTCATTTTCAAGGGCAAGGAATTGCTCGTAAATTAATTAATGAATCGCTTTTATTAGTAAAAAAGCAACTTGCCGATAACGACTCAATTTTAAAACATATCATGGTAACAACAAGATCAGATAACGTTGTTCAGCAACTTTACAAAGAGACATTAGGCGCAGAAGTTGAAACGACCATTTCGAACCTTTATTCTGCAGATGAAGTATTAATGATTGCCCGAAATGTTAGTGCATAACGTTATAAATGGGTTCACCATGGTTGGAGATGTTCTATTCGTCTCCAAAATGAATCACTTTTTGAACAGCAATAGTCTTTTACATTCAGATGCAGGGTTTATTGATGTTAATGATAGTAATAAAGTGTCTAAACGAATTTATATTCAAGGGGTTAAGAACCCTTAATAATTTGACCAAATCATGATAAATAATCTGAAATAATGTTTTATTAAAAAGGATAGTAAACCGTTGACTGCTTTCCTCTCATTAAGATTTATTCCAATAATTTTTTAGACTTTTAAGGAATATATATGTTCAATTTATTTACCTCTGTAGTTTTACCAAACAATTAGTACTCACCTTATTAAGTGATTAAACAAACACCTTAATATTAATGATTATCATTAGTGTAAAGAAGGTGAGTTTAACGATATAATCATTTTTATTTCTATTCAAGGTGTTACACATGATTCGATTACTTGTCCGCCCTTTCTTAATACTCTTTACTGGGTTTTTATTAGCAAGTTGTGGCGATGCACAAAATACTAATTCAACATTAGCAATCGATCAAATAGAAAAAGATCCTTCAGGTTGGCCAAGAAGCATCATGACTTCACAGGGACTATTAACACTAGATAAACCACCTCAACGTATCGTGTCTACCAGTGTGACTTTATCTGGCACATTGCTCGCGATAGATGCGCCTTTAGTGGCTTCTGGCGCCACCATGCCAAACACCAACGTCGCCTCAGAAAAAGGCTTTATGCGTCAATGGGACAGTATTGCAGAGCAACGAGATGTACAAGCCTTGTATCAAAGTGAGCCTAATGCCGAAGCTATTATTAAAGCGCAACCCGATATTATTATCATTTCAACCACTGGCGCTGACTCGGCAATGCGTTTGTATGATCAACTTAAAGATATCGCCCCGACTCTTGTCATTCGTTACGATGATAAAAGCTGGCTGCAATTGGCACAGATATTTGGTGACCTGTTTGGGTTAGAAGCACAAGCGAAATCAGTCATTGATTCATTCAAACAACAAGCCATACAAACCAAAAAAAGCATCACATTGCCTGCACAACCGACTACTGCGATGGTTTATAACCCTGATGGCAGTGGCGCCAGCATTTGGACAAGCCAATCAGCTCAAGGGCGTTTACTAGAAGAGTTAGGTTTTACGCTGGCCACCATCCCAGATTCAATTAAAGGCGATATTAGTATGGGCGTTCGCGATGACATTATTATCGCTAAAGGTGAGCGATTCCCAGATGCAGTGACCGGTCAATCCATTCTGTTATTTGCTACTGAACAAGCGTCAGAGAAACTAGTACTCGACAATAGTTTTTTACAAAACAATAAAGCAGTTCAAAATAACCAAGTGTATGCCGTTGGTAACGATACTTTCAGGCTCGACTATTACAGCGCAACCAACCTGCTAACACGATTACAGTCGTTGTTTGGTGACAGCAACAATGATTAATGGTCAAACTCATAACGGTTCAACAAGTCGCTATCAATCCTTACGTAGCTTAGTATTAAGTCGTTTTCAATGGCTGATGCTTTGCATATTATTGTTGGCCTTGATCATGGTCGCCAGCCTATGTATTGGTGCTAAATCATTACCCATCAGTGATATTTACCATGTTCTATTTTCCGACCAACCCGGATTAACCAGCACAATTATCTTTGAAGGTCGTTTACCAAGAACATTAAATGGATTATTTGTAGGCATGGCCTTAGGTACTTCAGGTGCCTTAATACAAGCAATCACCCGAAACCCGTTGGCAGACCCAGGCATACTCGGCATCAATTTAGGCGCTAGCTTGGCAGTCGCCATTGCAGTGGTGTTTTTAGGCGCTACACAGTTTAGTGACTTTTTCATTTATGCCGCGCTAGGTTCATTAGTAGCGAGCTTATTGATATTTGCTATTGGCAGTCTCAGTGCCGGTAAAGTAGACCCGCTTAAATTAACCTTAGCAGGTATAGCATTAGGGGCAGTATTTGCAGGCCTTAGTTCTGCATTAATTCTATTTAATCCTCTGGCCTTTGACCAAGTACGATTTTGGACAGTAGGTAGTTTGGATATTCGCACCCTGTCGGTCCCTTTATATATCGCGCCTGTTGTTATTGCCGGATGTTTATTAGCCTTAAGCATTACACCTGCATTAAACGCGTTTGGTTTAGGGGATGCATTAGCGGCTTCGCTGGGCAGTAACCCTATTCGAGTGCAAATTATTGGTTTAATTACTATTACCTTATTATGCGGAGCAGCAACCGCCGCCGCCGGCCCAATAGGGTTTGTTAGTTTAATGATGCCGCATATTGCGCGTTGGATGGTTGGCCCTGATCAACGATGGATCATTCCATTCAGTTTTATTCTCACGCCTTGTTTATTACTTATTGCTGACATTATTGGCCGAGTTTTAGTGGTTGGTGAATTAAGAGTCTCTATTGTCACCGCTTTTATCGGGGCACCTATTCTGATTTATCTGGTACGTAGAAAAGGTGCGAGTAGTTTATGATCGCTAATAGCAGCCATTCTTCACGCACGCCTACACCTAAACCTAAACCTACACGCTCTATTTTAGGCCGAGCTTTTGTGTTTACTTTAGCCTTGGCCTTAATCTTTTTTACCCTATTTATTGGCAATGGTATTGGTGATGGTATTGCCAACAACCTACAAGGTATTTGGCAGTTAATCATCGGTGAAGCAGATAAATATCAATCGATTGTCGTGTGGCAGTGGCGAGCGTCAAGGTTGTTCGGCGCCCTCATCATTGGTGCCGCATTAGGCATTAGTGGTGCCGTTTTCCAGTCATTGGTCAGAAACCCACTTGGTAGCCCAGACATTACAGGCTTCAATGTCGGTGCTTTCACTGGCGTACTCATTGCTATCGCCCTATTTGGTAACTTGTATTGGTACAGTGTAATTGGTGCATTAATCGGTGGTTTAGCTGCGGCGGTTTTAGTTTATCTCTTTGCTTATCGTGATGGGCACTCAGGCTTCAGGTTAATTATTGTTGGTATTGCCATCAGTGCCACGTTAACCGCGTTTAATCAATGGTTGTCACTAACCGTTTCATTAGAAACCGCAATGACTGCAGCTTTATGGAGTGCGGGATCATTAAATGGCATGACTTGGTCACGCATCATGCCAGCGACCCTATTAATATTGGTGTTAATCGGTCTATCAATGCTATTAAACACCCGTATGAAATTATTAGAAATGGGCGATGACACCGCGGCAGCATTAGGTATTTCAGTCAATAAAACACGCTTGGTATTAATGTTAGTTGGCGTGTCGCTAACCGCAGTGACGACGGCTATCACCGGCCCAATCTCTTTTATTTCATTGGCCGCCCCACAAATAGCACGTCGACTACATCCACAACGCCATATTACCCTGTTTGGCTCTGCGCTAGTGGGTGCATTGTTGCTCACCAGTGCTGACTTTATTGCTCAACACGGTTGGCAAAACACCACCTTGCCAGTAGGACTTGTCACCATTAGCTTAGGTGGCCTCTATCTAGTTTATTTGATTATTCGAGAAGGTAAATAATGACACAATCATCATTTAAGGCACGTTGTGTCAGCACATCAGAAACAATGACTGAACAAGCAGCACTGGAAACAAAATCAGTAACCCTAGCCTACGAACACAATGTGATTGCCAAAGACCTCTCAGTGGAGATTCCTCACGGTAAATTCACGGTTATAGTCGGACCAAACGGCTGTGGCAAATCGACCCTATTACGTTCATTAAGTCGTTTACTGGTGCCTAAATCAGGTGAGATTTTATTAAATGGAGAGAACATACACAGTCAATCTACACGGGAAGTGGCTAAAAAATTAGGCTTGTTACCGCAATCTGCCATTGCGCCTGACGGCATTAAGGTAATCGATTTAGTATCACGTGGCCGATTCCCGCATCAAAAATGGTTTCAACCTTGGTCTGAAGCCGATCAAAAAGCCGTGGAGTTAGCCATGCAAGCGACAGGCATAATGGATTTTGCGCAGCTCAATGTCGACCAGTTATCTGGCGGTCAACGTCAACGAGTCTGGGTTGCGATGGCATTAGCACAAGAAACATCCTTATTGTTATTGGACGAACCCACCACTTATTTAGATATTGCCCACCAAATCGAACTGATGGATCTATTTCAAGATCTCAATCGGATTCAAGGTCATACATTAGTCGCGGTATTGCATGACCTTAATCATGCTTGTCGTTATGCGGACCATTTGATCATGATAAAATCAGGTGAAATAATTGCCACCGGCTCACCAAATGACATCATCACCGAAACACTTATTGAAGAGGTATTTGGGTTGTCCTGTTTAATTTTTCCTGATCCTATTTCGAATACGCCTTTAATTATACCGCGTGGCAGAGCCTCAACAGCCACCAGTTAACGCAATTAAACGAAACTAAAACTAAATTAGATTAGATTAGATTAGATTAAATCCAAACTAACCTAAACACTAAAAAAGCTAAACCTGACTGGGTAAAAGTGACACTAAACCGTTTATCAAAGAGGATCGCCATGATAACCAATCGTGGCCACCATCCACTTTTTGATAGGTAATTTTCGCGCCATGTTGTTTGAATATTTCATAATGTAAATCGTTATAAACGCTTAATTGTGTTTCAGCATTACCAACGGTTTGATAAATATGTAAACCAGCAACGCTCATCTCACCATTTGATACCCGGTCAGCTAAACTATTTTTGGGTACTATTTTATTCCAATCTGGATGCTCTGATTTATAAGCATCAGGATCTTGCATCCTTTCAATCTCCGGCCACCAAAACGAACCAGATAATGAGATCACCTTAGTAAAATACGTCGGAAAATGTATCCCTGCGTAGACAGCAGATAATCCGCCCAAACTTTGCCCTGCTACGATGACCTCTGAGATTGATTGATCTGATTGCAACAGCTTATCTGCAACTTTAGGTAACAACTGTTCAGTGATCGCTTGCCAAAATAATTGAGAACAACTCAGTTCCTGCCAACGAGTTTTCCCGTCAATAGAGGGAATTAACAGGTAATGAGCGGGTGTTAGTTTGTTAATATTAGTTAAGTATTGCAGCACAGATAGCATCCCGGAATCTGCTCCCCACTTTTCTCCATCTAATAAAATAACTAAAGGTGCTTTACCCGTCGCCGTAGAAAAAATCGTACATTGGCGTTGATTATCTAGCTGTTCCGCCAACCATGTGAAATTTATATTTTCCGCGATAAACAAGTTCGTAAGCTTGTCTTGATCCCATTCTTGCCAACCTAACTCACGTGGCGCATTCGGTAAATGTAATGAGGAGTTCAGTCCCCAACCAGACGCAATCGACGCGCCGCTATTCAATGAGTCTAGCACTTGCTGCTTTACCATTTCTAACCACCAGCGGCGTTGTGCATTTCGACTTTCGTCGCCTTGTTTGACAAGTTGTGGTAACTGATTAGCTTGAATCGGAATAAAAGAATAACTGCCGCGCCATTTGTCATTAATATCCAAACAAGCAAACCATAGATCGCTGTTGTTATATCTGTTTAAACAGTTAGGTTGCCATGTGTTGTGGTTGGTCAATCCGTTAACATTTAAGATAACCGAGCAGGTTGTTGATGAGTGCTTATCGCCTTCAGGATCTTGCCATATAAATAATACTCTACAAATGCCATTCTGTTGTACCTTGATAAAAGGAGCTTCACATTTAGCTAGATTACTCCACCATTGAGAAGAACCAATAGCATTTTTTGAGAGATCAAAATACGTTAATAAACTGTCTAATGGTAATGGGTTGTTCATTAATAACCTTTTTATTTTTAGAAAAAATGTTAGTCAACATATTGATAAAGAATCTAATAAACCGTCATTGTAAAGCGACTATACCTGATCGGCTTTTAGAATGAGATCCTGTGGTGGTATGCCGAACACTTTTTTAAATGCACTGGTGAAATTAGAAGGATGACGATACCCCGCATTATATGCGGCTTCAGAAATAGTGATTAAACCCGCCTCTAATTGCTTTTTGGCAATATTTAAGCGCCGACGACGAATGTAACTTAATACACTGATACCCAGTGAGTTTTTAAATTTATGCTGCAAACTAGAAACACTCATTGCAGAAAACTTTGCCAAATGGCTCACAGACAATTCCTGACTTAAGTTAGCTTCAATATAAGACATCAAGGTGTTTAAAACAGGATCGTACTCTGTTGATTCATTGACTAAACGAGTACTTTCAAGTTGATTTATAACACTAGTGGCATCATTAAGTTGCATAAAAACTTGAATCAATAATTGCTGCGTTAATGACTCAAGGTTCATCTGCTCAATTACCGTACTGGGTGCACTGGACTTTATAATATCGGTTGTTAAAGCGAGTACCTCAGTCGTTAGTTTCAACTCAAAGTTAGCTAAATGTTGGCTAATAAATTGACTAAAATTATCATTACAACGAATACGATCTTCGATCCATTGATGGGGTAATATAATGTTAAGTTTAGCAACTTGGTTGCCTTTATATAGCGTACGACGAAAACTCACCGCTCTCGTCAAACTAACAATAACACCGCGTTGCTGCTCTTCTGCATCATATAAAAAGTTTAAATCATCATAACCAAAGTCTAATTTACCCGCTAACAATATGGTGATACAAAGCGATTTTTTGGCAGTGGTCAACACCTGGAAATCCACTAACTCTTTAGTCTTTCCACCATATAAAATAAAGCTGTTGTCCACTTGATAAGAGATAAGGTCGCCTTCTATTAACGCTAAACTTGGCTTGTTTTTATCTGCATTATTGGCGTTAGAATGACTGTCAGAAAAAATAGTTTTTTGCTTTAACCCTCCAATTGTTCGGATAAGAGTACCTTTAGGTAAAGTCTGTTTTAACTTTCCTTTAAACTTCATATTATTTTTTTCCATAACCAAATAGCTATTTCGCATAACCTATTATGCTGTGATCTTAATAGTATTTACATTACCATTAATACGAATAAATATCATTACCAACCAATATAAAAACATAATAATGGAACTAGTAATATGAAGCATTGCAAAATATATGCAGGCATTATGATCGCGTTAAGCGGTCAAGTCATGGCAGAAGAACCTTCACACACAGCAGTCATGATTGTGACAGGTGAGAAGATGGATAGAGACATCAAAGAAACCACCACTGCGGTCACCGTAATACAGGGTGAAGATATCGATAAGACGGGCGAAAAAACAATTAATGATGTGGTCACCCAAGCCCCTAATGTGGTGACATCAGGCTTTGGTAGTGTCAATATCCGTGGTGTTAACGGTAGTGGTGCTGCCACCGGATTCTACGCAATCCGAAGCGGTGCTCGTCAGCGTGTTGATACTAATGTCGATGGCGTTTCCGATGCATTTACTGGTTATAACTTTAGTGGTTCAGGTGTATGGGATGTCCAGCAAATAGAAGTACTACGTGGTCCACAATCAACAACACAGGGTGAAAACTCAATTGGTGGTGCTGTTTCAGTTAAAACAAACGACCCTACTTTTACACCAGAATATGCCATCCGTGGAGGAGCTGAAATTTATGAAAATGGCAATGTAATGAAAAACGTTGCCTTAATGGCATCTGGCCCAATTACTGAAGAGTTAGCATATCGTTTTGCATTTGATGGAACTGATGGTCAGAGTTATATTACTTATGATGGCGATAGTATCCCCGTTGATCCAGAAGATTCAACAAACCTAAACTTTCGCGGTAAATTACTTTGGACGCCAGCATTCAATGAAAAATTATCAGTGAAATTGACTGGTAATTATCGTAAAGCCGATGGTAACTACTTAAACTGGGCAAACTGGGATGGCGGAACAGGTTACGAAGACGAAACGTTAACGCTGGGTAGTAACTATAACGAATATCTTGGTCGTAATTACAGTTACAATACCCGTATTCAAGATTCTGATGTTTATAATATATCTTCTGAAATTAAATATAAATTTAATAGCCAAGTTGCAAGTAGCACCCTACTATCGTTTAATAGCCAAACTAACATATTTGACCAGTACCCTACCGAGCAAACTTATAACTTCAAAGATAAAACCAGCAAAATTGAGAGTCAATTGACCTTCACGCCAACCCATTCAAAAGTTGATGGCTTTGTTGGTATCATGGCAGCAGATAGAGAAAACACGGTATCAAGTGAAAGTTACTCTACTGAAGGTAAAACGGAAGAAACGCGTCTAGGTGTCTTCGGTGAAATGAACTATTACATTAATGATCAGTTCACTGTTACTGCAGGCGCGCGTGTACAACGCGAAAAACAACATAGAGAATTCTCTGCTAGCTATGTGACTAATGAAATAGATAATGACATACAAGACACTTACCTTTTACCTAAATTAGCTTTCACTTACAGCCCGGTTGAAAACACAACGTTTGGACTTTCTGTACGTCAAGGTTATAACTCAGGTGGTCTTGGTTACTATAACTACGGGGGTGCTTCTGAGGTTTATACTTATGAAAGTGAGTCAGTTACAGCCTATGAATTTAGTGCTAAAACAGCGTTTAACCAAAGTACCACCATCAACGCTGCTATATTCTACAATGATTACAAAGACTACCAAGGTATTTCAGACTACAAAATAACTAACGTAGATGAAGCACATACCATGGGCTTAGAAGTAGAATTAGCGCACTGGTTAACTGACACTTTAGAAGTACGCCCATCTATTGGTTTACTGAAGACTAAAGTTGATAATGACGACACCTTTGGTGGCAATGAACTATCAAATGCACCGGATCTAAATGCTTCATTGGCTTTAACTCAATACATTGGTGAAAACCTAACACTCGGCGCTGATGTGACCTATGTAAATGAATATTACTCAGATCTTGATAATACAGAAGATTACAAAGCAGGAGATTATGCAATTGTAGGGGCAAATGTTGATTACGCTATCGGCGATCTATTAATCAGTGGTTACATCACTAACTTAACAGATGAAGATGTAGTGTACTTAATCAACGGTGGTTACCGAGCATCAGTAGGTCAAAGCCGTACTGTCGGTTTAAACTTAACTTACCGCATGTAATCCGACTTTTTCAGCCCATAACATTAACGACTAAAGGTGAATCAACAATGATTCACCTTTTTACTAATGTAGCCATAAACAAGATAACGATAAACAATATGACCATAAATCATCAGGTCTTTCATTTGTACTCAAATACACAATGCACCTTCTTGTATTCTTGTTGTGCAGATACCAATATCCCCGTTAAATAAATACCCTTATAAAGTGTTTGTTTGCTGACCCATCTTATGAAAAATTAGCATAACTAAAACTTCAACATCCATTTTCTAGAGTGCTTTCCATTACATAGAATATTTGTATTAGCAAACAACAAATTACCTATGTAAATCTTACACCCCCCTGTACTTATTACATGCGCCTTATAGTAAAAAATTATTTTACACTTTTATATCAATAAGTTAAAAATGGAACAATAGTTGCACCTCTCATGTCACTGAATTGATGAAAAAGAAAATAAAGATGAACAACGTTGCCTACACAGGATATATAGCCTTTTATTTATGTTTAGTGATGTTACTCATTCAGCAGGTAGTTGCCACTTTTAAACCCAATGCAGTCCCTGGGAAAGTTGATGAAAACCTGTCTCAGGATAGTTTTTTTAAAAAAAACATCGTACTTTTATAATGCCTTAGAAAACAGTACGCTATTTGTATATGGCTTTGTACTATGCCATTGCAACCGAGAAAAATTCGAGTCCACGCACTTACTTCTTTTTGATTGGTGTAGCGACAAATGTAGTTATGTTGGTGATATTGGGCCTAGGGCTTATCTAGCCACAATGACTAGGAGTAATATACGTGACTAGAAGAAAAATAAGTCACCAGTGAACAATAACCAAATTAATAAGTATTTCTAATGATATAAACCTAATCTTAAAAACCTAGCAGGAGATAAAATGAAACAGACATTAATTATTGGCGCAAGTGGTCAAATTGGTAAAAAACTCACCCAATTGATGCTAGATAACAATCAGCATGTGGTCGCGCTTGTACGTGATAAAAGTAAACTATCAGATCTTCATGATGACAAATTAACCATTGTTGAAGAGGATCTTAACAAAGATTTTGGACACGCCTTTAATCACTGTGAAAATGTTGTTTTTGCGGCAGGCTCTGGCGGCCACACTAGCGCAGATAAAACCATATTGATAGATTTATGGGCAGCCTGTAGAGCAGCCGATTATGCAAAAAATAACGATGTGAAGCATTTTATTATGGTCAGTTCGATTGGTGCCGACGCACCATCAGAGGGGCCTGAAAACATGCAACCCTATTTAGTGGCCAAACACATGGCAGATGAACATCTCATACGTAGTGGCTTGCATTATTCAATTATTCGCCCAGGTTCGCTCACCAATGAAACAGGTAAAAACAAGTTTACCAATCAGCGACCAGAGCAAAAAGAACAAGCGACGATCACGCGTGATGACGTGGCGAAAGCACTGTTATTTGCAGTGACAAATCCGCCTAAGAAAAGCACTATCACCGAAATATTTAACGGTAGTCAAAGTGTTGATGACGTTTTACCTTCGTAAGGTTTCCATGCCTGTAATGGGTAAATATGTATTATTTAGTCAATAGCAGGCAAAGGTAAAACAGAATGGTATTTGAGAGAGTCGCTATATTAAGGCTCTCTCACAATGACAATTAAGACTTATACAACAGAATATTTATGTTTTGAGAAAAAATTCGGACACAATCAAATTAAGCGTTCATTTAAAATGCGTGTAGCGCATGGGCTAGGGTTTGAATTGGGTCTAATTGGTGTCACCCTTCCCATTATTACGTGGTTTCTACAATTAGATTTCTGGTCTGCATTGATGATGGACCTCCTTGTAATCATTTTCTTCTTAATATACGCAATCATTTACCATTGGTGTTATGACGTGATCCGAGCACGTATTATCTGTGCATAGTGAATGATTTACATAACATCATAAGGGAACTGACAATATGATGCGGTTTATAAAATGTGAGCTTATTATTTGAATCCAAGAGGTAATTTATTAAAGGCACTTTTAAGTAACGATTAAATCACTTTCAAATAAATTTCAATCATCGACCACTGACTAACTCACTAAATCTCTAAGTCTCTAAGTCTCTAAGTATCTAAGTATCTAAGTATCTAAGTATCTAAGTCTCAAGTTTAAAAGCTAAACCACTAACTGAGCCAGCCATTATGTAATGGTGTCGAATAAACAAGACAATTTACGCCCCACTTCATCACTGCAGATTGGTTTTTAGTATTTCAAAAAGTAACGTAACAATTGGAAATCTGTTAATATCTCGTCTCAAAATTCGAGGCGTTTTAGCAGGCTTACTTTTTGTAAGTTTGCTTATTAAGATGAGTTAACGCAACAATCAAAAATAATAATGAGATTTAAGGGGATAAAAATGGGATACAGTGATTTCGCAAATATTTTGTCACAAAAAACGACATATAAACCAGTTGAAACGTTCGGTGCTGAACATCGCATTGATTTAGTTGAGCTTAAAGTGACAACAACAGCAGTATTTAGAGAAAGTGGAAAGATACCTGCTATCAAACATGTAAATGCTTTCTTTAATTTGGGTCGCCCATTACCATTGTTATCAACAAAAAACTACGTAGAGCAAATCGAGTTATCTATTAATAATGAGTAAGTCGAGTAACGTTTCTGGGTAATTTAATGGCGCTCTGTCAACTGGCTTAGCTCTATTTCCAAAGTCTTTTTTATGGGTTATGGGTTATGGGTTATGGGTTACTAACATTATTTTTATGAATGATAAATGTATCAAGTGGTTTGATGCCTAAGACATTCCGATTCCCATTTTGCTCTCTAAGACTTTGATTGATTATATAAATATCCTGTATGCTTCATATCAAATCAAATTATAAAAGTTGAAATTTATGCCTTTTCATTACCGACAATACACACTCTTTTTATTACTCGGCTCTGTTACTTTAGGGTTGTCCGCTGCTAACATTGGTACGGTTACGCTTGATAATGGCGCTACCGTTTTACTGCATGATGATCACACTTGGGAATATATCGCCATTAATACTGATGCTTTGAATGAAGCAAAAGAAACGAATAAGACTATTCCATCAGAGATCACTGATTCGAACATGGTAACCCCTTCTAATTCCGAGCAAGCCTCACTTTTACGCTCTGGGTTATTAAATACTGCGGTTAAATATGGCGTGAAAGTAACTTATAGTGATTCTGTTTGGCAGGATCAGGCGCTTGGCTTAAAGTTCAAATTATCCAGTAATAATTCTGATGGCGTTGTTATTGTTAAGGTAGCGGTCAGTTTTTATGATGATAATGCCAATAAAATAACTGAAAAAACCATCAATGTTTGGCAAGCAAGCTATAGATTACCTGATACCTACTTACGTAAAGGGGAGCCCAAAAATAGTCGAGTTGTTTGGATTGATGGAATCAACAAAGCTAATTGGACCAATAAATTACTGAGTTTGAAGGTAGTTGAAGTTGAAACTCGTTAAGAGCCCTATCAAAAAGTCATATTAGTTTTTATATATAAAAATATCTTTGATAGTTTACCAGGTGCAGGCCCACAACTTCCGCCTCGTTTATGAGTCACTTTTGACAGTAATAGATCGCGTTATCATGATGCATCAGAGCTATAAAAATATGCAGAGATAGCGTCTGTTATTGAACGTAGTGGCAAGAAATTTTGGACGCATTGGCGGCATAGTTTCCCTGCTTTTTTAAGAAAAGAATTTATTGAGTGGACTAGCTTTTCAGTTCGTTATTCATTCTGGGCAAAGGCTTGTTATGCTGTTATCTCAATTTATCATATATAAACCAGCTAGTTAAACCTATTGAAAGTACTAATAAATGAAGAACCAATATTGCACGATTAAATTCACCAAGTAGGCTGAATAAGAAGACAGGAAGTATACTTAAGATTAAAACTATCGGTAGTTTAAATAAATTTAACTTTTGAAGTAATAAGCTAATAGGTAATCCGTAAATAAACATTAAAGGATAGAAATAAAATAAACTTCCCATTCCTATTGATACACCAAAACTAACGTCTGAAATTAATACTCTCACAGAAGTATAGTTTTCTATACCCGCATAAAAATAGCAAAAACCAAGTACAGGTAATGTAATCAAAGGACTAATCATCGCAGTAATCAAATTTTTACATAGATTATTAGACATATTTCGAAACACCATAACGAGGCTGTAGAATTTCTCACTCTCAGCCCAAACTTTAATTATAAAAACACAGTATTTTATATTTACTTGAGATTCAAATAGATTATTGAGTTTCCAATAAATGATTGATTAAATTGAGTTGTAAAGACGTTTATGAGGCTTATTAGGCTGTATTATTCAGGCTAAAGGGCTAAGCCCTTCCGTTAATGTAAACTATTCCTTAACTTCTCTATATTATGAACGAGACAGTACATTAAAGAGCTGTGAAAGTGCAGGACATCCATCGACTTTACATCCTAAAACTTTAATTTTATTACGTTGAACTAGTGGATATCCAATAATTTACTCATTACATAAACCTCACTTTAAATAAATGTTTAATTGATTAATAAGTTATTTTAAGTATCATTTATCTGATAATAATAACAATAAAAAGGTTCGTTTGATGTCTGAAACAACAAAAGCAATAAACTTAGGTTTTGCAAAACAAGCAATTAAATATGTTGATCTAAAGATGACTATTGGTGCAGATAATAAACCATGGAATAATTTTATCACTTTATTTAGCGCTCAAAGTGCACATGACTGTGTTGCTCAAAATAGAGAGCAGAAATACCAAGGCCCTAGACTTTCAAGATTACGACAAGCCGCCAGACAAGCTGAAAAATCTGGGTGTGGGAACTGCGGAGAGCAAACTGCTATTGCATTCTTTTATTTATATGACAGAAAAATAGGCCCATTAGAATACATCAATCGAACACAAGCTGATCATTCTTTTGTAGTTATTGGGCGCCTAGCAGATAGCCCATTAGATAACCCACTCGAATGGGGCGATGATTGCGTAATTTGTGATCCTTGGGCAAGAGATATTTACAATTTACAAAACGTCAATCTGAAAATGTATGGTAATAAAAGCATTTTCAAACCACAAGTTGTGTATCGTTATGATCCAGAATAACAAGATTAATAAAGCTACATTTTTTTATGTTGTATTAACCTATTTGATACTTTTTTATATGGGAGGCTCGTGTATTGTAAACAATATGCTACATCCTCATTTTTTATCAGTCATTTATTTTATTATTGCTGCATTCATACCTTTCATTATGAAAGGATATGGTAGTTACATGAAAATATTAATTTTCAGCATGTTTTCTCTGGCATTAATTGGTCTCATGGTCGCTATTCTTCAGTTACTAGGTATTATTCTAATTGCTTCACCAGGGCAAATACCAAATTTACTTTTATAATCAAAACTAATAAGGAAAAGTGCTGGATACCCATCGACTTTACATCCTAAAGCTTTGATTTTATTACGTTGAACTAGTGGGTGTCCAATACTTTCAATACTTTACGTTAGATCACAGACGACCAGCTCAATAAAGGTTGTTTTTTGTACAATGAGAGATTATAAAAAAAGAACGTGAAAACGTTCTTTTCGGAGAAATTCTACAGCCTCAACGCCTTGCTAAGCGGATAAAAATGGTTGGCTATAATCGCGAAGCGGTGGCCAACTGTTTTTATTCCGTTTAAGCAACTTGTTGAACGAAGCCGCTGTGCGGCAGAAAAACAAAAGACCAATAACGTTCATACTTATTATCCACATCACGTCCTCGTGATGAATAATAGGAGTATAAGCGATGAACACTTCAGAACAACAACAC
>NZ_CBRF02000033.1 GCF_000470315.2 Psychromonas sp. SP041
CAACAAGTGCTCACACAGATTGTTTGATTAAATTGTTAAAGAGCGTGCCTTTCGGCTAGGCGGCGTATATTACGCGCCTTTCGAACAATGTCAACGTCTTATTTTAACTTAATTTCAAACCGAAGTTTGAATCGTTAAAGCGTTTCTTTTATTCTCAGTCTTAGTTAGTGGCTTGCGCCTCCGTCCTTGTCTGTGCGGCGTATTATAGGGATCGCGAAACTATTCGCAAGCGTTTTATTACTATTAATTACAACAAAAGTACCAAGTGATTAATTAAACAACAATACGAGGGGTTTTCAATCAATAATGGGAGGTTTTAATCGTTTAAAATGAGATCTAGTACGTAGTTAATATCGATATCAACGATCCTTAATCATTCATTAAACATAAATTCGTTAATTTAGAGGTCGTAGATCTTAAATTACTACTGATTATTTATAAAAATCGTTTATTCACCTTTCATAATTTGTAGCCTTTCATTTTTGAAAGGCTACATAGTTATTTGTTGCTCTATTATTTGTAGATCTGTTATTTATTGATCTAAGGTTAATTGGTAAAAACTAACTTTTGCGTAATCCCCTGCTGCAATACCATTATTTGAACATTCTGAAGATCCGACATTACATTGGTTGTAGTTACCTGCCTTAAAGTACATCCAATCATTAGCATAACCTTCGTCGTACTCATTTTCTTGGTAATGTGCTTTTGATAAATCTACTGCAAATGTTTTAACAACTTCATTTGTCTCGCCAATATTCTTTTTGAAGGTTAAATGCATAATGCTTTCTTCGACATTTACATCGTATGAGAATACTTCTCCTAATTTGATACCTTCAACGGGATCATCCGATCCTTTACGAAGATCATAAGCGCCTAGTACATTATGGTAGATATCTTTGCGCTTTGAATAATTATCACCTGTCGCATTTATTTCATATCTCCAATATAGCGAACCATATTCATGTCCAGGTAGTTTACGATAGACAATCTTAAGCGGTTCGTTCTTTGATGCATGTATTTGACCGATAACAGTTGAGAAAGCACCGTTCTTTTTATCATTACCGCTGGTACTTACCCAATCAACCGATAAAGTGGCAGATAACTCACCACCAATTGAACCATAAGTTTCCGCTTTTGGATTAGCAGCTAATGCGAAGTTATTTTTTGGATCTTTATAAGAATCTGCCAACATTGCACGTAATTCACTACGAGCATTTTTACTATTTGGTGTTGTCATCGCTTTATTAGGTGTAGCGAAGACCATTGCCCCTGTACTTTTATCTGTATAGAACCAATCAGGGTGTGAATATGGATTAACTTGATCACCTAGCTCTTGAGCAGAAATCTCCATCACTTTACCTGCACGACCTGGTTTATCGTCTTCCATTGGTATATTGATTTTCCATTTCGTTAAATCAAAGTTTTGAGAGGGTGCTTTAGTAGGATCAAGTTTTGCTATTAATGCGAGAGTATTAGTCGTTGGCGGCATTGCTTTTGACACAACGGCTTCACTTTTGAGATTGTCATTACTTACACAACCAGTCAGAAGACTTGCCACGACGACACCTAAATATAATTTTTTCATTCTATTACCTGCTTCATCTATATTAAGAAAATAATCCAACAGGTAATTTATAATACTATTGTATGATTATTTGTGACCATCTTAGAAAATATCAATAATCTACAGCTAACTCGAAGAACATCATTAAGTTTTGTTAACTAGATAACATTAGACAACCTATTATAGTATTCGCTTTATATAATAGGACTCTATTCCTTCCCAATTGCTTTTAAATTCAGACACAAAAATTGATAATGCTGAGGTAGATAGAATTGAAGTAAATAATGTTGAGATAGATAGGGTTGAGGTAAATAGGGTTTAAGTATATTGATTAGCGGTAAGGATTAAGCCGTCTTTTAATTACAGCTTCATATTGTATTGAGTTGAGTTGAGTTGAGTCACTCTGAATTAAAGCTTATTCAATGAAAAAGAATTTTCCCAAAACAGTAAATAAAATTGAAATTGATTATCTTTAAAAACTAAAAAAGGAGCCTTAGCTCCTTATAATGACTTTATAGAGTCACTTTAATCCTAACTCTTTATTTTTTATAAAGACATAGGTATGCAGTTTGTACTACTACTTTTACATCAAAGCTTGAATTTGCTTCAACTTCAAATGTTTCACCTGCGTTATATGTTTTCCATTCTGTTGTATCAACAAGTTTAACCGTTAAGCTACCGCTAACAACAGTCATGTATTCGTATGCTTCAGTCCCGAATGTGTATTCACCCACTTCCATTACGCCAACTGTTGCAGGTAATGTTGCAGTTTGGAATGCGATCGATTTTACATTACCGTCGAAATATTCATTTGCTTGAAAACTCATTTTAATCCCTTTTTATGTATAAACAGATATAACATTGTGCGGTGATTATGGCGAAGCTAAAATTAAAACTCAAGTAAAGCCTTTTATCTCTTACTTTTATTCCTATGATTCAGTACTTATTCAGGACAAATCAACTTGTCTTTTTTATCCTATTGTAATCAAAGTAACAGGATAAATATTCGCTATGATGCCTATCAACGTTGATGATAATGTTAGTAGATATATTAGCTAAAACTAAAGAGCAGTTTAGATCTAGCGCAACTTACAATAACTATTATTTATGTATTTAAGTTAAGACGTTTTAATAAACGGTGTAAATTAGCTGGATACATACCCAATTGTTTTGCAGTAGTAGATAGTTTCTTATTATTCTCTAGATAGACCTGCTCTACGACTTTATATTGAAATTGATCCATCATTTCTTTTAATGTGCCACCACCCTTCCCAAAATTATCTAACCCATTATGTTGTAACTCAGTAATAACTTGCTCCTGCTTCGTCGGGGATAGTGTTGAAATTGAAACTAATGGAACTTCGCTTTGATGTGACTCTTTTTGAAGATGGAAGTGATTAGGGCGAATACTAATATGTGTTTCATTCGACTCTGATTTTGCAATAACAGCTGCACGATATATGGCATGCTCTAACTCTCTTACATTTCCTTCCCACGCATGCGCATGAAGTAACGGCAAGACGCTATTATCAATTTGGATACTGGCGACGTTAAGCTTATGAGAGCAACGCTCTGCAAAAAAACCAGCTAATAAAATAACATCATCACCACGCTCTCTTAAAGGTGGAACAAAAACAGGAAAGACACTCAAGCGATGATATAAATCAGATCGCATATTGCCTTTTTTTACTTCCTCATGCATTACTCTATTGGTTGCCGCAATGATCCGAACATCGACTTTAATATTACTATCTTCACCAACACGTTGAATATCACCATATTGTAACGCGCGTAATAGTTTTGCTTGTAAAGTTAAAGAGAGCTCACCAATTTCATCTAAAAAAAGCGTACCTTTATTAGCTAACTCAAATTTACCTTTTCGATTGCTGATTGCACCGGTAAAAGCGCCTTTAATATGCCCAAATAATTCACTTTCAGCGACTGACTCTGGTAACGCAGCACAATTTAAATAAACAAATGGCTGTTTACTTCTTTGCGATTGCCTAAAAATAGAGTGAGCCACCAGCTCTTTACCCACACCTGTTTCTCCCATAATTAAAACAGATAAATCAGTCGAAGCTACTGCGTCAATATGAGATTTCAAAGTTAAAATACTTTGAGATTGGCCAATCATATCTTGCTTGCTTAAGTTTAATGACGATGATCTTGATGTATTCGAAGGTAAACTCGAGTTACGCTCAAGTTTTTCCATTAATAATGCAGTGTTTAAACTGTTAGAAGCTAATGCGCTAACCAAGCGTAAATAATCGTTATCAAATTGTTCAAATTGCGTAGGATTAAATGCATCGATAGTCAAAGCCCCAATTAAACGACCTTCGTACAATAAAGGTAGGCCAATACAAGCGTGCACTTCTAAATATCCTTGATGATTTGGAATTAATCCATCATAGGGATCGGGTAAGTCACTATCGCTCGGAAAACGCACTATGTCACCGGCACGTGCAATCGCTTCGAATCGAGGGTGCTGATCAATAACAAAACGACGCCCTAACACATCGGCACTAAGCCCATTAATGGCCAAGGGAATAAAATGCTGATTTTTATATAGAAGGAGCGCTGAAGCATCGCATTTTAATATATTACGCAGCGTTATTAATAAACGTTCAAAGCGATCCTGCTCAGAAATACTCGAGGTAATATCCACTGCAACTTGTAACCATTCATTATTTCTTTTTGTCATTTTATTTTAACTCGCTTTATTTCATTGAAAATATCATGGTCACATAAACCTGATTATGTCAGTCAATTCACTATCGTCATGCTTCGTAGGGCTGCACAAACATTATCATTCAGATAAATTATTATCTTGATGACAAACAATAAATTATCAGAAAGATAAATTAAAATGTTACTGAATTAAAAAAACATTAAATAACAATAGCTTAAAATAAACCATAAATTGGCACGCTGTCTGCAATGTACTTGATAACTTTATATAACTTACTTATTTCAGAGAGAAACCAATATGACAATTCATGTAAAAAATAATATTCACTGGGTCGGGCAACGTGATTGGGAAATCGAGAATTTCCACGGTACTGAATATAAAATGACGAAAGGAACAAGTTATAACAGCTACTTAATTCGAGAAGAAAAAACTGTATTGATAGATACCGTTGATCATCGTTTTAGTCATCAGTTTATTCAAAACCTAGAAATGGAAATTGACCTCGAGAGTATCGACTATATTGTTATTAACCATGCAGAAGAAGATCATGCAGGCGCTTTGTCAGCATTAATGGAACGTATTCCAAACACCCCTATTTATTGCACAAACGCAGCTATTGATTCGATTGTTGGACATCATCATCACCCAGAATGGAATTTTAAAACGATTAAAACCGGCGATAGTCTTGATATTGGTAACGGTAAACAACTTGTTTTTGTTGAAGCGCCGATGCTGCACTGGCCAGATAGCATGATGACTTATATTACAGGTGATGCAGTCTTGTTTAGTAATGATGCTTTTGGGCAACATTACTGCGATGAACGTTTATTTAACGATGAAGTTGATCAAACGGAGTTAATGGATCAATGCCTACGTTATTATGCCAATATTTTAACGCCATTTAGTGCGTTGGTTATTGCCAAAATTAAAGAAGTATTAAGCTTCAATTTACCCGTCGATATGATTGCAACAGCACACGGTATTGTATGGCGTGATAACCCAATTCAAATCATTGAAAAGTACTTAGAATGGGCGGGCGATTACCAAGAAGATCGTATTACTATTTTCTATGACACCATGTCTAACAATACCCGAATGATGGCTGATGCGATTGCACAAGGGATTCACGATATCGCCCCTAAAGTAGCCGTTAAGGTATTTAATATTGCACGCCAAGATAAAAACGACATTCTGTCGAGCCTATTTCGCTCTAAAGGCGTTTTGGTCGGTTCTTCAACAATGAATAATGTCATGATGCCTAAAGTGGCAGGTATGTTAGAAGAGATAACGGGGCTTAAATTTAAACAGAAAAAAGCCGGTGCTTTTGGTAGCTCAGGTTGGAATGGTGGTGCCATTGACCGTATTAATAAACGCTTAATCGAAGCAGGTTTTGAAATGGCAGATAGCCTACATACAAAATGGCGACCAGATGGCAAAGCAATGCGCTTATGTCGTGAACACGGTCAACGTATTGCAAAAGAATGGGCATTAGATCAAAGCAATATACAACCAATGATAACGAATGCAACAGAAAACCAACCAGTAAAAGCAACCACAGCTGAGCAACATCAAGAACATGGGCCAGATTGCCAATGCATGATTTGCACCGTATGTAACTGGATCTACGATCCTAAAATAGGCGAACCAAGTCAAGATGTTGCAGCAGGCACGGTTTGGAATGATGTACCTGAATACTTCCTTTGCCCTGATTGTAACTTAGGTAAAGACGTTTTCATTCCCCACTCTGCCGAAGAGGTTGCATAATGACACTGCCCATTGTGATTATAGGCAGCGGTTTTGCTGCCTATCAATTAGTGAAAGCTTTACGCCGCCAAAATAATGAAATTGATATTTGTATCATAACCGCAGATTCTGGAGATGATTATAATAAGCCAGATTTAAGCCATGTATTTTCCAAGAAGCAATCTGTTGCTGATGTTATCAATACAACTGCAGCTGAATTTGCAGAACAATATAAGGTCCGCTTAATCACGAAAACTCGCGTGAATGAAATTGATGGATTTAATAAGTTTATTATTGCTGGTGAACACAAAATAAGTTATTCGAAACTAGTACTCGCAACTGGTGCGACTCCTTTTATCCCAGCCATTAAAGGTAATGCTGCACAGAGATTATTGACGTTAAATAGCTTACAAGAATTCGCTGCCTGCCAAGAACAAATTACCTCTGCTGAGTCTGTGCTAGTCATTGGAGGCGGCTTAATTGGTGTCGAGATAGCACTAGATCTTGCTAATGCGGGTAAACAAGTCACCTTAGTTGAACCTTCACCACAATTAATGTCCAGACAATTGCCTGAATATGTGGCGCTTGAACTTCAAAAGAACCTTGTACAACATAATATTGAGATTAAAACAGCTTGTACGGTGAGTGCTATTGAGTTGGAGGCAGCATTAGACATCAACGACACAACCACTAAGCATGGTCAAATGTTAGCGCTATTAAGTAATAATGATCATTTACAAGTTGATCAAGTTATTGTTTGTGCAGGGTTAAAACCGAATACGCAGCTTGCAGATCAATCCAATATTAAAACTGAGCATGGTATTTGTGTCGATGCACATTTACAAACTTCTATTAAAGATATTTATTCATTAGGTGATTGTGCGCAATTTGAAGGGTTGGTTCGCGCTTACCTACAACCAATATTGATTAGTGCAAATGCATTAGCCAAAACTTTATTAGATGCACCTTCAGCAGTCAATTTACCTAATATTATGATTAAGGTAAAAACACCGACTTACCCTATTCAAATTGGCGGAGTGACTTGTTCAAATGAAATTAACCGTTGGATATTTGATGTGCAAACAGAGGGGATAATTGCTAAAGCTTACAATGAACAACAAAAGCTAATTGGTTTTGTGGTGACCGCAGAGAAAACAGCACAAGCATTTCCTTTGCTAAGAGAGTTATCGCAGGCTTAGCTTACGATACAGACACGACAAGTTATTAAATAACGATGCGCTGCTGATAAAGAAAAGTTGTTCAGGTTTTCTTTATCAGCAGCGCATCTATTTTCGACTTCATTTATAAATTTTGGCGTTTCACTTATAATTTGAAGATTTACTTATAAAAGGCTCAATATAAATTATTCGCTTTCGGCTTGTAATAATTCAATTTGTTCTTGAGCATCCATCCATAACATTTCAGCTTCTTCTAACTGCTCTTTTACTTCACCTTGCTCTTTTAATAGATCCGTTAATTTCTTTTTATTTTCTTGCTCATAAAGCGAACTGTCACTTAACTGTTCTTCAATCTCAGCCACACGAGCAGAATAAGTATCCATTTGCTTTTCTGCGCTGGTTAACTGCTTTTTAAAAGGCGTTAACTTTTTACGAAATTCCGCTTCTAATCTTTTTTGATCTTTACGGTTTGCACTCACCGAGACCACTTTATCTTCACTTTGAGCCGCTTGCTTCTCAATACGTTGTTGATCAGACAACCATTGATGATAATCATCTAAATCACCAGCAAAGGGTTCTACTTTTTTATCGTGTACTAAATATAGGTCATCGATAGTCGTACGAAGTAAATGGCGATCATGCGATACCACTACCATTGCGCCTTCAAATGCTTGTAAAGCGACGGTCAAAGCATGACGCATTTCTAAATCAAGATGATTGGTTGGTTCATCGAGTAATAGTAAGTTAGGTTTTTGCCACACTAATAATGCTAAAACCAAACGCGCTTTTTCTCCACCAGAAAACGGCGCGACAATATCAAAAGCTTTGTCACCTTGAAAACCAAAACTACCTAAGAAATTACGCAGAGGCAGTTCTTTCTCATCGGGTGCTAAACGCATTAAATGCTGCATTGGGCTTTCGTCTAAATGTAAAAACTCTAATTGATGCTGTGCAAAGTAACCAATTTTTGCATTTGTGTTTATTTCAATCTTGCCTGATTTAGGCTGAAGCTGATTTGACAGTAATTTAACTAAGGTTGATTTACCTGCGCCATTACGCCCTAATAAACCGATACGACTACCAGGGACTAAGTTTAATTTTATTTCATCAAGAATTAATAGATCCTCGTACCCTGCACTCACTTTTTCCAATGTTAATAATGGCATTGGTAGTGCTTCAGGTTCTCGGAATGAAAAACTAAATTGATTATCGAGATGGGCTGGTAAGAGCGCTTCCATCTTTTCAAGTGCTTTAATACGGCTTTGCGCTTGCTTTGCTTTATTGGCTTTATAACGAAAGCGATCAATATAGCTTTGCATATGATCCATTTGCACTTGTTGTTTCTCGTAAGAAGATTGTTGCTGCATTAGTTTTTCAGCGCGTTGACGCTCAAAGCTAGTGTAGTTACCGGTATATTCAAATAATTTATTTTGTTCAATATGAATAATTTTATCGACAATGCTATCAATAAAATCACGGTCATGAGAAATCAGTATTAATGTACCTTGATATTGATGTAACCATTTTTCAAGCCAAATAACCGCATCTAAGTCGAGGTGATTGGTAGGCTCATCCAGTAAAAGTAGATCAGATGGGCAAAGCAGCGCTTGCGCTAAGTTTAAACGCATACGCCAACCACCAGAAAAATCACTAACCGCTCGTCCTTGCGCTTGTTCACTAAAACCTAAACCAGCTAATAACTCGGCAGCGCGAGATTCAATTGTATAACCACCAGCATTATCCAATAAAATATGCATTTCAGCGATTTTAGTACCGTTATCTTCTATTTCAGCCTGTTTTAGTTTTGCTTGTAATGTACGAAATTCAATATCGCCATCAATAACATATTGCAACGCATTGGTATCTAAAGCAGGCGTTTCTTGAGCAACACTCGCTAATCGCCAATGATGTGGAATTGTTAGGTCACCAGCATCCACTTGAGACTCTTGTTTTAATAAAGTAAAGAAGCTCGATTTACCACAACCATTGGCACCGACTAAACCTACTTTTTGTTTTGGATTGATGGTTGCACTGGCATTTTCAAGTAAGGCTTTTCCACCTCGGATAAATTCGATATTAGTTGCAACGATCATAAATTCAGAGTCTCAATGTAAATCAGGTAAATTAAAGCAAGATAATAACGAACTTTACAAACTTGAGCCATAACTACTGAAAATGAGTGCTAATTTGTTTATCATTACGTACTTTTTGTCATTTGTGATTTGTATATGCCTGTATCTAAGAATAAAAAACGCTTCATCGCTGGAGCAGAATGCCCACAATGTAAGACTATTGACAGTATTGCTTTGACACTGGAAAATGCAGTTGAGACTTTAACCTGCGTGTCTTGTGATTACACACAAACACAAACACCTAATCAGGCTAAATCAGCAACACGTCAATTTGAACAAATAATTGGTGTTTTTGATCCCTCAGAACCCGATAAAGAATAGAGAGAAATAACAATGAAAATTGAAAAAAATTCAGTAGTAGCAATCCACTTTGGTGTTGCAGAAGTTGACGGTAATGCCCTTGATAGTACAGAAAACGGTAGCCCTCTTGAATTTATTCAAGGTGCACAATATTTAGTACCTGGTTTAGAGAAAGAATTAGAAGGCAAAGAAGCTGGTTACAAATTTGATGTTAAATTAGAAGCAGAAGAAGCTTACGGTCCTTTCCAAGAAGAATTAGTTCAAGAAGTACCTCGTACTTTATTTGAAGGCGTTGATGAAATTGAAGTCGGTATGTCATTTCAAGCAGAAACTGAGCAAGGTCCTCGTACTGTAGAAGTCACTGGCGTCACTGAAGAAAATGTAAGTATCGATGCAAACCATCCTCTAGCAGGTATGGCATTACAATTTGTAGGTGAAGTTGTATCTGTTCGAGCAGCGACTGATGAAGAAATGTCACATGGTCATATCCATTCAGCTGAAGGCTGTGGGCATTCTCACTAAATTTAATGTCACTTTTGATGATTAATAAGCGTCTTATTAGATAGCCTTTATTAAATCACTTTAAAGTAACATGCAAAAGCCGCCAATCTATCTAGATTGGCGGCTTTTTTATACACTGCAAGATAGTCGATTACGACTTAAATACTCAATATTATACGATTCATACGTCGCGATTATACCGATTATATTAAATAAGTAATCTAAATTTTGCGCAGGAAAAATGATTTAGTTTAAGGCGTAAATTGAGCTAAATGGTTGTTCCATTTGCGAAATTTACAACGAAGAAATAAGTTATTTTAACCAGTAAAATAGATCAGTTAATTAGTGTGATTGGTATTAAATACTGTAACTCACCACCGGCTCAGGTATTGGTAAAACGGCATTAGCATATTTAGCCTGAATCACTGACATCACTTGTTTATAATCAGATATTCCACTCAACTCAACAGATAACGTATCCAACTCATGAGATGAAAGTTTTAATTTACTAGCAAAGAAAAAATGACGTCTTTGGTTAGAGTTCGTTGACTGATCTTGTTGTTGAGAACCTTTATGGTTATCTTGAATTATTTGTGACGATTGGTGGGCCACTTGTTCACGCTCTTGTTGATCTCGCATTTTAGCGTAAGCGTGTGCTTCTTCTGTTTTAGGAATAGCAGATTGTAAATGATTTTCTTGACGCAGCCCCTCGGCAGCTTGTGGAAAAGGGGCTGCTGCAATAGGGGGAAGTTGAACATTTACGTTAACCATAATGGTTTCAGTTAAACGGACACATCGATAAGTGAACCAACCATTTCGTCAGCCGTCATAATTACTTTCACAGAAGCTTGAGCTTGTATTTCTGCTAATTTCATATTAATGACTTCCGCTGTGACAGGCCCAGAAACATAACTGTTCGCAGTTGGCGCTTCAGGCGTTACATTTTGTTCTGTATTTTGGCTTATCGGATTAGCAATACGTTGACTAGACTCAGTCATTTGTTGAGACGCATTATTCAAACCATTAACACCCGATGAGAATGCTGAATTTATTTCCATAAAGGACTCCTAATAAATAATAGCTATTACATTATGGCTATTATTTAAACAAAAATAAAGCTTAACTGTAAAACCTATCACTCAATAAAACCAATTAAAGTCGCTTTAAACAGATTGGATTCGCTGATAAATGGCATGTGAGAAGACCTCTCAAAAATAACCTGTTGATTAGATGGATTTAACTCAAGTAAAGTAGCCGCGTTATCCATTGGCACTAAACTATCTTTTTCACCAAAAATACTTAAACATGGCATTGTTAATTCACTAAACTCCGTTCGTAAATCCACTTCATTTAATAAATCTAAACCTGCAATTAATGCAGATTTTTTCGGCTCAGCCTGATCCACTAATAGGCTTTTGATCGTAGCAATATCAGTTTTAACGGAATCACTGCCCATCGATTGCAAAGACAAAAATCGATTAAGCGTTTTTTTAGGTTGTTTAGTTACCCCTACCTTAAATGCTTCAAATACTTCTTTTTTTACACCAGACCATTGCCCTTGCTCTACAAACTTTAATGATGCACAAACTTGAATTAATTTTTCAACACGTTCGGGGAAATGCGAAGCAACATAAGTTGCTATTAACCCACCTAAAGACCAACCGCACCAAACGGCATTTTGAGGTAACTTAGCTAATAAGGTTTCAGCAATAGAAGCTAAGGAATAATCAGACAATTCAGACTGTTCACCAAATCCAGGTAAATCAACTAAATGCACACAATAATACTGACTTAATTGTTCAATAATAGGCTGCCAAACCGCACTATTAACGCCCCATCCATGTATTAATACAAGATTTTTACCAGAACCGACTGCTTTATATGTTAGTTGCTGATCCACCTGCTCATGATTTTTGTGTTCTATACTCACTATCACCTCACTCAACTATCATTTTATTTAAAGGGCTGATTTGCGATATTTTCTACGACATGTCTATCAACAGAGTCAAAATCTATTTGAAGCTTGTTTACCAAGTCGTTGTCTGTTGTGTCATTTATCGAGTCACCAAGCGCTTATTTGCCAGTTTTGTTATAAGGCTATATTAACAGAGAGGCCTTGTTGTTTACATTGTGGTTGTGGATTAACCAACTCACAAGATTTTTGTGGGGAGTGTTTAAGGCATCCTTTTTATTTCCAACAACTGCACGCTATCGCGAGTTATCAATCCCCTTTTCCAGAATTGATAAAACAATTAAAATATAACAACCAATTATTATATGCGGATTTATTGGGTTTACTACTCGCCAGTAGTATCAAACAACGCTATACAGCTCAGCAACTTCAGGACATTGATTTTCTAATTCCTGTTCCTTTACATATTACAAAACATAGAAAGCGTGGTTTCAATCAAGCACAGCTAATTAGTGATGCCTTAATCAAACACCTACCTTTACCTACAATGATTAATTCCCCACTTATTCGTAATAAGTTTACTCATGCCCAAGAAGGCTTGAATCGAAAGCAACGTACCTCTAATTTAAAGCATGCTTTTTCGCTACATGAACAATCTTCAATGTCGTTAAAAGGGAAATATGTTGTATTAATTGACGACGTAGTGACAACAGGCGCAACTATTAATAGCTTATGTCAGTGTTTATTAGCAGCTGAAGTTAGCAGAATTGATGTGTGGTGTATTTGTCGAACAGAGCTAGGTTAATGGCACTAATACATTGTATTAATGGGAAATATCTCCTATAAAACGCATTAATAATCACTCGAAAAACGATTCTTAATTTTATTATTTATTGCAATTTCACTCTTTGCTTTCTTATTGCATTCAATTCTCGTTATAATGACCTAGTAAATTACTCAAGCATAAAGGTTTAACATGATCGAAATTACTCCAGTTGCACAGGCACACTTCGCAAAATTACTAGAGCCACAAAAAGAAGGCACTAACATCCGTGTGTTTGTTATCAATCCGGGCACACCAAAAGCAGAATGTGGTGTATCTTACTGCCCACCAGAAGCAGTTGAAAGTAGTGATACACGTTTGAGCTTTGAAAGTTTTGATGCATTAATTGATGAAGTTAGTTTGCCATTCTTAGATGATGCATTTGTTGACCTAGTAGAAGAAGACACAGGTACACAACTAACATTAAAAGCACCTAATGCAAAAATGCGCAAAGTAAAATCAGATGCGCCATTATTAGAACGTGTTGAATACGTTATTCAAATACAAATCAACCCACAGTTAGCAAGCCACGGTGGTTTTATTAAGCTCATTGAGATTACTGAAGACAATGTAGCTGTTATTGAATTTGGTGGTGGCTGTAATGGTTGTTCACAAGTTGATTTAACGTTGAAAGAAGGCATTGAGAAAGAGCTACTTGAAGAGTTTTCAGGCGAGCTAAATGCAGTACGTGACGTAACTGAACATGCTCAAGGCGATCACTCTTTCTATAAGTAATCCCTTAGCTTGTTTTAATGCGGTTATTTGATTTATAAATAGCCGCATAATATATTGCTAATACAGACACTAATATCAGTGCAAATATCATCTCTTTTCCTAACGCTACAAATAACACTAAGCAAGTGATACTCGCAATAACAGCCATCCACTTTCCTCTTCCTTTTAATAATACGACACCAGCAATACCCGCGGCTAAATAAATTAAAATAAACAAACCGTTAGCATAAGCAATTAAGTTTTCTAATGGGACATCCAGAGATTGGCTAACCAACAAAACGATACAACAAAGAGTCACTGAAAAACCTAACCCCCAATAAGCAACATTATGTTTATTTACACGACTAAGATTAGAATGAATTTGCTGCTGTTTGGCCATGCTTTGTAATAAACGAGAGAAACCAACAAAGTATAAGCTAATAGAAATAAAACACGTACAGAAGCCCACTAAGTTCACTAGGATATATCCTTTATTACCTAAGCTCGCTTCAACTAAATGTACGACAGAATTAAGATTTTTCTCTTGATCTCCATAAAATCCCATTTGTAATAAACTAAGACTGATCAACCCATAAACAACTAAGGTAATCGTAATACCGATAAAAATAGTTAATGGAAAATCTCGCTCAGGGTGTTCAAAGTCATTTGCAATATGCGTAATAGCTTCAATACCTAAAAAGCACCAAAGGATAAAAGTCGCGGCTAATGCAATATCACTTATATTAAATAGAGTGTCAGGTAACTGTAATGAATGAGTAAATTGAGTATCAATAGAAGAAAACAACAAGGTGCTAACAATAACGACACTGAGTACAGATTGAATAATCGCCGCCGTTTTTAGTCCCAACAGATTAATCATTAATACTAAAGACAAAATGGCAACCGCAATAATCAACCTAAAATCGGTTCCAATCGATATTAGCCCTACTTCTATTAACGCATTCTGTAAAAAATTAGCCGCGGTCATGGTTATTACCGGGGTACCTAAGGCGACCACCCAAATAAATAACCAGCTAACTAATCTTGCACTACGCTCACCAAATGCTTGTTGCACAAAATAAGCAGTACCACCTGCATTGGGATAAAACTTACCTAACTGCGCGAAAGTAAAAACAATCGGTACAATGAGAACACCCATGATTGCCCATGCTAATAAAGACCAACTTCCTGCAATTTGTGCAGCAATGGCAGGAATAATAAATACACCTGAGCCTAATAATGCAGAAACCAGCATAGCAACACCTTGTGCTATCGATAACTTATGTGATGCTAATGCCACTTTTTCACCTATCCGTATGATTTAAAACGTCGTCTTTATAACCTACTTTGATGGCAAATTAAATAAAAGAAAAATCAAGTACACCTCTAAATATAAAAACCACAATAAAATTATTGTATTTAATACCCCTATACAGCAGTTAATTCATAAAAAACGTGCGGTTTGTCAAAATAAAGCGAGCATTTTATACACAAATACAGTAGAATGCGCCTCCCTCGCACACGGATCCATCTAAAGCGAAGCATAATATTCAGAGTAAACCTACTACGCGATTGATTTCGCAATAAATTAATGGACATGTTTAACGACATTTAACTTGTTAAACTGATGTAGGTATAGGCTGAATTTAACGCACATTCGAGTAATGTGCAGCATTTTATAAACTCATGAGGCCACTATGTCAGAGTCAGAAAACACACAAGTAGTAGAAGAAATAGCAGGACCAACCTTTAAAGAATTAAACTTACCAGAAGCATTAGTGCAAGTTGTATCAGAAATGGGTTACGAAACACCATCTCCTATTCAAGCACAATGTATCCCACACCTATTAAGAGGTGAAGATGTTTTAGGTCTAGCTCAAACGGGTACTGGTAAAACAGGCGCATTTGCACTGCCTTTATTAGCAAACATTGATATCAGCAAGAACCACCCACAAGTATTGGTATTAGCACCAACACGTGAATTAGCGATTCAAGTAGCAGAAGCATTTCAATCGTATTCTCGTCACATGCGTGGTTTCCACGTTATGCCTATTTACGGTGGTCAAAGCTACAACATTCAATTCAAGCAATTAACACGTGGTCCACACGTTGTTGTTGGTACTCCTGGTCGTATCATGGACCACTTGAAACGTAAAACATTAGATTTATCAAACCTAAAAACATTAGTACTTGATGAAGCAGATGAAATGTTACGCATGGGTTTCATTGATGATGTTGAAACGATCATGAAAGAAATGCCTGAAAAGCACCAAACTGCGCTTTTCTCAGCAACAATGCCTGATCAAATTAAACGCATTACTAAGCGTTACATGAACAACCCAACAGAAGTTAAGATCAAAGCGAAAACATCTACTGTTTCAAACATTGAACAAAAATGTTGGATCGTACGTGGTGTTAACAAGCTAGATGCATTAACACGTATGTTAGAAACTGAAGAGTTTGATGGCGTAATCATCTTTGCTCGTACTAAAACAGCAACAGTTGAATTAGCAGAACGTTTAGAAGCACGTGGTTACCGCAGTGCAGCACTAAACGGTGATATGAATCAACAAACACGTGAACGTACTATCGCACGCCTTAAATCAGGTGGCTTAGATATCTTAGTAGCAACAGATGTTGCTGCACGTGGTCTAGACGTTGAACGTATTAGCTTAGTAGTTAACTACGACATCCCAACAGATACTGAATCTTATGTTCACCGTATCGGTCGTACTGGTCGTGCTGGCCGTACTGGTAAAGCAATCTTATTTGCAGCACCACGCGAGCGTCGTTTATTACAAGCAATTGAACGTGCTACTCGCCAACCAATTACTATAATGGACTTACCTACACGTGACGAAGTAACACAAACACGTATTAGCAACTTTGAAAAGCAAATTGCAGCCGTTTGTGAAAGCGAAGATCTTACTTTCTACCGTACTTTACTTTCACAAATAGAAAATAATTCAGAAATTGAAGAGCAAGATTTACTAGCAGCGCTTCTATACATGGCACAAAAAGACAAACCATTACAACCTGTTGAAGAAAAGTTTGTAGAGCCGCGTAGCAATGACCGTAACGAACGCAGTGATCGCCCACGTCGTGACCGCAACGACCGTAATGATCGTAATGACCGCCCTCGTGGTGACCGTCCTGACCGTCCACGTAACGATCGCAACGAATCTCGTGGCGATGATAAACCGCGTGGTCGTGGACGTCCTACTGACGTTGAACTTGAAATGTTCCGTTTAGATGTTGGTCGTGAGCACGGTGTTCAAGTTAAAAACATCGTAGGTGCAATTGCAAATGAAGCAAATATCAATAGTCGCTTCATTGGTGATATCCGTCTAAATGACGATCACTCAACAATTGAATTACCAAAAGGTATGCCGGAAAACACATTAGCGCATCTTCGCAGTGTGCAAGTATGTAAACGTCCGTTAAATCTTAAAAAAGTCTAATTTAATTAGACTTTAGATGAAGGAGGCCTCGGCCTCCTTTTTTTATATCTATTATTTAAGCCCTACTACTTTTTTGATGCCACGCTCTACAACACCTGCACTTCAAAACACTATTAAAAACAATGGATATTTATTTCATATAGCTCCCTTCTCTGAACTTTAAACAGAAGAAAATCAAGACTAAAACAATGTAATCGATTATTTTATAAAATAATTTACAACAAAGAAGTGAACGGGTAACTAGCAAAATAGCTGAGATATTTACTGTGATTGATATGGCTACGACTGTATAAACACATCAAAAGACAAAGCATTAATAATCGTCATTAATTGGTTCAATGACTAAGTCATCAAAAGTACACAGGAGTATTGTTCAGCAATAAAAAAGGCCGATAACCTAAGTTACCGACCTGCTAAATATCTTACTAAAAAATTAAGTTTTATTTTTTCTTAACTGGACGCGTCCAACCTTCAACATTACGTTGCTTAGTACGTGACACACATAATGTATTATCAGGTACATCCGTTACAATTGTTGTTCCTGCACCTGTTGTTGCACCATTACCAATCGTCACAGGCGCGATAATTTGGCAATCACTCCCCAAAAACACATCATTACCAATAATGGTTTGATGCTTGTTAACACCATCGTAATTGCATGTGATCACACCAGCACCAATATTAACGCCACTACCCACTTGGCTATCGCCAATATAACTTAAGTGTCCGCATTTAGTGCCAACGCCTAACGTTGATTTTTTCACTTCAACAAAATTACCAATATGCACTTCGTTAGCAATAACAGTATCAGGGCGAAGTCGTGCGAAAGGACCTATCGAAGCGTTTTCACCAATACTGGCACCTTCAATAATAGAGTTTGCTTTAATTTCAGTATTATCAGCAATATCACAGTTCTTTAGAATGCAACCTGCACCAATTTTAACGCCATAACCTAACGTCACTTTACCTTCGATAATAACGTTGATATCGATATCAACATCTTGACCACACGTTAATTCACCACGTAAATCAAAGCGAGTTGGGTCACGTAACATCACGCCATCTAATAATAAATTATTAGCATTTTGTAACTGGAAAGCGCGTTCTAAATTAGCAAGTTGTAAACGGTTATTCACACCTTCAACTTCAAACGTATTTTCAGGCTGAACCGTTTCAATAGAACAACCCGCTTCATGTGCCATTTTAATAATGTCAGTAATATAGTATTCACCAGCCGCATTATCATTAGATAGCGCAGGTAACCAACGGTTTAAATCGTTAGCATTTGCCACAAGAATACCAGTGTTCACTTCTTTAATCGCTAACTGCGCTGAGTTTGAATCTTTCTGTTCAACAATGCCCACGACTTTACCGTCAAGACGTTCTATACGACCATAACCTGTAGGATCGTCTAACGTAATGGTTAACAATCCAATACCACCTTCTGGTTGTACTGCAATTAACTTCTCTAACGTAGTCGCTGATAATAAAGGGACATCACCGTAAACCATTAAGATTTTTTCATCTGCTTTAAAGTGAGGTTGTGCAATTTGCATTGCATGTCCAGTACCCAATTGTTCAGTTTGCTCAATCCAATTTAAGCGATTATCTGCAATATTTTGCTTCATGATGTCGCCACCATGTCCGTAAATTAAGTGGATGTTGTCAGCGCCAATCCCTTTCACAGTATCGATAACATGTTGCACCATCGGCTTATCTGCAATTTTATGTAGCACCTTAGGTAAAAGAGAACGCATACGAGTACCTTTACCAGCAGCAAGAATAACAACACTTAAAGACATAATTGGAACCTTAATATAATTAATATAAAGAAATCAGGTGATCATTTTAACGGAGTTTGTAGCGAGATCGTATAATAAAATAAGCCTTAAAGTACTTTAATGAAAAGCCATTAGTATTATACCTAAATGTAGACACTCTAAAATGAGTACGTTATCAATATTCAAGGAAGTCATTATTTGTTCATTAAGCACCGAATACTATCGAGTAAAATACCCTGAAAAAGGAATTATTCATTCATCGTAAAAGATCATCGTGTTGATGAGTGATAAAAGAAAAAATGCAGCTATTTAATATTATTGTACGACTTTAAATCAATTTTTATTTTCCTGAAAACCTAAAATACAGTATTAAACAACAAATCAAAATTGTGACATTGACATTAAAATTGCACCAAAATAGTGAAGTTGCACTTTTTTGGTGCTTACAATGTGATCTATAGGCGATTTTTAGGCCTATTTTTAATTGCCTCGGTTTCAATCTTATTTAAGTATAGAAAAATCATCCTTTAATATTTTAATATTTAAGTATGACATTAAGTAAAAATTGTTTAATTTAAAAGGAATTTTCATGCAATTAAAAACACAACTTAAATATACAGCTGCAATTGTTGCAGCTGTATTATCAATGTCCACAATATCACTAGCTAACGCCGCCTCAGTGAGCATCTCTAATCCAGGCTTTGAAAGTAGCTTTGATAACTGGGAAGACACTGAGCCTTCAGCTATTTCAAGCGATGAATACACAGGTTCAAAAGCAGCTAAAATCACAGGATCTTCTGGTAAATTTCAACAAGATATAACCGTAGATACCAATACTGATTACCAATTAACGGCTTATATTTCAGGCCATGGTAAAATTGGCGCAACGATAGATGACACTAGTTACACAAGTAGCAGCAGTGGCAATGATGATTACGAGTTAGTAACTCTTTCTTTTAATTCTGGCTCAAAAACTTCTGTGACTATTTTTGGTAGTTACGATGGTGATGAAGGTCGCTTTGATGACTTTGCATTAGAAAGTACTGGTACTTCGACTAGTAGTGGTACCAGTTCAAATAGTGATGAATTAGAAATTGATAATGCATTTGATGATGGTACGAGTCACTCTAATTACCCTCCTGAAAATGCTATAGATGAGAGTACAGCTTGGACATCGCGCTGGGCTGCTGAAGCAGGTGGTGATGCCGTTAATTTAACAATGCAATTGAAAGAAAACAGCGATGTAACTAAGGTTGGTATTGCATGGGGGCAAGGCGAGTCTCGCACACATACCTTTGAAATTTATGCACGTTCAGGCACAAGCGGTAGCTGGACAAAAGTGTTTGATGATGTCAGTAGTGGTAGTAGTACAGATTTAGAAGTATATGACGTGACTGATATATCAGCACAACAAATTCGGGTTAAAGCACAACAAAATAGTGCTGGCAGCGATTGGATGAATATTACCGAAGTTAAAATTTACGGCGGTGACGCAGTTGAAAGTGAAGAAACTGAAGAAGAAGTAACTGAGGAGGAAGTTGTTTCTACCGGTAGTTGCAATATCGACATGTCTATTTGGGGTTACACTACAGGCGACGGTACTTCGATGAATGACGTTGACGATATCCAAGACTTAGTTGATAACAAAACATTAGGCTCTAACGGTGAAGAAGAAATTATATTTAACAATGGCTGTGTAACATTTACTGTTGCAAATGATGCAGCAAGTTCAGGTGGTTCTACATACCCACGTTCTGAATTACGAGAACTAATGGCGCGTTATACAGACGGTGGTGATGCCAATGTCAAAGGTATCACTAAAAATAACTGGGTAACAAGTGAAGCCTCTTCATCTAACCAATCTGATGCGGGCGGTGTTGACGGCAACTTAAAAGCCACTTTAATTGTTAACACAGTATCTGTGGATGCAACAAGTGAAGATCAAATTGGTCGTATCATTGTTGGTCAAATCCATGGAGAAGATCATGAACCAGTTAAAATTTACTACCGCAAACTACCAGAGCACGATAAAGGTTCTGTGTTCTTTACTGTAGATGATTCAAGCGGAGATCCGGGTGATCGCATTAATATCATCGGTTTCACTGATAAAAATGATACAGATGAAGATGCAAGTGGTGACCCAGTTGAACCTTCAAATGGTATTGCATTAGGTGATGAGTGGAGTTATGAAATTGACCTTTCTGGTGACCAATTACAAGTTACTGTATGGCTTGACGGTTACACGTACACAACTGAAGATTCAATTACCTACACTAAAACTCGCTCTAAACAGTTGATCCGCAATTCAAGTGATACTAGCGCCATTACGATTGATGACTTCTATGCTTCAGATTACATGTACTTTAAGGCTGGTCTTTATAACCAAAATAAAACAGGAACAGATTCACCTGATTATGCTTCGGTTACCTTTAAAGTGATTGATGTAGATCACTAGTCTAAACCATTAGTTAATAACAATTAATAACTTGTAAAATAGACTTAAGCAGCCCAATGGGCTGCTTTTTTTAATATTGATAGAGCAAGAGCAATAAATATCCACATTAATCAAACATTAAAAATAAAGATATTAGAAATATTATATAACCTCATTTTTTAGACAATAATTTAAAATTATTGTTAATCGTATTAGCGAATAAAGAAGCTCAAATCCCTATGCTATGTACATCAATTAAACAGCAGCCATTATAAAAATCATTTACTAAAAATGAATAATTTTGAACCACCTATTTAAAATATTTTATCTCATTTTATAAAGGCTCTATTAATAATCCTAAGTTTTACTATAAAAAATGACTGCTTTTTTGCATAATAATTTATAAACATAAATTCACCTCTAAATAATGGACTGCCTCATGAAACAAAAAATACTACAAGAGATGTGTGTTTTAGCAGACATCAATATAGAAAATGAAATTGAACGCCGTATTAGTTTTATTAAAAGCACACTAAAAAAAGCATATTGCAAAACATTAGTATTAGGTATCAGTGGTGGTGTTGACTCAAGTACAGCTGGGCGACTATGTCAGCTATCGATAGACCAATTAAATCAAGAAGAAAGCACTAACGACTATCAATTTGTCGCGGTACGCTTGCCTTATGCAGTTCAGAAAGATGAAGATGAAGCACAACTAGCCGTTAGTTTTATTAAACCAACAAACTGCATCACCGTTAATGTACAAACTGGCGCAGATGGTATTCATGAAACAACCGTCGCCGCGTTACAAAACAGCGAAGTAAAATTGGCTGGGAATGCTAACTTTGATTTTGTAAAAGGTAATGTGAAAGCGCGAATGCGTATGATTGCACAATATGAAATTGCTGGGTTAACTGGTGGCTTGGTTGTTGGAACCGATCACAGTGCAGAAAACATTACCGGTTTCTATACTAAACATGGTGATGGTGCCTGTGATTTAGCGCCTTTATTTGGCTTGAATAAACGTCAAGTAAGATCACTTGCTAAGCATTTAGGCGCACCTAGCCTATTAGTCGAAAAAGCACCGACAGCAGATTTAGAAGAGGATCAGCCACAGCTTGAAGACGAAATTGCATTAGGCATGACTTACGATCAGATTGATGATTTCTTAGAAGGCAAAGAAGTTGCAAAAGAGATTGAAGATAAACTCATTGCTATTTATCTACGTACTCAACATAAACGCCAACCTATTCCGACAATTTACGACTAATAAAAACCACTTTAACGCTAAATAGTTCATCATATATAGTCGCTGATATTAGCCATTATCAGCACACCGATCATAACTTACCTTGATGATTTGATAAAAATTAAGCAATCAAGGTAAGTTTCTGCACTTTTTCCTCCGCAAACCATCAAATAACTAGCCTTAATCACGCCTCTAATGATAGATTCTCTATTAGGTTAATGATTAACCGTTTTATTTAAACTATCAAATTTAAGGAAATATAGACCATGAAAAAAGTGGGTTTAGTTGGTTGGCGCGGTATGGTTGGATCTGTTCTTATGCAAAGAATGCGTGAAGAGAATGATTTTGCAACGATTGAGCCTGTATTTTTCACCACCTCACAAGTTGGTCTAGCTTCTCCAGATATTGGTAAAAAAACCGAAACCTTAAAAGATGCCTCTTCAATTGAAGATCTAGCAAAAATGGATATCATCATTACTTGTCAAGGTGGTGATTACACTAACTCTGTTTACCCAGCATTACGTGCAAGCGGTTGGAATGGTTACTGGATTGATGCAGCCTCTTCATTACGTATGAAAGACGACAGCATCATCGTATTAGACCCTGTCAACAAAGATGTGATTCAACAAGGTTTAGCTGACGGCGTAAAAACTTACGTTGGCGGTAACTGTACCGTTTCACTCATGTTATTAGCATTAGGTGGTTTATTCGAAGCAGACTTAATTGAGTGGGTTTCTCCGCACACTTACCAAGCAGCGTCAGGCGCTGGTGCACGTAATATGCGTGAATTGATTAGCCAAATGGGTGCAATTGAATCATCAGTAGCGGATGAGTTAGCAGATCCAGCTTCTGCTATTTTAGAAATAGATAAAAAAGTTGCTGAATTCATTCGTAGTGATGCATTACCAACTGAACAATTTGGTGCACCATTAGCTGGTAGCTTGATTCCATGGATTGATGTACCAATGCCTTCTGGTCAATCTAAAGAAGAGTGGAAAGCACAAGTTGAAGCAAACAAAATCTTAGGTACATCTGATAACCAAACGCCAATTGACGGTTTATGTGTGCGAATTGGTGCAATGCGTTGTCATAGCCAAGCAATCACAATGAAACTGAAAAAAGATGTATCAGTGGCTGAAATTGAAAAGATCTTAGCTTCTCACAATGAGTGGGTTAAAGTGATTCCAAATGAACGTGAAGCAACGGTTTCTGAGCTTTCTCCTGCAAAAGTAACCGGTACATTAAGCATTCCTGTTGGTCGTATCCGTAAACTAGCAATGGGACCTGAATATATCAGTGCATTCACTGTTGGTGACCAACTACTATGGGGTGCAGCTGAGCCACTTCGTCGTATGTTGAACATCTTACAAGACGCTTAATTTGCATTAGCTTTATCGTTTAAATTAAAAAAGGCCTCGAATGAGGCCTTTTTTATATCTAGCGTTTAAAAACAGAGTTATACCAATGGAATTAAATAAGTGATCAGAGATTGCGCAGGAAAAATTAACACTAATAAGGCGTGAGTTGTAGGAGATAGTTGTTCTCACTTCAAAACTCACAACGCAGTTAGGGGGGATTTTAACCAGCAAGAATGATCACCTTATTAATTCTTTTGGTATTAATACCAATCTAAGTAATTATCTAGTCATTTATTTATCCAGATTGGTATAAACGCTTAAAGAAACGAGATGTTATTCGCCTTTCTTACTGCGTGATAACAAGTCCATAGCCGCTTCTTTTACCGCTTTACCTTGATAAAGCACGTAATAGATTTGTTCACAAATCGGCATTTCAATATTAACGCGTTTAGCAAGGTTATAAACTTCTTCAGTATTACGGTAGCCTTCAACCACTTGGCCAATTTCAACCTGTGCTTCATCAATACCTTTACCAGAGCCTAATGCTAAACCAAAACGACGATTACGAGATTGATTATCTGTACAAGTTAAGACTAAATCACCTAAACCTGCCATGCCCATAAATGAAGCTTCAGTAGCACCTAAAGCAACACCTAAGCGCGTTAACTCCGCTAAACCACGCGTGATTAACGCAGTACGCGCATTTGCACCAAAACCTAAGCCATCGGCTAAACCTGCACCAATAGCAATCACGTTTTTAACAGCGCCACCTAATTGTACGGCAGTGAAGTCTTCCGAAATATAGGTTCTAAAATTACTATTATTATGGAAAAGGTCAGCAATATGTTGGGTAAAGTGAGTATCTGTACCCGCCACAGCAACGGCTGTAGGCAAGCCTTTAGCGACTTCCATCGCGAAAGTAGGACCTGATAAAACAGCAAGAGGGTAATGGTCACCCACGATATCTCTCGCTACTTCTTGTAATAAACGGCCTGTTTCAGCTTCTAACCCTTTTGTTGCCCAAGCAATACGATGCTCTGGACGTAATAAAGGTTTAACTTGAGATAATACCAAACCAAATACATGGCTAGGCACCACCAACAAAATAGTATCTGTTGCGGCAATACATTTTGCTAAATCACTTTCAGGCTGGAGACGTTCAGGAAATGTGACTCCTGGTAGAAATGCTTTGTTTTCACGATCGGTTTGTAGGCGTTTAATGTGGTCATCTGAGTGACCCCAAATTAACGTGTTATGTCCGTTACGAGCCAATGATACAGCAAGAGCAGAGCCGTATGACCCTGCTCCTAATACTGTAATGGCAGTTTTTTCAGCCATTAGATTACCTATTTAAGAAAAGACTTAATTAAGAGTTTAGTGTTTCTACTTCAGCTTGCTTACTCGCCATTGCTTGCTGGAATAAAGCATCAAAGTTTACAGGCGCTAAGTTTAACTGTGGGAAAGTACCACGTGTTACTAAGCTAGAAACGGCTTCACGAGCGTATGGGAATAAGATGTTTGGACAAAATGCATTTAAGCAATGAGCAAGTTGTGGACCTTCAAGGTCTGAAACAGAGAAAATACCTGCTTGTTGTACTTCACATAAGAACGCAACTTCACCTTCAACACTAGCCGTTGCTGTTAGTGATAATGTCACTTCGTATACACCTTCTTCTAATTTCTTAGATTGTGTATCGATGTCCATTTTCACTTCTGGAGCCCATTCTTTTTTGAAGATTTCTGGTGAATTTGGGCATTCAAAAGAGATATCTTTAACATAAACACGTTGGATGTTGAATTCTACTTGTTTTTCTTGTTGTTCTGGCATGATCTTCCCTTAATCGTTAAAAATATTTAATCGTAGTAAATTAGCTTAATAGTTTATCAAGTTCGTTAGCACGCTCTAGTGCGTATAACTCGTCACAACCGCCTATCGGCTTATCATTAATGATAATTTGCGGAACTGTTGTGCCACCCGTAATTTTAGTCATATTAGGGCGAAGAGAACGATCTGATACATCAATTTCTTGATACTCAACTTCTTTGCTGTCTAATAATTGCTTTGCACGCATGCAATATGGGCAATACGGTGTCGTATAAATAGTGATAGTAGCCATAATATAATTACTTCTTAGTTGTTGGTAAGTTTGCAGCCGTCCAGCCACTCATACCTGAAAAAAGATTATTTACTTGCTCAAATCCAGCATTAGCTAATTTATCGCCTGCGCCGCCTGAACGAGTACCTGTTGCACATACAACTATAATGGGGGTCTGTTTGTCATTTTCAATAGCAGCAAACTTTCCTTCATCAATTTGTGACACAGTTATGTTTTTAGCATTAACAATGTGCCCTTTTTTAAACTCTTCAGCAGAACGAACGTCAACAACAATCGCATCTTTTTTGTTAATTAGTAACGTCGCTTCCTGAGGATTAATGTTGTTTGTTTTACTTAACTTAGCTTTTACTACGCTATGAATTAACATTGCGGCAATCACTACCCAAGCAATCGCAAGCATTGGGTTATTAGTAACAAAATCAATATACTCTTGCATAACTTTTTTCTTCTTCTATAAGGATAAATTCGAGTCTGAGTATACCCTGTGGAAAACAGAATATCAGCCTTGAGATTTAGAATAATAAATGAAAATGTCTTTTTTTTGTCTATTTCAACTTGCTTTGATCTCACACTAGGCTTTTTCAGTGACAAGCCGCACAAATGTTGTAAAATCAACAGCAGATAATTTGAACAATAAAGAGGTTTAATATGACAACTCCTAAGAAACCATTAGTACTGTTAATTCTAGATGGATGGGGCTACCGTCCTGATATGCCAGATAACGCAGTATCAAATGCAAAAACACCTGTTCTAGACCAACTATGTAAAGATTATGCAAATAGTCTTATTTCAGCTTCGGGTATGGATGTCGGTTTACCAGATGGTCAAATGGGTAACTCAGAAGTGGGCCATACTAATATTGGTGCGGGTCGTACTGTTTACCAAAACTTAACTAAAGTGACTAAATCTATTGCTGACGGTGATTTTTTTGAAAATGCTACCTTTGTTGATGCGATAGATAAAGCCGTTGCAGCTGATAAAGCAGTTCACATCATGGGCCTAGCTTCACCTGGTGGCGTTCACTCACACGATGACCATATTTTAGCGGCCATTGAACTAGCAGCAAAACGTGGCGCGAAAAAAGTTTTCGTTCATGCATTCTTAGATGGCCGTGATACGCCACCTCGTAGTGCAGCGGGTACACTCGCTAAATTCGAAGAAAAATATAAAGAAGTCGGTGTCGGTCGTACGGTTTCATTAATCGGTCGTTACTTTGCAATGGATCGTGACAATCGTTGGGATCGTGTTGAGCAAGCTTACAGCTTATTAACAGAAGCGAAATCAGACCACACAGCAGAAAGTGCATTAGACGGTCTTGAAAATGCTTACGCTCGTGACGAAAATGATGAATTTGTAAAAGCGACAGTGATTGGCGAAGCTGCACCAATGTCAGATGGCGATGCGGTATTATTCTTAAACTTCCGTGCTGACCGAGCGCGTGAAATTACTTACACATTTACTGATGAAAAATTCAGTGGCTTTGAGCGTGCCGTAACGCCTAAGCTTAACTTTGTAACGCTAACTGAATATGCAGCAAATATTACTGCACCAGCGGCTTACCCAAGTGAAGAATTAACCAACACACTTGGTGAGTGGTTATCGAAAGAAGACAAAACACAATTACGTATTTCTGAAACTGAAAAATACGCACATGTAACTTTCTTCTTTAACGGCGGCGTTGAAGATGAGTTCCCAGGTGAGCACCGTACATTAATCAGCTCTCCAGCAGTAGCAACTTATGACCTACAACCAGAAATGAGTTCTGTTGAATTAACAGAGAAACTAGTAAGCGCAATCAAAAGTAGCGAATACGATGTGATTATTTGTAACTATCCGAATGGCGATATGGTTGGTCATACAGGTATTTATGAAGCAGCGGTAAAAGCATGTGAAGCGGTTGATGCTTGTATTGGTGAAATTGTAGGTGCATTAAAAGAAGTCGGCGGCGAATGTTTAATCACTGCTGACCACGGTAATGCAGAGCAAATGGTTGACCCTGAAACAGGTGGCATCCATACAGCACATACTAACTTACCAGTGCCGTTCATCTATGTTGGTCGTGAAGCAACTATCGCTGAAGGCGGTCGTTTGTGTGATATCGCACCAACGATGTTATCGTTAATGGAGATGAAAATCCCAGAGCAGATGACAGGTAAGCCTTTAATTACTCTTAAGTAATTAACTTACTTTTAGATGCTCTATGTTTAATAGAGCATCTAAATTCCCCGTTTCACCCGAAGATGAGCTATATTCAACTTAATTTTCACTTAATCACAACAATTTTTTCTTTCATCTAATACAATAGTCCTTTAATCTGAATTATTTTTAACTAACTTTTCTAAAGTTTATTAGTCATATTTTGAAAGTGCTTAATTGATAACTTACTATAGCTAAGTTAATAAATAGCTTAATTCAAAATATTGTTTCCGTTTATAAGGTCGAAAATTACAGTGATATTTAATCTACTTTCTTTAAATAAGCTAGGGCGCATAAGCCAATTAATCTGTATCCCCTTTCTGATAGCAACTTTATTTAATGCTCAAGCTTCAGCAGCTAATCTGAATAATTTGCAACAGCAAATAAAAGAAAGCAAACAAACTAAAGCACAAAAACAAAAACAACAAAGGTTATTAGAAGAAGCGCTTTCTGATAGTGAGCAAGCAATCGCTAATGTCTCTCAACAAGTAAACCAAACCAAAAAAACCATCGAAGAAAAACGTGCTGCCTTAATCTCGTTAAAAAAGAGCACAGAACAACTTGAAGAAGATAAAATAAAACAACAATCATTATTACAGCAGCAGTTAGTCAGTGCTTATATGACAGGTCAAAATGACCTTATCAAACTCATGCTAAATCAAGAAGATCTAAGCAGAATCGTTCGCGCGAAAAGCTATTATCAATACCTCAATGAAGCACGTTTAGACAGTATAGAATCGTTACATTCCACACAGCAAAAACTGATAAGCAATGAAAAAGAGCAGAAAGCCACACTCATTGCATTAGAAAAAATGTATCAAGATCAGAAAGAAAGACAAGAAACAGTGAGCACTCAAAAAAATAAACGAGACAAAGCACTGAAGTCATTAAGAAAAGATATTAATTATCAAAATAAAAAACTAGCAGAGCTCGGAGATTCAGAAAAAGCATTACGTGAACGTCTTAAAAAAGCAGCTGCAGAACGTAAAATAAAAGAATTAGCAGCAGCCAAAGCACGAGTTGCTAAAGAACTTGAAGATAAAAAGAAAGCAAAAACAAAATTTTTGTCGAAAACAAAACAGAAAACCTTCTCTAAACTGGCTAGCCAAAAAGGCAAATTACAATGGCCTATCCGCGGTAGTGTTTTACATCGTTTTGGCAGTTCACGCAGTCGCAGCAGCCAAGTAAAATGGAAAGGGATTGCAATAGCCGCCAATGAAGGTGAAAAAGTCAGAGCCGTTGCAACGGGACGTGTTTTATTTGCAGGTTATTTTAAAGGTTACGGAATGGTCATCGCACTTGACCATAGTGATAATTACATCACGCTATATGGTTACAACCAAACATTGTTACAGAAAGCCGGAGATGTAGTGCTACAAGGTGATGCGATTGCATTAGCTGGGCACAGTGGCGGACAAGACAGAACAAGCTTGTATTTCGAGTTAAGCCATAAAGGCAAAGCAGAAGATCCTTTACGCTGGTTAACGAGAAAAAAATAAGTGTTAAAATTTATTAAAGTGATGAGTAACGCGCTTATCTGCTTTTACCTATTTACAGTTTCTATTAATACAGTAGCAGCTGCAACAATAGGTAAAATTGCAATTATCATTGATGACATGGGATATAACCGCCATAACCAGTCATTTTCTAAACTCCCTAATCCGGTCACTTTTGCGATTTTGCCCTTCACACCCTACTCGAAAAAAATTGCTAACGCGGCTCACCAGCAACATAGAGAAGTCATATTGCATATCCCTATGCAAGCTCAATCCCATAATCACTTATTGGGGAAAGGCGCATTAATGGAGCAAATGACTAAGCAACATTTTCAACATGTATTAAGCCAAGGTTTAGCCGATATTCCTTATGCCATTGGTGTTAATAACCACATGGGCAGTAAACTGACCGAAGAAAACATTCCCATGCAATGGACAATGGAGCTGTTGTCTAAACGTGGTTTATTCTTTGTTGATAGCCTCACGACTTCACACAGTGTTGCAGAAAGTAATGCCGTGGCAGCAGGGTTACCAGCCTTAAAAAGACATATATTTTTAGATAATGTTCGCACTCCAGCGGCAATGGACAAACAGTTTCAACAAGCCATTGAGCATAGCCAAAAAGCACCCTATACCATCCTTATTGGTCACCCTTATTCTGAAACATTACAGTACTTATCACAGCGTTTAGGGGCACCTAATAAAGATTTTCAACTGATTAAATTAAGCCAGCTTATCCCTGAAAAGCAACGTGTCATCTTAGAAGATAAAAAAGTACAATATCAACGAACAAAACAATTTAACCCGCTTTACCCAATAACAAACATCGAAAAAATTCAATAATATAATAGTGAGTACTGTATGCGATTATCCGTTTTCATTGCCAACACCGTATCGACACAACTGGTTATAGATTTACAAAAGATCTACGCAAGTTACTTCCCTGAAGCATCATTAACAGAGCAAGCCCTTACAGAGCTGATAACCCAATCATCATCTCGACTTTATATGACGATGTTTAACGAACGTCATATTGGTGCGGTTAATGTGCAAATAAACGCAACTCAAGCAACCTTGTCGCAATTAACGATTAGAGATCTAACTCGTCGTCGTGGTGTCGGTAAAAACCTGTTAAAGCAACTAGAGAAGTCTTTAACGGCAGAAGGCATGACTGATATTGAATACAACTTGAAAGAAGTAGCAGAAGTTGAATTGTTAGCAACACAAGCATTTTTATCAGATAGCGGATATCAACTGAATAACCATATCGCCACTAAAAAACTGTTATAAAAAAACTAAAAAAGCCCATAAAAAACCACACAATTGTGTGGTTTTTATTAACAAATATCATGAATAAATTGTGATGACTTATTGGCCCGCTTCAGGGAAATCTCGTAACATCATATTTAAAATACCTTTCATTCTAGTTGAACCAGACTCAACTCTATCTTTCTCTAAATCAACAAAGCCTTGTACCGCTGAACGCCAGTAAATAGTCTTTTGTTGATTATCTAATACCGTTAATAACAGAGAACCTTTTTCATAACGAGGGTCACTCGCTTTAGCACGTCTTAAACCGGGCAATAAACCAAAACGCTCTTGAACAGTTCGATCAGCAATGGCATCTTCTAACGCAAATAAAAAGCCAACAACTACATTCGCTTGTTTAGGATCTGCTTTATATTCATAGCCTTTAGTACTTAAATAAGCTTTTATTTGATCGCGTATATAGCTTTTAAACTCTTGTTGGTTTTGTCCTGCAACACTCGATAAAACTTGATTGTATTCTTCACTCCAACTGTAAGTAGTAAAAGCAGGTAATACCTTAGAAGGTTTACCGCTACTGACAATCATTAAACGTTGCGTTTCAGTCTTTTCTTGTACTTCTTTTACAGGTGTTGTTTGTGTACTACAACCAACAAGGGTAAGTTGCATACCGACTAATACGAATAAAAAATACCATTTTTTCATCTTATGACCTTATTCTTCGTTAACAAATGACGCTGCTTTTTGCATCACTTCAATACCTGAACCTGGTATATGACCATTTTCACTTAAATGACGTCGCCATGCACGCGCACCAGGTAACCCTTGAAATAACCCTAACATATGTCGAGCAACACGATTCAAATGTACACCATCAGTTAACTGTGACTCAATATAAGGGTACATTTTTTCTAATACTTCAAAGCGTGTTAATGGCATTTTATCACAACCAAATAGCTGTTGGTCAACACCACTTAATAAGTATGGGTTCGCGTAAACCTCTCTTCCTAACATCACTCCATCAACATACTGTAAATGAGTTTCGCATTCAGAAAGTGTTTTAATGCCACCATTAATCGCAATCGTTAACTCAGGGAAGTCTCGCTTTAATTGATAAACACGTTCGTAATCTAAAGGTGGAACATCACGATTTTGTTTAGGGCTTAAACCACTTAACCACGCTTTACGTGCATGTACAATAAACGTATCACAACCTTGCGATTTTACTTTTTCAACAAAGTCACATAAAAACTCATAAGAATCTAAATCATCAATACCAATACGTGTTTTCACTGTAACAGGTAAACCACTAGCGTCTTTCATCGCTTTAACCGCATCACCAACTAACGCCCCTTCCGCCATTAAACAGGCACCAAAACGTCCATTTTGAACACGATCTGAAGGGCAACCTACGTTCAAGTTAATCTCATCAAAACCACGAACAGCAGCTGCTTTTGCAGCCTGTGCTAAATCTAACGGAGCAGAGCCCCCTAATTGTAAACAAACCGGATGTTCAGCATTATCCATCTGTAAATAATCGCCTTTCCCATACAAAATAGCACCTGTCGTCACCATCTCGCTGTACAACAAAGTATTTTTACTCATCAAACGATGAAAGTAACGGCAGTATTGATCAGTCCAATCAAGCATTGGAGCAATAGAAAAACGGTTTGTAGGGAAATTTTGCATAAAACACCAAGATTAAAATGAAAGACGATCAATAAGCCAAATCAGAGTGCTAACCCGTCCACATTAAAAATGGGATAACGACTAACCTTCAACTGGCATTTCAAAAGAAGAATTATAACAGAAAATCATTACTTAAAAATGCCATTTAACAACTGTTTAAAGCTATCAAAAGATGACCAACACAATCATCAATAAGTAAGGTGCAAGGAGCAAAAGCGCTTCTTTCAATAATCACTAGTCACATAATTAATAAACTAAAGGATGAAAAACACAGCTAAATAAACAGCCTTTCAAAGATATAAAATACACTTTAATGCGCATAAAAATGTATTAACTTGCTTTTTTATGCGCATTAAAGTGTAATAATACAAATAATATGGGGTAAGGTGTAAAGGTGTCTATATGAAAAGATCACGCATAAACAGATTAATTGAGTGGAAAGAAAAGGAAACACGTAAACCTTTATTAATCGATGGCGCTCGTCAAACAGGTAAAACTTACCTTCTACAACGTTTATTCGGTAAGTACTTTGATAATGTAGTGCGTATCGACTTTCTTGAATCACCTGAAATGGCAGACGCTTTTGCAGACTCATTAACACCTGAAGATATTATTTCCAATATTGAACTGCTCACCAATAAAGCATTTAACCCTAACACTGACCTATTGATTCTAGATGAAATTGGCGAATGCCAAAGAGCCGTTACCTCTCTGAAGTACTTTGCAGAAAAAGCACCGACCATGTATGTCGCGGCCAGTAGTTCTAACATCGGGCTATTAAACTCATTCCCAGTAGGAAAAGTTGAACAATACAACTTACGCCCTTTAACATTTTACGAATTTTTACTCGCTTCGGGTGAAACACCGTTAATTAAAGCATTTGAAAAAAACACAAACTCATTGCCTGTACATAATAAGTTATTCGACAAATTAACAGACTATTACTTCACAGGCGGTATGCCAGAAGCCGTTGATACTTGGTTTTCATTAAAAGACCAAAGTATTTTGGATCGCGTCCAAGCAGTAGAAAATATCCATAAAAACCTTATCACAGGCTATACCCGAGACTTTGGTAAGTACTCAGGTAAAGTCGATACTGGACTCATTGAATCCGTCTTTAACAACGTCCCTTCACAACTCGCCGCAGTGATAGATGAGTCCGTAAAACGCTTCAAATTTAAAGAAGTACATGAACGAAAGTCTCGCTATAGCGACTTTGAAAGTGCCATCACTTGGTTAGATAAATGCAGCTTAATTTTAAAGAATTACCCAACAGAAGGTACACCTCGTAGCCCTTTAGCGGCCTATCAAAAAGACAATAAAATAAAACTGTTCTTATTTGATGTAGGGTTATTGAATAACATGTTAGGAATAAGCTACAAGGAAATTAAGCAACAAGACTCTGAGTATAAAGGCTATATTGCAGAAAATTTTGTACAACAAGAGTTTGCCGCTCAAGAATTAGATCCTACATTTTCATGGGGAGATGCACGAGCTGAGATAGAATTTATAGCAACCGATCAACAGGGACGCATTATCCCGATCGAAGTTAAAAGTGGTAAACGTACACGAGCTAAGTCTTTACAGTCCTATATCAACAAATGCCAACCACATAAAACAATCAAACTAACAGGTACGCAAAGTTCTTCTGCATTAGAAAAAGAGCAACTCGTTTTACCACTTTATTATGCGCAGTATGTTGTTACTCAGCATTTGAAATCGACCGAATAAGTTATTTAAATATGCAGAATAGTTGGTCCAGTATATTAAGAGTTCACAGTTAAAGTTAAGCGACGCAATGAAGATTAATTTTTTATTGTATAAGGTTTTACATCTAAATTGTATCTAATTATTAAGTCGCTTTCGCCCCCATTGCGACTTACAAACTGATATTGTTAACATCCACAAAAAATAATCCAGTAAGAAATAAAATAGAATCATTTGACTATTTCCCCTTGAAAAATAGCCTAGATAGGAATTATATAATAATCACAAAAAATTGCATATCTATGACAATTATTCACTTATTTTCAAGCTAGATATTGATTAACTATTACTTTTCGGTGCCTTGTGTTTATTTAATGATGAAGTAGTTATTTGTTTAAGAAAAAATAGGTGTTTAACATAATAGATATTTCATGCATCTTTTGATTATGACCATGAGAAAATATAGGTTTCATCATAATAGAACTAAATTTCAGATGGAAACGCCTCATAAAAGCTCGTTAAAGCCACTCTAATCAATTTTTATTTATTATTAGAATTTCGCCTCTCGGCACTCCTACATAGCTAAAATGAATAACACAGTTTGTTAAGCTGCTAAAATATAGTGATTCGAGCGGAAGGTATTGGTATGATTTTACGTAGAAAGTGTTTATTAGTGATCTTTGGCAATAATCTATTTAAGAGGCTGCTAATTCGGTTACCTGATAGGTACTTATAGAAAGATGAGAGTAGGTGTTCCATTAGACTGGAACACCTATAATATTTTAATTACAAAACTAGAAGGTTTTAAATGATCGCAATAAAAATAAGCTCTTTAATGCACGACATAATTGTCGCAATTGTAAGCGAGTTCGTAATCATTAATTTTAGTGATCATGCATTGAACTGGCTTGAGTACTTAGCAAGGTTTATCAGCATGTAGGAGTGCTCATAAACTAACTAATATAAGGGTTTGAAGTAGGATTCAGGCCCCTATATTTATAAAATATTATAGTGTTTTAACTTATTTAATCAATAATTTTCCATATCTTTTTGTTCTTTTATTTCCAAATTTTTTCTTCTCATCATTGCAAAAACAGTATTGTCTCCTGATTTTGTTAGCTGCGTTTCTTTTTCCTATTATTTAGAACTTGCTTCCAACGAGAGCATATATCCCATTCTAGTTTTGTTGGTACATAAATTTAAAAAATATAGATAATAATTTACTATAACACCCGTTAAACGCAGAAATTCCAACTATCTAAATGATAACTTTTTTGTCTTTTCCTAAGGCGCTATATACCCCTTAGCGCCCTAGAAAATTAAAAAATTGTCGTGAATATACTTAAATAAGAAACATAAGATAGATTTAGATATTAGCTTTGAAGTTAGAGATTAATGCAGCCAATTGGAGTGATAACTAAAACCCGATCCGCCTAGTACACCTTTTAGCTTTAGATTATTTAGACTATTTAGACTATTTAGACTAAAATCTAAAAATAATCGTACGCTTATAGCCCCCCCCCCCCCCAAAAAAAAACAACAGAATGGCAATCTAGTGATTATCATTTAATCTGAAATATAATCAGCCATAAATGAAAAAACTCTCTTATACAGAGTACAAGAGAGTTTCATTATAAAGCCCTAATATCAGCTAAGTGTTTGCTTTTCGGTTTACTTCTGGAGTTACTTTTCTTTTTATTTAACCGTAGCCTTCGGTTTATCTAACTCTGTAAATAACCCTTTCACCAAGCTAACACAACCAAGCAGTAAAATGATAGTAAAGGGAAGTGCTGCGATAATAGTGATAGATTGCAGTGCTTGAATAGACTGGGTTCCACCAATCCACAACATCACCATGGCGATCAAGCCAGATATAACAGCCCATACTATTTTCTGTTTCATCGGCACCTCTAACTTACCACCCGCTGTCATGCTATCGATAACGATAGAGCCAGAGTCTAAAGTTGTCACAAAGAAAACGACAATCAGTACCACTGCGATCACTGATAAAATATCACCAATCGGGTAAGCGTCTAACATATAAAAGAGGCTTAGTGATACATCGCTAATACCTTGCTCTGCGCCTAACAAACCAACCTTATCAATGATTTGCTCAATCGCTACACCACCAAATACTGACATCCAAAGTGTTGTCACTACAGTAGGGATAACCAACACGCAAACAAGGAACTCACGGATCGTACGACCTTTAGAAATACGTGCAACAAACATCCCGAAGAAAGGTGCATAAGCAACCCACCACGCCCAATAAAATACAGTCCATCCATGCAACCATGTTGTATCATCACGGCCCGAAGCTTGGCTTAAAGGTATTATATTTTTCACATAACCAACCACAGCTGTAGCCAAAGAATCCAGTACAGTTGTGAAATTCAATGCAGCAATTAACCCAAGGAATATAAAGGCAATAACCATATTGAGATTACTTAATAACTTAACACCTCCGTTCATACCACGCGTGACAGACAGAATAGCTAAGCCCATAATCAACACAATAATAGACTGCTGAAGATAAATACTATTTTCAACACCAAACACATGGCTAATACCGCTAGCTGCTTGCGTGCCGCCTAAACCAAGTGACGTTGCTAAACCAAATAAGGTCACTAATACGGTCATGATATCAATAATATCACCCGTGATTCCCCACACTCTGTCACCTAAAATAGGGTAAAAAACAGAACGCATTGAGAGTGGTAAGCCTTTGTTATATACAAAATAAGCTAAACAAAGTGCGGTCATGCCATAGATAGCCCAAGCGTGTAGCCCCCAATGGAAAGCCGTAGCGCCTAATGCAAGTTCACGAGCTTCTGGCGTAAAGGCTTCAACGTTTAATGGAGTCCCATACCAGTTGGTGAAGAATGCGGTAGGCTCTGCCACCCCCCAGAAAATTAATCCAATGCCCATGCCAGCAGCAAACAACATTGAAATCCATGACATTGTTGAATAATCAGTCTTGGCGTTATCTCCGCCCAGTCTAATTTTACCTAAAGGTGAAAATGCAATGACAACGGCAAACAGCAGTAACGCGTTTGCTCCCCACATAAAGAGGAAGTCGAAATTAGAAAGTACAGCCCCTTTAATTGAATCAATACCTGCTTTTGCAACGGCAGGATCTAGCATTAATAATGTGACTATAAAAAGAATAGATAAGCCAACGGAAACCGTAAAAACGGTGTTATGGACATCGAAGCCCCATTTATTGATGTTATCCTGACCAACTTGGTAGTCAGTGGAATCAATACTATATTTGTTCGATTTAAATTTCATAAACGACGGTGTTTATCTATTCGCATTAATGAATAGAAAAACCTACTCCATATTTAATTAATATTTTATTAACTAGTTCATACCATAAAAACGATGGTCAAACTGTGCCTATTAAGATGAGTTTAGGCATCATGCTAAGCTCAAGTGGCGCACTCTACCATAAAAGTATGTATTAACAGATGCTAACTATCTTCCTGAGTAAAATAGCAAAATAGATAGATAAATTAAAAGAAGAAAAATTTAAAAAGGTAAATAACAAGAAGTATATAAATAGAAGAAATAATACCAATCTAAGTAATTATCTAGTCATTTATACTTGTTAAAATGAATGCTAACTTCGTTGTTGATTTTATAATGAGAATAACGAGTTACTGCAATCAACGCCTTGCTAGCATTCATTTTTCCTAATGCTTAAATAGACCATTTATTTATCCAGATTGGGATAATTAATCACGTTTTACGCTCATATTTGTTACGTTAGCTTTACACGCAAAATGAGCTTAAAAACAATGTTTAACTTGTCATCGTCTGTCGGGGAGTTAATTAAAAGATGTTGGTTAGTGTGATTGTATATACCCGTTACCATTCAAGGTACAAAATTCAGCAAGCGGTGAAATAATTCTAGGCAGAAAGAAGAAAATCTAATGGGTATGAATAGCATAATCAATATAAGCATCCGTCATCGAAAAATTGATGACGAGTGCTTATATTAACCTAATGCTTTATGCGCTAACGGTTTGGCTAGTACCTTTATCTGTATTGCCTAATGCAGGATCATCCTTGTCACGACGTCGACGTTGTAGTCGAATAATCAGAGCAAGCAATAATAATGCAGGTATAAAGAACCATTGTTTAGCAGGTCGTACTACAGGCACACCTACATCTACAATAATTTGGTCGAAGTCAAAGCCAACTTTCTCAGCCGTACTATCAAAGCCAATACCATCGACCATGATTGAACCATCGCTCTGAGGAAGTAACTCTAAGCCATAGTTTTCGACGCGTTCTTCACCTGTTGCGCCTTCGCCTACTTCCATCAACATAGTTAATGTGACTGGGTCACCAACGTCATTTTGACCGTTCACTAAAATACGAAGTTCAGTACCTGGCTCTACTTCTGACATAACGTTCACAAGCTCAGTACCAGGTCGTTCATCATAAGGTGGAATAACGTAATCTAACCAGAATCCAGGACGGAATAGAGTGAATGCAATAATTAATAACGCAAAAGACTCCCATAGTTTTGATTTAGCAACAAAGTAACCTTGGGTTCCGGCTGTAAATATCAACATTGCCATGGTGGCGATAATAAATATTGCGATCCCCTCCATAAAGGTCACATCCATTAATAACAAGTCTGTATTAAAGATGAACAAGAAAGGCAGTAATGCGGTCCTTAATGAATAAAAGAAGGCAATAAAGCCAGTCTTAATTGGATCGCCACCAGAGACGGCGGCCGCCGCAAAGGAAGCTAAGCCCACCGGCGGTGTTACATCCGCCATAATACCGAAATAGAACACAAACATGTGCACTGCAATAAGCGGCACTATTAAGCCATTTTGTTGCGCTAAACTAACAATAACCGGCGCTAATAAAGAAGATACAACAATATAGTTAGCCGTTGTTGGTAAACCCATACCTAGAATTAAACTAAGGATGCCAGTCCATAACAGCATCAACATAATATGGCCCATGGAGAGAAACTCAACCAGAGCAGCTAACTTCAGGCCAATACCTGTTTGCGACACAGCACCAACAATAATACCTGCAGCAGCCGTTGCGATTGCAATACCAATCATGTTTCTTGCACCAGTAATTAAACCGTCTACTAGCTCACTAAAACCTTGTTTAACCATGCCTGATGTTGATTTTTTACGGAAAAATGCAAATAGATGACGCTGTGTTAATAGAATAAATAACATCAATGCTGTTGCATAAAAGGCTGAGAGCCCTGGCGATTTACGCTCGATCATTAGACACCAGATCAACACAACAACAGGTAATAAGAAGTGCAAACCTGATTTAACCGTTGGTCCAACTTCTGGCAGGCTTAATACTGGAGAGTTTGGATCATCCATCACGAGATCTGGATAAGCAGAACTGATTTTCGCTAACACGACATAAGTGACAAGCACCAATGCAGCGACAGTCCAAAACATAAAGTCAGGTGCAACAAAAGATTTTAATATGCTAATTAAAAAGAATAAACCAAAGGCACCAATGACCATATTACCCAACACGATTGCACCGGTAGAGATGGTTTTAGCTAGCTTGTCTTTGCTTGCTTTGGCTTTCAAACTTTTCAAAATAAAGTATTGAATGGCAATGACTACCAACACACTACCCAGTCTTGCTGCAGGTGTTGCTAACGCGTCATAAAGCTCTGAAAGATAAAAAGCGCCACCAGCCAGTGCAATAATAGGCAACAATGTCATCGCCCATGAAATCAATACGTCTTTCGCTGTTTTGCCTGTGTCTTCGCGCGTTAGACCTTGCATATTCAGTTTAACCGCTTCTAAATGCACGATATAAACTAACGCAATATAAGAAATAATCGCAGGTAAGAAGGCATGCTTTACAACATCAAAGTAAGGGATATTAACGTATTCCACCATTAAGAAAGCGGCTGCTCCCATTACTGGTGGCATAATTTGGCCATTTACCGATGAAGCAACTTCAACCGCCCCTGCTTTTTCGGCAGAGAATCCAACACGTTTCATCATTGGAATAGTAAACGTACCTGTTGTTACTACATTGGCAATAGACGACCCTGAAATAAGCCCTGTCATACCCGACGCAACCACCGCTGCTTTTGCTGGGCCACCACGAAGATGCCCCATCAAAGAAAAGGCAACTTTAATAAAGTAATTACCTGCACCAGCGCGGTCTAATAATGCACCAAATAATACAAATAAGAACACTAGATCGGTTGAAACGCCTAATGCAATACCAAATACACCTTCAGAAAATAACCATTGGTGATCCATCACGCCACCGAATGATGACCCTTTCCAAGCAATCAGCTCAGGTGCATAAGGTCCTAGAAATGTATAACCAAGGAATATCATCGCAACAATCATTAAGGGCAGGCCTAATGCACGCCTTGTTGCTTCTAAAAGTGTCAACATACCAATAATAGCAACACCAATATCAAATGGTTTGGGTGCACTTGGACGATCGCTCAAACGCATGCCAAATAGGCTATCAACAATCATTGAGTCAGCAATCAGTGGATAAAGCGCACAAAGGCAGGCAATAATCGCCAATGCCCAATCGACCATCGGTATTTGATTTCGAGATGACGCTTTAAAGGCAGGATAAGAAAGAAAAGCTAAGAAGATAGCAAACCCTAAATGAATCGATCTCGCTTCGCCACTTGAAAATACGCCCCAGCCAAATGTAAAAGGCAAAGGGGAAGCAATCCAGATTTGAAACAATGACCACACTAGTGCAACACCAGTCATCAGTTTTACTATTGAATTGTTGGTTGGATTTCGCCCACCAGTATCGGTAGAAGCAACAAGATCCTGCAGTTCCTCGTCGTTCATTAACGTTTTTTCAGTCATCAGAAATTTCCTATTGGTACGCATATAGCTACGATTTTAAAATTAAATCACTCTACGTAATGCGTGTTTGATGCTTTTAGATTGTCTATATGTATACCTAAGCTACTTCGAATACTACTTCGAAATAAAGTAGCTTGGGTATATTTTTATTAGAAAATGGTGCTATTAAAATTTTTGCTTCAAAACAATACAGCGGAAGTATCGCTACTTCCGCTGTATTTAATTTACTGGGAAATTACATCCAGCCTTTTTCTTTGTAGTAACGAATTGCGCCGTCATGAAGAGGTGCAGATAGATTTTTCGTGATCATATCGATCTCTTTTAGGTGTGCAAACGCTGGGTGCATTTTTTTGAAACGCTTAAAGTTTTCAAATACTGCTTTAACCATTTGGTAAACAGTTTCTTCATCTGTTTTAGTTGAGCTAACAAACGTTGCAGCAACACCAAAAGTAGCAGTATCTGTATCTGTACCATTGTACATGCCAGCAGGAATGCTAGTCATTGCGTAATATGGGTTATCAGCCGCTAGTTTTTTAGCAACTGCATTATCAACAGGAATTAAGATAGCATCACAAGACGTTGTTGCTTCTTTAATTGAACCGTTAGGATGACCAGCAGTGAAAATAATCGCATCTACTTTTCCGTCACATAACGCAGCAGCTTGTTCTGATGATTTAAGTTCTGAAGCAACTGCAAAGTCGCTCATTTCCCAACCCATCTTAGCCATCAATACTTCCATTGTGCCACGTTGGCCTGAACCTGGGTTACCTACGTTTACTTTTTTGCCTTTTAGATCATCAAACGTTTTAATGCCTGAATCACTACGAGCAACAACGGTAAACGGTTCTGCATGTACTGAGAAAACAGCGCGTAGTTCTTTAAATGCGCCATCAGGGAATTGATCAGGTGCTGTACCGTTGTAAGCATGGAACTGCCAATCTGATTGAGCAACACCCATATCTAGATCGCCAGATTTAAGACCATTGATGTTAGTAACTGAACCACCTGTTTTATGTGTACAGTTGATTTCGTGCTCAGCTGTACCTCTGTTAACTAGACGACAAATAGCACCACCAACCTGATAATAAACACCAGTTTGACCGCCAGTTCCAATAACAACGTGCTTCGTTTCTGCAAAAGCAGATGTTGTCATTAACGTTGCGCCTACAGCAGCAGCCATAGCTAATTTTTTAATAAACATATTTAACTTCCTTTTAAGTTTTATTTCAGTGCTACTTTCCTATATAGACAAGCAAGAATCAAGCCTGCGAGTTAAAATATGTGGTCTCTCAAACACTTAGTTATCTCGTTGCTTTAAAATCAAACATACTGACTGTTATTCAATCACTTAACGTGTATTTTTTTGGTGCGTTTGTTACTTTTTTGCAACAAAATAGCACAATATTTTTTAACTATTAATTTCATTTTTGAGAGTTTAGAATTTTAATTGATGAGTATCGAAACTGTCGAACAATATTAACCTTAATTAAACATTATAATTTGCGTTAATAAAACCCAGTAACTTACCTTAATAAAACCTTTAATCTTTCCATCATTTTTCATAAATACAACTTGCTTAAGCGATGGTTAAAAGATTAACTGTGCTCAATTAAATACAAAAACTCTAGGAGAAAACTCAGTGCTGAATGACACTAATTTACCATCAATAAAAGCTTTACGAACTTTTGTTGCAGTGGCAGATAATATGAGTTTCTCTAAAGCCGCACAGGCACTATTTGTTAGCCAAGGTGCTGTCAGTAAAAACATTTCAACGTTAGAAAAGCAATTAGGGCAACCACTTTTTAACAGACGTTTAAATGGAATAGAATTAACGAGTGCAGGTGAACAATATTTACCTAAAATAGTTGAGGCACTGGAGATTATTCAATACACAACAGAGAGTTTAGTATTGATAGATCAAGTTGAAGAAGTGCTTTCGCTGAATGTGACCCCTTCATTTGCAAGCTTATGGCTCATTCCTAAAATCGAACAATTTTATGAGTTGAATAATAATATTCGAGTCAGAATAAAAACCGGCGATGGCATTATAAAGAAAACCAATGGAGAAAGTGATATCGCAGTGCGTTGCCTTGCTGCATCGACACATTATGAAAACGCGACATTGCTAAGAAAAGAAAAACTCGTTTTAGTCGCCTCTCCTAAATTACTTGAAAAAAGCCCGATAACAACCCTTGAAGATATTCAGCATCATGCCTCTATTTTTCATATTACTCGTCCGCAACTCTGGGAGCAATTTAAAAAACAACAAGGTTTAATCTATAACAGCATTTACAGTTGCACAGGGTTTGAACATTTTTATATGTCACTAGAAGCCGCTAAGGGTGGGTTAGGTTTAGCCCTATTACCCGATTTCATGGTTAATACATTAATAGAAAATAATGAATTGGTAAATCCTCTTAACATGTCGATGGAAACAAATTATGCGTATTATGTTTTTGTGCCTAGTTATCGATTATCTTCAAGAAAAATTTATGAGTTTAAGAAATGGGTAACAGAAAGTTTAGGTGATGACAGTGCGCAATAAGTCCCTTGTAGATGATAAGAAAAAAGAGAGCAGGTTATAAACCTGCGCTCACACTAACTAACTAACTAACTAACTAATTAACTAAGCAAAGTCTCTCGGAAGCTTTTGGCATTATGTAAGTTGATATTCAATAACCCTGTTACCGCTTTAATATCTAAGACTTGTTGAGCATTACTTTTTGCCATCAGCCCGTGACTATCAAAGTGATTATTCTCAAACCCTACTCGAACATCTCCTCCCATTAACATCGCACTGATCAAACACTTTTGTTCTTCAGGGCCAAAAGCACAGGTCGTCCAACGTGTATTTCCCGTTAACAATTGATCACTAAGAAATGGCGCTAAATCAGCTGGCGTGGATCTCAGTTGTTTATGGTAACGGCCTAGTACTAATAAAATATGATGATTTTTATTAGGCAATATTCCTTGCTTAATCAATGAAAAGTAACGCTGAACATCTTCCACTGAATAAAGAATATATTGCGCAATAATGCCATTGTCATTTACCCAATGAAAAAACGTTTCTGCGACTGATAAATATGAATCGTCAGGCACCAATTCTTTAAGTGCAAAAGAAGCGGCTTCAGGCACTGTTTCACGAATTAATTGCATCTGATGTGGCGGTTGATATTGACCTACGGCTTCGGTTGTTAATTGAACAATAATACTGTCGCCAACGGCTGTTTTAACCGCTTCGAAGGTTGATAAATTGTCATCAATTTCGAGAGAATGTAAGCCATTTCTATCTCTTGCATGTAGATGAACCATTGCTGCACCAGCATCTCTACAAGCAATGACATCATTAACGATCTCTTCAATAGTCACAGGCAAAGCGGGGTGATCTAATTGTGTTTTTCTTGCGCCATTGGGAGCGACTATGATCGCAGATTTCTGGCTGTTCTCATGCAGGTCTACATCTAGTGTTGCATCTGATTTTTGTCGTTCTGCCATTATTTTGTCCAACCATTTGCAGCTTCAATTAAAGACATTTTTAATTTACTCACTAACTCATCTAATTGTTCATCATTAATAATAAACGGCGGAGCAAGTAATATATGATGCCCTTCTCGGCCATTAATGGTGCCCGCCATTGGATAACACATTAATCCATTTTTCATGGCTAGCTGCTTAACTACTTTATTGGCTTCAGTGGTCGCTGGTAAAGGTGTTTTAGTTAATTTATCTGCCACTAATTCAACACCAATAAATAACCCTCTCCCTCTTACATCACCGACATAATCTAAAGGCAATAAAGCTTCTTTTAATTTACGTTGTAGCTTCTCGCCTTGGCTAACCACTTTCTCTAATAGATTTTCTGAGAGAATCGTTTTAATGGTGGCTAACGCAGAAGCACAAGCAACTGGATGTGCCATAAAAGTATGCCCATGCTGAAAGAAACCACTACCATTGGCCATTGCATCGTAAATTTTATTGCTCACCACAACGGCACCAATTGGCTGGTAACCTGCGCCAAGTCCTTTCGCAATCGTTACTAGGTCTGGCACAATATCATCTTGCTCAAAGGCGTAAAAAGTCCCCGTACGGCCAATGCCACACATCACTTCATCAAGAATTAACAAGACATCATATTTATCGCAGATCTCGCGAATACGTTTAAAATAACCGGCTGTAGCAGGTAGTGCGCCAGCTGTTGCGCCAACAACAGGCTCAGCAACAAATGCCATCACATTTTCAGCACCCATTGCTAATATTTTACTTTCTAGCTCATCGGCAACACGATATGAATAGGCTAATTCAGTTTCATTTTCTCGTTGGTCGCGATAGGCATAACAAGGAGAGATATGCTCAACTTCTGCCAATAAAGGCCTAAAATTTTCTTTTCTCCATTCATTACCACCAACTGCAAGCGCACCTAACGTATTACCGTGGTAACTTTGACGTCTCGCAATGAATTGCGTTTTTTGTGGTTTACCTATTTCAACAAAATACTGACGCGCCATCTTCAAGGCAGACTCCACCGCTTCAGACCCACCACTCACAAAATAAACATGATCAAGATTATCAGGCGCTAAGTCTGTTAGTAACGTTGCGAGTTCCTCACTTGGCTGGTTAGTAAAAAATCCAGTATGAGCGAAAGGAATAGCTTCAACTTGCTCAATAATGGCTTTTTTAACCGCTGCATGGCTGTGACCTAAATTAGACACCGCAGCCCCACCGCAACCATCCAAATATTTTTTACCTTCTGTATCAAATAAATAGATGCCATCACCTGAAGAGACAATAGGAAGTTCAGCATGGCAGTGACGATGGAATAAATGAGTCATTTTAATAAACCTTATGTGGTACCAAACCGACTGATTAATTCATTAATAAATAATGCGTTAGTAATCAATAGATTTAGTGTGATCGTCGAATGAATAAGAATAGATATTCATCCTTTTCTATTCATTTTACAAAGGAATTAAAATTGAGGGGTATGAGCAAGAGGAATATCCTTACTCATATTAAACATAACATAAAAGCGATAAGGCTTTAGCTATAAAGCAGACTTTGCAAGATACGATGCCATCTCTTTTTGTGGCACCATGCCACCGCCAGTAGCCCAGACAAGATGGGTGACATTTCTCATTTTGACGTCATCAAAACCAAGACGCTGTTTATATTCTTTATTTTGTGTAACGATAATCGGTCCAATCACGCCAGCTAATGCTGAAGGCTCTAATTGAATATTTTCTAATTGGTTCATATCACCTAAGTGACGATACATACGCTGATCTGAAATAGTGTAATAACCATCTAATAATCGCTGCATTGCTCTGCCAACAAAACCAGAAGCACGCCCTACCGCCAGTCCATCTGCAGCGGTAATATTATCTATTCCAATATCTTGCACTGAAATAGCATCTTGTAATCCAGTATGTACACCTAATATCATACAAGGTGAGTGTGTCGGTTCTGCAAAGATACAATGCACGTTATCACCAAAAGCCATTTTCAAACCAAAAGCAACTCCGCCGGGTCCACCACCGACACCACAAGGTAAATAAACAAATAACGGATGCTGCGAATCAACGAGAACCTCCATATCCTCAAACTGTTGCTTTAAACGTTCGCCAGCGACAGCGTAACCAAGGAACAGTGTTTGTGAATTTTCATCGTCAATAAAGAAACAATTAGCATCGCTTTCTGCTTCTTTACGCCCTTGTTCAACGGCAACACCATAATCTTGTTGATATTCCACTACATTCACACCATGGGCACGAAGCTTATCTTTTTTCCATTGGCGTGCATCAGCTGACATATGGACAGACACTGAAAAGCCTAATTGAGCACTCATGATGCCAATGGACATGCCTAAATTACCCGTCGAGCCTACAGCAATGCGATATTGGCTGAAGAATTCTTTAAACTCATTTTGACTGAGCTTACTGTAATCATCTGACTCTTTTAATAATCCTGCTTTTATTGCTAACTTTTCAGCGTGAGTGAGTACTTCATAAATACCACCACGCGCTTTAATTGAACCTGATATAGGCAAGTGACTGTCTTTTTTCAACATCAATTGGCCTTGAATAATAGCCCCATATTCTTGCTCTAATTTGGCTTTCATTTTAGGAATGTAAATAACATCTGATTCAATAATCCCATTAGATGCAGCGGTTTCAGGAAATGCGATTGCTAGATAAGCAGCAAATCGATTAAGCCTATCACTCGCGCTTTTGATATCACTTGCACCCAATCCAACATAAGGTAAACCTTCAACTAAACTGGTCACCTTTGGATTAAACCAATTGATTTCTTTCAGGTTAATTAAATCATTTAATAACGGAAACTTACTGATTAACATTTCTAGATTGAACTTATTCATGTCGATACCTTCTTATCAATGACAAAAAATGATTAACGTTGTTAATTACTCTAATTAGCTCAAAAATACCTATAAAAGGTAAAAATGAATAAAAAACTAAAATAAATAATGCAAATTTAAGCAACTGAAGGTAGTTTATTTTAAGTAGTTGACTACTCGGTCAGCTTCGATAACGCTAATATTATTAAATTTTATCTTTAATGTTGGATTTTAACTAACCTGTCATCTTGCGTGTGTAAATTCATCTCGCGAGATAACACTATCTAATTTAATAAAATCGAAGTAAATAAGAATTAATAACTATAAAATAATAAAAGCATATTAAAAACATAAGGGAAAACAATGTTAAACAAAAAAGTAAACGGTATTACTTGTGCCTTACTAGCAGCAGGCATTTTATCTGGATGTAATAGTGATAGCACTGACAGTACGGACATAGAAGTCCAAGAAAAAGTAACATTTACGATATTACACACTAATGATAACCACGGTCGTTTTTGGCAAAATGATGACGGCGAGTACGGTATGGCAGCCCGTAAAACGTTAATCGACACAATCCGTGCAGAAGTAGAAGCGGAAGGTGGTGTTGCATTAGTATTATCAGGTGGCGACGTTAATACAGGTGTACCAGAATCTGACTTACAAGATGCGATACCTGATTTTATCGGTATGAATAGAATTGCATACGATGCAATGGCTGTCGGGAACCATGAATTTGATAACCCGTTACAGACATTAGAAATGCAAAGAGATTTAGCTAACTTCCCAATGCTTTCTGCCAATATTTATAATGCAGATGGCAGTCGCTATTTTGCTCCTTCTAAAACATTTGATATTAATGGTGTTAGTTTAGCCTTAATTGGTTTCACGACAGATGACACAGCGAAACTATCAAACCCAGAATTTATTGGAGATCTAACCTTTACTGATCCTCAAGATGAAGCGCCGGCATTAATCAATGAACTTAGAGCTGATGGTGCTGATATCGTAATGGCCGTAACACACATGGGTCACTATGCAGATGCAGCAAATGGTAGTAATGCGCCAGGTGATGTTGCACTAGCGCGTTCATTATCTGATGGACAACTTGACGCTATTATCGGTGGTCACTCTCAAAATCCTGTATGTATGGAGCCTGGCGATAATACTGCTTACGCTGACTTTAATCCAGGTAATGCTTGTGTACCTGATCAACAAAATGGCACTTACATCATGCAAGCTCATGAATGGGGTAAATACGTTGGTCGTGCTGACTTCACATACGAAAATGGTGAATTAACGTTAGATAGCTATGCATTAATTCCAGTTAACTTAAAAGAAGAAGTCATAATACTTGATGAGAATGGTGAACCTGTACTTGATGAAGAGGGTGAAGCAACAACTGAACTAGTATTTATTCAAGACGAAATCACGCCAGATCCATCTCTATTAACAGAGCTAGCATTTTACCAAGAGCAAGGTGAAGACAGCTTAGATGAAACTCTAGCAACGTTAACTGGCGATCTAAATGGTGAACGAGACGATGTTCGTAGTTCGCAAACTAACATGGGTCGTTTAATTGCTATCGCACAAAGTGACCGTGTTAATGCTGACTTTGGTGTAATGAACTCTGGTGGCGTACGTGCATCTATTGCTGAAGGCGATATTACTTACCGCGACGTATTAACTGTACAACCCTTTGGTAATACAGTGACATTAGCAACCATGACCGGTGCAGAAGTTAAAGATTACTTAGGTACTGTCGCAACGTTCACACAAGGTGCAGGTGCTTACGCGCAAATCACTGATGTGGTAATGGATGTAAATTGTACCGCTGGGTCTGTAGATATCATTAGTATTGGTGACAAAGACTTCTCTGAAACAGATGAATACACTTTCTCTATCCCAAGCTTTAATGCAGCAGGTGGTGATGGTTACCCTGAATTAGAAGTGATCGACGAAGGTACTGTTGATGCTGATGCATTGCAAGCTTTCTTTGTATCACAAGGTAATATTATCGCATCTGAATATGATGCAGACGGTGATATCACTTACATTAACTCAACAAGTTCTGAAGGTTGTGTTGCAGAGTAGGCCATTTAACTTGCTTAATGTATAAAGTTATTATCGAGTTAAATCGATAATAAACAAAAAGCCTCAATTTTAATAAAATTGAGGCTTTTTAACTTATAAAGTCTTAACTTCTTAACTTCTTAACTTCTTAACTTCTTAACTTATAAAGTCTTTCAAATACCATCACAAGTTACAATAACAACCCGATGCGTCACTTAAGATTAAATCCGAACGATAACCTTTGGCATAATTGTTCATCACTGTTTCAACATATCCGTTAGATTCAGTACAGGCTAAACCAATTGAATAAGGACCCAAATAGAGTAAATCTTGTGTATCACTCACAATCATTATGGAAGGTGTTGAAGGGATAATAGTTGAGAGGTTTGCTGGTAAATTGACATTAATAACCTTAAAACCCGTTAACCCCGCTTGTTCATTAATCTCTTTTTTATGTGCTTCAGAATATTGTGTACAAGAACAATGGTCACTAGTGAAATGAATGATCGTATCACTTAGATCGACATTGTTAAGTTGCCCTATTTTTCTCAACTCCTGCATCACAAAAACACTATTTTGACCTGTTAGCTTTTCTTCTGGATCGTAACTGACTAAACGGCTACTAATAAAATAAATAGCCGCAGTAACAGTAAGCACAAGCCACAAAATAAAAACAGTATAGTGAACGCGTGTTACTTTTTTATTTGAATCTTGCAATGCTTGATTCTAATAAGGTTACTGAATGAGAGATCTTATCTGCTTCTTGCGCAAGCATATCCACTTTTTTAGTATCATCCTTACTTAATGAGCTCACTTTCTCTGTGCTTTGTGCAATATCATTGGTCGCTACTGATTGCTCTTCAACAGCCGATGCAACTGAATGCGCTATATCGCTAGATAATGACACTAGCGCTGAAGCATTAATGATTTCTTTATTCGCTTGGCCTGCGACAGAAATAACAATATCAACGGCATCAATACATTGAACCATTGATTGAGTAGATGATTGCGAATGATTCACAAGCTGCACTAATGTTTCATTGACTTGTTTTGTACTGTCTTTGGTTCGATTAGCAAGCGCCCTTACTTCGTCTGCTACCACGGCAAACCCACGGCCTTGTTCGCCGGCTCTAGCGGCTTCTATCGCAGCATTAAGCGCTAATAAGTTAGTTTGATCTGCAATACTGGTTATTTCAGATAAAACCTTGGCAATCACGTCACTGGCATTAGCTAACGCTGTTATTTCAGTACTAGTTTTATTCAATGCACCAGTCAATTGATCATTTTTCAGATTTATTTCTTCAATGTATTGATTGGCTTTTTGCGTTGAAGACGTAGCATCTCTCATTTTGAGGCTTAATTCATTGGTATCTTTTGCGATTGAAGCGACTGTTACCGACATTTCTTCAACGGAAGAAGCAATATTTTCCGTTTCTGCTTGTCTATAATTTGCAGATATTTCAAGTTCAGTCTTTGCTGAAACCAAATTATTAGCGTTAACAATAAAATCATTAGTTTGATTTTTAACACCTGCCACGACATTATCGAGCACAGTTAAAAGTTCATTAAAACCACTCAACACAAGATTACCATTAGCATTAACACGCACTTTTAAATCCAGTGAATCTTCATTCTCTGTTAATATTTTTGTGACTCGTGCTAACTCTTTACCCACTTGGCTATCGTCATATAATATTTTTGCAATATACCCCGCAATAATCGCCTCTACTACAGCATAGATAGCGTGAATAATCACAGTCGAAAAATACAATCTATCCAAATCAAAAATATAGACGCCAGATCCATTCACTTGCATAAAATAGAAAGAGAGATGGTGCACCGCAATTAGCAAAGCAGCTGAAATGAAGACTTTCCAGTCGCTAAAAATAATTAGAATGGCCATTAATATAAATATTTCAAAGTGGGCTTCTATCAAGCCATTCATTTGATGTATATGTAAACAAGCAAAAATCATCGCCGCTAATGCAGAAGCATGTTTTGTTAGTGTTGCGTTAGGTGCACTTTGCATTAGCCATAACGGCATTAGCATCGCTGGTAAACCTATTAATATTGCTTCAATAAAAGTTCCATAGATGAATGCAAGTCCTATTGACTCAACAAACAATAATACGAGAACACTGGAAAATGCTTTATTTACTTTATTCATTACTTACCTTTGCATATCTCAATAAAAATATGCATTTAACTAAAATGCTCAAAAAGGAAGCAGATGATACGGCATTAAATATGATCTAGATCATTAAATCGCCAAAAAATACCTAAATATGATTAAATTAATATAGAAGTGATAATTTTTTAGGAATGATTTATTGAGTACTAAGATGGATTTTGAAGGGTGTAATGAAGAAAGCATTTATAAAGATCAATAAAAACAAGTAAATAAAGATTTTTAGATATGACTAATATGAAAAAACCTACCTTGCGAGGTCAATGCCGTTCGGTTAAGAGATTTTAGGTTTATATCTTAACGGATATCTAGATGGAATATAGAGCACTGAACGTGAAAACGTTCGGTGTTTTCTTTTTTTGGGTAAAATAAAATGCTTAACATCTTCTCGCATAAGTTGAAGTTTTTTCGGAATAG
>NZ_CBRF02000034.1 GCF_000470315.2 Psychromonas sp. SP041
TTGATAACGCACCAGGTGTACATGGTGCGCGTAAACCTCGTCTATCAGACTACGGTTTACAATTACGTGAAAAGCAAAAAGTACGTCGTATGTACGGTGTATTAGAAAAGCAATTCCGTAACTACTACAAAGAAGCTGCTCGTTTACAGGGCAACACTGGTGAAAACTTACTTCTTTTATTAGAAGGTCGTTTAGACAATGTTGTATACCGTATGGGCTTTGGCGCTACACGTGCTGAATCACGTCAACTAGTTAGCCATAAAGCTATCCTAGTGAACGGTAAAGTTGTAAACATTCCTTCATTCAACGTTAAACCTAGCGATGTTATCGCAATCCGTGAAAAAGCTAAAAAGCAAACACGTATTGGCGCTGCATTAGAAATCGCTGGTCAACGTGAAGCCCTTGCTTGGGTTGAAGTTGATACAACGAAGATGGAAGGCGAGTTTAAACGTCAACCTGAACGTTCAGATTTATCTGCTGAGATTAACGAACAGTTAATCATCGAGCTTTACTCTAAGTAAAGTTAACTGCTAAGAGAGGACACAAATGCAGGGTTCTGTAATTGATTTTCTAAAACCAAGATTAGTTGATATCGAGCAAATTTCAACAACTAGAGCAAAAGTGGTTCTTGAGCCACTAGAACGTGGTTTTGGCCACACTTTAGGTAATGCTCTTCGTCGTATTTTGTTATCGTCTATGCCTGGCACAGCTGTAACTGAAGTCGAAATTGATGGTGTACAACATGAGTACAGCACAAAAGAAGGCGTGCAAGAAGATATCCTAGAGATTCTTCTTAACCTTAAAGGTCTAGCTGTAAAACTTGAAGGTAAAAACGAAGTTTTAGTTAGTTTAACTAAATCTGGCGCTGGTCCTGTTACTGCAGGCGACATCATTCATGATGGTGATGTAGAGATAGTCAACCCAGAACACGTGATCTGTAATTTAACAGGCAATGCTGAAATCAGCATGCGTATTAAAATTGAATCAGGTCGTGGTTATGTTCCAGCTTCATCTCGTATTCATAGCGAAGAAGATGAGCGTCCAATTGGTCGTCTATTAGTAGATGCGACTTTTAGCCCTGTTGAGCGTATCGCTTACAGTGTTGAATCAGCTCGTGTTGAACAACGTACCGATTTAGACAAGCTTGTTATCGATATGGAAACAGATGGTACTTTAGAGCCTGAAGAAGCAATTCGTCGCGCAGCTACAATTTTAGCTGAGCAATTAGATGCATTTGTTGATTTACGCACTACTTATGAAGTACCTGTAGTTGATGCGAAACCTGAGTTTGATCCAATTCTTTTACGCCCAGTAGATGATTTAGAACTAACTGTTCGTTCTGCTAATTGTTTGAAAGCAGAGTCGATTCATTATATCGGTGATTTAGTACAACGTACTGAAGTTGAACTTCTAAAAACGCCTAATTTAGGTAAGAAGTCTCTAACTGAAATCAAAGATGTACTTGCATCACGTGGACTGTCTCTAGGCATGCGCTTAGAAAACTGGCCACCAGCAAGTTTAATCGAAGATTAGTCTAAAACCGACTTACGAATAATAAGGATTAGGTTATGCGCCATCGTCAAAGTGGACGTCAACTTAACCGAAACAGCAGCCACCGTCAGGCTATGTTTCGTAATATGGCAATCTCTATTGCTACGCACGAAGTTATTAAAACTACCGTGCCTAAAGCAAAAGAATTGCGTCGTGTAATTGAGCCATTAATTACACTAGCTAAAGTGGATAGCGTTGCTAACCGTCGTTTAGCGTTTGCTCGTCTTCGTGATGATGCAACAGTAGCAAAATTGTTTAATGAACTAGGTCCTCGCTACGCGACTCGTCCTGGTGGATACACTAGTATCATTAAATGTGGTTTCCGTACTGGCGATAAAGCTCCTATGGCTTACATCCAGTTCGTTGACCGTCCAGTTGTAGCGGACGAAGAAGCGTAAGTTTCTTTATAGTTGCAATAAAAAAAGCCGAACTTATGTTCGGCTTTTTTGTATCTGCGATATGCATAAATCAATAAATTTTATATTAATTGTTTGTTAATTTAATTTATCAATATTCATCTAAACGCGTTTGTACTGCTTTATTGATTAACATTGCTAATTGATCAAAACAGATCTGTCGAGCACTATTATTACGGCTCAGCAAGGTTATGTTGCGCGATGGAGCTGGCTTTTCAAAAGGAATATATTTGACGCCTGATTGGTATCGGTTTAACGGAATAGCTAATTGAGGCAACAACGTCAATCCATTTTCAGCGCTTATCATATGTCTCAATGTTTCTAAACTAGTCGCCTTAAAGCTATTATCTTCAATTGCCCCTGCAGCAAAACAAAAGCCCATTGCTTGGTCCCTTAAACAATGACCATCGGCTAACATCAAAACATGCTCTCCACTGAGTTCTTGTAGGTTGATTTGACGCTGTTCCGACCATGCATGCTTATCTGATAGTGCTAGTTCTAAAGGTTCTTCATATAAATCTAATTTCTTGAATTGTTCCATTCCTGGTAGTAACGCTAAAATTAGACAGTCTAATTCACCTTCCTCTAATTGCTTGATGAGGACTTGAGTCTGGTTCTCGTGTAAGTAAAGTTGTAAATCAGGAAATGCTTCTTTCATTGCTGGAATGATCAATGGCAATAAATAAGGGGCAACTGTCGGAATAAGACCTATATGTAGAGTGCCAGACATAGGTTCATTATGACTTTTTGCAATTTCTTTTAATGACTTTGCTTCTAATAATATAGTTTTCGCTTTTGCCACAATATCAATGCCAGCTGGAGTGAAGATCACTTTTCGAGATGAACGCTCCATTAATTGGACATTGAGCTCTTCTTCTAATTTTTTAATTTGTCCACTTAATGTCGGTTGGCTAACAAAGCATTTATCAGCGGCTTTACGAAAATGTTTTAACTCTTCAAGTGCAATTAAATACTCTAAATCTCTAAAATTCATTATGTAACCTTACATGAAATACATCGTATATATAGAATATACCATATTAATACAGGGTGTTATTTGATTGAAAGAATGGGGCAAGATAAACAGTATGGACAATTATTAATAGCAAAAGAAAAAGGTTATTTCACTTTATAAGACTAATATTATAGAAAATCATTAAAACATCTTATTTTTAATTAAATAAGGTATAAATTGCAGATAATTCTAGTTAGTATGAATTTATTTTGTGTTAATGTTTAATTCATACAAATCATTTAAGTTTATTTATTTTATTAAAAATGATTAATACTTTTTAATTGTTCAACTATTGATCGCTTATACCCTTTAACTATTGCTAAATTCAGGTTGAATTTACGCTAAAATATTATTTTCGAAAAGGAATTCCCAATGAAATGGTACCAAATCTTATCCGTTGCACTGCTTTCATCTGTGCTTTTTGCATGTGGCGGAGGCAGTGATGGAGGGTTGAGTTTTAATGATAGTAGTTCAGACTCTGGCGATTCAACTGACGATACAGATGATAGTGCAGGTTCACCTGATGATACTGAAGATAGTACCGACTCTACAGATTCAACTGATACTACGGAAGAAAGCGACTCTAATAGCTTTGCTGTTCTTTCTTTTGAAAGTGCAGAACCAACTACTATTTCAATAACAGGCTCAACTGGCGAAGGTACATCGGAAACTTCCACTGTTACGTTTAAACTTCTAGATCTATTTGGAGAGCCTTTGGTTGGTGAAACTGTAAACTTTACTTTGTTTGACTCTCCAACCGGCACTGAGCTTTTAATTACATCTGAATCTACAGATGAGTCAGGCATAGTATCTACTGTGGTAAAATCAGGTGATGTTGAAGGACCTGTTATAGTTAAAATGGTTCCTGTTTCTTATCCAGACTTATTTAAAGTATCTAATAATTTAAGCGTGACCAATGGTTATCCTGATCAAGATAGTTTTTCTTTATCTTCAGAAAATTATGCGCCAGAAGGCTTTGATTATGATGGTACTGAAGTCGCAATCACCATTCGTCTTGGTGGAGGAGATGGTAATACAGCTGTTCCAGACGGAACTGTTGTTAATTTTAGAACCAATGGTGGGAAGGTTACTAATGAGGCAGGTACTATTAGTACTTGTTCAACTATTGGCAGTGCTTGCTCAATGGTCTGGGAATCACAAGATCCACGTCCTGATAACGGCAGAGCTGTTATTACTGCTTATAGTACTGGCGAAGAAAGTTTTATAGATAGAAATCGTGACGGCTTATATACAAGCGGTGAAAGTTTTACTGATAATCCAGAAGCATTTGCAGATATTGACGGCAATGGAGTGCAAAATGGTGAAGAATGGTTTGATGATGCTGATAATAGCCAATCTTATACTACTGGCAATGGACTTTATGATGGCTTACATTGTCCAGCCACTTCGGATGTGTGTATTCGTGAGTCAGTGACTATATTTACTAGTATTGAATTAGTTATGGCGAGTTCTGATTTATTTTGTTCTTATTATTCCGATGAGGATTTAACTACTGCAATATCTTCAGTTGATTTAGTAAATGTTGATCTAGTTAAATTTTATGTCGCAGCCTCTGATGAAAATGGAAATACTCCGCCGACAGGAACATCTATTACTAGTGATATTTCAAATGGAGCTATATCAGGTACTTCAACTTGGAGTGTAACTAACTCTAATAATACTAATTACGTTTTCCCTGTTACCTTAGGAGCTGAAAGCACTGATAATGGAGCTTCTAGTGGTTCATTGGTGTTTACTCTAACAACTCCTAAAGGTGATGAATCTAGTTGTTTGATCACTGTGACTGATTAATATTTTTTATTAAACCTTTATCTATTAAGGAGCTTCGGCTCCTTTTTTATATGAGATACCCTCCTTTCTTTGATCTTTTGGCACATTTCCTGCTTTGTTGTACTTGTACAACAAATTATTGGCAGGAGCTAACAATGAAAACATTCTTATATCGATTTATAGACCAACAGGGCATCACTATTACTATTATGTGGATGTGCTTTAGTTGTGCTGTCTTATTAGTGATTCCTAGTTCATTATTCTCGGTGAGCAACTCAGATGTGCTTCCTGATACTTATGCACCATATCTTTGGGTGCTGACGTTATTAACAGGCTCTTATTTATTAACACGCCTACTTTCTTATTCATTCTCAACGCTAAGCGAATACTATGCGAGTCAACGTTTGCTGATCCGTCGTAATAAAATGATTCGTCAATTAGATTTTGAAGAAAAAGCATTGTTGCGTGAATTTATTATCCAACGTAAAACAGTACTTTCTTTACCGTTGAATGAACCAGCTGTCAGTAATTTATTAGCATCAGGGGTATTAGCACCTGCATTTGAAACGCAAGAAATTAAAGGTAGTAGTCGTATTATTAAGTTATCTATCGCTATCGATGCCCGTGAGCAGCTTACACATAGAGTGATTGGTTTACCTATTGGAAAATTGACAGAGGCAGAAGCTGAAATACTAAAAGCTGCTAGACCTAAATATGCGCGTAACAACTACATCGCTTTATAATTAATGACTAATTAATAATTAATAAAAATTAGCGCATGATCTTAACCCCTTAAATAAATACTTAAGATCATGTGTTTTAAACATTTTTTAGAATATAAGAAATCGCTCCATTTTTTTGACACTGCTTTAGCCTCCGCCAATAATTATATATAATGAGCTCTTTTATAACTTCCCTGTGTGAGAGAGTATGACTCCTGAACGTTTTGCCCGAATTACTTCCATGTTAAATCGTCGCCAACCCGATCTCACTATTTTCATGGAGCATGTGCATTTACAACATAATTTAGCGGCCATTGTCCGCACAGCAGATGCTATGGGAATTAATAACGTACATGCAACTTGGGATGAGGATACAACACGTATTTCTCGTAACGTTGCTTCAGGGAGCCAAAAGTGGGTTAATCTGCATTCCCATGAGACAACTCAAGAGGGGATAGCTGTGTTACGAGAACAAGGCATGCAAATTATTGCCACGAACCTTTCTGCGACAGCGATTGATTTTCGAGAAGTTGATTATACAAAGCCGACTGCGATTATCATGGGGCAAGAGAAATTTGGTATTAGTGATGAAGCATTGGCTCTAGCGGATCAAGATGTCATCATACCTATGGTTGGCATGTGTCAGTCTTTGAATGTTTCTGTGGCTTCTGCACTTATCATGTATGAAGCACAACGTCAGCGTCAACTCGCTGGTATGTATGACCAAGTTTGTCGTTTACCCGAAGAAGAGCAGCATCGTATTTTATTCGAAGGTGGTCACCCTATTTATCGTCAATTATGTCGTGAAAAAAATTTACCTTATCCGCCATTGGATGACGAAGGGCAAATCGCCGCTTCAGATGATTGGTGGGATGCTATTCGTGGTCGTAAATAATTGAAGGAGAGCGTTTAATGAGCCTATACCAAGACCGTTTATTGACGGAAGGCATACGTATCATTGAAAAAAATGCTCCATCGGATAGCTTTAATGCGGATTATAGTGCGTTAACTTTTCAGGATGCATTATTCAAACGTACTCAATTAGCTGAATTACGCTATCAAACTGCACCTGTTTTTAACCATTTTGAAAAATTAGTAAAGTTATTTTGTAGTGTCATGTGCTTATTCTTTTTTATGATCGGCGTAACGAGTATATCGACCTTTTTAGTCAGTGAAACAGGTACTCAAATTAACTTCTTTTGGGCTATCGTCTTATTTATTGCGCCTAATATAGTATCTTTGGTTATTTGGCTTTTTTTATATTTTAAGAAAAATGCGATTAATAACACTTGGGTAACTAATTTAAGTTTATTATTAATGACACTGCTTGATAAATTGCATCATAAAATAAGTAATAAGCATCCTCATTATATCGCGTTATTTGAGTATTATTTTGAACATCGATTTGGCCATTGTTTAGGGCGCGCACAATTATCTTTAATTAGTCACTTGTGGTGGAGCTGTTATTTATTAGGCGCTACATTATCTTTGTTACTGGTTCTGGCAACACACCAAGTTGATTTTATATGGCAGACAACGATTTTAAGTGAAGATATTTTTGTACAACTGACTCAAATATTAACGACAGTCCCACACCTTTTGGGGATTAATGTACCTAGTGCAAGTGATGTCAGTAATGCCACTATTGGTGTAACTAACCCATTACCGTTAGCACAAGATAGCCGAATTAGCTGGTCTAATTTACTTATATTTAGCTTAACGGTTTACGCTTTATTGCCACGTCTTATTCTTATGCTGTTTTTTCAGCGTGCGGTCAAAAGCCAACAAAAACAATTTAGTCTTAATCTATCATTACCTTATTACGTTCAATTAAAAAGTCTTTTACATCCGATTGTGAATACGAGCTTTATTAGTGATCCAGACAGGATTCATAATAATCAAAGCACGAGAGGGACAAATCAAACTATAAACCGTAAAGGTTATGAAGCGACCTTACTTGTGCCTAAAAATGCTTACCCTCTGGCAATCGAGTTAAACCATTCACGTTTTCAACAAGCGAATAAACATGTCGCAGAATATGCTGTTACTCGTTTAATTAATGTTGTCGATAGTGACAGTCAACAAATGGTTTTATTACAAATACAATCAGATAACGCATCGAGCATTGTATTGTATGTCGATTTAAAGCGTTTACCTGACCGTGGTTGGTTAAGTTTAGTTAAAAAGTGTCATTACCAGCCCAATGTGCAAATTTATTTAGTTTTATTAAGTGAGAAGCTAATAGAAAAAAATGAGTCGTTATCATCTCGTTTGCAAGACTGGCTTGAAATGGCTGCGAAAGCGAATATTACAGAGCAGCATATTACTTGTATCACCGATGATCTTGCCACTATAAAAACTAATGAGGTGGAAAATGGATAAACAATTATTATCTGTCGCTGTTGTTGGCCATGCTAATACGGGTAAGACATCTTTAATTCGTACTTTATTACGTGATGCTAGTTTCGGTCAAATTGCAGATAAAGCAGGCACTACACGCCATGTAGAAGGGGCTGAAATCCGTGTTGATAACAATCAAAGCATGGTTATTTATGATACGCCTGGTTTAGAAGACTCGATTAATTTATTAAGTGTACTGGACGCCGACCCTGCTATTGAATATCAAGATGGCATCGATCGTTTATTAGCTTTTATTAAACGTGAGAATGAGTTTCCGGAATTAAACCAAGAGTTAAAGGTGTTAAAAGCTTTATTAAGTAATGACATTCTTTTTTATGTCATTGATGTGAGAGAGCCTATTTTAGGCAAATATCGTGATGAATTAAAAATTCTCAGTTATGCGGCTAAGCCTATCATTCCCGTGCTTAATTTTATCGAAGCGGGTCAGGAAAATATCAGTGCTTGGCAAACACAGTTAGCACGTTTAAATCTTCATGCTTTTGTTAGCTTTGATAGTGTTGTATTTAGGTTCTCAGACGAGTTAAAGATCTATCAAAAAATGCAGACGTTATTAGCGCATAGAGAGCAACAACTTGACGCATTAATTACACAGCGTAAACAACAATGGCAAGAACGAGAAAGTGCTGCACAGCAATTAATTGCTACTTTGTTAGTTGAAGCTGCCGCATGTCGCTTTAAAGCTGACAATAATGAAAAGAGCATCAGCCTTGCTAGTGAACAATTACAATCAGCCATTCGAGAACTTGAAAAGCAAACGCTAAATCAACTATTAGCTCTATACCAATTTAAACAACATGATATCGACCAATATGATTTACCCATTCAACAAGGCCAATGGGAGTTAGATCTTTTTTCATCGGATAACTTAAAAGAGTTTGGTGTTAAAGCGACCAGTAATTTTGTGAAAGGTGCGGGGATAGGTGTTGCTGTTGATTTAGTGGCTGCAGGTATGACATTAGGTGCGGCAGCAGTCGCCGGTGGTGTGATGGGGGTGTTGTGGGGTGTAAAACAACGTTATTACGATGAAATTCACGCTAAAGTAAAAGGGCATCGTTATTTATGTGCCGATGATTTAACGCTACAAGTATTATGGATGCGCCAACTTAGCTTATTAATTGCGTTGCAACAGCGTGGTCATGCGAGTGTGGCTAAAATGTCATTAGCGGATGTAAAAATAGATAAAATTGAGTTACCTAAACAATGGAGTAAGTGGCTTAAAAATGCACGCCAACATCCTCAGTGGTTAATTTCAAACAAGAGTGAACAGCCTCTTTTGCGAGAAAAAAAGCAGCTATTAATTGATCAAGTTGTTAATAGCTTAATCGTTATTAGTCATGAAAAATAATTGATGCTGGCTTTATAAAAAATCAGCAATCGATATGCCTAAACCTACTGCATTGGTGTATTCATTATATTCGACCAAGCTGTTGCCATAACCTGAAAATACCTGTACGTAACCTTTTACTTGCCCGTATAGCGGGAAGCTCCAAGATGCTTCTATTGAACCTTGACTAAAATTACTTTCGATATTGTTACGACTTGTCATAGAAAAAACATGTTCATTATATTTATAAGCAGTAATAATTTGTCCATGACCGTAATAGTCTAATAGATCAGGATTATCATCATCTGAATCTTCAAATCGGTACCAAGGGTTCACTGCGATAACTAAGTTGTCATTATCAAATATCAAGCTGCCGTTAAGACGGTTCCAGCTTCGTGATGTTGGTTCAGTTTTACCATTAGATTGATGTGTAAAACCAAAGGTTCCCGCTTTAAACCTCCAACCTAAGCCTAACTCTTGGTTTACATCCCATACTAAAAAAGCTTCGGGCTCATAATTTGTTTCACGAAAGGGCGAGGAATACTCCGTGTTATAAGCTTGCCAATAAGAGAGTTGGGTATAAGCAACATAACCGGAGATAGGTAAACTACCAATTTGGTGAAATAGCGGTACTTTAAAGCTAATTTGAAACTTCACTTCTAGACGTTGTGAGGTACTGTCGTTTTCTTGAAGTTTTTCATTAAAATAAAACGGCAATAAATAGTTTGGTTTATGCGGTATAATTGAGAAGTTATAGCGTGCACTCCTAACTTCATCTTCTATACGTTCATCAATTGCGCTGGTGTCTTCAGATGTATTTATTACAGGTTCATCGTTTATTGTTTCAGAAAATACTGTGGAGCTAAAAACAATTAATATAAAAAAAATAAAGCGCATGCTTTTCACCTTAAAAACATTATTAGTGGATAGTAGTTTACGCATAAACTATGGTTGATACAGATTAAGTCTAAATTATTGTCAGTATACGCACAGAAGATTAAACAGATAAGTCATTAAGGTAAAAAATGAAGCTAAATAAAATACCTTTATCAGCACTTAAAGGTGTTGGTGCTAAAGTTGCCGAAAGGCTCAGCAAAATAGGCTTAAATTCAGTCGAAGATATGCTGTTTCATTTACCGTTGCATTATCAAGATCGTACTCGACTATATCCAATTAAAGATATTAAAGATGGTATGCAAGTAAGCGTGCAAGGTGAAGTGGTTAGTTGCCAAGTACAATTTGGAAAACGTCGTATTTTAAAATGTAAGATCAGTGACGGTGAAGGTATTGCCACATTAAACTTTTTTCATTTTAATGCAGGACAAAAAAATGCATTTAAAGAAGGACAGTGGATACAATGCTTTGGTGAATTTAAACGAGGCTATCAAGGTTTAGAGGTTACTCATCCTGAATATTCATTAGTGGGTGAAAACGCGGCTACATCAGTTGAAGAAGCACTAACGCCTATTTACCCAAGTACTGAGGGATTGAAACAAAACAGCTTAAGACAGTTAACCGACCAAGCATTACAACATTTGCAACAAAACCAAGTTCAAGAGCTTATTCCCACTGCTTTATTGTCTCATCCCATTAGTTTGTATGATGCGTTAATGACGGTTCATCGTCCGCCTCCTTCTGCCAGTATTGAACAATTAGAAGATCGCTCACACCCAGCACAGCAGCGTTTAATTATTGAAGAGTTATTAGCGCAACAAATTAGTATGTTGGCATTACGTCAGCAAGCACAACAGCATCATTCGCCTGTGCTTAAGCAAACTGACCAATTATCAAAACAGTTATTAAAAAACTTACCTTTTTCGCCAACGGGAGCCCAACAAAGGGTTAATGTAGAGATTCAACAAGATTTAATGAAAGATATCCCGATGATGCGATTAGTACAGGGAGATGTAGGTTCAGGTAAAACATTAGTGGCTGCTTTAGCGGCATTAACCGCAATTGAAGCTGGGTATCAAGTCGCATTAATGGCACCCACTGAATTGTTAGCAGAACAACATTTATTAAACTTTCAGAATTGGTTTGAACCTTTGGGTGTTCGAGTCGGCATGTTATCTGGAAAAATGAAGGTAAAAGAAAAGCGTGATCAATCTGAGAATATTACGTTAGGTTTATCAAAGATGGTCGTCGGTACGCATGCACTCTTTTCAGATAATGTTAAATTTCATAATCTAGCGTTAATCATTGTTGATGAGCAACATCGTTTTGGCGTACATCAGCGTTTATCGTTACGTGAAAAAGGCATTAGTAATGGTTTGGTTCCACACCAACTAACTATGACGGCGACACCGATCCCTCGAACATTGGCGATGACTGCTTATGCTGATTTAAGCGTGTCGGTTATTGATGAGTTACCACCGGGCAGAACACCGATTAAAACTGTTGCATTAGCTGATACAAGACGCGATGAAATTATTCAACGCGTCTATAAAGCCTGCAAAGAGGAAGGACGCCAAGCTTATTGGGTTTGTACGTTGATTGAAGAATCTGAAGTCTTAGAGTGCCAAGCTGCTGAAGATACTGCCAATGATTTACAACTCGCACTAACGGATTTAAGAATTGGTTTAGTGCATGGACGAATGAAAGCCGCTGAAAAACAATATGTAATGGATGCTTTTAAAGCGGGTGAATTAGATTTGTTAGTGGCGACAACGGTGATTGAAGTGGGCGTAGATGTGCCCAATTCAAGCTTAATGATCATCGAGAACCCAGAGCGTTTAGGGTTAGCGCAGCTACATCAATTACGTGGGCGAGTAGGGCGTGGAGAAGTGGCCAGTCATTGTGTTTTATTGTACAAGTATCCATTGTCAAAAACGGCGTTAAAGCGGTTAAATGTATTACGTGAAAGTAATGATGGTTTTTATATCGCAGAACAAGATTTGGCAATTCGTGGGCCTGGTGAAGTATTAGGGACTAAGCAAACAGGAATAGCAGATATGAAAATTGCTGATTTGTTAAGAGATCAAGCCTTGATACCACAAGTACAGCAGCTTGCGATTACTCTTATCCACTCTCACCCTGAATATATTACTCCACTTGTAGAGCGTTGGTTAGGAGATAAACCAGTATATGCGCAGGTTTAAGTATGAAGAAGCCTATATTTATCGTGTATAGGCTTCTTCATCGTATAACGTTAATCAGATAGATTAAGCTCTTTGAGTTTGCGTGTGAGGGTATTACGACCCCAGCCTAATAACTTAGCGGCTTCATGCTTTTTGCCTTGAGTATGCTTTAAGGCACTTTGTAGCATTATTTTTTCAAATTCAGGTAGTAACTGACCTAGAATGTTGCTCTCGCCATTCTTGAGTTGTGCATCAGTCCATTTTTTTAAGCTTTCTTGCCATATTACAGGTTCACCTTCTTGCTGCGGTGTTTCTTGTTCGCCTAATTCAGGTGGTAAGTCGCTGATATGAACTTCTTGACCACTAGACATGACGGTTAACCAACGACAAATATTTTCTAATTGTCGAACGTTACCCGGCCATGGTAAATCACTAAGGTAATTGATCGTTGCTTTAGTCAGTATCTTACTTTCAACGGTTAACTCATTAGCAATGCTGTGTAAAAAGTGATTTGCTAGTAATGGTATATCTTCACGACGCTCTTTTAATGCAGGTAACTGTAAGCGAATAACATTTAAACGGTGAAACAAATCTTCACGGAAATCGCCACTGAGTACTTTCTTCTCTAAATTTTGGTGAGTCGCTGCAATAATACGTACATCAACTTTAATGGCTTGGTGCCCACCGACGCGATAGAACTGACCATCTGCTAATACACGTAATAAACGCGTTTGTACGTCTAATGGCATATCACCAATTTCATCTAAAAAAAGTGTTCCGCGATCAGCTTGTTCAAATCGACCTTGTCGATTCGCAGCAGCACCTGTAAAGGCCCCTTTTTCATGACCAAATAATTCTGCTTCTATCAATTCTTTAGGGATAGCCGCCATGTTTAATGCAATAAACGTTTCGTTTTTACGTGGGCTATGTTTGTGTAATGCTTGAGCAACGAGTTCTTTACCTGTACCTGATTGGCCATTAATTAACACACTCATACTTGAGCGAGAAAGACGGCCAATGACTCTGAAAACCTCTTGCATAGCCGGTGCTTCACCAATAATCTCTGGCGTTGCGATAGGTTGTTGAACTGGTTTTTTTTGTTGTTTTAATTCTTTACTATGGCTGATTGCACGTTTAATTAAATCTGTTGCTTCGTGAATATCAAAGGGTTTTGGTAAATATTCAAATGCACCACTTTGATAAGCATTAACGGCACTGTCTAAGTCGGAATGTGCGGTCATGATAATAATTGGAATTAAAGGATAACGCTGGTGGATTTTTTGCATTAACTCTAAGCCATCAATACCTGGCATACGCACATCTGAAATAATAATTTCAGGCTGCTCAATTAATAATTGTTGCCATAAGCATTCTGCATCAGGGAAACTAGCATATTCGATATTCTCTGCTTTTAACGTGCGTTCTAATACCCAGCGAATGGCGTGGTCATCATCTACAATCCAAGCGGCCATCATAGTTCCTTATTTTTTATTATTATGTGTACACTAAAAGTTAAATTGGTAAGTAAACCGAAAACTCGGTATGACCTTTACAACTATTAAACTCAATACGTCCATGATGTTGTTTAATCAATTCTTGTGCGATCGATAGCCCTAAACCGGTACCATCTTTTCGCCCCGTTACCATTGGATAAAACAATGTATTTCTAATATGCATTGGTATACCTGGCCCGGTATCTATAATTTTAATTTCGGTTGCCAAGCGTTGTGGTAGTCCATTAATTGTTATTTGATTTGCAGTACGAGTACGCAGTGTGATTGAGTGCTGCTCTGGCTGACTTTGTAATGCTTGTACTGCATTCTGGACAATATTTAAAAATGCTTGCTGTAATTGATCTGATTCCATTTCAAAATCTGGAATACTTGGGTCATAATCAATATGAATTTTTACATTGTCAGGTAAATCTAAGTTAACTAATTTACGCACGCTTTCTAATACTGAATGAATATTATGAATGCGTTTTTCACCTAGTTTTTGAGGCCCTAACAAACGATTTACTAATGCGCTTAATCTGTCGGCTTGCTCAATGATGATTTGTGTAAATTCTTTTAATTCTGGATCAGGTAATTCTGCTTCTAATAACTGGGCTGCACCACGTAATCCACCTAATGGGTTTTTAATTTCATGGGCTAATCCGCGCACTAATTCTTGTGCCGCTTTTTGTTGGTGCTCTTGATAATGCACTTGACTGATGCGTTTTTGTTGTTCGATACAGCGCATCTCAATGATTATATATTTTGCTGATTTTGTATCTATATAACTAGCGCTTAAATCAATTAACAGTGGGTGCCCATCAATAAATAAAGTGACTTCATTTTCTGTAAAAGATGATTCTTCTAGTAGTAAGTTTTTAATCGATTCAGGTGAAAAGTGAAATTGTTCTGCAAGCGCGTGCAAGTTCTGACCATATAAACGTTGTTTACTTTGTGACAACAACTGCTCACTTGCAGGGTTCGCGTAGATTAGATTTAATGAGGCATCTAATGCTACAAATGCAGTTTTAGCTTCTTCAAGAAAAGTAAAAATAAGATCGATACTAGGTTCTTTTGACATATTTTCTATAATCTACTTAATAACTGATATACGTTGTAAATGTATCGTAACAACTTGTGTTGTCGCTAATATGTTGTTTCCTTCATCTAACAACTTGGCTTGTATTTGGTGCGTTCCTCGATCAACATTTAGTGCTCGAATAGTCGGTGACATTTGTGGCAAACCTAATGCTTGGCCATCTAAAAAAAGTTGTAAGCGTTGTGTGCTTTTCTTTTCAGGTGTTGTTTTAACGTGAACTTCTAATGTGCCGTTATTGCTTCTTATTGCAACATCATCTTTAGGTGTTGTTATTTCTGCTAGATATTCAATCATTTCTTCTTTCTTGGTATTGATATTTGTATTGCTTGTTCTTTCAGGTTGTTGCTGTTGAGGTGTTGATACTAAATTTTTATTTTCAACTATTATTTCAGCTGTACCAGGTGGTGCTGTATCGGCAAAATGAGTCTTACCATCTGCATCGACCCAATGATAAATTTTTGCTTCTGCTGATATTAAAGATGCATAAAAACAAAGCAATATAGCTAAAAAAAGTGAACACTTCATAATCAAAAACCTTAATAGTAAAAAGCTCATTGTCGAACATATAAAAGGTTTAGACAATCAAAAAAACATACTGTAAACGTGGTAGATATATAAATATTAAACTTTTATCACTAAATAAGATGAGCAAAGGTTAATATTTTCAATTCAATAGAGCATAGATATTGTAATTATGTATCGTTGGAAAATAATAAGGAGTGACAACTCACTCCTTATTTAAGATTGTTTATTATTTATTAACTACTTATTTAATAAATAACATTTCTGAGTATTTAGGTAGTGGCCATAACTCATCAGCTACTAATAACTCAAGCGCATCAGCATGTTCACGAGCTTCACCCATTAATGGACAAATAATATCGGCACTATGACGCATGTGAGCTTCAGTATCTACGAAGTCATGTTTAGCAATTTCAGTTTCAAGTTTAGCAATTGAAGCTAATAAGCCATTGATATGTTCTGCGATCTGTTTTGCAATCCTTGAATCTAATTCAATGCCTAGATCTAACGTTGAAGCAGAAGCAAGTGTCAGCTCTGATACATACGTGATTGCTGCTGGGTAGATTTTAGTTTTAGCAATATCTACTACTAGCTTAGCTTCAACTTCAATCGCTAAGTTATATTGTTCAGCATACACTTCGTAACGGCTTTCTAATTCAACTGCAGTTAAAACACCTGTTTTTGTGAATAACTCAATAACTTCTTTAGATTTAAATGCAGGTAATGCATCAGCAGTAGTAGGGATGTTTTGTAATCCACGCTCTTCAACAGCCGCTTTATGCCATTCTGAAGAATAACCATCACCACCAAATACAGCGTTACCGTGTAACTCCATTAATTCTTTTAATACTGTGATAACAGCTGCAGTTTGATCTTGTGTTTTTAATGCCGCTTCTAGTTTCTCAGCAATCCAGTTTAATGAATCAGCAAGCATTGTATTCATCGCAACTAATGGACCAGAAACTGATTGCTCTGAACCTACTGCGCGGAATTCGAAACGGTTACCCGTAAATGCGAAAGGAGAAGTACGGTTACGGTCACCTGGATCACGGTCAAAGTTAAGAATTTGTGAAAGACCAAGGTCCATTTCACCGCCATCTGTAGAGCCCGTTAGTTTACCTGCTTTGATATCTTCAAATACTTTTTCTAATTGGTCACCTAGGTAAACAGAAAGAATAGCGGGTGGAGCTTCGTTTGCACCTAAACGATGGTCGTTACCTGCTGAAGCAATAACAGCACGCAATAATGGACCGTATTTATGTACGCCACGAATAACAGCACCACAGAATAATAAAAACTGTAGGTTACTGTGTGGTGTTTTACCTGGGTCTAATAAGTTACCTTGTGTGCTGTTACCAACAGACCAGTTAACGTGTTTACCTGAACCATTGACACCTGCAAAAGGTTTTTCATGTAACAAACATAAGAAGCCATGTTCTTTTGCTGTTTGTTTCATCATTGTCATTAGCAATTGTTGTTGGTCTGCACCTACATTTGCTGCACCGTAGTAAGGCGCAATTTCAAATTGACCTGGCGCTACTTCATTGTGGTGAGTTTTAGCTGGAATACCTAGCTTATATAGTTTGTCTTCAAAGTCTTGCATGAACACTTGAACTCGAGCAGGGATAGCACCGAAGTAGTGATCATCAAATTGTTGGCCCTTCGCTGGTGCGGCACCAAATAATGTACGGCCTGCTAGTAATAAGTCAGGACGTGCATTTGCGAAGTTTTCATCAATTAAGAAATATTCTTGCTCAGGACCACAACTTGAATCTAATGCAGCAACTTCTTTTTCGCCCATTAATTTCAATACTTTTTGTGCCGCTTCATTCATTGCTGAATTTGAGCGAAGTAGTGGGATTTTTTTATCAAGCGCTTCACCCGTCCAAGACATGAAAACACTTGGAATCATTAATGTTGCACCATTTGCTGTTTGTTGGATATAAGCAGGGCTCGTTGGATCCCATGCTGTATAACCACGTGCAGCATTTGTCATACGTAGGCTACCATTAGGGAAAGAAGAACCATCTGGTTCACCCTTAATTAATAGGCTACCAGTAAATTCATTGATCGCATTACCGTCTGAGTTAGTCAGAATAAAGGCATCATGCTTTTCTGCAGTAATATTTGTCATTGGGTAGAATACGTGAGAGAAAAATTTAGCGCCTTTTGCTAAAGCCCAATCTTTCATCGCAGCAGCAATAATGTCAGCGGTTGCATTATCTAATGCTTCACCTGTCTTAACCGTCTTTTTAATTGCTTTAAATGCATTTTTTGATACGGCTTCTTCCATTTTCGCTAAATTGAAAACATCCATAGCCCAAATTTGATTGAGTGGCTCAGTTTGAGCGACCTCTTTTGGTGCACGGTTAGTAATTTGTTCAATTGCTTGAAGACGGACTTGATTTCCACTCATGTATTGCTCCTTGCTGCAGTATTAGTACTGCTTGTTAATAACTTAGTTATTTTTATACGACAAATATAAAAACATAGTCTATAACTAGCAAAAAATAGACCACTTTTTGTTATTTTGGATAAAGCAGTGAAAATGAAGGAGATAGAACGAAAAAAGGACCGCGCATGCGGTCCTTTTTGGGGTATTAGCTGTATTAAGTTTTTACATTATACGCTGTAGTATAAATCGAACTCTTTTGGATGCGTTGCTTGTGATACAGCTTGGCATTCTGCAGTTTTAAGCTCAATGAATGCATCAATAGCTTCATTTGAGAATACGCCACCTTCAACAAGGAAGTCACGATCAGCATCTAGTGCTGCAAGTGCTTCTTCAAAAGAAACAGCAACTTGTGGAATTGCATCAGCTTCTTCTTTAGGTAGGTCGTATAAATCTTTATCTAAAGAGTCACCAGGGTGGATCTTGTTTTTGATACCGTCAAGACCCGCCATCAACATTGCAGAGAAACCTAAGTAAGGGTTCATTGTTGGATCTGGGAAACGTACTTCAATACGTGCTGCGCGTGCAGTAGGTACAATTGGAATACGGATAGATGCAGAACGGTTACCAGCAGAGTATGCAAGCATTACTGGTGCTTCAAAACCTGGGATAAGACGTTTGTACGAGTTAGTTGATGCATTAGTGAATGCATTAAGCGCTTTAGCATGCTTGATGATACCACCGATGTAATAAAGTGCCATTTCAGATAGACCGCCGTACTGGTCGCCTGAGAACAAGTTAACACCATCTTTACCTAAAGATTGGTGACAATGGTTACCAGAACCGTTATCGCCAACAAGTGGTTTAGGCATAAATGTTGCTGTTTGGCCGTATGCGTGAGCAACGTTATGTACAACATATTTGTAAATTTGGATTTCGTCTGCTTTTTCAACCATTGTGTTGAAACGACATGCGATTTCATTTTGGCCTGCTGTTGCTACTTCATGGTGATGCGCTTCAACAACTAAGCCCATTTCTTCCATGATTAAACACATTGCAGAACGGATATTTTGAGCTGAATCAACAGGTGCTACAGGGAAGTAACCGCCTTTGATACCAGGGCGGTGACCCGTGTTACCTTCTTCATAAGAAGTACCTGAGTTCCAAGCTGCTTCTTTTGCATCTACTGAGTAGAATGCACCTGCAATGCTGTTACCGTATTTAACGTCGTCAAATAGGAAAAATTCTGGTTCTGGACCAAATAAAACAGTATCAGCGATACCTGTTGAACGCATGTATGCTTCAGCGCGTTTAGCTACTGAACGAGGGTCACGGTCGTAACCTAACATTGTTTTTGGCTCTAACACGTCACAACGTAAGTTTAACGTCGCATCGTCTGTAAATGGGTCAAGTACTGCAGTTGAAGGAACTGGCATAAGTACCATGTCAGAATCTTGAATGCCTTTCCAGCCAGCGATTGAAGAACCATCGAACATCTTACCTTCTTCAAAAAAGTCTTCAGTTACTTGGTGGTGTGGAACCGATACGTGTTGTTCTTTACCATGTGTATCAGTAAAGCGTAAATCAACGAATTTTACGTCTTGCTCTTGAATAAGAGTTAGAACGTCTTGGATTGTTTGTACAGACATGTTGTAGAACCTCATTTGACATCGAAATTTGTAGGGATGATAAAATAGAACTCATCAATGAAACTTACCATCAATCTAGATTTATTACACATTAAATTAGCTAATAATATGCCAAGTTAACAAAACCTATTATACCTAGGTTTTTGTTTTCCGATATGGTGCAAAGCTCTATTTTTCGCACCAAGTTGGTGCTTTGTTGCTCTGTTTTGGTGCTTCGCGTGTGGTCGACCTGACTCAGCTCTGTTTTTTCTTACTTTTAACCATTTAAGCTAACTGTGACCGACTTAAAACTTTCTATTTTTGAAATTATGTTTACAATGTGCGCACATTTGGCTATATCACTTTAAGTGCTTTCATGGCCTAAATCTTTTTGTACCAATTAAATAAAAATAGGACCTTCTGTTTTTATTTAATTGGTATTTTTAATTAGTAGTTATTTTTGAGGCACATCATGTCGTTAGATAAATTAAGAAATATAGCCATCATTGCTCACGTTGACCATGGTAAAACAACATTGGTTGATAAACTGTTAGAGCAGTCTGGTACTTTGGATTCACGTGGTGATAATGAAGAACGTGTAATGGATTCTAACGATCTTGAAAAAGAACGTGGTATTACTATCCTTGCAAAAAATACAGCAATCGTATGGAACGATTACCATATCAATATCGTAGATACGCCAGGACATGCCGATTTCGGTGGTGAAGTAGAGCGTATTCTATCTATGGTAGACAGTGTATGTCTTATCGTTGATGCGGTTGATGGTCCAATGCCACAAACTCGCTTTGTAACGCAAAAAGCATTTGCACACGGTCTTAAGCCAATTGTTGTTATCAACAAAATTGATAAGCCTGGTGCTCGTCCTGAATGGGTAATGGATCAAGTATTTGATTTATTTGATAACCTAGGCGCGACTGATGAGCAATTAGACTTCCAAGTTGTTTATGCTTCGGCATTAAACGGTTGGGCAAGTACTGATATGGACACTCAAAAAGATAACATGGAAGATTTATTCCAAACTATCGTTGATACTGTTGCTCCACCAGAAGCAGATCGCGATGGCGACTTCCAAATGCAAATCTCTCAACTTGATTACAACTCTTACGTAGGTGTTATCGGTGTTGGTCGTATTACACGTGGTCACGTTAAAGTAAACCAAGCGGTGACTATCGTTGGTGCTGACGGTAAAGAACGTAAAGGTAAAGTAGGTCAAGTATTAGGTTACTTAGGTCTAGAACGCCATGACATCGAATACGGTGAAGCTGGCGACATTATTGCAATTAGTGGTTTAGGCGAACTTAAAATCTCTGACACTATCTGTGCACAAAACAATGTTGAAGCGATGACGCCATTAACTGTTGATGAACCAACGGTAACAATGACTTTCCAAGTAAACAACTCTCCATTCTGTGGTAAAGAAGGTAAATTCGTTACATCACGTAACATCCTTGACCGTTTGAATAAAGAGCTTGTACATAACGTTGCGTTAAAAGTAGAAGAAACTGCCGATCCTGATAAATTCAAAGTATCTGGTCGTGGTGAGCTACATTTAGGTATCTTAATTGAAAACATGCGTCGTGAAGGTTTTGAGCTAGCAGTATCTCGTCCTGAAGTTATCGAACGTATGATTGATGGTCAGTTACATGAGCCAATGGAAACATTGACTGTTGACTGTGAAGAAGCACATCAAGGTTCAATCATGGAACAATTAGGTATCCGTAAAGCGGAACTAACTAACATGATTCCTGATGGTAAAGGTCGCGTACGTTTAGACTTTATGATTCCAAGTCGTGGTTTAATCGGTTTCCAAACTGAGTTCATGACAATTACATCTGGTTCTGGTCTTTTATACCATAGCTTTGATCATTACGGTCTACATAAAGGCGGTACAATTGGTCAACGTCAAAATGGTGTAATGGTTTGTAATCAAACTGGTAAAGCGGTTACATACTCACTATTCTTCTTACAAGATCGTGGTCGTTTATTCCTAGGTCATGCTACTGAAGTTTACGAAGGTCAAATCATCGGTATTCATAACCGTTCAAACGATTTAACAGTTAACTGTATTCGTGGTAAACAGCTTACTAACGTTCGTTCTTCTGGTACTGATGAAGCGCAAACACTTTCTCCAGCAATCATTCTAACGCTTGAACAAGCGCTTGAGTTTATTGATGTTGATGAATTAGTAGAAGTAACGCCGTTAAGCATTCGTATCCGTAAGAAATTACTGGGTGAGAATGAACGTAAACGTGCAGCACGTCCAACTAAAGGTTAATTCGTTTCGTTAAACGAACAATAAACCTATTATTAAGGTCTTACTTCGGTAAGGCCTTTTTTTTGTTTACGATTTACAGGTATAGTAATACCAATCACAATAAAGAGCTTATCTATTTTACTTGTTAAAACAGCCCACTTCCTCGTTGTAAATTTCGTAAAGGGAACAGCCATTTACGTCAACTTACGCCTTGAGTTGAACTGTTTTTTCCATCGCAAAATTTAGATAACATATTTAATGTAATCGGTATAATACCAATCACACTCATTAACTGATCTATTTGGCTGGTTAAAATAACTTATTTCTTCGTTGTAAGTTTCGTAAAGGGGACAATCATTTACCTTAACTTACGGCTTAAACTAAGCCATTTTTCTACGTAAAATTTAGACCGTTTAGTTAATGTAATTGGTATGGAAATTCGATAATCAACTTATTTGGGGATGCTATTTTGCAATTACAGAAGCAAGTTTTAGTAGAGAAAATAAAGCTATTTTATAATTACGGTATATTCTTATGGAAACGTAGCCAGGAAGATAATATTAAAGTGCCTGCGGGTCACCTCGCTTATGTAACCTTACTTTCAATCGTGCCTTGTCTTGCGGTTGTGTTTTATATGCTCTCTGCTTTTCCAATGTTCTCTGAGCTTAATAAAATTATTGAAAACCTTATTTATAATAACTTTGTGCCAACTGCTGGAGATGCGGTTAAAGAGCATATGACGGGATTCATTGAAAATACTAAAAAAATGAGCATGATGGGGATCGCCTCATTAGTGGTGATTGCTTTATTATTGATTTCAACGATTGACCAAACCATTAATCGTATCTGGCGTTGTAATAAGAAACGTTCTCCCATTCAAGCATTTACTATTTATTGGACCATTCTAAGCTTAGGCCCAATTATTATTGGCGGCAGTATTGCCTTGAGTTCTTATATCTTTTCTATTGTAAAAACCGATGGCTTTTTATCAATAGGGCAGCAAGTACTTAGTTTTATGCCATTTGTTTTTTCATGGCTGGCTTTTGCTGGTGTTTATACCTTAGTGCCTCATCAAAGAGTGCGTTTACGTTATGCCATGATAGGTGGTTTTATTGCTGCTTTATTATTTAGTTTAGCGACAGATTTATTTACTTTATATATTACTAATTTCCCATCACAACAGATTATTTATGGCGCATTAGCGGTGATCCCTATTATGTTTGTATGGATCTACTTTAGTTGGTTAATTGTATTAATTGGTGCTGAAGTAACGGCAACTTTAGATGAATTTTTTTACCCCGAAGCAGAGCTCGTTGAAGCACCTGAGGAAATGTAATGATTGCGATGATTCAGCGTGTAACGAATGCCTCTGTCGTTGTTGAAGGTGATACTGTTGGACAAATTGACAGTGGATTACTGGTTTTACTGGGTGTAGAAAAAGGCGACACCGATGCACAATGCAAGCGCTTAGCCGAGAAAGTGTTAGCGTATCGAATATTTGCTGACCAGCAAGGTAAAATGAACCTTAATGTACAACAAGCGACAGGTGACTTATTAGTTATTTCACAGTTTACGTTGGCTGCTGATACTAAAAAAGGTAATCGTCCCGGGTTCAGTAATGGGGCAGAGCCAACAGAAGCAAAACGACTTTACTTAGATTTCAGTGAGCAATGTCGATTGTTAGGTTGTCACGTTGAAAACGGTATCTTTGCAGCAGATATGCAAGTGACTTCAACGAATGATGGACCGACAACTTTTTGGTTGCAGGTTTAGAGGTTGGTAGGGGTCAATAATAAAAATTAAAGACCATAGCACTTATATCTAAGTGCTATGGTCTTTTTGATAAACACAGGGTTAGAACCAACGTGTTATTTTAGGAGTTGATGTTGTTGACCCTGTTCCCCCCACATTGGTTGCTGCTATTTCTTCATCGTAATGGATACCAGCAGCACCACTAACAGTTAAGTAGTCGCTACGCAATGAGCCATATATATTACCGCTTGCAGTGATTTGCATTGATGCGTCTGGTGCATAAGCAGTAAGGAACATATCAGTGGCGCCATTTAACGTGATGCCATAATCGGAATTACTTGATGAGTCGTAACCTGAATAAAGAAGAAAAGAGTTATCTCCATTACTATTAACCGATGAGTTCGCCGTATTTCCATCACTATCTAATGCATAAACACCACCATCTTGTGTTGTTTTAAAAGTGCCTTCTGTAATAATTGTTAATGTAGCGCCATCTTCAACATATATTTTATCACTAATAACAGTATCTCCTTGCAAGTAAAGAATAACGTCATTACCACTTTCAATAGTAATAGTATTACCATGAGAAAAATCATTAATACTCATAATATATGTAGAGATATCATTGTCTAAAAATGTAATATCTTGTGATTCAGTATCAATTCGAGTGTTAATTAATGAGCTACTTCCACCCGCTATGTAGGATTCTAAGCCATTAGATGTGAATATATAATCAAAAGCATTATTGTCACCCGCACTAGAGAAATCGATAGTAGTACTATTAGCCGTTTCTAAATTTCCAATATCACCACTTTCAAACTCACTTGCTAACCCTAAAATGTCACAAGTTTCCGTACCAACAGCTGCAACTTGTCCCGTATTGTAATAAGTTGCATTACTAACCTTACCGTAGTTAGGATAATTTAAGTCACCACTATATGAAATAGGTCCCTCATAACTTTGAAGAATAGTGACATCACCATTAGCGCTAATGCTATCCATTGTAATAGCTGAATAAGAGTTAGTTACACTGCCTGTTGCTTGCGCGTTACCGTCAATTGAGCCCGAGCTACCTAAGTTAATGCTACCTGAAACATGGGCATCTCCTGCTATTGAACCTGAGCCAGAAATATTTAAATCCCCGTTAATTGAGGCACTACCGCTAATAGGAGAACTACCGCTCAATGTTAGGCCACTTGCATTCTCATTTAATACTGAAATATCACCATTGCTACCTGGGTTAGCTGCATCATAGGCACCTTCACTAGAATCATAGCTATCTATTTTGCCACTTCCACCTAAGGTTGCTCCGTCACAAGTAGTAATTGCACCGTTAAATATAGAGTTACCGCTTGATGCTGCTAACGAAATGCTACCACGCATTTCATATTGTCCATCATAGTGAAAGCCTTTGCTTTCTATTAAAATTGCATTGGACGCGTTACTTGTTGAGGCACTAGATGTTTCCGTATTACTAGTGCCACCGAATACGGTACTAACAATGGTTTCTACAATTGTTTCATCTGAGTCATCTCCTGATCCATCTGTTGATATCTCCGTTGAAGTACCTGCTACCCAAGGCTCAAGACTATAACGATGGGCGCCAGTATCATTCTGTGCATCATTGAGTAGTGTCATCATACTTTCACTATTAAGGCTGCTATTATCGTTAAGTGCGTTATAAGAAGCTGCAAGCCCATTTTCCGCTTGTAAGTGTGAATTGATCTCTTTTGAGTAATTTCCGGCCATACGCTCTTGATTGATATTTTCCTGAACAGTATCAAATACAATCAATCCACCCAGAAGCGAAATAACTAATACTGTGACAGCGGCAAAGCCTTTAGAGCGGTGAATTTTAGATCCTTTCATATAGCTATCCTTCATTCTTAATTTAAGCCTAATATTACTTGGCGTTGTGCAAACATCATTTGTATTGAATCTGTTTCATCGGTAGGTGTAATGGTGACTGTGAGTAAATCATCAGTAATTGAGAAGTTCAAACTATCAATATTTGTGCCGATCGCAGTAAATGTTTTACTTGAGTCATCTAGTCCAGCCGTTGTGTATTCTGCACAAAGGAGCTCATTATCAGTGAGTCGATAGCTTTCATAGTATTGGCTTGCCATGGGATTACCTAAACAACTAGAATAGCTTTCACTAGTATCAAGATTGTCTAAATTAAAGGTTAAATCTAATTGTTGATAAGTACCGCCATCACTACCTGTATATGAATTATTATCCATTTCATCTGCTCGATGTACTGCTCGACTAAAAATCGAGTTGGTAAAACGCAATACTTCTTGTGTGTTTTCTAATTGTTGAGAATAAGAAGATGTATTTTTTAAACTAGAAAATACAGTCGCTATACCCAGTATAAGGAGTAAAGACAGCGACATTGCAATCATTAACTCTACTAAGCTGAATCCTGATTGTGAACCGAGATTTTTATTCATCATATCACCTATGGGCAAAGCGTTGTATCAGCGCTAATATTTGGAAAAACAACCTGTACTGATACATTATTATCAACATCGGTTAATCGATTATCTGCCCAGTCAATGGTGATGGTCATTTCATTATCGAAAGAGGTAGGGGTAAAAGTACGTGTAAAACCGTCAGCAAGCGTTAAAGCATTTAATGCTTTAGTTCCATTTTGAAACTCACAAAGCGAACCCCATATTTGCTCTACTGTATTAGTGGCTTCAATGCTAGCTCGTGTATATTGGCTACTACTGCGCGCATATTGTAGGCTTTTCGTTTGTGTGTAAGCGAGACCTAATACAGAGATACTTGCGATAACAACGGCGATTAAAAGCTCTAGAAGTGTGAAACCTTGTTGTTTATTCTGACGATGCTTACTGTTGATTAATCGATTCATTAAACACAGTCTCCACTCTCTGAGCTGATTTTAGTTTGACCGCTACTGTAAACAACTAAGCAACGATATTCATCTTCCCAATTAAACGCTAAACTTTTATTCTCAGCGAAACCTGATCCTCTCACCGTTATAGATATTTCATCAGTGCTACCATCTCCTGATGTAACCGCTACTTGTTCAGTTGAAAGAGTGATGGTTTTGATAGTTGAACTTGCTCCTGAAACATCGTTTGAGAGAGTCCAAGTTCGCATATTATTAGAAGATGTTAATGTAATATCTTCATTACGTTTTAATGCTTCTGAACGGGTTAATTGGTAGATACTTTGCACTTGATTAACAGCACTTGCAATACTGTTATCTTGTATAAGCTTTGTCCAGCTTGGTAATGCAATCGTTGCTAATATAATAACAATGGCAACAGTAACCATTAATTCTATTAGGGTGAACCCTTTAGCATTTTTCATTTCCAACATCCCAATGTAGAAGGCGTTTTATTGCCAAGGTAATCTAGAGTCAAAGTACTGCAGTCATCGCTGGTTTGGCCACCCATAGGTGTCGCCGAAATTGTAAACTCATCATCTTCTAATGTACTAAAAGCCAATGTGTATTGTGTACTGCTATAGTTGCTTGCTGTTGCACTTGAGCCTGAATAAACGCCATTACGTGAATAATAACGCTCTAATTGTTGGCTCAATTCAATCATTGATTGTTGAGCTTCGTAACGATAGCTTTGTTGTATGGTGTTTAAATACGAGGAATAGGCAACTTGAACCAAAATAGCGACGATAGCGATCGTTATTAATAACTCTATTAATGTAAAACCTCGCTTTTTACGACTTGCGCTATTATTGGTTTGTAGAGTTTTAGACAGAGAAAATTTCATCATATTTGATACACCGAATCATGTTTTAGTGTTTTAGCCTATTTTTTGTTCAATTTTGTAATATATCTTAATGAGTATATTAGCTTAGTATGTTAAATATACACAATGCTTATTTTTTTATTCTAGGATGAGTACTTTTATTTTCGGGGAACTTGTAGCATAGTATTCAGTCTTAATTATTGACTTCCACCTACAATTGAAAGAGCTCATCTAATGCTGCCTATTAAGCCTATCTATCTATTATTTAATTGTGTCTGTTTATGTTTTTCTACGTTTCTACATGCTGCCCCTAATACATCACCTGAGTCCACTATGAAAAAATTTGAAATAGTTAATAATTCTATAATACAAAGCCCTAATGACACTCGTGATTACCAAGTTATTCGCCTTTCAAACGATCTGGAAGTATTACTCATTTCTGACCCTGATTTACAAAATAGTGCCGCTTCTTTATCTGTTCCTATTGGTAGTATGCATAACCCAGATTCTCAATTGGGTTTAGCGCATTATTTAGAGCATATGTTATTTCTTGGCTCAGAAAAGTACCCAATAATAAATGAATACAGTAAGTTTATGAGTCAAAATGGTGGGTATACCAATGCTTATACTGCACAGGATGCAACGGTATATGGCTTTGAAGTCAATGATAGTGTATTTGGAGAAGCATTAGACAGATTAGGCGATGTAATGCATGCACCTTTATTAGATGAAAAATATGCTGATAAAGAACGTCATACGGTCAATGCTGAAAACGAAACTTATGTTGATAACGACATGCGTAAATTATATGCATTACAACGCTACTCATTGAACCCTGAACACCCAATGGCCCGTTTTAGTACGGGTGATTTAACCACCCTTGTTGATAAGCCTGGGAGTGTATTACAGAAAGAGTTGGAGTTGTTCTTTAAACAACACTATTCTGCGAATACAATGAAAGTGGCTTTAACAAGTCCTCGTTCAATTGAAAATATGCAAAAAATCGCGGTTAAATATTTAACACAAATTCCCAATAACAATGTCATTAAACCCGTCATAATAACACCGTTATTAACAGATAAGCAGTTAGCATTAGAAGTGCAAATGAAGCCCACAGCGGAACTTAAGTTATTGCAAGTTAACTTTTTAGTGCCTAGTGTTAAAGATGAATATATGTATCAACCTGGTGGTTATATTAGTCGCTTATTAGGATCTGATCATAAAGGTGGGTTATCTGATTATTTACAAAAACTTGGATTAGCTGAATCAGTTTCTGCTGGATTTTATGGTGCACACAGCGAACAGTATTCACAGTTTAGTTTGACGTTTAAATTAACGAATAAAGGGTTAAGTAAACAAGATACGGTGATTGCGAGTTTATTTGCTTATATCAACCTAATTAAAGAACAGGGAATTAACCAATTACAATATTCTGAGCAGAAGAAAAGCTTGGATAACTATTTTCAATTCCTGCCTAAGCAAGCCAGTTTTAATAATGTCATGTCTTTGGCTGCTAATATGCAAAATTACCCTTTACAAGATCTATTAGCTTATTCATATCGTTTAGATGGATTTAACCCTACGTTTATCACCCAATTAATGGGTTATTTAACACCAGAAAATAGTCGATTATTTGTCGTATCGCCAAACGCAGTGGTTAACAAAGATATCCCATATTACGAAGGGAAGTATTCACAAGCAAAAATTAAAAAGTCACGTTTACAACTTTGGCTTAATAAGGCAAAAACAATTCAACCTGAATTGATCCTACCTGTCCGTAATGAATGGTTGCCTGAGAGTTTAGTACTTGTTGAAGAAGAGAAAAATAACAAAGCAATACAACTTGTAAAGGAATCCGGCCTCTCTGTTTGGTTTAAACAAAGCCAGCTAAAAGAACCTAAAGGCATTTACAAGTTACAGCTTAATAATAACCTTAATGACCAAAGTCCTGCTGCTAGAGTTAAAATGAATCTGTTATTAAATATTTTACAAAAGCAATTAGCAGAACTAAGTTTTGTCACTCAAGAAGCTGGGGTAGGGTTCTCTATTAGCAGCAGTGATGGTTTACTGATTAGCACGAGTGGCTATAGCGATAAGCAGAGTAAATTATTATTGATGTTATTAACGCACATCGAAAATATGAAATTTGATGAACAATCTTTGAGACTGGCGAAACAAGAATTAACACGTCGTTTGAATAACCAATCTAAAAGTAAAGCGATGGATTTAGGGTTAAGTGGTTTTAGAAAAGTCATTCGCCAGCCATCTTGGTCTGATCAAACTTTATTAGCACAGATTGATGGTGTAACAAGTGATGATTTGAGTGAATTAACAAAACAGATATTTTCAACATCGAGTTTACGCTTATTAGCCTTAGGTAATTTTTCCACATTAGATGTTTTGCAATTGACTGCAAAGCTTAAAGTTAAAGTGAAAATTCAACCTAATACTTTTTATACGACGAAACGCTTACACGCAGATCCTCAGCAGGGGGCTTTAAATTATGTCCGTGAATCTGAGTTAGAAGATGATGCGTTGGTGAGCCTTTATTTAGCCAAGAATCAAGATATTATTTCATTAGCTAAAGCTGAATTACTTAATAAATTACTTAAGCCTGCTTTTTATGATCAAATTCGCACACAAGAGCAATTAACGTATTCTCCCTTTACTGCAACAGTACAAGTAGATGAAAGTGTTGGTTTTGGTCTATTCACACAAAGTCCTGCGGTTGGAAGTGCAACACTATATGAGCGCTTTCAAGTGTTTTTGGATAATTTTAAAAAGACTTTAGCGGAAACAAAAGAAAGCGATTTTGAAGAAATAAAAAAAGCACATATCGCTAACTATTTAGCTAAACCAAGTAATTTAGGTACTGAATTTTCTTATTTAACAGACGAATGGATGAGTAATAAAAAAAATATTGATACTAAATTACAGCACGTTGCTAGATTAAAATCTGTTTCATTAAAACAAGTACAACAGTATTACACTGATTTATTTTTTGATGATCAGGAAACACAGCAAATAATCGTGCAAGTGAAGGGGAAAAAGTTCAGCGAAGAAAAACCTTTAGAATTAACCCCTCAGGTCTCTATTTCAAATGTAGATCAACTTCCTAAACAATAAGGAAATTAATAGTTAAGCATTGATATTAAAGTGAATATCAATGCTTTTTTATTTTAATTTTTCTGATCCTATTTCTTATTCTCAACGTAGTCCCTCTGAGCTTATTCCATTCTCTTTATTTTTCTTAAGTTAAAAGTTAGGATATTAATGTTACTTAGCTCTCATTTCTTTAAAATTAATAATGAAGTGATATTTTAAGTGAAATTAAGAAAGCATATCGTCACATTAGACTTTCGTAAATTGCAAAAAAGGAAAAATATTATGAATAAATTGCTACTCACTGCTGCTATTGCACTGACTCTGCCAATGACTGCACATGCGAAAAGTGAATTCGTAAAAGGAGATGCAACACTTGCTGGTGAAGCTGAATTAGGTGCTTCTTTAACGACGGGTAATACGGATACATCATCATTCAAAGCTAGCCTTGCATTAAAACAAGAGTTGGGTGATTGGGAAAATGAATATGTATTCCAAGGTTTATATAAAGAAGATGAAGACGAAGTAACAGCAAAACGTTTCTATGCTGGGTTACAAGGTAACTATCAAATTGATGATATAAGTTATTTGTTTGCGAATACTGGTTATGAGCTGGACCCATTCACAGGTTATGATTTTACTTCGATAACTGCTGCTGGTTACGGTCATCATTTTATTGAGAATGAAACGATGTCGTTAAACGCTGAAATTGGTCCTGGTTATATTTATCAAAAGTTAGATGATGAATCTGCTGAGGCTGAAGGTGAAAGTTACGATGCGAGTGCAGTTGCTCACTTTGTCATTGATTTCCAAACTAAAATTAGTGATTCTGCTAAATTTCAACAAAAGTTTGTTGCCGATTGGGGTAGTAAATTAGACGGCCGTTCAGAAACGTCGTTATCAACTAAAATTATTGGTGCACTGTCAATGAAGTTTGCTGTTGTTGTTCGTTATAATAGCAAGCCGCTTGATGAGAAAAAAAGTACAGATACAGCAACCAATATGACATTACTTTACGCTTTCTAAAGACTGTCTTGACCATTATTGTTAGCACTGGATTAAACTTTAGGTTTGTATGAGAAGCTGGAACTCCAGCTTTTTATCACTCTAATTTAAATAAAGTCAGTTTAGTTATTCATATCTCAGTCGCTATGTATTTTATGATTATCTAAAATTGCAATGTTAGCCATTTTAACACTGAGATAGGGATATTAAAGAGTTCGAATAATATACGGTTTAGCGTTTTTCTTATTGATACCAAGTTAGCCCTTTTTATCTGTTTTCTTTAATGAAGATTGCTTTACTGGCCTATACTGATGTGTCTAGTGATAGGTTGATCACAGTAAGTTGGTTATAATTTTTCTTTTTTTTTAAATCATTACTTTAACCAAGTTCGTTTGATAAAGTCTCCCATTCTTAAATAAAGGGTTAGAACTCATGTGGCTATTTACGCCCTTCTCATTGGTTATTGTCTTTCGCATGTTTTATGTTGTGGCGATACTGTTTGCCAGCAACACCTTCGTCTTTGCTACAAATGCTATTGAAGTTGATCTTACCGTACAAGAAAAAGAATATACCCAACAACACCCCACTATAAAAGTACACACTGATGAGAATTGGCCGCCATTTAACTTTATTCAAGATGGTGAAGTTTCTGGTTATAACAATGATTTAATACGATTAGTGGCAGATAAAGTAGGCTTAAATATTGAATTTGTTGTGGGTTATCAGTGGTACGAATACTTAGAAAAGTTAAAAAATAAAGAAATAGATGTTATTTCTAACATGAAAATAACGCCGGAGCGCCAAGAGTTTACAATCTTTACTCATTACCAGTCTTTAACGTTAACCGATGGATTGTTAACACGTGAAGGAGAGGTGTTTGCTAATGACCTTAGCGATATTAAATCTATTGCTGTTATTAAAGGTTTTTTTTACCAAGAAGTACTTGAAAAGAGCTTTCCTAATATAGAGCTAACATTAACGACGAGTACTGAAGCCTCTATTGAGCAATTACGTTTAGGTAATGTCGATGCTGTTTTAGATGCTTATGATGCTATCAACTACCACTTACAGCGTTCGTTAGAGCAAGGTTTGGTTAATACATCATTAGCTGATAGTAAGGTTTTTCATTATTTACCAAAATTTATGGGTGTAAATAAAGATAATACTATTTTGCGAGATATTTTAGATAAAGGGTTGTTAGCATTAAATAAAAAAGAGATAGATAATTTACATCTTAAATGGATAAATAAACCCAGTATTGGAAAAGTAACCGAAGAGGCTAATTACCAGAATAGAATGCCTATTTTATCTAGTATACAACAACAATATTTAAAAGATCATGATGCACTCTACATGTGTGTTGATCCAGATTGGTTACCTATAGAGGCCATTAAAGAGAGCAAATATGTTGGCATTGCCTCTGAATTTGTTACATTATTTGCTCAGCGTATTAGCAACCCTATTATTTTAATCGAAACGGCCACTTGGTCAGAGACAGTTACCTCATTAAAAGAAGGGCGTTGTGACTTTATTCCTGTGATTCACAAAACTCCTCGACGTAGTCAATACCTTTCATTTACCTCTGCTTATTTAGATTTTCCATTAGCATTGGTCACTTCAGAAAATAATCAGGCTTATAAATTAGAACAAGTGTTACATAAACCATTAGGAATGTTGAAAGCAGGATCATATATAGAGTTTTTGAACACCTTGTATCCCGATGCTGATTTATACGAATATGACTCGTTAAAATCGGGACTTGATGCGGTAAGCAGTGGTGAGATTTATGGCTTTATTGATGTGTTACCTGTCATGGTTAATCAAATTCAAACGCTTTATCCTGAATTAAAAATTGTTGATAAATTTGAACATGAATACCCATTTTCTCTCGCCGTATCAAAAGATAACACGATACTATTGGGTATTTTTGATAAAGTCGTTACATCAATCGATTTACAACAAAAGCAAAAAATACTTAATCGTTGGTTACCTGTTGTTTATGAAAGGCATGAAACGGGCACTGGTTATTGGATCATCATCTCATTAATATCTGTTGCATTAACATTAGTGTGTTTATTGTTATATTTTTCAAAAAAACATAATCGACAATTATTTTTAAAAAATAACAACCTTGAAAAATTAGCAATGCGTGATTATTTAACAGGTTTACCTAATAAGCATTATTTTAACGAACAGTTTAAAAAGGAATGGGTGCGTGGTAGACGCTCTGGCGAAAGCTTATCTTTATTAATTATCGATGTTGATAGTGCTAAATTCTTTAATGAGCAATATGGAAGAGATGCGGGCGATGATTGCTTTATTGAACTTGCGCGTCGTTTACAACATATTGTTCAGCGCCCTGCGGACTTATTAGCCCGTCTCGAGGCAGATGATTTTATTATACTTTTACCAAATACTTCCGAAGAAGGGCTTAAAACCTTAGCAGCTGAAATATTTTATATGGTCAATGGATGGGGGCTGAAGTTTGATAATGCACCTGCAGGAGACACCGTCTCAGTGAGTATTGGTGCTGCTTGTATGGTTCCTAGTCACTCGCATATCGAAGAAGAGCTTAATAGACGTGCAGAACAAGCATTGTATCAAGCGCAAGATAAAGGTTTTAGTCAGCTTGTTATTTATAAGAATAGTCATGATCAGTATTCTGAACATTAATATTTCAACTCTTTATTTGTGAATTCCGTTAATTTTTGATTTTTTACTACATAGCCTCAACTCTGGTTAATGAAAGTGAAGTTATATTTAAAATCATAAGGTACTATTTTTTACTAATCAGTGTCGTTAGTTTTACGTAGTTCAATGCGAATTATTGAAGCAATAACGGGTTATAGAGAGATGATTTAACGCAGAAATAGCGGTGTTGTATCGCTTTACTTATCCAGAACTGAGGTTACATATACTCGTTACCATTCAAGGTGTTTACTTCGCAGCTTGCTCTCTGGGTCTTTAGCTTGAAAACCAACTCTGTGTTGCCACCTTCGATAAGGACTCGCCATTGTCATCATGTTGCACCTTGATTTAGAGTCCAAGCTAACGACTGAACAAAGCACCTTGCACAGTAACAGGCATATAAATCTATTGATTTCCTGCCGAGTTTTGCGCCTTGTTGGTTAATGGGTATAATTGCCGCTCATTTATTGACAAGGTTTTTTAACTTATGCGCCCAAGTAATCGTACACCTGAACAAAACCGTGAAATCAAAATTACTCGGCACTATACTGACTATGCAGAAGGGTCTGTTTTGATTGAAGTCGGTAATACTAAAGTCCTCTGTAATGCGACAGTATCAGAGTCAGTACCACGTTTTTTAAAGGGTAAAGGTAAAGGCTGGGTAACGGCAGAATATTCCATGTTGCCGCGTGCGACACATAAACGTAATCAACGTGAAGCAGCAAAAGGTCAACAAGGTGGTCGTACCTTAGAAATTCAACGTTTAATTGCGCGCTCTTTACGTGCCGCAGTTGATTTAAATGCCTTTGGTGAGAACATGATTACTGTTGATTGTGATGTAATACAAGCCGATGGTGGTACTCGTACCGCATCAATTACAGGTGCTTGTATTGCGTTAGCTGATGCATTGAACTGGATGGTTGCAAAAGGTAAGTTGAAAAAAAGTCCATTAAAGCAAATGATAGCGGCTGTTTCTGTTGGTATTTATAAAGGGACGCCTGTTTGTGATTTGGATTACGCAGAAGATTCAAATGCACAAACCGACATGAATGTTGTCATGACAGAAAGTGGCGGTTTAATTGAAATACAAGGTACAGCTGAAGAGGGCGCTTTTAGTCATCAAGAATTATTAGCAATGTTAGCTTTAGCAAATACCGGTATTAATAACTTAGTAGCAGAACAAAAAAAAGCATTAAATGTGGAGTAAGAAATGAAAGCGTATCAAAAAGAGTTTATTGAATTTGCGATTGAAAAACAGGTTTTAAAATTTGGCGAATTTACTTTGAAATCAGGGCGTATTAGCCCTTATTTTTTCAATGCAGGTTTATTTAATACAGGTCGAGATCTTGCGCGTTTAGGGCGTTTTTATGCTGCTGCATTACAAGATTCTGGTATCGATTATGATCTTTTATTTGGTCCTGCGTACAAAGGTATTCCAATTGCAACAACCACTGCTGTTGCCTTGTCTAATGACTATGATTTAGATGTACCGTATTGCTTTAATCGTAAAGAAGCAAAAACACACGGAGAAGGTGGTAGCTTAGTGGGTTCAGAGCTAACCGGTAAAATTATGCTCGTTGATGATGTTATTACAGCTGGCACAGCTATTCGTGAATCGATGGATATCATTAATGCACATAAAGCAGAGCTTGCAGGTGTGTTAATTGCATTAGATCGTCAAGAAAAAGGCAAAGCGGAGTTGTCAGCGATTCAAGAAGTAGAACGTGACTATGATGCAAAAGTTATTTCGATTGTAGAGCTGGCAGACGTAGTGAGCTATCTTGAAACGTTACCAGAAATGCAACAACATCTTGAGTCTGTACAAACATATCGTCAGCAATACGGTGTTTAAGCTTTAATTTATTTTTTAGCATAAAAGACCGTAAAATAAAAAAGCCAAAGGCGAATCATCGTCTTTGGCTTTTTTTGTATCTGTTAATAGTGCGGTGTTAGTGCTTTGTGATAGAAAATAATTACTTTATCAGCCTATTAACTTATTGATTTAATTAGCTTAGTTTATAAATATCTTAATTTATTGTTATAAACGTTTAATAAATCAATTTCGAGAAGAATAAAGTAGCGCTTATTAAATTAATGTTAAGGCTACTTTTAATTTTCTTCTTTATCTTATGACTCTGTACTATTTACTTTTAATGCTTGTTCTTCATCAAATTCAGGAAGCTTTTTATGCTCACTGGCAATGAATGAATAGATAACAGGTAAGATAAATAACGTAAATAACGTACCGATTGATAAACCAGCTACGATAACAATACCAATACCAAAACGACTCACTGCGCCTGCACCGGTTGCAAATAATAGTGGGATAAGACCCGCTACCATTGCAGCTGTTGTCATTAATATTGGACGTAAACGCACGGTTGCTGCTTTTTTAACTGCGGCAATTTTATCTAGACCATGATGCAATTGCTCTTCTTTTGCTACTTCAGCAATCAAAATACCATGTTTAGTAATCAATCCCACCAAGGTTATCAAACCAACCTGAGTGTAGATATTCATAGTTGCAAAACCCCAAGCAAGTGCGAGTAAAGCACCACTAATGGCCAATGGTACGGTCATGATAATAACCAATGGATCTCGAATACTTTCAAACTGACTTGCGAGTACTAAAAATATAATAAATAAAGCAAGAATAAAGGTCACGTATAACGCACCACCTTCCGTTACAAATTGACGCGCTTCGCCTAAGTAATCATGGCTATAACCTTGTGGCAGTTTAGTGGTTGATAACCCTTCAAAGAAGGTAATTGCCGTGCCCATCGTGACACCCGGCGAAAGTACTGCACCTATTGTTGCACTATTAAGCTGATTAAAGTGCGGTAATGCACGAGGTTCAGCGACTACATTAACGGTAATCAGTTCGCTTAATGGCACCATGTCATTGTTTTTAGCACGTACATAAAAATCACCTAATTGCTCTGGCGATAAACGATATTTACGTTCTACTTGTGCAATCACTTCATAACTACGGCCATTTAAATTAATGCGGTTTAAGTAACCATCACTTAACAATGTCCCCAAAGTAATACCAATATCTTGCATGGTCACACCATAAGCCCCTGCTTTGTCACGATCAATGCTGATATTCATGGTTGCAGAATCAAAGGCTAAATCTAACTCTGAATAAACAAAGCTTGGATTGGCTTGTGTTTCTGCTAATACATCTGCTGCAATACTTACTAAACTTTGGAATGGATTAGAAGTAGTAATAACAAATTGTACGGGTAAACCACCCGATGAACCTGGTAACTCAGGTCTTTGGAAAGTGACTGTCGCCACAGAAGGGATCATACTAAATGCTGGTGTTAATGTTTTAGATAAGTCATCTGGGCTTTTTTCACGTTGGCTCCATGGTTTCATGATAGCGATACCGAAGGCTTGGTTAGCATTCGGAATACCTGACATCGCTAAGCTACTTTCTACTTCTGGTTGCTTCGCTATTTCGCTAGTGACTAAACGCATGCTATTTTCAACAAAGTCCAAGTTGGCATTAGCTGGCGCTTTAGACAACATCATCAGTACACCTTTATCTTCTTTCGGTGCTAACTCTGATGGGATAAATTTAAAGAGGAATGGCAGTGAAATAAACACTAATAAGGCAAAGATAATAACAGCAGGGCGTCTTAACATAATAATGTTAAGTGCATTGCTATATTTATTCGTTAACCCGGTTAGCGTGTTATCAACAGCACGTTCGAATCTATTAGGTTTATGGTTAATCACTAACATTTTGCTACACATCATCGGTGATAATGTTAATGCCACAATACCCGATACAAATACCGCACCAGCAAGTGTTAGCGCAAACTCAGTAAAGAGTGAACCGGTAATACCGCCCATCAATGCAATGGGAGCATAAACAGCGGCTAACGTGATGGTCATGGAAATAACCGGTACTGCAATTTCACGCGTACCAATAATTGCTGCACGGAAAGGGTCTTCACCTGCTTTAATATGGCGATCGATATTTTCTACTACAACAATCGCATCATCTACTACTAAACCAATGGCTAATACCATGGCTAATAGTGTCATTAGGTTGATAGTAAAACCAAACATTTGCATCACAACGGCGACACCAATTAGTGATAGCGGAATAGTAATGATTGGAATGAGCACTGCACGCCATGATCCTAAAAATAGAATCATTACAATGAGTACAATTAATCCTGCTTCCGCAATGGTTTTAATCACTTCATAAATAGACTCTTCAATCGCAATGGTCGAATCATAAAGCACTTTCATTTTGATTGAACTAGGATTGTTTTTTTCTAAGTCAGGTAGCATTTTTCTTACATCTGACGTTATATCCAATGGATTTGCGCTTGCAGTTGCATCAATCGCAACAACAACTGCATCATTACCATTAGCCATTGCTCGGTAGATGTCATGACTTTTTTCAAGAGAAACGCGCGCAATATCCTGTAGGTGGATTGTTCTACCGTCATCGCGTGTTGCAATGATCAGGTTTTCTAACTCGCTTGCATTCTTAACCTGGGTCTGTGCACTGCCATTAAACAGAGTGAAATAACCCATTGCTTGGCCTGAAGCAGACTGAATATTATTAGCTTGTAAAATAGTAATAACATCAGCGGTATTAAGCCTAAAAGCAGCCATACGTTCTGGGTCTAACCAAATGCGCATTGCAAATTTAGTACCACCATAAAGGTTAACCTTTGCAACACCATTAATACTAAATAACTGTGGTTTAATCACGCGTTCTAAATAGTCGGTAATTTGACTAGAGTTTAATTGCTCACTTGAAAATGCAATGTAGATAACAGACGTCGTTGAGCCAGTACTGACATCAATTGTTGGATCTTCTGCATCACTTGGTAGCTGAGAGCTAACACTGTTTACTTTTGCGAGAATATCCGCCACCGCGCCACTTGGGTCAGTGTTTAGCTTCATATTCACAGTAATGGTTGAACTACCCATGAAACTTTGTGAACTGATAAAGTCGATATTATCGGCTTGTGCAATGGCTTGCTCAATCGGTTGAGTGATAAAACCTTGAATTAAATCTGCACTTGCTCCGTAATAGCTGGTGGTTACTGTGACCACCGTATTAGTCATCGTAGGGTACTCACGTACCTGCATTTTTGTAAGCGCTTGTACCCCTAATAATACAATCAGCAAACTCAATGAGATTGCTAAAATGGGACGCTTTATAAAGATATCTGTAAATTTCATAACGTCACCTACAGTGCTGGAAGAACAGAAGGAGTATCAAGTGCATTTGATTCAACGATTTTAACGTGAGAACCATTGCTTAATCGAACTTGTCCGCTAGTGGCAATCACATCACTTTCATCTAAGCCAGATAACACATGAACACTATCGCCTTTTGTTTTACCTAATGTGACGATTCTTTGTTTCGCTTCTAAAAACGTATTGCCATCATCAGTTTTTTGTTCAGTTAATACATAAACTGTTTCACCGTACAGTGTGTAATTAACGGAGGTAACAGGAATGATGATTTGTTTTTTAACGGTCGGTAAAATGATATTTGCTTTAGCAAACATACCTGAACGTATTTTTTGTGCTTCATTCGGGATCGATGCTTGAATCAGGATAAGTCCACTTTCTGAGTTTACTGCAGGTTCAATCGCAGTGATAACACCAGTAAACGTAGTATCAGGTTGTGCATCAATAAATACATCCATTGCTTGGTTTATATGTACTTTGTTAAGATCATTTTGTGCAATAGTAAAACGCATTTGCATACGGCTAATATCTTCCAAACGAACTATTTCAGTGCCATTAGCTAGATATTGACCTAAAAATACATTTCGTAAACCTGTGATACCAGAGAATGGTGCGCGAATGGTACGCAAACTAATTGTTGCTGCATAACCTTCAATTTCGCCTTGAAGCGCTAGGTATTCTGCTTGTGCATCATCAACATCACCTTGAGAAACAGAGCCTTTTTTAAGCAATGAATTTAAGCGTTTATAGTTACGTTGAATAGAAGGTAAACGTGCTTTGGCTGCTTTTAAGTTCGCTTGTTCTACTTCGCTATCTTGGTAAACAATAGGGTCACCTTTTTGTAATTTTTGACCAGATACAAAATTTATTTTAGATACTTTACCGGCCACTTCATTGGTAATTGTGACGCCTTGCATTGGCTCAATAAAACCGATAGCACGTAAATGAGGAGTCCAATCTTCAAATTTTACAGTAGTCGCTGTGACTGGGAATTCAGGAATAGGACGCGATGAAAGGTATTCGTTTATTTTTTTAGCTTTAAACATATTAAAGCCAATCACAGTACCAAATACAAGTATTGCTAAGATGATTGCCGACGCTATCCATTTTTTCATTGAATGATTCCTGTTGATTTAAAATGTGGGTTTTGAATGATATTCCATGACGCGTCTCGTACTTGTTGTAACTGTTTTTGGTCAGGAGTCACACGTTCTCGTATTACTTGTTTTGCCAACGAAATGGCTGTGTCTATACTGACTGCTATTAATGCAAATAATTGCCAGTTCAAAAATTTTTTTGCATCAATACCTTGCTGATAAAAGGAAATGAGTGGCTTAAAGGCTTCATTTTCAAATAAAGTGATACCTTTTTGGTCTACATTAGGTATGCAATGAAGCACTTCGATCAACGTTAAACGTCTAGGGTTCGCGATGACATAATCAAATATATTTTTCCATACTAAATCGTATTTTTTCTTTGCTGTGGAGCAGTCATCAAAGCCAGCTAGAATAGTATTAGCTGATTGTTCTCGGATAAATTTTTGTAGCTCATTCATTAATGCTTCTTTGCTATCAAAGTAACGATAAAGCGTACCTGCCGCAACGCCTGCGGTATCTGCTAGATTTTGCATGGAAAAAGCATAAAAACCTCGCTCTGCCAAAACACATTCTGCCGCAACTAAAATTTTGATTCGCTTGTCCATAAGACCACTTTGAAATGAATGAACGTTCATTATCGTTTAATGTGAAGTGATTGCAATCTTAAAATGAGAATTAATATAAATATTATTGTGATCTACAATACAGGAATTTTTGACATTAAAAGTGAAAATATCTTTAAATTAATGCGTTAATTACCTAATCGACGCTATCTATATTTCTACGCTAGCTTTCAATTAAAAGATCAGTAAAATCGAATGGCTTTTTCTTTTTAAATTTAGGAAATACTATGAAACTAAATCCTGGACAAGACGCCGCGGTTAAAACGATTTCTGGCCCTTGTTTAGTGCTGGCTGGTGCTGGTAGTGGTAAAACACGCGTGATCACGAATAAAATCGCTTATTTAATACAACACTGTGATTATTTGGCGAAGAATATTGTTGCGGTAACATTTACCAATAAAGCGGCACGAGAAATGAAAGAGCGTGTCAGTGAAACCTTAGGCAGGAAAGAATCTCGCGGTTTAATGGTTTCTACTTTTCATTCATTGGGTTTAGAAATCATTAAACGAGAAATAAAAACGTTAGGGATGAAAGCCGGTTTTACGCTCTTTGATGATCAAGATACCTTAGCGTTATTAAAAGAATTAACTGAGAAACAATTAAAAGAAGATACTGATTTATTAAAAGCGTTAGTAACACAAATTTCTAATTGGAAAAATGCACTTATTCTACCTCCTCAAGCAATCAAGCAAGCTAAAGGTGAGAGAGACGTTATCTTTGCGCATTGTTATGATTTATACCAACGTCAATTAAAAGCCTATAACGCCTTAGATTTCGATGATTTAATTGTTTTACCTACTTTATTACTAAAATTTAAAGAAGAAGTCCGCTTACGTTGGCAGAAGAAAATTCGTTATTTATTAGTGGATGAATATCAAGATACTAATACTAGTCAATATGAGTTGATTAAATCTTTAGTGGGAGAAAGAGCACGCTTCACCGTGGTAGGAGACGATGACCAATCGATCTATTCTTGGCGCGGTGCCCGACCTGAAAACTTAGTCTTGTTACAAAGAGATTTTCCGCAACTCAAAGTCATTAAATTGGAGCAAAATTACCGTTCTAGTCAACGTGTATTGAAAGCAGCGAATGTACTCATTGCGAATAATCCTCATGAATTCGATAAACGTTTATTTAGTGAATTAGCTTATGGTGAATCACTTAAAGTATTGTTAGCTAAAAATGAACAAAATGAGGCAGAAAGAGTTGTTATGGAAATTTCTGGTCATAAATTCATGAATGGTGCTAATTTTAAAGATTACGCTGTTTTATACCGAGGCAATCATCAAAGTCGTTTATTAGAAAAAGTGATGATGGAAAATCGTATCCCTTACAAAATAAGTGGTGGAACGTCATTTTTTGCTCGTAGTGAAGTAAAAGACATCATGGCTTATTTAAAATTGTTAGTGAATCACGATGATGAGAATGCATTTATTCGTGTGGTTAATAAACCTCCTAGAGGGATCGGGGCAGTGAGCCGTGAAAAGCTAGGTAATTATGCTAATTTACGCCATATCAGTATGTTTTCGGCTAGCTTTGAGCTTGGCTTAGAGCAAACCTTAAATGGTAAATCGTTACATACACTGCAAGCGTTTACGCGTTGGTTAGTTGAATTAAATGATCGTTTAAAAAAAGAAGATGATATTGATGTAGTAAGAGACTTAATTCGTGATATTGGTTATGAAGATTGGTTATACGAAAATAGTCCAAGCCCTAAAGCTGCCGAGATGCAAATGAAGAACGTTTCCACACTTTTTAAGTGGGTGACTGAAATGCTGAAAGGCGATGACTTAGATGAGGAAATGACATTAGAGCAGGTAGTTGCACGATTAACATTACGTGATATGTTATCTCGTAATGAAAGTGAAGAAGAATTAGATCAAGTGCAATTAATGACATTGCATGCATCGAAAGGGCTAGAGTTCCCTTACGTTTATATGATTGGTATGGAAGAAGGTTTATTACCGCATCAAGTCAGTATTGATGAAGACAATGTCGAAGAAGAACGACGTTTAGCCTATGTTGGTATTACACGAGCACAAAAAGAATTAACATTTACTTTAGCTAAAGAGCGTAGTCAGTATGGGGAAACAATTAAACCGATCCCAAGTCGTTTTTTAAATGAGTTACCACAGGAAGATGTGGAGTGGGAAAGTGGCCCTAAGAAACGCACTGAAGATCAAAAGAAGCAATTAGCAGATAAAGGCATTGCAAACTTGAAAGCATTATTTGATTAATAATAAACAACAATACGAATCTATAGCTAAAGACTATTTCTAGAAGTGATAAGCGATATTAATCTCAATTAGTTATCGTTTGTTATTTCGCCTAATAACACCACCGCAACAAACGCATGTTTGTTAGCAAACTTAATATAAATAATTGAAAATTTTTAGGAGCAATACATGTTAGATAATATCGAAGGTCAAAGCGTACCATCAGCAACTTTCCCAACTCGCCAAGGCGATGAATGGGTTAATGTGACAACCGACGAATTATTCAAAGGTAAAACAGTGGTTGTATTTGCATTACCAGGTGCATTTACACCAACTTGTTCTTCTACACATTTACCTCGTTATAATGAATTAGCAGGTGTATTAAAAGAAAATGGTGTTGATGAAATCATTTGTTTAAGTGTTAATGATACTTTTGTTATGAATGCATGGCTTGCAGATCAAGAAGCTGAAAATATCACTGTGGTACCAGATGGTAGCGGTGAATTTACTGAAGGCATGGGCATGTTAGTTAATAAAAATGACATTGGTTTTGGTAAGCGTAGCTGGCGCTACAGTATGTTGGTTAAAGATGGCGTAATTGAAAAAATGTTCATCGAGCCAAATCAACCAGGTGACCCGTTTGAAGTTTCTGATGCAGATACTATGTTAAATTATGTCAACCCAAATGCTAAAGCACCTGCTGCAGTTGCCTTGTTAACTAAGCCTGGTTGTCCTTTCTGCGAAAAAGCGAAAGCGGCATTGAAAGATAACAATATTAGTTTTGAAGAGATTGTATTGGGTAAAGATGCAACAAGCATTAGTTTGAAAGCAATGACAGGTCAAACGACTGTGCCACAACTTTTTGTTGATGGTAAACATATCGGTGATAGTGATGCAGCGGTGGCTTATGCTAATAGTTAATCATCATCAATGATTAACTAAAGCGTATGTTCTTTTCATAAGGCATACGCTTTTTTTTATTCAAAATTCACAAAAAAAACCATAGCGAGAAACAATATGAAGCAAGTTAATGTACAAGTTGCCATTATTGGTGGTGGAACTGCAGGTTTAGCAGCTTACCGTGCAGCTAAACAAAAAACAGATTCTGTGTTATTAATACCAATGGAATTAAATAAGTGATCAGGGGTTGCGTAGGAAAAATTAACACTAATAAGGCGTGAGTTGTAGGAGATAGTTGTTCTCACTTCAAAACTCACAACGCAGTTAGGGGTGATTTTAACCAGCAAGAATGATCACCTTATTAATTCTTTTGGTATAAAGCCACTTTTATATCTGAAACACAGTTACAAATTGACCAACATACGATTGTTATTTTGAACAGTGAAATAAATGTTAACCGTTTATAGATAAGTTAGAGCAAAACCGATGAAAATCACAAAGCCGACATAATTATTATCTAAGAAAGCTTTAAAGCAGGCTGTTTTATTACGATCTTTAATCCGGTGTTGCTGCTGTAAAAATAAAAATCCTGCAATGGTTAAACCTATATAATACAACCAAGTTAATTGCTCTAAAACACCCACAAGAGCCAATATTAGTAATGTTGCTAACTGTAATAATCCGATAATTAATTTATCGTTTTTTCCAAATAAAATAGCCGTCGATTTTATGCCTATTTTAAGATCGTCTTCTTTATCAACCATGCCGTACATAGTGTCATAGGCAATCGTCCATGTGATGTTAGCGAGAAATAACAACCATATAGAATTAGAAAGAGCGTTGGCTTCTGCAGCATAAGCCATCGGAATGGACCAAGAAAAAGCAAGGCCTAATACAAATTGAGGCAAGTGAGTAAAACGCTTCATAAACGGATAAGCAAAGGCGAGTAATAAACCGATAACTGAAAGCTGGATGGTCAGGATATTCTGTGTCAATACTAATAAAAATGATGACAATGCTAAGATTAAAAAGAGATAAACAGCTTCTTTGCTAGTCGCTCTGCCTGATGGTAAAGGCCTGTTTTTAGTGCGAGCAACAAACCCATCGACTTTTCTGTCGGCAAAATCATTGATCACACAACCAGCGCTGCGCATTAAAAATACCCCTAAGCAAAAAACAATTAACACGCTTATATCGGGTAAACCTTGCCCTGCTATCCATAATGCCCATAATGTTGGCCACAATAATAAAAGCGTGCCAATCGGTTTGTCGACGCGCATTAGCTCTATTAATGCTTGGCGCTTAGGGGGATTTAAATAAACCATTATTTATAAATTCCAGAGGCAGGTAAAAAAACTTCACTGACCAGTAAAGGTTTGTTTTCAATGTAAAATAATGAACGCCTTGCCCAAAGGGAATGTTTACAAGATTGCTGTAATGAACCACACAGTTCATGTAATTCAGAGCCAACAACAAACTCTGCGACTTCAATCTTACCGCGTTGTAATGTCTTATTTTGAAACAAAAACTTACCTAATGATTCAGAACCAATATTAGCGAGTTTTTGTTGCTTGTTAGAAAGTGTCTGAAATGGAATTTCTGTTTGTGCGAATATGTTAGCAATACCATCACAGTGTAAAAGCACTTCACGTACTAATACTTGCTCTGGTGCAGGAAATAATTGAGAGAGCGTTGATTCATTCGTATTTGTATTCAGCTGTTGTTTTACTTCTACAGTAAATTTTTCACATCGTTGTTCAAGTTTTTTAGTTAAAGATACCTCATCTAATAACCAAGAGAGTACTTGCTTAGTGCAATTTTTTGGATGACTGTTTTCTTGCCAATGAGTGGATGAAACAATGTTCAGTAACTGATTAAACATACAAACCTTTTATTTTAAATCGTTTTATTTATGGTTATCAAGTGATTGATGCTTGTGAATTTACTATTGCCAATACCATTAAATTTATTACTTTATGTTCACTAGTAAACTTTGGAACAGGCTAAAAATGGCTAGTATTTATACTTTTATAAAGTTTTTCATTAAGAAATACTTTTTTATCCACAATCTTAGACAGAGATTGATATTATATCATCCAAAAATATTAACGTCTTAGTTGAAGGAATAAACAATGCTCAAAAAAATACTCTTTTGTATGTTTTATTTTACGCTACTTTCGCCCCTTAATTTCGTTGTTGCTGAAGAAGAAAGTACCGAGTTAGTGGCTGATTATCAATATTATGCATTAGAACCAGACATTATTACCAACTATATTAAACCAGGTAAGCATCTTGGATATATTCGTTTAGGTGTTGATTTAATGGTTAAATCGACAGTTGCTTATCAAGAGGTAGAAACCCATGAACCAATTATTCGTGATCGTATTATTACGATTCTAGGCGAACAGAATGAACAGCAAATAAAATCCATTACTGAGCGAAAAGCGATTAGAGCACGTTGTTTAGACGCCGCGAATGATGCCATTTTTGAAATAACTGGCACCAGACCTATTGAAGATTTACTCTTTACTAAATATTTAGATCAATAACTTATTGGCTTTATTTCTTCATAATTTTAATTTACTACAAACTGCCGCTAATATAAGTCCTGCTAATAAACCAATTAAGTGTGCATAGTTGGCCACATTGACGGGCAATATATCTATAAAGCCCAATACTAACCAACCTAATAAAAATGCAAACATGCTATTAGGTAAGTGTACTTGGCTATCTTTATTCATTAATCCATATAACCAACAGTAACCTACTAAACCATAAACTACCCCACTCAAACCGCCAAAGTAAGGACCTACTAGAAGAAATTGAGCTAAATTAGATGTAATAGCAGAAAATAAAAACAAGATTAATAACCGTTGTTTACCTTGTTTTCTTTCAACTATTCCTCCTAATTGCCACCACCATAATGAATTGAATACGATATGTAATAGACTAAAATGCAAAAAAGCAGGGGTGATAAAGCGCCAGCTTTGAAAGTAATCAAAAGGTTGTGTTATAAAAAATGAAAACATAGAGTTAATCGGATTGAAAAATCCTAGTTCTGACCCACCGTAAATCACTAAACAAATAATAAACACGCTATGTGTTATTAACCCTCCATGTTGTTTGAAGTTACTTAATAAGTTCGAATTTGCATAGGCGAAGTTGGTTGCATTTTTTTCAATACTTCCTGACTCCCAACTGGCAGAAAGATATTCACTTTTCGTTGGGTTTGCTAAAAATTGAGCGAGTTCTGATTCTGCTTGTATTAACTGAGCTTCGTCTTTAATGATTATTTGATGTTGAAATTCACTTTGTTGAATAATATTCTTAATTTTTTTACTATTTAAATAATCTGAGAATGCTTGCGCTAAACGTAAATGCTCAAAGCTGTGTAATACTGTCATAATATACCTCTGAAACCTTATGCCATTGTATTAAAAGTCATCTTATTAATTAACATATTATAAAAAATTATGTTGCTGAGGACTTAGTATTTTGTTGTTTTTTCTATATAGCGTTATTCAACTTTGAAGTCACTTTATTGTTTTATCTTATGTAAAACCTTATGAAAATTCGATAGATAATAATTTTGTAGTGTAATGAATAATTAAGGGTGAATCGAATTAAATAAGTTAACAATTTATTCTATAAACTTTATTTGTGATATTTTATTGACATAGTAGCGGAGTAAACTAAATTTAATATTCCGAATAATAAAAGAAAGGAATGTTTTATGATTAATAAATTTATACGTGGATTAACCCTCGCTGCATCTTTAGTGTTACTACCCACTAGTTTATTTGCTGCAGACCTTAACAGTCTCACTTCTTCTAGTGTTGAAAAGGTTAGCTCAGCAACCACGAGCGTTAAACAAGCTAGCACGACGGCCGCTGCTGCTACAAAAATGTCGAGTATTAATGTTAATAGTGCGAGCCTAGACCAACTGACTTCTATCTCAGGCGTAGGCCCTAAAACCGCACAGTCTATTATTGACTATCGAGACCAATATGGTGATTTCACAGATTTAAAAGATCTCGTGAATGTTAAAGGTATTGGAGCGAGTACGTTAGAGAAAATAATGCCTTACTTGAGTTTGTGATTTTTTCTAAGTCCCCACGACAATGTCGGGACTTATTTTACTATTTGTTTTACGACGCTAGTTTGTCTAATCTGTTTAATTATTTAAAGCCTGCTGTTCTACTCCTACTTCAATACTTGTTATTATCTCTCTTTAAACGTTAAAATGTTTACCACGAATTTAATTTCTTTATTTTTCCTTTATATTTTAAAAATATACAACGTAGTGGGTAACTTATGACAATTTTAGTAACTGGCGGTGCAGGTTATATTGGCTCTCATACAGTGGTAGAGCTTTTAGAAAAAGAGCAGCAAGTTATTATAATAGATAACTTATGTAATGCTTCGTTAGAGTCGCTCTCTCGAGTTGAAAAAATAACAGGTAAAGTGCCTATTTTCTATCAGGGTGATATTTTAGATAAAAGCTTTTTAGACATGGTATTTAAACAGCATCAAATTGATTCTGTTATTCATTTCGCAGGCTTAAAAGCAGTAGGCGAGTCGGTTGCTAAACCTATTTCTTACTATCAAAATAATGTTCAAGGAACATTAACATTACTCGATGCAATGAAAGATGCAGGTGTTTTTAAGCTTGTTTTTAGTTCTTCTGCTACGGTTTATGGCGATCCTGCTGCGTTACCTATTCGTGAAGACTTCCCTGTTGGTGGTACAACAAACCCTTACGGAACATCAAAGTTAATGGTGGAAATGGTATTAACGGATGTCGCAAAGTCAGATCCTCGTTGGGCGTTTGTAATTTTGCGTTATTTCAATCCGGTTGGTGCACATCTATCTGGCTTAATTGGAGAAGATCCTAATGGTATCCCGAATAATTTATTACCTTACATCTCTCAAGTTGGTGTTGGTAAGCTAAAAGCATTAGCTGTTTTTGGTGATGATTATGATACTCCTGATGGAACAGGCGTACGTGATTATATACATGTAGTAGATTTAGCACTTGGTCATTTAAAAGCCTTAAAAAGGATTGAAGATGATAAGGGAGTATTTATTTATAACTTAGGTACGGGCAATGGTTATTCTGTTTTAGATATGATCAAGGCATTTGAGACTGCTAGTAAACAAGCCATTCCTTATAATGTTTCTCCGCGTCGTGAGGGAGATATCGCCGCTTGTTACGCTGCACCAGAAAAAGCGTTAACTGAATTAGATTGGAAAGCTGAACGTGGTTTAGAAGATATGATGCAGGATACATGGCGTTGGCAGTCAAATAACCCTAATGGTTATAAAAGCTAAAGCGATAATAATTGAAGAATAGGGCTTGTAAAGAGCTCTATAAATTTATCTATTAAATGCTAATGACTTTACTCAGTTGATAATGTTTTCTTAGCGGTTAGAGGAAAGTAAAGAATCACTAGACACGATCAAATCCATGCTACCAAAATGAGGTGGTTTTATGAGTCTTGGGTATTCATACGCACATGAACTTTATTTTTACCTTGCTGTTTGGCCTTAGATAAACACTGCTCGGCATCATTTATGAGGTCACTACTTTTTAGCTCATTTTTATAGGTAACTGCACCGATACTTACTGTTATATTAATAATATCGTGATTATATTCTACACATAAGAGTTCTGTCTTTTCTCGAATCATCTCTGCAACTTGCTTTGCAATTTCGTCATTACTATTATTAAGTAAGATAATGAACTCTTCACCACCCCAACGAGCAACCGTATCGGTTTTACGTACACAATCAATGAGTTTATTAGCAAGTCGTTTTAAAACAATGTCACCAGCAGCTTGGCTATAACGTTCATTAGTGAGTTTAAAATTATCAATATTAATTAATAAAATAGAAAATGTTTCAATGCGTGGGGAGACTAGTAAGTTAGTGAGTTGGTAGTTAAAGTGGGTACGTGTAGATAATTGCGTTAATTCATCGGTTTCAGAAAGTTTCTTTAATTTAGTCGTATTCGCATTATTCTGTGCGATCCATTTGCTGATTCCATAAGTCACTAAAATAAAACCTATTAATTGTCCAATATCTTCAAATAATGCACCTAATAACCAAGGTTGGACAAATATTTCATCTAATGTATCAGTGAGCGTGGCGATAAACAGAAATAAAAATCCAGCCATTAAATATTTATAGACATCAGGGTTATATTTCACCTTTTGCATGTTAACAAGTGAAAATAACAAAGTAGCGGTAATCATTACGCTAAAAAACAGGCTATAAATGTCTATTTGATAGGTAATTGGAAGTAACCACGTCTGTAGTGCCGTATATGCAATGACAAAAAAGTAAAGTGAGCTAATTGCTGTGCTTCTAATCAAGTGGTTTTATCTCTATTAACTGAATTGTCGTCAATTTTATGTGAACATGATGACAAATAAATATTTAACTACAACTTACTACAATTATATTTCTTAGTAAATAAATGAACAACTAAATACATCACTTGGATTCAGATCATAAGTGCATAACTTGAATTGGTAGAAAAGACGATCAGCTGAAGATATGCTTATCGCTTTTTCTCCGGCAAGAGATGCAACAATGAAAACATATAAACAACTGACCTATGCGC
>NZ_CBRF02000035.1 GCF_000470315.2 Psychromonas sp. SP041
GCCACAGTGCATCTGTTAACATTGTTCTTGGCATGGTGGTATTCTTGTATGTTGATTTTTGGCGAAACCATTATACATTTCCACCATGCTGTTCAAAAATCACTCTTGAAAGATCAACACGCCCTAGATAGATGCACTTATCTTATTGTCTGCGTATAACTTTCACAAAAGAGAGATACAAGCAATATAATATACAGTTAGGGTAATTAGTTTAAAAAAACATTTGGTTCAATTAATCCAATTTTTCCTGTTTGATAACTGCCTAAATCCATAAAGGTCCGATTACCGATTGTTACATATTGAGATACTATCGCATGCCCATGAAAAACATGATTTATATTAGTAACGTCTTTTATTTCTTTGATATCTTCCTCCATTCTAAGTGATTGACGCTTTCTCCACATCATTCGTTTAGTTTCCAATATATCATCTAATTCACTAGGATTGACAGTATTTAATAACTTCACTACATCATGCCAATCACAACGAAACGGTAACTCAGCATGTACTAACCCTATCTTTTTATTTGAAGATAAACTTAGTTCAATGGCTACTGGTAATTCCCTAAAACGCTGACAAAAAACATTCAATTGTTCATTTGATAATTCCTTCGCCCAGGCTCCACCACAACGAAGCCAACGTTCCGACCATTCATCGGAGTTTTCAGCTACTGAATGAATTAACATTCTTTCGTGATTGCCTTGAATAGCATAGAACCATGGTTTATCCAACCACAATAAGGCTTGGTCAGATTCATTTCCTCGATCAATAAGATCGCCTAAACTAAAAAGTCTATCTTTTTCTTCATCAAAACCTATCGCGTCTAATTGCAATTGAAGAATAGAAAAGTGACCATGAATATCAGAACAAATATAGTCACTTCCGACTAGATTTTTATTAAACTTAGCAATCATAAAAAATATTACCAATTGGATTAAAATACCTATTATACTTCTTGTAGCCCTATTATAAATGAGATTATTGAGCCTATTTATTAGAAGCACCAGCGAAGAAAATGGTAATCGACATTGCGTACAGAATATTTCTAGTCCCCCTCTCTTTATTTCAATAAAGTGAATCAATATATTGTGAGGAAGTGGGCTGTTTTACCAAGTAAAATAAATAAGCGATTTATTTTGATTGGTATAAATGGAGTATCATCAACAAAAAAGCCAAATGCATAAACATTTGGCTTTTTTATATTTTTACTTATTTGAGTCTAAGATACATTATTTTTAAATTCAGAACCTTCAACTTATTTTGGTTTTTTAGCTAATACTACATCGATATCAGCAGCACAGTGGCGCTCTGGTGCTTGTTCCCACTCTTCACCGAAAGAACGGTTTACAATACGGCCACGTTGAACACCTTCACGTTTCTCAAGTAACTTAGCCCAACGAACTACGTTTGTGTAAGTATCGACTTGTAAGAACTCTGCTGCATCATATAATTTACCAAGTACTAAATTTCCGTACCAAGGCCATATAGCGATATCCGCAATACTGAATTCCTCACCCGCAACAAACGTGTTTTTAGCTAACTGTTTATCTAAAACATCCAACTGACGTTTAGCTTCCATCGCAAAGCGATTGATTGGGTATTCAAATTTTTCATCTGCATAAGCATAAAAATGACCAAAACCACCGCCTAAAAATGGGGCAGAACCTTGCGCCCAGAACAGCCAGTTGAATGTTGTTGTACGAGCAGCTCCTTTTTCAGGCAAGAAACGACCAAATTTTTCAGCTAAATGAACAAGAATTGATGCAGATTCAAATACGTTAACATCCTCATTACCTGATTTATCAACTAAAGCAGGAATTTTAGAGTTTGGGTTAACACTAACAAATCCAGATGAAAATTGGTCACCTTCGCCAATATTAATCAGGTAAGCATCATATTCAGCTTCTTTAACACCTGCGGCTAGTAACTCTTCTAAAAGAATTGTTACTTTTTGACCATTCGGCGTACCAAGTGAATAAAGTTGTAAATCGTGTTCACCGACAGGTAATTCTTTATCATGTGTAGAGCCAGAAACTGGTCTATTAATACTCGCCCATTTGTTGCCGCCACTTGTGTCATGAACCCAGACTTTAGGTGGTACATATTGCTCAGTCATTTTAATTCCTTAGGCAAATAAAAAGTTAAACTTTAGGGTAGTTAGATGGGAAGAACGCACGTTTTGCATCTTCATCAAACTCTTTCTTGAATGTAATATCTTGACCTATATTACGAGCACGTTCAACTGCTGGACGACTATTAATACTATCAAACCAACGTTGTAGATTTGGATAAGGTGTTAAACCTTCTTCACCTAATACAACCGGTGCTTTATCTATCCAACCCCAAGCAGACACATCAGCAATCGTGTATGAATCACCTACAATAAATTCACGACCTGCTAAATGTTCATCTAATACTTCATAATGGCGTTGTGCTTCGCGTAAATAACGGTTAACAGCGTAATCTAAATTATCTGGAGCTGCATGTCTGAAGTGCACAGATTGACCAGAATATGGACCAAGACCAGATGCGATAAACATTAACCAAGATAACATTTCAGCCCGATCTTCAGGTTTACCTGCTAATTTACCTGTTTTTTCAGAGAGGTACATAAGAATCGCATTTGAATCAAATACACGAGTTTCACCATCAACGATAGCCGGCGCTTTAGCATTTGGATTAATTGCACGATATTCGGGTGTATGTTGTTCACCTTTTAAAGTATCTAATGGAATCAGTTCAAAAGGAAGACCCGTCTCTTCTAGGAAAAGAGCAACTTTCATTGGATTAGGTGTATGGTGAAAATAAAATTTGATCATGTAACGCTCCTTAATATTTGAACACTTATTCAAACATGAAAGTAACGATCGTTCAAGTTTGTTTTTAAAGAAACTACAAAAATTGAATGATTGAACATAGATGAGAACAATATTTACTCATTGATTTTTCTTATAAAGAAGTTGTAAATAACGCTTAGATTAATCTTCTACTTTGATTTTTAATGAGATGATGATGTACTTTATAATAAAGGAAAAATTGTGTATTTAACCTCGTTTTTAGTTGATGAGATAGAAATCACATTTAGAATCATAAGGTTAAACTTACTATTGTACAGTGTCATTAGTTTTAAAGATAATTTGAGCATGTAGACACAATTTACAAAAAAGCTATTGAATTGTGACAATCCAATAGCTTAATGATTAGCAGATTAATGATAGGTTAATAATAGCTCAATAAGCGTTTAATAAAATATCAAACGTTCACTGCAGTCTGTTGTTTCAACTCGTTTTGTGACAAACGATAATTGATTAAGGTTGTCACTACAATTACAGCAACACCTGTGATATTGATATACAAATAAGGTACTAACATGGCAAAACCTGATACGAGTAACAAAGCACGAGCAGGTATCGACAATTTAGTTGCTAAGCGTCCTTCAATGGTTCCTGCAAAAGCAATGATTAAACCAATGGTTAAAATAATCGCAATCACAAAATCTATGTTTTGACCTTCCATCCAAATAAGACCAGAAAATGCCATCATAATAGGGATAATAAAGAAGCCCTGAGCCAATTTAAAGGCTTGTATAGCAGACTTCATGGGAGAAGTATTGGCAATACCTGCGGCGGCAAATGCAGCCAATGCAATAGGAGGTGTTACATTCGATGTTTGAGATAACCAAAAAACAATCATATGTGCAGCTAATAGCCCAACACCTAATTCAGTTAAACTTGGTACAGCCATAATTGATAATACGATATAAGCCGCCGTTACCGGTAATCCCATCCCTAAAATAACAGCCGCAATTGCGATTAGCCCTAAAACAGACCAAAGGTAACCGCCTGACAATGCCATTAAGAACTGTGTAAATTGTAAGCCAATACCGGTTTGCCCCACCACACCAACAACGATACCTGCGGTACCACAAGCGACTGAAATAGGTAATGCTAATAAAGCCCCTTCTTTTAAACCTTCAAAAAAGACAGAAATCGTTATGCGACTGTGCTTTCTGCACATAGCAGCCACTAAAATAGCAACACAACCTGCTATACCAACCAAAATAGGTGAATAACTCATTAACAGTAGGCTAGTAATTAAGATTAAAGGAACTAAAAAATGCCAACCATTCTTTAACACTGCAGATATTTTCTCAGTGACTTCCATACCCTGTAAACCTAACTTACAAGCCATCAAATGAACATATAACAAAGTACAAGCAAAGTATAAAATAGCCGGTGCAATAGAAACCAATAGGATTTCACTGTAAGGAATACCTGTAAATTGTGCCATTACAAATGCACCCGCACCCATTACTGGTGGCATGATTTGTCCACCGGTTGATGCAGCAGCTTCAATACCTGCAGCTTGTTCTGGCTTATAACCAAGCTTTTTCATCATTGGAATGGTTAATGCGCCCGTTGTAACGGTATTCGCGATAGCTGAACCTGATATAGAACCTAATGCAGCAGAAGCTAATACACTGGCTTTAGCGGGACCACCACGATATTTACCCGCGATAGAGAATGAAGCATCAATAAAGAACTTACCTGCACCGGTTACTTGCAGGAATGCACCAAACAACACAAAGATAAAGACAACACCTGCTGCAATGGCTAACGGCGCTCCATAAACACCGTTTGTTGAGTAGATATGGAATCGAACGATTTCCTCTATTGAAAACCCTTTACTAGCAACAGCAGAAGGTAAATAGTTACCAAAAATAGCGTAAGCTAAAAATAATGCGGCAATTAAGACCATAACAGTACCAACAGTACGACGTGTGGCTTCAAGTAATAATACCAGGATGATTAAACCTGATAATTGGTCAAGTGACGTTAATCCATCCATTAAAAAAGAGATATCATCGTAGTCAAAAGAAATAATATGGTAAGACGCCCAAGCAATTGCTGCGATAAACACGATGTCGACAACACGTCCTAATAAGTAAACCAGATTGGATTGTTGTGATTTAATTAGTGGGATAGTAAAAAAAACTAAAATTAATGCCCAGCTTAAATGAATAGGTCTAAATACAGGGGCTGATAAATCAGCGGTAATACCTTGCCAAATTTGAAATATAGATAATGAAATAGCAGCCAGTGCGGCAACTAACACCATTTTATCTGAGACCCATTTACTTGTTGTTGATTTACTCATTTAATTCTCCGAAGGTAGCAGTCATTGCGCCCTCCTCAATCATGATTGTTATTACGATGGCTTCATATGAAGGTTTTTAGTTAATTGCAGTGGAGTCTAATAAAGTCTTTTAAGAGCGATTATTAGAAGTGCAATTAAGAGTGCAATTAACGTTATTAATTATTTGTACCCGTTCCTTACTTTTACTTCTATGTGTTGTGTTTTCTATTTTTAAGCCTCTCTAATAGCTAAGCAATGAGAGAGGCTTAAACAATAAAGAACAGAAGTTACATTTTTTCTTTCAAGTATTTTAATGAACCAGGGTGTAAATCGATTCCATTTAATTTATTCATGTTTTCTAGCGTTGTAAATTTAGTAACACTGATAATTTGATTGATTTGACTCATGTTTTCAAAAGCGACTTTAGTCATTTGATAAGCTAAATCAGTATCCATGTTTTTATTAACAATCAAGATATTCCAAACTGCAGGTGCATTAAATGCGTTAACGCTTTTGTAGCTTTCCACAGGAACTTCGATTGCCTGGTAAGAGGCATTATCATCAGATACTTTTTTAAGCTCTTCTGGACTAAATGATAAAATTCGAATGTTATGTGTAAATGCTAATTCAGTGATTGCACCAACACCAATACTTCCAACAATAACACCGGCATCAATTTGTCCTGCTGAGATAGCATTAGTCGTTGCAGTGTAATTTAATGATTGAGCATCAATATCTTTATCAGTAATCCCCAAAGAGGCAAGGATATTTGTTGCACTCACTCGTGTACCAGATCCTGGCGCACCTAAAGAGATACGTTTACCTTTTAAATCTTTAATTGATTTGATATCTGAATCTGCAGGTACAATGAATTGAACGACATTAGGATATAAAGCAAATAAAACAGATACATCCATTTTGCGAGGAAAAGGTTTAATACCTTCATGTGCTTGCAAAACGACATTGCCCATAGCAATACCTGCAAGTTGTTTGTTAGACGAAACTTTAATTGTATTCTCGACTGATGCGGCAGTCACTTCTGCTCGCATATCAAAGTCTTCTATATTTTCACTCCAAATTTTAGCTAAGATGCCACCAAGAGGATAGTAAGTACCGCTTTGGCTACCCGTTCCAATCGTATAGTTTTCTGCCATTGCATTGAAAGAAAATAAACATGCGAGTCCGATTATTCCATTTTTAAAAATATGTTTCATAAGTAATCCTTCTTATTATTAAATGATATTTTCTATTAAGCTAAATGTTCTGTATTTAATGCTCTTATTAAGAGTCGAGTAATAGAGTCCTTTAGTCTCTCAGCCATATTGCACTTTTTTGTTATAGCTTTGTTGCACAAAAGATTACCACTAAAGTAAAATCAGGCAATGCTTTGATATCACAAAGATAAAGGCATTTTGACCCTCAATCGTATTTTAAGGCGCTAGATTATAGCGATCAAATTGATAGGTCACTAGACAAAAATAATTTATAAACAATAACTTACATTTATGTTATATAAAAAAGATTATTTTTTATCATTAATTTTAGTAAGAAAAACATGAAAAAAGGAAGTTCAGTACTGTGAGTTTCGTCAGATAAATACATTTATTAAAATATTGCTATTGTAATAATGTTAAGCAATTAACTGTATTATCCATAAGTAGGTCTAGTTAAATAATGCCCCCTTCATTAATCATCTATCTGTATGCCTAACGCTATAAGAGTAGGTGTTGCATTGTTAATAATGAATTGAAAAGTGACTTCCCATCATTACTTTCACTCTCTTAAAAAACCGTTAATTAAAAATCCTTAAATAATAATATCGAGTGCCTACCTTCCTGCTTTTTAATTAGTCACGTTAAATAACAAGAATCACTATTTAACATGACCAATTAAATGAGGGGTTAACTCATAGAATTTTTACTTTTCTAAATGCACTCTTTCCTAAAGTATTGTTTACAATAATCGACAAAAGCACCAATGTAAGAAGCAATTTGACGAAAACTGAGATAAATCCCATATAAAGTATCAGTATTATTGATATGCTTATTATGTAGTAGATTCAACTATCAATGTCATTATAAATGTGATTTAGGTCATGACAGTTATTAGTCCATAATAACCTGTTTTTAATACATTAATTTTATCTATAGCCCATTCATCGACTTAAAAGCAAATTGTAACGACTATGCCAACTTCAACAAAATACCAAGCAGTTTCAACGACGAATGAAGCTAAGACAAAAATATTCATTATCGGCTTACCTCGTACTGGCACAACAAGTATCAGTGTTGCTATGTTAGATGCAGGTTTTAAAGTGGCTCATACCGCCTTTACTAAAGAGGCTTTTAGATTGGCTGATGTCATCTCTGATGCCCCCTGCTTTTCTGATTTTAAACAGTTAGACCGACTATTTCCAAACTCAGTATTTATTTATTTAGACAGAAAGCTGCAACATTGGTTACCTTCAATGCAGCGTTTATTAAATAAAATGGCACCAGACCTTGCGCCCAAAAAAGGTAGCTTTAGCCCTGTATTAAAAAGATCATTTATAGCTACCTTTGGCATTAATAATGAGAACTCATTAACCGAAGAGCATTTAACCCATTGTTATTTAAAACATAAAGAACAAGTACAAGAGTATTTTAAAAATCGAGATGATTTGCTGTCAATTAACATAAGCGAACATGATAGTTTTTATAAACTATGTTCTTTTTTGTCATTACCTTTCCAAGATGGGGATGTATTCCCACACCTCAATCAAGGTTCAAGTGTGGCAAACTGGAAAGCTTACAAACATAAAAACAAAGTCAGTAGCTTTAGTGCAGGGAGAGAGCACCGTCAATTCTTTGATTACACGTAGTTTTCAACCCATTTATTATGGATAACTTTTATAAAGGAGTCGCGCTTACATTTTCAAATAAAAATCTTTCGTTAATTCAATAAAATCAGAAGAGTAGCCTTGGCCGTCATGAATAGTTAATTCACTGGTTTTTAAAACGGGTAATAAAGTAGATTTGGTTAACTCGATTAACACACGTGTTGCCGATTTATTTATGGTGGTTTTAACATAAGTAAGTCGTGAAAGTTGCAAATAAGCCCCCTTATTTGACTCATTCTCAAGTAAATTAATAAATGCAAGCCCTTCTTGTTTTGGTAATACAAAACTTGCGACACCTTCATTATTTAATAATTGTTGGCAATAAGTAATTAAAGTTTGATGTGAAAGCATTGAAGTGTGTCGAGCCACTGCCCGTTGAGTGGTTTTAGATTCTTCGCCAGAATTAAAATAAGGCGGATTACAAATAATAGTGTCAAAAGTATTATTACCTTTAGTAAAGGTTTGTAATGAGCAATGACTCACCGATAACCTTGGCGACCATGGACTACTTTGACAATTATTGACCGCGGCATTAAAAGCTTTTTCTTCTATTTCTATCGCACTAATGTAAGCAGTTGAATTACGCTGTGCACACATAATTGCTAGCAGCCCTGTCCCACAGCCGATATCTAAAATCGTTTTAACCGACTCTACCTTTGCCCAAGCGCCTAATAAAATAGCATCAGTACTCACAGGCATCCCACATTGCGCCGCATTAATATGGAATTGTTTAAAAGTAAAATCTTTAGCCATGACAAGTTGAGCCTTATTGATTAGTGTATTGATTAGTGTATTGATTGGCGTATTGATTGGTGCATTGTTTAATATAGTTCAGTTTAATATGCTTGAGTTGAATAAATTAAATATCAAAGGTGACATTAATAAATCCTTTTAACAGCCCGTCTAACTATTCGCCATAATAATTAGAATAAATATCATAAACCTTTTTGTCATGATAAGTCAGTTACAATCTGATATCATTCTGCCTTTAATATTCCCTGCAGAATTTTCTGCTCACTTTGGCTTTATATAGGATATTTTTATGAGTCTCGCCGACAAAGTATTAGCTGTAAACAACGATTTACCTATTCGTACAGATCAGCCAGTCCACAGTGGTAAAGTGCGTTCAGTTTATTGGTTAACAGCTGAAGATAGCAAACGTTTAATTGAAGAAAAAGGCTACAATGTTGCGGCTGATGCGCCATTAGCTATTATGGTGATTAGTGACCGTATTTCAGCGTTTGACTGTATTTGGCACGGTGAAGGAGGTCTGAATGGTGTTCCTGGTAAAGGTGCGGCGCTCAATGCTATCTCAAATCACTGGTTTAGACTATTTAAAGAGCAAGGCTTAGCAGATAGTCATATTTTAGATATCCCACATCCTTTTGTTTGGATTGTTCAAAAAGCACGCCCGATTATGATTGAGGCCATCGCTCGTCAATACATCACTGGCTCAATGTGGCGAGCTTATGAAAAAGGTGAAAGAGAATTCTGTGGAATTAACATCCCTGAAGGATTATCAAACAATACAAAACTGCCTGAATTATTAATAACACCTTCAACTAAAGGTATTTTAAAAGGAGTTCCAGGTGTTCAAGAAGTCGATGATGTAAACATTACTCGTCAAAATATTGAAGACAACTTTGCGGCCTTTAACTTTACTTCACCTGCTCATATCAATGATTACGAAAAACTATTAAAAGAAGGTTTTGATGTGATCAGTGCAGAGCTCGCTAAAATCGATCAAATATTTGTTGATACTAAATTTGAATTTGGATACGTAACAGATAAAGCGGGTAATGAAAAACTAATCTACATGGATGAAGTCGGTACACCTGACTCATCACGTATTTGGGATGGCCCTGCTTTCCGTGAAGGTGAAATTGTTGAAAACTCAAAAGAAGATTTCCGTCAATTGTTGCTTAAGCACTTTCCTGATCCAGATATTCTATTAAACAAAGATCGTATGACTGAACGTTTTGCATTAGCAAAAGACAATGCTTTACCAGAATCAGTGTTGATGCAAATATCTAAAACTTATACTGAGATTGCAGAAAAAGTGATTGGTAAGAAAATCGTTATTTCAGATAATCCAAAACAAGAAATCATCGACATTCTACGTGAGCAATATAATTTAATAGACTAATGTTAACTAACAACCTTGTTAATAAATAACAAACGCATTAATAAGCAAGGTGTTCTCTACTATTTAACGCTATTATAAAGCAGGACATTGTCCTGCTTTTTTGTGTCTACCGCTTTCTACTTTTTAGGAGAATAATTATGTCAATGGGATGGGTTATATTTATCATTGTATTAGTGCTAGGCATTATTCTGAGTAATATATTGCTATTAAAACAAAGTGCTAAAATGAAAATACCAGACAGCGTTGTAAAAGCAATACACGAAAAGAATGAACGAGAAGCAAGGGAACAGCTTGAACAAGAAGAAAAGAAAAAGTAAAGCACATAAAAAAGCCTGATTAAAAAATTAATCAGGCTTACTCTTTATTGACGTTAAAAAGTAATAGAGACTGTAATAAAAACGGCGAAACTAATATTTACAACGTTAATGTTAGTTTCGTCAGTTTATAAAGGTTTCGCTTTTTGGTCATTTTCTAAAATAACGCTACGAACATTATCCGTAATACTTAGATATAATTGAGTCACTTGTTGATCAGATAATGGTTTCTTATCAGAGTCTAACCAAGTTAATGATGTGTCATCACCCGTTAAATCTCCAAGCTGTACAAAGTACTCACCTTCTTCTAAATCAATTGGGTTTAAGTTTCTTTCTGACCAATATTCATCATCTTGAGATACAAATCTAACTAAGAAGTAACCTAAGTTTTTATCATTATCAACTGGCTTAAAGCTCATTAAGCTTAATAAAGAAGGTAACTTATTCCATACATCAATAAACTCTGAATCAATAATCCAAGTTGTTTGATTATTATCATCAAAACCAAGTTTTATCGGCAATGGTTTATTGTTTGCAGCTTGTAGCGCTTCAGATTGTTGTTTTAGATAAGCGAATTGCAACATATTATTGATAAAACGAAGTTCTATATTACGTTTAGCACGCCCTTTTAGAATATGTTTTATCTCTTCACCATCATTTAATGCTTCATAACTTTGTACATCGACCACTAACGAAACACTTCGACCATCATCACCTTTGGCTATTTGTAATTTATACGCGCCTTCTTCGTGATAAGTATTAGTACTAATAGAACCATACTTTCTTTCAGTAACGATAGGTCCCGTCTCAATGGTTAAAGCATCGAGATCACTGTTAACTGAAGTGGCGTTTTTAGAGGCTAAATATTCAAGCGCTAAATCCCACACTGTTAACTGTGTATCTCTTTGTTGTTTAAAAGCATTAAACCAGACTTTGGTTTGAGTTAAATCAGAATCTAGTAACACACCATCTAAAACAGCCATTAACTGAGTTGGAGGACGAACATCAACATCTTCCCCCATTAGACCTACTTGGTTTTGTTCATCTGTTATCGCTGGAATTTCAAAGTTAGAACGATTTTCTGTCTTTGAAAAATCACCATTATCAAATTTATCGACTAAAGTTACATCTTGATAATTAAATTCACCCTGTGCTTTTGCTCTGTCTTGAAAACGAGCACAACCCGCCACGGTAGAAGTAAGAATGATTAAACTAGCAATTTGAGTTAACGCTTTATTTTTTTTCATGAAAGTAATTTTGCTTCAATTAATGCATTACGAACAATACTTTGATATTGCTCAGACAATGTCGTTAATGGTAAACGTAATGTAGGAGTAGGAATTAATCCTAGTTCCGCACAAGCCCATTTAACAGGGATTGGATTCGCTTCATGGTATAAATGAGTATGTACTGGCATTAGCTGTTTATTGATTTCAAGTGCTTTTTCGACTTCGCCACTTAGTGCAAACTCACACATCTGCGCCATTTCAACAGGGGCAACATTAGTCGTTACTGAAATAACGCCGTGTCCACCTTGCAACATAAAGTCACAACCCGTTGAATCGTCACCACTGTAAAGTAAAAAATCAGCAGGTAAGATTGCTTTTAACTCAGCTAAACGCTCTAAATCACCTGTCGCTTCTTTAATACCAATAATATTTGGAATTTTAGCTAAACGAGCAACCGTTTCAGGCAACATATCAACTGCAGTACGCCCAGGTACGTTATATAAAATCTGTGGTAATTCACAAGACTCTGCAATCGCCTTGTAATGAAGGTATAAACCTTCTTGTGTTGGTTTATTGTAATAAGGAGTTACATTCAAACCCGCAACGATACCACTATTAGTAAATAACTTACTTAATGCAATCGCTTCTGATGTTGAATTTGCACCATTACCAGCGATTACAGGGATTCGACCTGCAGCATACGTAATAGTTCGCTCAACCACTTTTACATGGTCATCAACACTAAATGTTGCTGATTCACCAGACGTTCCTACGGCTACAATAGCGGCTGTCTTTGATTTGATATGGAACTCTACTAGTTCTTTTAATGCAATATAATCAATTTCGCCAGTCTGATCCATTGGGGTCACGAGTGCTACAATACTACCTGTTAACATGTAAATGCTCCTTTTATTGAGCGTCCAATGTTACTTTTGCAAGGCTTTAAAAACAAGAAGAAAAATGAACTGATTAACACTCTTAGCGAATATTTATGACATTATTGCTTATACTCACCTTTTTGTAAGCTAATTGCTTGAATATACACCGACTATAGGCTTTGATGACTTTCATATTTCACGTATCATCATTTAAATATTTTTAAATAAGAAAGAGGTTAAAATGCAAGCAGATATTTTTGATGTGACCGCGCAAGATTTTCAAACGGTAATTGCCCAAGGTTCAGTCAATAAACCTGTATTAGTTGCTTTTTGGTCTAGCCAATGCACACTCTGTCAATCGTTATTACCTTTGCTTGAACAATTACAAAGAGAGCATGCGAACGGTTTTACGCTAGCAAAAGTAAATTGTGATACCGAGCATCAAATTGTACAGCACTTTGAAATAAAAAGTGTTCCAACTGTTTATATGTTTGTAAATGGACAAGGTGTTGATGGTTTTGCAGGAGAACAAACACCGGCATTTATTAATGATTTTATTAATAAACATTTACCCGATCCTGCAATGGCTCTACTAGGTGACGCACAAACTTTATTTGCTCAAGGTAACCTTGAGGAAGCCAAATCAACGATTATCCAAGCACAAAAGCTTAATGCCACCGATAATCAAATTAAACTCGCATTGGCACAAATATATTTAGCATTAGGTGAGTTTGAAAATGCCAAACCTATTCTTGCAGAGATCCCAATGGCAGATCAAAATATGATCTATCATAGTTTAATCTCTGAATTAGAATTAGCAGAGCAATCTTCACAAACACCTGAAATAACGGCATTAGAAGCTGACTTATTAAGTGCAGAAGATAAATTGCCTATCCAATATCAACTGTCTATTCAATACCATCATGTTAAACGCTATCAAGAGGCACTTAATTTGCTATATAGCTTGTTAAGCAAAGATCTTGGTTATGAGAATGGCGATGCTAAAAAAACAATGTTAGATATTTTAGCAACCATTGATGACGCCGCATTAGTTTCTGAATATCGCCGTAAACTTTATAGCTTGTTGTATTAACTGATTTAAATGCAGCTTTAATAATATAAAGCTGCATTTAATTATTCAACGCTACATCGAGTTATTTTAGATATAGTTATTTGAGATAGACTTAATTTCAAATAGGTTTAATTTCAGATAGGCCTAATTACAAATAAACGGTATGCCACAGTAACAATAGCAACCATTTTACTTTCACTTCGAAAACTCTTTCATATAATTATCCCCTTCAAATAAAGCACCTCTAAATTGACTGTACAACGTCAACTTACAAAATAAACTATTAACGTTAAGGAAGCTTTACCATTGCTAAACTTGATTAAGTAATACAAATAAAACTATATCAAAATAGACTTTTGTATATAATGCCTCGCCCTATTTTTTGTCCTTATGAATTACCCATTTTATTGATACTTTTAGTTAATTTCTCGGAATACACATGCAACATAAATCAACCACACAAGCTATTTTACTGTTAGTACTTGCGAATTTACTGGCTTCTTTGTCTGATGTTTCATTAAAAGTGTTGAATGGTGAAGTACCTACTTTTCAATATGTGTTTATCCGTCAAATGATCAGTTTGTTTTTTATTCTTCCATTTTGGATAAGACTGCCAAAAATAAAATACAAAGAGGGTTTTGATATGATTACCTTTTGGCGAGCACAATTCATTGTTGGCGGAAGTGCCTGTGCAATGATTGCCATTACTCATTTAACATTAGCAACAGCAAATGCCATGTTTTATGTTGCCCCACTCATGATGTTACCGATGTCTATTTTTCTGCTCAAAGAAACGCCCCCACTTAGTAAATATATTGCGACGGGTATTGGTTTTATTGGCGTTTTGATTGTATTACGACCTGATCAGTTCCATTGGGCAGCTATTGTTGCCTTAGGTAGCGCATTAACAATGGCTTTTTGTAATGTGTTTATTCGCCGCCTCCCCGCAGGACAACATCTACTATCTACCTTATTTTGGACGACGGTAATGACTTTACCACTGGCTCTATTTTTAGCGTTATTCGAATGGGAATTTGTATCGTTAACAAATATATTATGGATTATAGCGATTAATATATTTGTATTGGGTTACCACGCAATAGTGGTTATTGCCTATAAAAAAGCAGATGTCAGTAATATTGCCTTAGCAGAATACTCTGGATTAGCATTTGTAACACTGTTTGGAATAATGTGGTTTGATGAAATACCAGATCTATTAACGGGTTTAGGCATACTGTTAATTGTTATTCCAATGATGCCACTTCCTTGGAAAAAATGGATAACAAAAGCTTAACAATAATACACTAAAAAAGGCTGTTAACATTCATGATGCAAAAGGCTTACAAGCGACATGTTTATTACTTGCTTACATTGCTATTTATAATTGATTCGCGTACTTTCAGATAAATTTTTAATAACATTATTTATCTTTCTATTGATGAGTTAATTCACCAAAGGTAGAAGAAAAATAAAAATAACAAAGGATGTACGATGAAAGTTATTAAGTTTCTACCATTTATATTTTTAATGTCACTGACTGGTTGTGAAGTACTAGGTCCTTCAGTAAAAGTAACGGGCCCTAAAGTGATTGTAGGTGACTCAGGTCATAATGAGGTTATTCACGTGAAAGAGTCTAAAAGTAACGGAAATTTTTGCCCGCCTGGCCAAGCTAAAAAAGGAAGATGTTAGTATTAACATTAATCATTAAAGTTAATACCAATATGTAAACTTAGATCCTGTTCATTTATGTTTTCTAAAAAGGGTATCGTTCCTAATAAAGGTGCATTAATGAACGTTTTTAATGTATCAATATTCTGTTCTACGTAAGGCATCTTTGGCTGTAAATGATTAGCAATCCATCCCGCTATGGTTAATCCACTTTGTTGAATGCTTTGCACGGTTAATAATGCATGATTTAAACAACCTAACTTTAAACCGATAACGACAATGACTGGCAATCGCTTTTCTATCACCCACTCAGAGAATAGTTGTTGATGATTAATAGGTAGATGCCAACCTCCAGCTCCTTCTACAAATAAAAATTGCGGTTGTTGCTGTTGTAAAAAATCTAACCCTTGGTCGATTAATGTCAGATTTATAGGTCGCTTATTTTCTATTGCAGCAATGTGAGGGGCTATAGGTTGCGTGTAAGCAATCGGATTAACCGCGTTATAACTTACCTTAATATTACAGTGTTGCTGTAGTATTAATGCATCTTCGTTACGTAAACCATCTTTTGTATGTTCACACCCAGCTGAAATAGGTTTATAAGCTAAAGTGCTTTTAAGTTGACGATTAGCAGCTTGTAATAACGCTTTAGTACAGACTGTTTTTCCAACATCAGTATCGGTCCCCGTTACAAAATAAGTGCCTGATTTTAAATTTGTTAATGATTGTAATTCAGTCATTTTTTATTCTCTGTTCTATTAACTTTTTGCGTCAGCTATGACATAACACACTTGATAGCTTAAGTTATATAAGCCATCATTATCGATAAATGGTTGATAGCCTTGTTCTAATTGTTTTAATAACTGTCTGCCCATGGTTCTATTTTTTTGCCCATCGTGAACATGATTGGCACCAATACCTTTTAACGCCTTCATTACTTCAATGACATCTGCATACTTTTTAACATGGGTTTGTGTCGTAATTCGTACATTATTAAAGCCTGATAATGCGAGTGCACTTTGCACACTTTCTTGTGTTAAGAAATGATTAATATGTGAGTTACGATCGACTACTTTCCAAGCTTGCTGCAACTCAATTAACGAACCATTTAATAACGTCGAAAAACATAATTGTCCTTGTTTATTTAAGGCTTTTTTGGCTTGTTCTAAACAAGTTACTAACTGTTCACTCCACTGTAGTACTAAGTTAGAAAAAATAAGATCAAATTGTCTAGTCGTGAATGGAAGTACGTCAATATCTCCCTGTACAAATTGACAACGAGTCATTCCTCTTTCAGCCGTTTGCTTTAACATTTCAGGTGACAAATCGAAACAAGTTAATTGAGCAGATTCATTGGTTTCGTTGAATAAAGCAGAGAAATAACCTGTACCACAGCCAAGGTCTAATATGGTATTGGCTTGCTTTATTGAATTGGGTATTAAATCAATTAAATGATGACCAATATCGCGTTGTAAATCAGCAAACTGATCATAATGTGCAGCCGCTTTTGAGAAAGAAGCTTGAACGGCTTTTTTATTAATTTTTTTATTGATTGAATTTGAGTTAATCCACTTATTACTGATCAAGGTTTGCATCAATGGCCTGTTTTATTTGTTTAACCAAGAACTCTATATCTTGCTTTTGATGATTTACTGTCAATGTCACCCTTAATCTTGCCGTATTATTAGGTACTGTAGGAGGCCGAATCGCCGTCGTCCAAATACCTGATTTTTTAAGAGTCTGACTGATCGTTATTGCTGTATCACTTGACCCGATCAATATAGGTTGAATAGCTGTATTTGAAGGCATTAATGGGAGTTCAAACTTCATTGCTAATAATTTAAAATAAGCAATTAATTCAGATAAGTGGTCGCGGCGCCATTGTTGTGTTTGTACTATCCGAGCGGACTCCCCGATACAATAAACCATGGCAGGCGGTAATCCTGTAGTGTAGATATAAGGTTTTGAAAAGTTTGTAATATAATCTATTAACTGACTAGAACCAGAAACAAATGCACCACCAATACCTAATGCTTTACCAAAGGTCGACATATAAATATCAATATCGTTATTGTTAATATTTTGGGCTGATACGCTGCCTGTCCCCTCTTTCCCTAAAACACCTAAGCCATGCGCATCATCAATCATTAACCATGCCTGATGAGATTGACATTGTTGTTGTAATGAATCGATTGGAGCACAATCACCATCCATACTAAACACGCCTTCTGAAATGACCAATTTATTATCGATCTCAGCATTAGCGCTTAAAATAGTCTGCAAATGTTGCATATTGTTATGTTTAAAGCGTTGCATTTTCACAGGGCTATTTGCCCCTGCTTCCATTAAAGAAGCATGATTTAACTTGTCTTGAATTAATAAATCATTTTTAGACAGTAATAATTTTATTATTGCTTGATTAGCTGAATAACCAGAACTGAATAAAGCGATAGACTCAACACCTAACCATTCTTGTAATTGCTGAGTAACATCACGGTGAACCTGATTATATCCAGTCACTAAGTATGAGCCTCCGCTACCGATACCAAATAAATCAGCCCCTTTTTTCCATGCATTAACTAAAGCAGGATCTGACGCTAATCCAAGGTAATCATTGCTTGAAAAATTAAGGTATTGCTTTCCATTAACGTCAATATAGCGAGATTGCTTACCATTAATAGGAACAGAAGAACGATATAAATGTTGTGACTTTCGCTGTTCGAGTTGATCATTAATAAAAGCGAAAGGTTTAATAGGCATATTTTCTATCTTATTGTTCATCGCTTTCATCACTGTAATAAAGGTTATGGCTAGAGCTGACTTGTTGCATCATAAAAAAGTTCGTCTTTTTCTGCATGGCGTACTATTGCAGCATCGACTTTCTTTTCAGTTTCGTAAGGAGAAAAATTAATTTCTTCTTTATTAATGCCTAATTTATTAAATAAACGCATATCTGAATTTTCGTCAGGATTAGCGGTGGTTAATAATTTACAACCGTAAAAAATGGAGTTTGCACCCGCCATAAAACAGAGCGCTTGTGTTTGCTCTGACATATCCTCACGTCCAGCAGATAACCGAACATGCGATTTAGGCATTAAAATACGTGCGATAGCGATTGTTTTAATAAATTCAAAATCATCGAGATCATCTACATTTTCTAAAGGAGTCCCTTTTACCTTAACTAATTTGTTAATAGGCACACTTTCAGGCTGCGCTGGCATATTGGCTAATTGAACTAATAATCCAGAACGGTCTTTACCTTCTTCACCTAATCCTACAATGCCGCCACTACATACTTTCATGCCAGCACTACGAACATTATCTAGGGTATCCAGTCTTTCTTGATACGAACGGGTAGTAATAATTTCACCGTAATACTCAGGTGACGTATCTAAGTTATGGTTGTAGTAATCTAAACCCGCATTAGATAATTGCTGAGCTTGATGATCATCAAGCGAACCTAAAGTCATACATGACTCTAGCCCTAATGATTTAACTTCTTTTATCATTTCAACTAGATAAGGCATATCTCTTTGTTTTGGATTTTTCCAAGCCGCCCCCATACAGAAACGAGTTGAACCGGTTGCTTTAGCATCTTTAGCCGCTTTAATCACCTTCTCAACTTCCATTAACGTTTCTTTTTCAAGACCCGTATCATAACGCGCACTTTGTGGACAATATTTACAGTCTTCTGGGCAAGCACCGGTTTTTATAGATAACAATGTGCTGACTTGCACTTGATTATTAGGAAAATTCGCACGATGTACCGTTTGTGCTTGAAACATTAAATCCATAAACGGTAACGCAAATAAGGCATTCACCTCTGTCACCGTCCAATCACGTCTAACTTGCGAGTTATTAACTATGCTCTCAGGCATAGTACTTGCCATTACATTTGACGTAGTGCTTGTTGTTGTCTTTTGCATCGTATTTAACATTATCTAATAACCTAGCTTGAAAAGTATTTGGTTAGTTTAATGTTGAAAGATACACTGTCAACTTAAAATAACCAATTAACTTTACATGTGATTATAAAATGAACAATGAAAATATATTAAGTACTAAAATCGATTTGTCTTACGATAAACAACACATTTGGCATCCTTATACATCAATGACGGCACCTATTCCTTGTTATCCTGTGGAAAGTGCGGATGGATGTTTAATCTCTTTACAATCTGGTGAAACATTAATAGATGGCATGTCATCTTGGTGGGCTTGCTTATTTGGTTATAACGTAAAAGAGTTGAATAAAGCAGCAACTGATCAGCTGTCTAAAATGTCGCATATTATGTTTGGTGGTTTAACTCATCAACCCGCTGTTGATCTTGCTAAAACATTAGTAGAAATAACACCCAAAGGATTAGATAAAGTATTCTTTAGCGATTCAGGGAGCGTGGCGGTAGAAGTGGCAATGAAAATGGCACTTCAGTATTGGCAGTCATTAGGTAAAAACAAAACAAAGTTTGTAGCACTAAAAAAGGGATATCACGGTGATACCTTTGCAGCCATGAGTGTCACTGATCCAGAAGGGTCTATGCATTCGCTTTATCAAGATTTTGTAGCAAAAAATTTCTTTACCGAACAACCTAACATCACATTTGATCAACCTTGGCATGAGAATGCCATGGATGATTTAACACAACTATTAAAAGAACATCATACTCAAATAGCAGCGTTAATTTTAGAACCTATTGTTCAAGGTGCTGGTGGAATGTATTTTTATCACCCAAACTACCTAAAAGCAGCTCGGGCATTATGTGATGAATACGGTGTGTTATTAATCGCTGATGAAATCGCTACCGGCTTTGGCCGAACAGGGAAATTATTTGCTTGTGAACACGCGAATATTAGTCCTGATATATTATGTTTAGGTAAAGCAATAACGGGTGGTTATATGAGTTTTGCAGCAACATTAACCACAACACATGTTGCAAAAACCATTAGTGAGGGTAAAGCGGGTGTCTTTATGCACGGCCCTACTTTCATGGGTAATGCGTTGGCCTGTGCAGTCGCAAATGCAAATTTAAAAATGTTATTAACAATAAATTGGCAACAATTAGTCTCTACCCTATCAGAGCAATTACAGAACCAACTTAGTCGTTGCAAAACATTACCTAGTGTAAATTCAGTGAGAGTGTTAGGTGCGATTGGCGTTGTTGAATTAAATCAAGCTGTGAATATGGTGGAGATACAAAAACAGTTTGTAGACTTAGGGGTATGGATCCGCCCTTTTGGTAAATTAATATATTTGATGCCACCTTACATTGCATCAGAACAACAAATAAACAAATTATGTGATGCCATTTACCAAGTGTGCAAAACCATGGACTAACCACTCCAATCCTATATTTCAAGTGACGTTTGTTAGTTAAAATACAGTGGTAAAACCCGTGTTACACACTACACCGACGAAAGCTTAAGATTATATACACGATTAAAGGTCAATAGTGCCATTAATATAGAATGAGAGGCTTGTATCTAAATCTGTCCGAGGTAATATATGCAGCTATCAATATTTTTAGTATAAAACAGTTAAGACTGTGATTATGGAGCACTATTTAAGATGTCAAAAACACTCATTGTTGATATTTTCAACAGCAAATTTGCATTAGGCAGCCAAGTAACAGTAAAAGGTTGGATCCGCACTCGACGTGATTCAAAAGCTGGCATCTCTTTTCTAAATATTTATGACGGTTCATGCTTCGATCCTATTCAAGCTGTTGTCCCTTCAGAATTAGAAAATTATACTGCTGATGTATTAAATTTATCAGCGGGTTGTAGCGTTGCCGTTACTGGTGAATTAGTTGAAAGCCCAGGAAAAGGCCAACAGTTTGAGCTACAAGCAACATCAGTAGTAGTGCATGGTTTTGTACAAGACCCAGATACTTACCCAATGTCAGCTAAGCGACATAGTATTGAATACATGCGTGAACATGCTCACCTTCGTCCTCGTACTAACATGTTTGGTGCAGTAACACGTGTTCGTAACTGTTTATCACATGCTATTCATAACTTCTTTTATGAACGTGGATTTAACTGGATCAGCACGCCAATCATTACAGGTAGTGACTGTGAAGGTGCTGGTGAAATGTTCCAAGTTAGTACATTAGATATGGAAAACTTACCGCTCAACGCTGAAGGTAAAGTAGATTACAAAAAAGACTTCTTCGGTAAAGAAACATTCTTAACGGTTTCTGGTCAATTAAATGCTGAAACGTATGCTTGTGCATTAAGTAATGTTTACACGTTTGGTCCTACATTCCGTGCAGAAAATTCAAATACAACACGTCACTTAGCTGAATTCTGGATGGTTGAACCTGAAATTGCTTTTGCTGATTTATCAGATGCTGCACAATTAGCTGAAGATATGTTGAAATATGTATTTAACGCCGTATTAACTGAACGTGCAGATGATATGGCGTTCTTTGCAGAACGTGTCGATAAAGAAGCAATTACACGATTACAAAACATGGTTAACTCTGAGTTTGTTCGCATGGATTACACCGATGCCATTGATATTCTACAAAAATGTGACAAAACATTTGAATACCCTGTTGAATGGGGTGTAGATTTACAATCTGAGCATGAACGTTACCTAGCTGAAGAGCATGTTGGCGCACCGATTATCCTACAAAATTACCCTAAAGATATTAAAGCTTTCTACATGAAATTAAATGCAGATGGTAAAACAGTAGCGGCAATGGATGTATTAGCGCCAGGTATCGGTGAAATCATCGGTGGTAGTCAACGTGAAGAAGACTTAGTCGCTTTAGATAAACGCCTTGAAGAAATGGGCTTAGATAAAGAAGATTACAGCTGGTACCGTGATTTACGTAAATACGGAACAGTACCTCATGCTGGATTTGGTCTTGGTTTTGAGCGTCTAGTTTCTTATGTAACAGGTGTACAAAACATCCGTGATGTAATTGCATTCCCTCGTGCTCCAGGTACTGCTGAATTTTAAAGTTTGAAGATTAAAAGTGACTTATTAACTGTTCTATTGATTGAATTATCAACTGAGCGATCAATGATTGAATAACTTTTATTTTTTAACTTTAGAAATCAAAAAAACCAGCTTCTCGCTGGTTTTTTTATGTTTCTTTTTTAATACCGATTACATTAAATATGTTATCTAAATTTTTCGCTGTAAAAACAGTTCAATTCAGACGTAAATGACTGTTCCCTTTACGAAATTTACAACGAGAAAGTGGACTGTTTTAACAAAAAAAATAGATAAGCTATTTATTGTGATGGGTATAATTTACCTTAAATTTGTACTGCCACCTTCGATACCACGACGTCAAAGTATCTGACTCGTCACTTCTCTTCATTGAATCGATCGATGTTATTAGATTAAAGAATATTAATCTATTTCATTAATGTACAACCCTCATTCCGATATGATTAAACAAAGTTGATTATTAAACAAAAGTAGATGATTAAACTAGTGCATTCGTTCTTTATCGATCATCATTTTATAGTGACTCTTCTTTATTTATTTATTTATTTATTTATTTATCAAGCATTGGGTCAACAGCTTATTAAATGACAGATACAAAAAAGCACAACCTGAGCTGTGCTTTTCATAAAACGATAAGGCTAAATTATGATTCGTTATACATCTCTAAATTAGCAATTTCTTCTTTTTGAATTTGTACTTTTTTAGCATCTTCACTACGTAGGCTTGCTAAATAATCAAAGTATTCTTTGTTGATACCAGGCGTGACGTATTTACCGTCAAAAACTGAACATTCAAACTCTTTGATTGCAGGATTTTGTTTACCAACTGCATCTTTTAAATCTTGTAGATCTTGGAAAATCAGCTTATCAGTACCGATGCAATCACTGATTTGTTCAGCGTTACGACCATGTGCAATCAACTCTTCCGGTGTTGGCATATCAATACCATACACATTTGGGTGACGTACTTCTGGTGCCGCTGACGCTAAATAAACTTTCTTAGCACCAGCTTCTCTTACCATTTCAATAATCTGTTCCGATGTTGTACCACGTACAATAGAGTCATCAACTAACAGTACATTTTTACCTTTAAACTCAGCAGAGATTGGGTTCAATTTACGACGTACTGATTTACGACGTTGAGTTTGCCCTGGCATGATAAAAGTACGACCGATGTAGCGATTTTTTACAAAACCTTGACGGTACGGAAGGCCCAATTCAACAGAAATTTCTAATGCAATATCATTTGACGTTTCTGGAATAGGAATAACCGCATCGATCTCTAAATCAGACCATTCACGTTTAATTTTAGCACCTAATTTACGGCCCATTTCTAAACGTGCTTCATATACCGAAATACCATTTAATGTTGAATCAGGACGAGCAAAGTAAACGTACTCAAAGATACAAGGCGTTAATGATGTTTTTTCAGCACATTGTTGCGTAAATAATTTTCTATTTTCTGTAATGTATACCGCTTCACCCGGTTCAACATCACGTAGAAATCTAAACCCAATAGTATCAAGTCCAACACTTTCTGAGGCAACGATATACTCGATATCACCTTCGTCAGTTTGGCGAGAGCCAAGCACTAAAGGACGAATACCATCAGGGTCACGAAAAGCAATTAAACCATGATCAATGATCAATGCAGTTACGGCATAAGCACCGCTAATTTGTTTATGCACTTCAGCGATAGCATGGAAAATATCGTCTGGTGATAAGTGATCCGTTTTTGTTTTACCTAATTCAGCAGCCAATGTGTTTAATAGCAGCTCAGAATCTGAAGTGGTATTGATATGACGGCGAGATTTAACTAATGCAGCACGTAGGTCTTTTGCATTCGTTAAGTTACCGTTATGCGCTAATGAGATACCCCAAGGTGAATTAACATAGAATGGTTGAGCTTCAGCAGCACTAGAGCTACCTGCAGTAGGATAACGAACGTGGCCAATACCACTGTTACCTTTTAAACGTTGCATATGTTTAGTTTCAAAAACATCTTTCACTAAACCGTTTGCTTTACGTTGTTTAAAGTTACCATTGTAAGTTGTCACAATACCAGCGGCATCTTGTCCACGGTGTTGTAAAACGGTCAACGCATCATAAATACTTTGATTGACAGGAGTTGAACCAACTATACCCACTATTCCACACATAAATTAAAGCCTTTCTATTTTTAAGAGAGTTCACAAAAAAGCACAAACAAATGTGCTTTTTAATTGAGGACTAATTTTTGCTAATCAACGATTATATCTTGGTTGATTGTATATTTTTTAGAAAGCTTGATGAGCTCTCTAAATGTTCGAAAAACCATGTAATGACAATAGCAAAATGAGGAGGTAATTGAGCCTCTTTCCACCATAGTGTTTCTTCGAATGAGGTTATGTAGTCAGCGAAAAATAATAATGCACTAACAATCAAAATACCGCGTATCGCACCAAAGATAACACCAAGTAACCTATCGGTACCTGATAAACCTGTGACTGCAACAAGACGATTAATAATGTAGTTGACGAGAGCGCCAATCAATAATGTAGCGATGAAGAGGATCGCAATAGCTGCACTATTACGTATTTTAAGGTCTTCAATGCCAGTAATGAACTGTGCCATTTCGGGATAAAAGTTGCTGGCGACAAAAAAGGCAGCGAACCAAGTGACGAGGGAGACAGCTTCTTTAGTGAAGCCTCGGATTAAGCTAATTAATGATGATAAACCAATTACACCCAGTATGGCGAAATCAAACCAATTCATACTATCCCTAAATATTGTAGTGAGTCTTTAACGCGCGCATTCTATCAGAGAATGTTTTAAAAGGCTTCAAAAACTAAGGTGCAATTGGGTTAAATGGCACTAACTTACCATTTAAACTTGTTAAGCTTTTCAATCTTGGTAGTTTTTCTTCTAATTTTTCTTTTGATATATCAGGTCCAACAAACACACGAGTCAGTTGTCCATCAATGACTTCTTTAGGAACCGTATGAGCTTGAAAGCCAGCTTTATTCAATTTTTTCAATAATGTATTAATATTGGCTTTGTTTTGAAAAGCCCCTAATTGTATCGTCCAAGCAGGGTCATCAAATACAGGGGCTTTAACAGTAACGGGTTTAGGAGTCGGTGCTGATTTAATTTCTGCTGGTTGTGCTGTTGGTTCGTCTATAACCACTGTTGAAGCGACTTCTTCAACTTTCCAGTCAGAAGTGCTTTCTGTCTCACTTTGATCATCACCGTTAGGTTCATTTTCAATAATAAGTTGTTCGTTATTGACTGCAGTTGTTTCAGGGAAAGTTTTAGAGTGTTCTTTTAATTCAGGTTTAATCGGTGTGGCTACAAATTCTTGTTGGTACGTTGTTTTTTTACCATCAATTAATGACGGTAAAAAAATAACAACAAGTGCAACTAATATTGTGACGCCTACTAAACGGTTTTTAAACTGAGAATCCACGTTCTATACCTTGCTAATGGGTTAAAATATCTGAAACGGTATGAAAAGAACCGAATACAATCACTATATCAGATGCATCGCTATTCTTAACTACCTTATCAACTGCACAGGTGACATTTTTATAACAGGTCACAGTATGATCATTATTTAAACTTTTTTTATAAGCTTCTAAAAGCAGCTCTGCAGAAGCGCCTCTATAACAATTTAGGTCAACAAAACTGTATTCTGAAATGTGTAAATTAATGGCAGACAAAGTGGCAGTCATATCTTTATCTGACAACATCCCAACAACGCCATGCACTTTACAGCCCTCACCTTTAGCTTCTTTTAAACGTTTTAATTGAGACGCTAAATATTCTGCGGACTGCGGGTTATGAGCGACATCGATATAAAGATCGCAATGATAACCTGCTAATGCTTGTAAACGTCCCACTAATGATGCGTTTTCAATAGAGGATATCAATTTTTCAGGTGCAATATCAATGGATAAAGCTTCGATTACTGCGAGTGCTGTCGATGCGTTTTGCATTGGCATTAATGTTTGCTTAATTGGCGATAATGTTTGTTTACCATTCCATGCCCAAGTATTTTCATCAAGTACTTCAAAAGAGAAATCTCGAGAAGCCAATTTTAATTGTGATGAAATAGCAGCAGCATGGTCAATAACTGATTGTGGCACATCGAGCTCGCCGCAAATAGCTGGTTTATTTGATCTGAATACACCTGCTTTTTCAAAGCCAATGACTTCTCTATCGCTGCCAAGCCAATCAATATGATCGATACCAATCGTTGTCACTACACTAATATCCGACTCAACCATATTGGTTGCATCTAAGCGTCCACCTAATCCCACTTCTAATAAAATATAATCACATTGCTGTTGTTGTAAAAGATATAAACACGCTAATGTTGCGTATTCAAAATAACTCAGAGAGATATCAAGACGTGCTTTTTCAATAACAGCAAACGCTTCGCAATGTCGTTGATCATCAAGTTCACGAAAGTTAATACGAAGACGTTCATTATAACGGTGAATATGAGGTGAACTGTAAACACCCACTTTGAAACCTGCATCAATCAATATTTTTTCTAAGTAAGCACAAGTCGTTCCTTTACCATTAGTACCGGCGACTGTGATGACTTTAGCATCGAAATTAATTAGATTTAAACGCTTACCGACTTCAGTGATTCGTTTTAATCCTAATTCAATAACATTAGGATGTAATTGCTCTAGGTGCTTTAACCAAGTCGTTAAATCATTTGCTGAAAAAGGGATATTTGATGTTTTAGTTGTCATAGTGTTTTGTCACATTAAATGTCTAAAAATAAAGGACCGCAAGCAGGTCTTGGTAAATGAAATTGTTCTGGGTAATCCACCTCAACGAGATATAAACCACCTGGTTTAGCGGTTGCTGCCGCTTTTGATCTGTCTTTATAAGTAAGCAAAGTACCTAACCAATCAACAGGTTGTTTGCCTTGCCCTACTTCAATTAAACTACCCGCAATATTACGCACCATGTGGTGTAAAAAGGCATTAGCTTTAATATCAATAATAATAAAGTCACTGCGTCGTGTAATATTTAAATATTCAATAGTACGGACTGGGCTGTTAGCTTGGCAATGTAATGCTCTAAAAGAAGTAAAGTCATGTTGTCCAACTATAAATTGCCCTGCTTGCTGCATTATATCGGCGTCTAAATCACAATGATAATGGCTCAAACCTTTACTGAGAATACCTGGACGGTAAACACCATTATAAATAATGTAACGATAACGACGCGCAGTTGCACTGAATCGCGCATGAAATGAATCATCAACTTCTTTAACCCAACGCACGGCTATATCACCGGGTAATTTAGCATTCACACCTAATGTCCAAGCACTCACTTGTCGATCTGAATCGGTATCAAAATGAACAATTTGTCCTGTACCGTGAACACCAGCATCGGTTCTACCTGCACAATTAACCGTTACGGGATGGTTTGCAATATTAGATAATGCTTTTTCTAGCTCTTCTTGAACAGAATTAACTTCTTTTTGTCTTTGCCAACCATAATAATTAGCACCATCGTATTCAATACCTAAAGCTATGCGCATTTGAAACCATCCTTTGAAAAAACGCTAGTATATACAAATGTTTAAAAATTTAAACCAGCAACAAGATGTTAGGTATGAACAACACTGTTAGTCGCTGAAAAATCAATCAATAAATTGAAGATATAAAAATGGCAGCCTTGGCTGCCATTTAAAGAAAGTGTAAAAGACTACTTTTTAGCTTTCGCTTTTTTAGCCACTTTCTTTTTAGGGATGTCTTCTACCCATTTATTATCAATATATTTAGCAGTCCAACCCGTTGCTTTTTTATCAATTTCGGTCATAACATATTGTTCTTTATTTTTACGACTATAACGAACAACAGCGAGATTCCCTTCAGGATCTTTTTGAGGAGCATCAGCTAAGTAATAGAATTTTTCTGAAATTCTATCACGGAATTTAGCTAATTCGATCACTTTAGGCGCACGCGTTTCACGAGAACGCGGGAAAGTACTTGCTGCTAAAAAGATACCTGCAGCACCATCACGTAGAATGAAATAAGCATCGCTTTGTTCACACTCTAATTCAGGTAAATGCACTGCATCTTCTTTTGGCGGAGCAACTTCACCACTTCGTAATATCTTACGTGTGTTTTTACATTCTTCATTGGTGCAATCCATGTATTTACCAAAGCGGCCATCTTTAAGCTGCATATCAGTGCCACATTTATCACATTCAACAATCGGACCGTCGTAACCTTTGATTTTAAACTCACCAACTTCAACCGTATGACCATCACACAGTGGATTATTACCACAAACGTGTAGTTTACGTGTCTCGTCGATTAAGTAGCTATCCATTGCGGTGTCGCACTTAGGACAACGATGTTTCGCCATTAAAGCAGCCGTTTCAAGATCTTCAGAACTTAGAAGATCTTCAACTTCTTCACCATCAACTAAGTTAATCGTGGTTTTACAACGTTCTTTCGGTGGTAATGCATAACCAGAACACCCTAAGAAAACACCAGTACTCGCCGTACGAATGCCCATAGGACGATCACATGTTGGACAAGCTACTTCGTCAATAATAACAGGATCATTAAGACGCATTCCGCCATCTTCAACAGGTAATTCAGCTTGATCAAGTTGTGTTGTTAAATTCTTGTAGAATCTATCTAACTCTTTATGCCAATCCGCATTACCTTCTGCAATGGCATCTAACTTTTCTTCCATTGCTTTAGTAAAATCGTAACTCATTAAATCGGTGAAATTTTCAGTTAAACGGTCTGTCACGATTTCACCCATTTTAACTGCAAAGAAACGACGTTTATCGACTTTCACATAACCACGATCTTGAATGGTTGAAATAATACTTGCGTAAGTTGATGGTCGGCCAATACCTTGTTTTTCTAATTCTTTAACCAATGCAGCTTCAGAGAAACGGGCAGGTGGTTTAGTAAAGTGTTGTAGCGGCTCTAGTTCAACTAATGTTAATTCTTCACCCACTTTTAAATCAGGTAGATGAATTTCATCGGCTTTACTTTTTGTTACTGGCTGTGCTTTTGTCCAACCTGCGAAACGTAATGTACGTCCTTTAGCGCGAAGCTTGTAATCACCTGCTTCAATAACTAATGTTGATGAATCATATAACGCAGGTAGCATTTGACATGCTAGAAATTGGCGCCAAATAAGTTCATATAAACGTTTTGCATCTTTGTCTGTAACATCGATTAATTCAGCACGCTGTGAAACATCCGAAGGACGGATTGCTTCATGGGCTTCTTGAGCCCCTGCTTTACTACTGTATGACATTGCATTTTCTGGTAAATAATTACTACCAAATTCTTTTTCAATAAATTCACGCGCCGATGCCACAGCATCCTTACTTAAATTAGTTGAATCGGTACGCATGTAAGTAATGTAACCTGCTTCATACAAACGTTGAGCAAGCATCATGGTTTTCTTAACACCAAAACCCAAACGTGTACTCGCGGCTTGTTGCAAAGTTGAAGTGATAAATGGCGCACTTGCTTTACTGGTTGTTGGTTTATCTTCACGAGAATGCAGCTTATAAGTCGCATCTTTTAATGCTTCTACTGCAACTGATGTTTCTTGCTCATTAACAGGCGCAAAGGTTTTATCATTTTGTTTATAAACTTCTAAACGTAAAGAGGTTTTGTCTTGTGAGATAGTTTGAGCATGAAGGTCCCAAAACTCTACAGGGTTAAATGCTTTGATTAAACGTTCACGTTCAACCAACAATTTAACAGCCACAGACTGAACTCGGCCAGCAGATAAGCCTCGCGCTACTTTTTTCCAAAGTAATGGTGAAACCATAAAGCCAACTAATCGGTCCAAGAAACGACGTGTTTGTTGTGCATTGACACCATCGACATTTAATTCCGTAGGGTGTTTAAAAGCTTCTTGAATAGCAGTTTCTGTTATTTCGTTAAAGACCACACGTTGATATTTGCTGTGATCGCCACCTAAAATTTCTCTAAGGTGCCAAGCGATTGCTTCCCCCTCTCTATCCAAATCGGTTGCGAGATAGATAGTGGGAGCATCTTCAGCAAGTTTTAATAATTCATCAACAACTTTTTCTTTGCCGGGTAATATCTCGTAATTTGCAGCCCAGTTATTTTTCGGGTCTATACCCATTCGAGTAACTAACGCAGCTTGTGTTCTTTTTGCTGTTTCTTTTGCTTTTTGTGCGGGGGTTAAACCAGCTAAAGATTTTTTCTTTTTAGCATCGATAGATTTTTTAGCACTACCACTTGTTGGTAAATCACGTACGTGTCCAACACTTGATTTTACAATAAAATCTTTGCCTAAATATTTATTGATTGTTTTTGCTTTGGCAGGTGATTCTACGATAACCAGAGATTTGCTCATATTGCTTTAGTACCTAATAAATAGTCTGTTTCAGAAAGAATGTTAACTCGTCCAATGAATTTCTCTTTTTTATATAATCCAAAGTTTTAACTAATAGCAACCTATTTCTTTTATTTTTGGAAGATACAAATAAAAAGCCGACTCGTTAAAAGTCGGCTTTTTAACATATTTTAATGCATAACGTTATTTAAACATTCTTGATACATTCGTTTGCATTATAGTTAAAAAACTGGATTCTACAGACGAAGCGACACTTTTTCCTATTTTTTCAGCTAATTTTTTACTTTTTTGGTAACGAACTTGCACAATATGTCTAGAATCGAGCTGTTCTAGTAGATAATCATCACTTGTTTGAATTTTATCAACGAGTTCCAAATCTAACGCCTGTGAACCGTACCAGTGCTCACCGGTTGCAATTTTATCAATATTCAATTGTGGACGATGTTCGCTCACAAAATGTTTAAATAACTGATGTGTTTCTTCTAACTCTTGCTTGAATTTCTCACGACCCAAATCATCATTTTCACCAAACATAGTTAACGTTCGTTTGTATTGACCCGCAGTGAGTTGTTCAAACTCAACATCATGTTTTTTAAGTAATTTATTAAAATTAGGGATTTGAGCAATGACACCAATTGAACCAATAATAGAAAAAGGTGCGGCGATAACTTTGTCTGCAACACAAGCCATCATATAACCACCACTTGCCGCCACTTTATCAACTGAAATAGTAAGTGGAATATTTTTATCTTTTAAACGTTGTAATTGTGATGCTGCCAGTCCGTAGCCATGGACCATACCACCGCCACTTTCTAGGCGTACAAACACTTCATCTTTCTCAGATGCCACGCTTATGATAGCAGTGACTTCTTCACGTAATGACGCGACTTCTTTTGCGTCAATGCTTCCTTTGAAATCAACCACATAAAGTTGTGGTGAGTTTTCAGGTTGTGACGTTTTACCTGCAGATTTCTTTTCTTCTTTTTGCTTTATTTTAAGTGCTTTTTTATCTTCTTTTTGTTTTGCTTTTAACTGTGCAGAGGTTAATAATTGTTCTGATATAGATTTTTTTGTATCGTTAATTTGTTCGGATAAATCTGTTATTTCTAACTCACCTTTTTTGGCTTTTTGTTTACTGGTTAAAGCTATAATTGCAATTAAAATAGCAACAATAGTAATAACAAATGTAATAGCTTTGGCTAAAAATAGCCCGTACTGCAATAAATAATCCAAAATAAATCCTCTTTATATAATATATGCGCTTATCATGACAAAAAATGTCCCAACGTACAAAAGAGTTTGAGTGTTTTTTTTAAAAAAAAGTTATCATGCCACTTTTTACTGAGAAGAGACTATTAAATGGATTACATTGCACCTGATAATTTATTGGCAGATAAAACTATCCTGATCACTGGCGCAGGGGCTGGTATTGGCAAAGCACTCGCAATCAAATGTGCTGAATTGGGCGCGAATGTGATCCTATTAGGAAAAACAGTTAAGAAGCTAGAAGCTGTCTACGATCAAATTGAAGCATTAAATAAAAAATCTGCGGCTATTTTACCTGTAGACCTAAATGGTGCCACTGAAGAGCATTATCGTGATATGGCCGATACGATATTACGTGAATATGGAAAGTTAGATGGGTTGGTACATAATGCAAGCCACCTGGGTGTACTAAGTCCTTTCATACAAATTGAAAATACAATGTGGAATGAGGTGATGCAAACAAACCTTAACGCCGCATTTTTAATGACTAAACATTTAATTCCTGTGTTAGAAAAAGCTCAAAATGCCAGTACTATCTTTACTACGTCAAGTGTCGGTCTAAAAAGTCGAGCGTACTGGGGGCCATACAGCGTTTCTAAGTTCGCAACGGAAGGTATGATGCAATGCGTGGCTGATGAATATGAAAATAGCTCTCTGCGCTTTAATGCGATTAATCCGGGCGCAACTAAAACTGCAATGCGAGCAAGTGCCTACCCTGCTGAAGATGTCAGTTTACTTAAAACACCAGAACAAATTTTAGCGGTGTATTTATATTTATTAGGAAATGACAGCATTAAAGTAACAGGGCAACGATTCAACGCTCAGTGAGTCGACTATACTAGAATGAATCATTCTCATCCCCGACATGTTTTTTTGGTATTTTTTAGTGGCATGGGATTAAAGTAGTTACTTTTTGACAGACAAACAAAAAGGCAGCTAGGCTGCCTTATTTAGTAAATAAGAGAGTGCGACAAACTTTAGTGGTTACTTATATATTTTTAACCCTTCCTCAGGCCTTGTCTTAAATAATTTTAGCGTCCACATATATTGCGCTCTATTTTCATTGATCACCTTCTCGATCGCTGCATTCATTAAATCCGTATCTTGCTGTTCATCACCACTTGGAATCGCTTTTAAAGGCGCATGGCAAATCACATCAACTTTACCTGTTTTAGCGTTATAAGATGTATAAGTAGGAATAACCACGGCACGCCCTAATTTAGCTAAACGTCCAATTACTGGCAGTGTTGCTTTTTGAGTGGCATAAAATGGTGAGAAAAGACTGCTATCACGCCCATGATCTTCATCGGGTAAATAATAAAAATGTGCTTTATCTCGTAAACTCTTAATACAAGGTTTTAAACCTTCACTACGATGATAAAGTGTCCCTTTGTCATTTAATCGACTAAAACGCGTTCGGTAATTGGTAACAAACCAATCAAAAATTGGATTTTTATAATCATTGAACATGCTAGATAAAGGATAACCACGAGCAGAAATAGCAGCGACACCAGCAAAATCAACACCATAACAATGTGGCGCTAAAAAGATGATTGCTTGGCCTTCACTTTCTGCCTCTTTTACAAAGTGTTCTCCGATAAAATTAATACGTTTATATAAAAATGATTTACTTCTGAATGCAATTTCACCTAAGGAAAATGCTATTTGGGCAACTGAACGAAAGTTTTCACGCATCAGCGCATCTTTTTCGAGTTCAGTATATTCAGGAAAACATAAACCAATATTGATAAATGCAATTTTTTTACGTTTCTTCAAAAAATTTGCGTTATAGAGTTTATCTGCGAGCCATGCTGCAACTTTATCTCTTACAGAAACAGGAATGTAACTACAAATAAATAATAAAGCTAATAGTAACCAAGTCACCCAGTATTTTGGAAGAAAATGCTTTGCTTTAAGTGATGTATCGAAACGAGAGTTATATTGGGTCATAGTTAGACCTTTAAGAGCTTAGGATGATTGTATTATATATAGATATTTGGGTGGGTGGTAGACCTCCCAGCAAACTCTCGGCACTTGAATCACCTACTATGGCTGCTGCCTTCCGGCTCTGACCAGGTTAATAAGTTATCAATGCGAGAAACCAAGAGGCCTACCATTGTCACTGCATCAAGCCTTAACACTTGATGCGAGGAATTATACGTAAGCAGAAATATAATTCAATAGGTAAATGAGTAATATACGTCTAAGCGATTAAATAGTCAGCGATTTTAGTTAATATTATTCAATATTGTTGTTCGATATAAAAATAAATAACGTAATCGTTGTTAAAACAAACAAGTAATCTGAGTACAGTAATGTTTGGTTCCAAAGATGAGTAGAATTTAAATTGCTTTCATCTCATTCAAGGATTGAATTAATGAAATGTATTAATCAGAAAAAGAAAATAATTATTTACAACAAGGACCTTAAAATAAAGAATAGTTTATGAGCAAAACGGAGATATTAAAGCACGAAAAATGAAGATGTAATAATTGAAGAGCAAATGAGAAATAAAATTTAAAAAGAAAGGATGGTAGGAAACCACCCTTCTAAATTAAGGACAAATATTAAATTGCTATATTCAGACTAAAACTAGCACTAAATAATTCCTTTAATAATTCTATCTGCTTTAACTCTTTTTAAACGAGAGATAAGCTGTTTCACTTTGTCTGGATAAGTTTCCATATCATCTATGTCATGATAACTTTCAACCAACCGCGTGTGAGAAAGAATATTGGTTAATTCTTCATTAAACTGAGTAGATAATTGTTTTTCTGGATCGTCAATCAATAATCCATTTTCAAGATCTAAACGCCATGCTCTAGGGTTAAGGTTATGGCCTGTTAATAATGAAAAACGTTGGTCTGAATAAATACCTTTTAAATGGAAACTATTTGAATCATGTTTCCATAGATGTAACTTTAAGTGACCTTGCAAAATAGAAGTATGATGCTTCTTAGCAAAATTACGTAGGTTTACTTCATAAAGATAAGGTAAAGCGGAAATCGTTTTAAAGGGTTTATCTTCAGGAATATAAAAATCATTTGCGGTTTTATCGCCAACAACAATAGTAATATTAACTTTACGCTTTAACAGTGCTGAGATATCTCGAGATAATGCAGTGGGTAAATTAAAGTAAGGCGTAAATAAAATCAATTCTTTTTCGGTAGAGTGAAAGATAGCTCTAATCACTTTATTTAATAAGTTTTTCTTAGTACCGATTCCCGTAAGAGGTCTAACAGCCAAGCCATTGAATCCAATAGGGTCAAATCGATAGCCTGATAGTTTTAAGTTACGACTTAAGTTTTTATGTTCTTTTTTAAATTCATTGAACTTAGGTACAACAGGCGCATTGAGTTCTACAACTGCTTCACTATTGATAATAACTTGTTGAATGTAGTCAACCATTGAATCAGCTAACGCACTATCTGTTATTAACCAATAACGGTCAAATCGATATCGATCCTGCTGATGAAGGTAAATATTGTTAATACTTGCACCACTATAAAAGACAACATCATCAAAAATAAAACCTTTTAAATGCTGTACACCAAAAAGTTCTTTTCTTTTAACGGGCAAACCAATAATTTTAACGCCACGTCCTTTTAATGTAGCAACCTTCTGGTACCAAGTCGTATTAGTATCTCCGCCCTTTTCAGCACCAATTAAACCTCGTTGTGCACGATGAAAATCAATACAAACAGTAATATCCATTGAAGGGTGATTATTTTTTGCTTGATATAGCGCGTCTAAAACTTCTTCGCCTGCATCATCAGCTTCTAAATACAAAGCAGCAATATAGATACGTTTAGTGGCGGAATTGATCTGCTGAAATAACTCTGCTTTAAATGCCTTAGTCGTTAATAAGCATCTTACATTGTCTGCAGATATTGGAAGCTTTTTCAATTTTGTTAGAAATGAAAGGTTTTGATTAATTTTTTTACTCATAAATCTCTATCATATTTTACCAACTTCACTATTAAGTACTCTATTCGGATACAAGCTACGCTATAAAGTAAAGTATTGATATAGCAGTTATCTTCAAATAATTGAACGGACAACTACGTTAGCATTTATTTTTAGAAATAGTTAATCATTAACTATATAACAACTAAAAAGCAGTGAGTTTGATAACATTAAACCTAAGTGCATTAATGCACAAAGGTTTAATGATTTAACAACCAGAAGGTTAATTAGATAACTTTAGCTAAAGCATCACATAATGGTTGCATATTATTTTTAGTCATTCCTGCTACAGAGATACGACCAGAACCTACAATATAAACTGCAAATTCTTCTTTTAATCTATTTACTTGCTCAACCGTTAAACCAGAAAAAGAGAACATACCTAGTTGGCGACTAATGAAACTAAAGTCACCTTTTACACCTTTTTCTTTTAACGTTGCAACAAATAAATCACGCATTTCTTGGATACGATTACGCATCTCAGCAACTTCTTGAACCCATTGCTTATAAAGCTCTGAGTCATTTAAAATAGTTGTTACAATCGCAGCACCGTGTGATGGAGGGTTTGAGTAATTAGAACGGATACCCGCTTTAATTTGGCTAAATGCACTGTCTGCAATATCACTGTCTTCTGCAACAAGGGTAATACCACCAACACGTTCGTTGTATAAACCAAAGTTTTTAGAGAATGAGTTAGCAATCAACAATTCTTTGTTATGCTTAGCAAAAGTACGTAAACCTTGTGCATCTTCTTCCACGCCATGTCCAAAACCTTGGTATGCGAAGTCGAAGAAGGGAATTGCGCCTAATTCAGCAGTTAGTTTTGCTAGCACTTCCCATTGTTCTGCTGTTGGGTCAATACCCGTTGGGTTATGACAACAACCATGGAACAGCACCATATCACCAGCTTCAACAGATTGAAGCGAAGCAACCATTGCATCAAAATCTAAATCTTTAGTCTCTGCATCATAATAATCATACGCGACCACTTCTAAGCCAGATGTTTTGAATACATTACCGTGATTAGCCCAAGTTGGATTACTTACCCAAATCTTTTTAATGCCTAATTTGCTCACTGCAAAATCAGCACCCGTACGTAATGCACCAGTACCACCAGGTACTTGTGCTGTACGAGCACGCTTTGAAGTAATTATTTCAGCATTAGCACCGAATAATAATGTTTGAACAGCATCACCATAAGCTGCAATACCTTCGATGGTAAGGTAGCTTTTGGTCGTTTCTTCAGCAAGTAGACGTTTTTCAGCTTCTTTAACTGTCGCTAAAATTGGAGTTTGCCCCATTTCATTTTTATAGATACCAACACCTAAGTTGATTTTATCTGTGCGGACGTCTTTTTTAAATGCATCTGTTAAACCGAGGATTGGATCTGCAGGTGCCATACTTACTTGTTCAAACATACTTATTCCTTTATGAATAATGAAAAATACTTACGTTGATGCTTTTATACCATCCTCACTATTTCAAGCAATCAATTTAGTAACTATTCTGACAATTTGCTGTCTAATTCAGCGATTTTAGCTTTCCAAATAGCCGGACCTTGTTCGTGAACGTTATTTCCTTGGCTATCAACAGCGACAGTTACAGGCATATCTTCTACATCAAATTCGTAAATAGCTTCCATTCCTAAGTCTGAAAATGCAACTACACGTGATTTTTTAATCGCTTTAGCGACTAAATAAGCAGCGCCACCTACAGCCATTAAATATACTGATTTGTGTTTAGCAATTGAATCAACTGTATTTTGACCACGTTCAGATTTACCGATCATGCCTAATAAACCTGTTTCTTCTAACATAAAGTCAGTAAATTTATCCATACGGGTTGCCGTTGTTGGACCAGCAGGACCCACTACTTCATCACGCACTGCATCAACAGGACCTACGTAATAAATGAAGCGACCTTTAAAGTCGACACCTTCAGGTAAACCTTTGCCACTTGTGATCAATTCTTGAATACGTTTATGAGCAGCATCACGACCTGTTAAAATTTTCCCTGAAAGTAAAATCGTATCACCACTTTTCCATTCGCTCATATCAGCTTTAGATAAGTCATTGACGTTAACACGTCTCACATTTTCACCCACTTCACGTGTTATTTCTGGCCACTGGTCTAGTGATGGTGGAGTTAAAACGGCTTCGCCTGAGCCATCTAAGGTGAAATGAGCATGTCTTGTTGCGGCACAGTTAGGGATCATAACGACAGGCTTTGATGCCGCATGAGTAGGACAACTTTTTATTTTAATGTCTAATACTGTTGTTAAACCACCTAGGCCTTGCGCTCCAATACCTAAGTTATTAACTCGTTTGAAGATCTCTAAACGTAACTTTTCATCGGTATCCAATGATTCTGGGTCTGCTTTTGCTTTAGCTTGTAGATCAAAAATATCAACAGGCTCCATTAATGACTCTTTTGCCATTACAGCTGCTTTTTCAGCCGTGCCGCCAATGCCTATTCCTAACATACCTGGTGGACACCAACCTGCTCCCATTGACGGTACTGTTTTCTCTATCCAATCTTCAATAGAGTCAGATGGGTTTAACATCGCCATTTTAGATTTATTTTCAGAGCCGCCGCCTTTTGCTGCGACCATCACTTCAACTTTATTACCTTTTACCATTTCAACATGTACAACTGATGGCGTATTGTCTTTAGTATTTTTACGCGCACCGGCAGGATCTGCAACAATAGAAGCACGTAGCGGATTAGATTGATCGTTATAAGCTTGGCGAACCCCTTCATCAACTAACTCTTGTACTGTTAATTCTGAATCAAAACTGACTTTCATTCCGATTTTAACGAATACCGTCACAATCCCAGTATCTTGGCAAATTGGACGCTTGCCTTCAGCAGACATACGAGAGTTAATGAGTATTTGAGCAATCGCATCTTTTGCGGCAGGATTTTGCTCTGCTTGGTAAGCTTTATCCATTGCTTGGATAAAATCCAGTGGGTGATAATATGAAATGAATTGCAGTGAGTTCTTAACGCTATTAATAAAATCCAGCTCTTTAATGACTGTCATCAGTCGCTCCCAGTAAATAGTAAACAGTTTTTGTAAAACAATGGTAATATTGTTGGCCTTATCCGCCTAATTTTTTGTTACAAAAATGTTGCCTAAATACGAAAAAATGACTTATAAATCAGCTAATACACTCATAAAACCATTGTTTTTCTCTGAAAAGATAATCACTATCATTAAGGGGGAATTATCCTGTTTAAATTGGTCTGTGTTTTTAGAATCAGGAAGTTCAGAACATATTGATAGTAATTGGTCTATTTTTAGCGCACAACCTATCGCGACGCTAACCGATGTGAATCAACGTACTTCATTCCATGATTTAACTAATAATACAACGCACGAGATGGGACGAGATCCTTTAGCTGCTCAATTACAAATTAGACAACAATTATTTCATGAAGAAACAACCACTGATTTTCCATTTACGGGTGGTGTGATTGCCGCTTACCATTATGAAATGGGTGAGCTGTTTGAACGTGTTAATAAAGACCAACAAAACGCAGGCTTAAATTTAGGTCCCTATCACTGTGGTTTTTATGATTGGGCTATTTTATATAACCTCAAACAAAAACAATATTACTTATTGCAACAAAGCACTAAGAACATAGAACAAGATGTCGCTGAACGATGGCAACAACGTCATCAATGGCTTGAAAATTTATCATTTAACGCACCCACTAATCTTGTCTCATTTAGTTTATCTGAACAATGGCAATCTAATTACAGTGAACAAGAATACAAACAGTCTTTTAACAAAATTCAAGAGTACATTTTAAGTGGGGATTGTTATCAGGTTAATTTAGCTCAACGTTTTCAAGCCGTTTATCAAGGTAATGAATACCAAGCTTATTTAGCATTATTAACAGAAAATAAAGCCCCCTTTGCCGCATTTATACGTTTACCAGGCCAAGTGATCATTTCGGTATCACCTGAGCGTTTCTTATTATTAAACGGTAACCAAGTACAAACAAAACCTATTAAAGGTACGATGCCACGTAGTCAAAATAGTGAACAAGACTTAGCGAATAAACAACAATTGTTACACTCTGAGAAAGATCAAGCAGAGAACTTGATGATTGTAGATTTATTACGAAATGATATTGGTCGCGTATGTAAACCAGGGTCTGTTTCAGTCCCTAGCTTATTTAATATTGAAAGCTTCCCAGCTGTGCACCATTTAGTCAGTACAGTAACAGGGCAACTCGATGCACAATACTCTTGTGAAGATTTACTCAGAGCATGCTTCCCCGGTGGCTCAATTACTGGTGCACCTAAAATTCGTTCAATGGAAATAATTTCTGAACTTGAAAAATTTCAACGGGAAATTTATTGCGGTAGCATCGCTTATATAAATGGTAACGGAGACATGGACAGTAGTATTACTATTCGCACATTAGTCTGTCATCACCATCAAATATACTGTTGGGCAGGTGGCGGTATTGTTGCCGACTCAAATGCTGAAAGTGAGTATCAAGAATGTTTTGATAAAATCAGTAAAATCCTTCCCATACTGAGTAAGCTTTAATAAATAAACTCACCATTACCCCCTTAAATCTCTTTAAATGCACTTTCTTTGAAATACAAAAAAGCCCACGAAAGTGGGCTAAATTTAATGATGTACATACAATTCAAGAATAACAGTAGAGATTATTGAATATACAACCTACCTGGTTGGCAATTCGATATCTTCAAATAACTTATTAACTTCGGCTGTATATTTTAATTGGATCGCTTTCTCAACTAATGGACGAGTTAAATGAGGAGCAAACCTCACCATGAAGTCATACATATAATCTCGTAGGAAAGAACCTTTTCTAAAGCCAATACTGGTTAAGCTAGATTTAAAAATATGACTCGCATCGAGCACGCAGAAATCATCATCTTCATTAATCGCCATTGTTGCAATAACGCCGACACCAAGTCCTAAACGTACATAGGTTTTTATTACGTCAGCATCCGTTGCTGTAAACACGACATTTGGTTTATAGCCAGCAGCATTAAATGCTTCGTCTAATTCTGAGCGTCCGGTAAAACCAAATATATAAGTAACAATAGGATGCTGCGCGATATCATCAATAGTGAGTTTTTTAATATTAGCTAAAGGGTGATCCTTTGGCACAATCACTGAACGATTCCAATGATAACAAGGCAACATAATGAGATCTTGGTAAAGGTGTAAAGCTTCTGTCGCAATCGCAAAGTCTGTTTTGCCTTTCACAACCGACTCACTAATTTGTGTCGGTGTACCTTGGTGCATATGCAGTGACACTTTTGGATAACGTTTAATAAAACCTTTAATCACTTCAGGTAACGCATATCGTGCTTGTGTATGAGTCGTTGCAATATTCAACTTACCTTGATCAGGCATTGTGTATTGATTGGCCACCGCTTTAATACTTTCAACTTTACCCAATATTTCAGTTGAATAACGTATAATTTCTTGGCCAGCTGGCGTTACCTTAGTAAGGTGTTTACCACTACGTTCGAATATTTGAATGCCCAGTTCGTCTTCTAACATACGAACTTGTTTACTGATGCCTGGTTGCGAGGTAAATAAATTTTCAGCAGTCGCTGATACATTTAAGTTATGATTTAATACTTCGACAATATAGCGTAATTGTTGCAATTTCATAATGTTATCAGCTCATGTTTAGTTAGTGCTTATTCCATTTAATTCTATCAGACTTCTACTATTAACAAAGCCCTACTTTTGTATTGTGTATTATTAGTTCTATATTAATAACAGTGTTATTTATCTATAGAAGCAATTTATAGTAGATTACTCTTTACTTAATAAACAATAAAAATTACCTAAGAACCAATAACAAGTTACTTTTAATACTTAATATTGAAATGTTATTTCCTTTTATAAGTCGGTGAAATTATGAAAAATATGAATAATGAACAGCTTGATTTCAGTACAATATTAGCGACAAGCATACATGATATGAAAAACTCACTTGCGATGGTATTACAGTCCATTGAAGACCTTGATTTAGCAGATAACTTAACGACTCGACAACACAAATCAGTGTCTAATTTACATTATCAAACATCGCGTATTAATAGCACTTTAATGCAGCTATTAGCACTTTACCGTGATGAAAAAAAACAATTACCTATCTTTATAGAAGAAAATTCAGTAAATGAGTTATTAATCGATATATTGGAGCGTAATCGATTATATTTGAATAGCCATCATATTAAGGTAACCATTGATGTTGAAAAAAGTTTACATGGTTATTATGATGTTGATTTAATAAGTTACTTGATCGGTGATATATTTATTAATGCATTACGTCATGCTAAAAGCTTTGTTAACATTTCTGCACACTACGACACTCCCTTTTTAATATTCAAAATAGAAGATGATGGTGAAGGTTACCCCCACTACATGATGAATGTAAATGACCAAGATGAGTACTCTACTTTTAATGCAAATAAAGGGCGCAGTGGTTTAGGACTTTTATTCGCTAAAAAAATTGCTGCAGCACACCAATTAAAGCAACTAAAAGGTAATATCAGTCTCACTAATAAACCAGATAATAGTGGCAGTATATTCACTTTACAGTTACCTTAGTGTTACAAAATCCGTATAAGTATTAATATAATGTACTTTTTTCTATTATTTACATAAAGAGTTTATATCTTGTACCCATTAATAATTTCTTTAGTCGCTTTATTGCTTATCGTCATGATTGGTTACAATATCATTCAGCAATATAAACAAAAAGTAGAGACAGAGCGCCGTATTAGTGTGGCGAAACAGCATGCAGTGATTTCCGAAGTCGATGAGCTCTTATTATTTGCAACGAAAATTCCATTTACTAAAATATTGTTACTTATTCTCAAGAATAGAATACGCAATGCATTGTTTATTATGGTGAATATGTCTCCTCACACAGCAAGTTATAAAGAACACTTTGCAGATACAGAAGCGCAAATAAAACAGATAAAAGATAATTATGTTCCTCCTTCTGAAAATTCCTTTCAATTTCCTACCAATGATAAAGAAGCAGTGACGTTAGTGAAGGCGACCAAAAAAATAAGAGCCGTTTTACGTTCAGAACACGCAAAAGGGAAAATAAACACGAATATTTTTGTATCTGAGAATCGTCATTTAGAAATAATACAATTAAAGATAAATTTAGAAACAAGTATTAAGCGTATTATTCAAGCTAAGTCGATGAAAGAATATAGCACTGCCAAACAAATGATCGACAAACTATTGAAAATATTAGATTCAATCCCCGATAAAGACAATGAGCTATTGCAGAAACATCAACTGCTCGTTAACCATCAAAATGATGTTAGCTCTCACTTATCTGATAATAGATCGACATCAAATGATAATAACCACGAAAAAAACAGGTTATTGAAAGAAAATGCAAAACAAAAAGATATAGAAATGTTATTTGGTGATAAACAAAAGTGGTAACAGGCATTTTACTTAATACATATTTCTTTTAACAAACTAATCAAACTTGATATAAATCAATACCTTTAATATCGCCTCACCTATTATGAATAATTATAAATTATTGGGGCGATTGTCATGCATCAAATCACATCCGAACAACAACAACTTTTACAACAAAATCTATTAGCTGAATTTATGCAGTTAAAAGAAAAGGTAAAAGTGAGATTAACAGCGTCTTCTAAACAATATCTTAACGATTTAGTTAAAGATGTAGACACAATGAATGCAGACACGTTAATTGATAGCTTAATACACAGTGAAAGTCATTCATTGAACCTGTACAAAACACAAATACAAAATATCGATGCCGCATTACAAGGGATTGAACTGGGTTTATATGGATTATGTTCAGATTGCGAAGTGGAAATTGAGATAGAAGAACTATTTAAATGCCCAACGAAACAACGCTGCACTGCTTGTGAAATAAAATATCAACAACAAAAAGTAAAAGGTTATAAGTTATAAAGCGCATTTTATTGTTAACTTTATAGGGAGGTATGTGATAAATTGCCCTCCTTTAACTTTAACTAGAGCAGACATTTTGACCGATAACATTTCCCCTTCAACTTCAAACGATGTCTCTAGTGCTATAAATTCTATTAGTGAGAAAACTATTCCTTTAACAGTACAGCAATGCACAACACATTTTGAGCAATATTTAACGGCCTATCAAAAGCCTAAAAGCGCAGAACTAACGTTATTATTTCCAGATGCAGTCTCAGTGGTATCTCGTTATTTAAAACTACCAACTCCGCTACTGTTAGTGAATAGTCGTCATTGGTTAAGTGCACAAAAAATGCTTGAGCAAACGATCGCAGATACTTTACCGACAGGTTATTTATTAAGTTATAACCAAGAAAGTTTGTTTGGTCGATTGTCATTAGGGAGTGATGGGCAGTTAGACTTCGCCGATGGATACTTAACGCAATACAACCAAGGTGTTTTAGTTCTAAATATAAGCCCGCTATTAGTTGAACCTGGTTTATGGTTTAAATTGAAATCTGTTTTGCAACGTGGTCATTTACAAGCTAGCGATGCGGTTAATGCAGAAAAAATAAAACAAGTATTGCCCGATCTGACTAAACAGATAATTAATACAAAAATAATATTAGTCGCTAATCGATTACAGCTTGAAGAGTTAATTCAAATTGACCCTGAATACTCACAAGTTTCTTCTTTATTTTGTGAATTAGCGAGTCAAGTACCCGTGTCACAACCATCTATTGATGCGATCGTGAGTTATTGTCATAGCCTGACAGATCAACTTGGATTAGATAATTTAGACAATGATGCTTTATCAACTCTATTAAATTTTTTAGCAACTGAATGCCAACATCAAAATCAACTGTTATTTTCACCAGAATCCATTCTGCATACTCTACAATATGCGAATTTATTCAGTGATAATAAACAAATTAGTCAACAAGATTTGAACGCTTACTTTGATGAAGTAGATCAAGCACAATCATTAGCACGAAAATACAGTGAACAATCTTTGATTGAAGGCCAAGTAAACCTGCAATTAACCGGTGAGAACATAGGTCAAATTAATGGATTATCTGTTGTAGAACTTTTAGGTTACCCGTGTGAATTTGGTGAGGTATTTAGAATATCTGCCAGTGATATGATTGGTGACGGTGAAATTATCGACGTCGAGCGAAAAGTTGAATTGGCAGGTAATATTCATGCTAAAAGTACCCTCATCGTACAAGGCTATTTAAATCACTTCTTTAGTCATATTAGTGCGTTTCCTTATTCTTGTAATTTAGTCTTTGAACAGTCTTATCAAGAAAGTGATGGTGATAGTGCTTCGTTAGCTATTTTAATTGCAGCAAGCTCTTGCTATTCACAATTCCCTGTTAAACAAAACATATTTGTTACAGGATCGCTTGATCAACATGGTAATGTATTGGCCATTGGTGGCATTAATCAAAAAATAGAGTCTGTAACGCGTTTGTTTGAGTTAGGTTTAATTACTGACACAGTATTAATTGTCATGCCTAAAGCAAACCAAATTAATTTAACACTTAATTCAAATACGTTAGCTTTAATTGAAGCAGGTAAAATCGAAATACATACTATTTCTCATTGCCATCAAGCTTACCCATTATTATTAGATAAAACCTTTGATGAAGTTATCAAAGCAATTAACTTACGAATCGATATTGCCGCTAAAGAAGAAATGGAAGAAAGTGCGAGTAGTTTATTCTCTAGAATAAAATATTCTATTTTTCATTAGTTTATAAAAGTAAAAACAACCAAGAAATTGATTATTCTTGATTGTTTACACGCGCTCATATACAGTGTGGCGCTCATTATTTCGTGGTATTAAGTTTTATGTGTATTTTAATACCTCACCTTATCAATTATTTTAAGAAAAGTGATTATGACTAAAATCGTATCCCAAAAAGAGTTGGGTAAAAACTCTTACAATAAAGAAGAATTAATCAAATGTGGTCAAGGTGAGCTATTTGGTGAAGGCAACTGTCAATTACCAATAGACAAAATGCTTATGTTAGATCGTATTATCAGTATTACTGAAAATGGTGGCGAACACGGTAAAGGCGAGCTAATCGCTGAACTGGATATCGACAAAGCATTATGGTTTTTCCAATGCCACTTTCCAAACGATCCAGTAATGCCTGGTTGTTTAGGACTAGATGCAATGTGGCAATTAGTGGGTTTCTTCCTAGGTTGGAGTGGCGGTCCTGGTAAAGGTCGTGCGCTAGGTGTAGGTAATGTTAAATTCACAGGTCAAGTTTTACCAACAGCTAAAAAAGTAACTTACCGCATTACAATGAAACGTTTAATTATGCGTAAATTAGTAATGGGTATTGCTGATGGTGTTGTAGAAGTAGATGGTAAAGTTATCTATGCAGCAGAAGATTTAAAAGTTGGTCTATTCGTGGACACATCAAGCTTTTAAATTGAAAGACTGATTATTATTTTTAAAGCACTGATTATGTTTGTAATCGGTGCTTTTTTTTATCTATTATTTATGTGAGTTTGATACACTGATTTATATATACCCGTTACCGTTCAAGGTGTTTTGTTCAGGCGTTAGCTTGAACTCTAAATCAAGGCGCAACATGATGACAATGACGAGTCTTTATCGAAGGTGGCAACGCAGAGTTAGTTTTCAGCTAACGGCCCAGAAGGAAAATGGTGAAGTAAACAACTTCGTTGTTAGAAAGTGTCGATTTAACTCGTTAGATCTTCCTCTTTCTGCCTAGCATCTGTTCATTTCAGAATCGCTGAATATTGCATCTTGAATGATAACGGGTAAATAAAGTTACCATGTCTAAATTATATTAAATAAGTGTTCTACATTTTATGCAGGAAAATGACTTAGTTTAAGCTGTAAGCTAAAGACTTTCGACGATTAGCTTCGTTAATCGTCTGTCGGAGAGTTAACTAAAAAAGGTTAATTCTTTAATGCTTGTTCCCTTTTACTAAACTTATAATCAAGAAATAAGTTGTTTTAACAAGTAAAATAGATCAGTTAATGAGTGTAATTATATAACCACTTGAATCAAATAGGTAACTCATATGTTGAGCTAGCTATTTCACTATTGAATTTTTATTGTCTCACAAGGACCGAGTATGGCTTTCTTATTTAATTTCATTAAACAATTGTTTATTAAGGGTTTTAAATTTATTAACTTTATCCGTTTGTTCATTCTTAATGGCTTATTCTTAATAATACTCTTAATTATTTTTATCTCCTTTCGAACACAAGAAGACCCCATCAAAGTCGCAGATAATTCATATCTTCGTTTAGATTTAAATGGATATATTGTAGAAAAAAAACAGCCAATTAATATTTCGCAAGAAATCTCAAAACAATTAGCTGGATTAGATCAAGAAATACCACAAGAATTCGAGGCACAAGAATTAATCAAAACAATTCGAAGTGCGAAACATGATACTAGAATCACTGGGTTAGTATTAGAATTAACAAATTTACAATCGGCAAGTCTTGATCAGCTTTCTGATATAGGAAAAGCAATTAATGAATTTAAAGCGGATGGTAAACCTGTATTTGCTTATGCAGATAATTATACTCAAACTCAATACTATTTAGCCGCTTATGCAGATCACATTACCTTGCCACCAAATGGTTTTGTGCTTTTACAAGGCTACTCGGTTAATCGATTATATTTTAAAGATCTACTCGACACGTTATTAGTAACACCACATATATTTAAAGTAGGCACTTATAAATCATTTGTTGAACCTTTCACTGAGACTAAAATGTCTCAATATAGTAAAGAAGCGAATCAACATTGGTTAGATCAGCTATGGGAAAGCTATATAACACGAGTCTTAGAGCAACGTAAGGACAATAAACTAATAACCGCTAATTCTATAAATCCTGATTTAGAGTCTCTTAAAGTGCAATTACAGGCGGTATCTGGCGACACAAGTGGATATGCACTTTCCGTTGGATTAGTTGATGAATTAGCTTTTTACGATGATTTTGTCACAAACTTAACACGCCTTGCCAAGGCGGAAGACGACACGGTTAATGTGATCGACTACAGCAGTTATCGCTCAACCCTATCTCCTTTATATAAAACAACAGGCGAAGAGAATCAAATAGCAGTGATACACGGCACCGGAGAAATCGTATCCGGATTTACTGATGGGACGACGATTGCAGATAAAAGCTTTAATGATTTGTTACAACAAGCGCGTAATGATAGTCGTGTTAAAGCGGTTGTGATACGTCTAGATACACCAGGAGGCAGCGCTTTTGCTTCTGAAAATATCAGGCAACAAGTACTTGCTCTAAAAATAGCAGGGAAAAAAGTGGTGGTATCAATGGGAGCAGTTACTGCTTCAGGTGGTTATTGGATAGCTTCTGCAGCAGATGAAATTATTGCATCACCAACAACTTTAACGGGCTCTATCGGTATATTTGGTATGTTTGCGACTATCGATAAATCACTTAATAAAATTGGTGTTCATCAAGATGGAGTATCAACGAGCCCTCTTTCAGGGTTTGGACTCACACAACCATTAAGCCCTGAACTGGCTGAGATCTTTCAAATAGGTATTGAAAATGGATATGCTAACTTCTTAAAAGTGGTATCAAAAGGACGTGACATGTCAGTAGAAGACGTTGATAAAGTCGCGCAAGGTCGCGTTTGGACAGGTGTAGACGGATTAGAAAATGGTTTAGTCGATCAGCTAGGAGATTTACAGTCTGCTATTAATACAGCAGCAAACTTAGCTGATTTAAGTGATTTTGATATTATATCTATCGAGCCTAAAGTATCTTCTAAACAAGCCATTTTTAATCAGATACTAACAAGCTCTATTACATTTCTCCCGAGTGGTGTTATTAAACAACCCTCATGGATATCCATATTTTCAGAATTAGAAGAACAAACAAACTTTATGACGAGACTGAATGACCCACAAAGTCGTTATGTATATTGTACCCAATGCTATATCGAATAGTGTTATATCGAAGAATGTAATATCGGATAGTTTTCTTTTAATTTATCTCCCACCCAACGTTATGCTAAATGACTCATGGGTGGGAAATATATCCCACATTATTATCAACATAAAACCTCTTTCAACCTGTCAGTTAATCCATCATAGTTAACTCTCTACCGTATTAACGCTTTATAAGACGCTAATAGATAACATCCGCTATTCATTCCCTATTTATGTTTTATACTAATCACAATAAATAGCTTATACCAATCTTGATAAATAAATGGTCTATTTAGGCGTTAGGAAAAATAGATGATAGCAAGGCGTTGATTGCAGTAACTAGTCTTCTCATTACAAAATTAACAACGAGCGAGGGTTCATTTTAACAAGTATCAATGACTGGATAATTACTGAGATTGGTATTATTTATTTTACTTGTTAAAACAGCCCACTTCCTCGTTGTAAATGTCGTAAAGGGAACAGCCATTAAAGCATTAACATCTTTTGGCTAATTCTCCGGTTAACGAAGTTAATCTTCGAAAGGCTCAATTTATGCCTTGAATTGAGCTGTTTTTCCAGCGAAAAATTTAGATAACATATTTAATTTAACCGGTATTAGAGATGAAAGACTAGACTTGTAAAATTTAACATTGATCCCCATTACTCGGTTATAGGATGTATTTTTATAGGGATATTCGACACAGTATGAATGAACATTTGATTAATAATAATTATAAAATATCGAGTCAATTATGAAACAACGCCTCTATGCATTACAACATTATACGGAAGCTGGTGATTTAAAAGCACCACCACTTTTATTGTATATTTTATTGTTTTTATCTAGAACTTGGATGCTTCTCATTATCTCAGTTGCATCACAACAAACAGGTAATAAGTTATTACAAGTATTCTATCCCGATAAAGTGCACTTTTATCTGGGTTTAATTATTGGCTTATTCCCGTTAATTATATTTTTAGTCTCAGGGCGTCGTCATGCTCAATCCAATTGGGCTTTAAAATGTTGGCCGTTTTGCTTTTATTTGCTCATTGCAGGAGTATTGGGAGACTTAGGCTTACAAGTCTATTACCTATATACAGAACACTTTATGTATTCCGTTACGGCATCAATCCAATTAGTGGTTGTTGCTTGGAGCTGTATTTACATACTTAAAAGTAAGCAATTAAGAGATTGCTTTAAATAGATAAACGGATACAAAAATGCCTCAACAATGTGATAATGCCGATCGGTTAAGGATCTAAGAAGAAAACTTGAACGATCTTGCAGATAGAACATAATTCCCACTCTTATTTAAGGTTGGGGATTTTTTTTGTTTAATCAAGAAATGGAATTGGTGTATGAATCATTTGAAAATAAAGATGCTTACGACAATGTATTAACAGCGATTGATTCTAAATGGATTGAAG
>NZ_CBRF02000036.1 GCF_000470315.2 Psychromonas sp. SP041
AACAAGTGCTCACACAGATTGTTTGATTAAATTGTTAAAGAGCGTGCCTTTCGGCTAGGCGGCGTATATTACGCGCCTTTCGAACAATGTCAACGTCTTATTTTAACTTAATTTCAAACCGAAGTTTTAATCGTTAACGCGTTTCTTTTATTCTCAGTCTTGGTTAGTGGCTTGCGCCTCCGTCCTTGTCTGTGCGGCGTATTATAGGGATCGCGAAACTATTCGCAAGCGTTTTATGACGATTAATTATCGTTTGCTTAAATAACAAACAACCCCACATTTTCTTTCATTTATATGCTATTTTTATTTTCCCTGCATTTATTCTATTTAACGCTAGTATGTTTGATTAGGATTTAGGTAACATACGCGGCTTTTCTGCTATTAAGTTTTTTAGTTACAAATGATGAGTGAGTTTTTATGACATTTTCGTTAGGCCAGCGTTGGATTAGTGACGCGGAATCAGAGTTAGGTTTAGGTACTATTGTTGCAATTGAAGGACGTATGTTGACGCTGTTATTTCCAGCTTCAGGTGAACAACGACTTTATTCTATTCAAGAAGCTCCCGTAACACGTGTTCGCTTTAATATAGGTGATGAAATATTAAGTCACGACGATTGGACTTTGTTAGTGACGGATATAGAAGAAAATAACGAGATTATCACTTACATTGGTACACGTATCGATACTGGTGAAGAAACTAGATTAAAAGAAACCTTCCTTAATAACTTTATAAAATTCAATAAACCTCAAGATAAATTGTTTGCTGGACAAATAGATAAATTCGATCGTTTTGTTTTACGTTATAAATCATTACTTAATCAACATGAACAACAACGCTCTCACTTACGTGGTTTATTAGGTGCAAGAGTCGATCTTATTCCACACCAATTTTATATTGCTGAAGAAGTTGGGCAACGTCATGCGCCGCGTATCTTATTAGCGGATGAAGTTGGTTTAGGTAAAACAATCGAAGCAGGTTTAATCATCCACCAGCAATTAATTACTGGTCGCGCGAAACGTGTATTGATTGTTTTACCTGAAAATCTACAGCATCAGTGGTTAGTAGAAATGCTGCGCCGTTTTAATTTACATTTTAGTATTTTTGATGAATCACGCTGTGAAGAAGCTTATTTGGATGCAGTTAATCCATTTGATACTGAACAATTAGTGTTGTGTAGTATTGATTTAATTCGTAAACAAAAACATTTAAAGAATGCATTACTGGCGACTTGGGACTTATTAATTGTAGATGAAGCTCATCACCTTATTTGGGATAAAGAAAAACCAAGTGCTCAATATAACGCAATAGAAAAACTGGCTAACGCTATTCCAGGTGTATTATTATTAACGGCAACGCCTGATCAACTTGGTCATGAAAGTCACTTTGCTCGATTACGTTTACTTGATCCTAATCGTTTCTATGATTACCAAGCATTTGTTAATGAAGAAGCAGGGTATAAACCAGTTGTAGATGCAGTAAACCAACTGTTAGATGGAAAGTTTTTAAGTGACGATGCAAAAAATAGTATTACTGAATTGTTATCTGAACAAGATGTTGAACCTTTATTAAATGTAATCACTGATATTACTATTGATGAAGCTGAGCAACAATCTGCACAACAAGAGTTAATCCGCGGTTTATTAGATAGACATGGTACTGGTCGTCTATTATTTAGAAATACGCGTTCTGCTATTAAAGGTTTTCCAAAACGCTTATTAAAATCAGTTGCTTTACCATTACCTGATCAATATAAAACAGCAATGAAAGTCTCTAAAATGATGCCTGTTGGTGATATTGCACAACAAGCTTTCACTGCATTATATCCAGAGCAAATTTATCAAGCATTTGAAGCATCAACCGATAACTCATGGTGTGCATTTGATCCTCGTATTAACTGGTTGATCGACCTGATCCAACAGAATAAAAATGAGAAGATCTTAATCATCGCTGCACAAGCACAAACCGCTTTAGCCATTGAAGAAGCATTACGTACTAGAGAAGCCATTAAAGCAGCCGTATTCCATGAAGGTTTATCATTAATTGAACGTGATAAGTCAGCAGCCTACTTTGCACAAGTTGAAGACGGTGCTCAAGTCATGGTGTGTTCTGAAATTGGGTCTGAAGGACGTAACTTCCAATTTGCTCATCACTTGGTTTTATTTGATCTACCGATTAACCCTGATTTATTAGAACAACGCATTGGCCGTTTAGATCGTATTGGACAACGTTGTGATATACAAATCTATACCCCTTACTTAAAAGATACATCGCAGGAATTTTTGCAACAATGGTATGAGCAAGGTTTGTCTGCCTTTACGCAAACAACCCCTACTGGCCATACGGTTTACGAAGCAGTTAAAGACCAATTAATTAGTTTATTAGCAACGGGTGATAATAGTGATAATCAACTCGACAAACTGATCCAACATACATCAACATTGAATAACGAATTAAAAACTAATTTAGAGCAAGGTCGCGATAAATTATTAGAAATCAATTCAAGTGGTGTATTACAAAACAGTAACTTGTTAGATGACATCACTGAGATGGATCAACTTCCTCATTTTACTGGTTTTGCATTACAGATGTTCGATGTTCTAGGTGTACAACAAGAAGATAGTAGTGAACATTGCTTAATTTTAAAACCAACTGAGCACATGCTAGCTTCTGATTATGCCGGCTTACCAGAAGATGGCGTAACAGTTACTTTTAATCGCCAAACCGCATTGAGCCGTGATGATGTATCTTATTTAACATGGGAACATCCAATCATTACTAATGGATTAGATATTGTATTAAGTTCAGAGATAGGCACTACGTCGGTTGCGATCTTAAAAAACAATTCATTACCAGCAGCATCAACTTTTTTAGAGTTAATTTATGTTGTTGAGGCGATCAATACTGATAATGCACAATTAAGCCGTTTCTTACCAACGACACCGATTCGTTTGTTATTGGATAAAAATGCCAAGAACTTAGGTGAGAATGTTACTTTTGATAGCTTTAATCGCCAATTAACCCCTATTAATCGTCATATTAGTCGTAAAGTAGCCGCAGCTTCACAATCATTGATTGATCAGCTGATTAAACAATCATTGCCTACCGCACAAAGCTTAATGGCAGATATCATTGATGAAGCGAAACAAAATATGCAGCATACTTTGCAGCAAGAAAGTGCTCGTTTATTAGCTTTAAAAGCAGTGAATCCAAATATTCGTGAAGATGAGATTCAATATTTAAGTGATCAACAAGCGAACTTTGAACAAATACTCGATAATACGCAGCTAAAATTAGATGCTATTCGCTTTATTGTTTCAACTCACTCGTAATACATCACCATAAAGCATAGGCGATAAATAATTCCTTTATCGCCTTATCTCTTTAAGCTTCAATACAGATAATTAATTATGCCAAACTTTGTTTATAACCCACCAATGCATCCGTACTTAGATATTATTCATCAAGATGAAGATATCGTTGTATTGAATAAACCATCAGGCTTATTAAGTGTACCTGGCCGCGATACTTGGCATAAAGACAGTTTAGCTTTACGTATTCTTCGTGTTTGGCCCAATGCATGTGTAGTACATCGATTAGACATGGCCACTTCTGGCATTATCGTTTTAGCGTTACGAAAGTCTGCGCAAAGTCATATGGGTCGTCAATTCCAACAAAAAATCATTGATAAGACCTATTTTGCACGTGTAGAAGGGATCATAGAGCAAGACGCAGGATTAATTGATTTACCATTACGCTGTGATTGGGAAAATAGACCCAGACAAATGGTAGATTTTGAGCAAGGTAAAAGCTCACAAACAGAATGGCAAGTAGTCAAAAGAGAAAGTAATACAACATTAGTTAAACTCACTCCCCTTACCGGTCGAACACACCAATTACGAGTACACATGCAACAATTAGGTCATCCCATTGTAGGTGATGAATTTTACGCAACCGAATTTGGTAAACAGATATCACCTCAACGCTTAGCTTTACATGCTGCCAGTATTACATTAACTCATCCCACAACTGAATTACGTGTTAGCTTTGAATGCCCTCCTCCTTTTCTATAAAAAACGTTTTATATAAAAAAACTTTGTATAACTAACCTAGTTAAAATTTAACATAATCGTAGCAAATTAAGCATATAAGCCCTTTCCATTAACATTACATTAACAAGCGTAGCTTCTTATTATTAATGGTTATATTAAGTAACCTTAATGTTGCATAAAAAGCCTTTAAAGCACCTTAAAATGGTGGCATAAGCGTTGTTTTTTCACTAAGCTTTAGCATGGTGAAATTTTTTGTCATAAATAACAACCCAGAAAACTTTACAAAAACAATCATATAAATTGTCCTTTGTATGTAAGTGTTAAATATCAATAAGGCAAAAGATGTTCTCAATCTAATTGACCTTTTTTAATGACACGTAAGATACACTTTTTATAACCATTTATTACAATAAGCGATCATGGAATTACTATGCAGATAGGTATACCTAAAGAGATCCAAGAAAATGAAAACCGCGTAGCCGCAACACCAAATACTGTTGCCCTATTGATTAAACAAGGTTTCACTTTTCTTGTAGAACAAAATGCGGGAACAGCGGCTAGCTTTTCTGATTTAACTTACCAAGAAGCAGGTGCTGAAATTAGCGCTGATGCGGCAACGGTTTTACAGTCAGATATTATTTTTAAAGTAAACGCTCCTACCCAAGCTGAAATTGAACTAATCAAAGAAGGCGCAACACTTGTTAGCTTTATTTGGCCAGCTCAAAACCCTGAATTATTAAAACAGCTAGAAGCTAAAAATATCAGCGTGATTGCGATGGACAGTGTTCCTCGTACTTCTCGTGCACAAGCTTTAGACGCACTGAGTTCAATGGCAAATATTGCCGGTTACCGTGCTGTTATTGAAGCAGCAAACCAATTTGGTCGTTTCTTTACAGGTCAAATTACGGCTGCTGGCAAAGTACCACCAGCAAAAGTACTGATTGTTGGGGCTGGTGTTGCTGGTCTTGCTGCTTTAGGTGCCGCTGGTAGCTTAGGTGCAATCGTTCGTGCATTTGATACTCGCCCTGAAGTAAAAGAGCAAATCGAAAGTATGGGTGCTGAGTTCCTTGAAGTGAACTACGTTGAAGAAACCGAAGTAAGCACTACTGGTTACGCAAAAACCATGAGTGAAGGTTACCAACAAGCACAAGCTGAAATGATGGCTGAACAAGCTAAAGATGTTGATATCATCATTACTACTGCGCTTATCCCAGGTAAGCCTGCACCTAAGATCATCACTGAAGCGATGATCAAGTCAATGAAATCTGGCAGTGTCATTGTCGATTTAGCAGCAGCCGCTGGCGGTAATGCAGCATTAACAGTAAAAGATGAAGTATTTACTACTGAAAATGGCGTAAAAATAATTGGTTACACCGACTTACCAAGTCGTTTACCAACACAATCAAGCCAACTTTACTCAACTAACTTAGTTAACTTAATGAAACTACTTTGTAAAAACAAAGATGGTCAAATTAATATCGACTTTGAAGATGAAGTTATTCGTGGTGCAACGGTTGTTAAAGAAGGTGAAATTTCTTGGCCGCCACCAGCTATCAACGTCAGTGCAGCACCTCAAGCAAAAGTTGAAGAAAAAGTTGAAGTGGTCGTTGAAGAAAAAGAACCAAATAAATGGATCAAACCTGGTGTAGCCATTGTTGCTGCTGGTTTATTCGGTTGGTTAGCAAGCGTAGCGCCTTCAGACTTCTTAGCACATTTCACTGTATTTATGCTGGCATGTATTGTTGGTTATGGCGTAGTTTGGAATGTTGCACATTCTCTACATACTCCATTAATGAGTGTGACAAATGCAATCAGTGGCATCATCATTATTGGTGCATTGCTACAAGTCGGTAGTGACAATAACGCTGTTACTGCTCTATCTACGATTGCGATACTAATTGCAACCATCAACATCGTGGGCGGTTTTACCGTGACACACCGTATGTTGAAAATGTTCCAAAAGGATAAATAAATATGTCTCAAGGATTAATTACAGCTGCTTATATCATTGCAGCCATCCTATTTATTGCCAGCCTTAATGGTTTAAGCAGTCAAGAAAGTGCAAAGCGCGGTAACTACTTCGGTATTATCGGTATGATAATCGCAGTCATTGCAACGATTGCAAGCTCGCAAGTATCGGGTTTAGGTTACATTACGATTGCAATGGCAGTCGGTGCTGGTATTGGTGTTCGTTTAGCATTAAAAGTTGAAATGACTTCAATGCCTGAACTTATCGCAATCTTGCATAGCTTTGTAGGCTTAGCGGCAACCTTTATCGGTTTCAACTCATACTTAGACCATGCTGTTTTAGCACCAGCGGCTCAAACAATTCATGACGTAGAAGTATTTTTAGGTATATTCATTGGTGCAGTGACATTCACTGGTTCAATCGTTGCTTATTGTAAACTGAGTGGAAAAATAAACAGTACCGCGTTATCGCTACCGGGTAAGAACTGGATCAATATTGCAGCGGTTACTTCAGCAGCATTATTACTGGTTGCCTTTGTAAGTGGTGACTTAGGTCTTACTGCATTAATCATTATGACAGTGATTGCATTAGCATTCGGTTGGCATTTAGTGGCTTCTATTGGTGGTGCAGATATGCCAGTAGTTGTTTCAATGCTTAACTCTTACTCAGGTTGGGCTGCGGCAGCAACTGGTTTCATGCTAGCAAATGACTTATTAATCATCACTGGTGCATTAGTAGGTTCAAGTGGTGCAATTCTGTCTTACATTATGTGTAAAGCAATGAATCGTTCATTTGTAAGCGTAATCTTAGGTGGTTTCGGTACAGAAACATTTGCCCAAGGCGACCAAGAGTACGGCGAGCATAATGAAACAACAGCACAAGAAGTAGCAGCATCGCTAAATGCAGCGAAAAACATCATTATTGTACCTGGATACGGTATGGCTGTTGCTCAAGCACAATACCCTGTTGCTGAAATTACTAAGCGCCTACGTGCTAAAGGTAAAAATGTACGCTTCGGTATTCACCCTGTTGCAGGACGTCTACCAGGCCACATGAATGTACTATTAGCTGAGTCTAAAGTACCTTACGATATCGTATTAGAAATGGATGAAATCAACGAAGATTTCCCTAGCACTGATGTGGTATTGGTTATTGGTGCAAACGATACAGTTAACCCAGCTGCAAACGAACCAGGTACACCGATTTCAGGTATGCCAGTACTAAGTGTTTGGGAAGCAGAGAAAGTAGTTGTGTTTAAACGTTCAATGGGCGCTGGCTATGCTGGTGTACAAAACCCACTGTTCTTTAAAGAGAACTCTGAAATGTTATTAGGTGATGCAAAAGCATCTGTCGATGCAATTTTAGCTAGCCTATAAACATTTACTAAATTACAATATTTACTTTAAAAAACCAGCTAATTAGCTGGTTTTTTTATGTCTAAATACCAGCCTTGTAATCATAAAGATAACTCAATTTATAATCTTGCGGTAGTATATAAATAAGTTTTAGTTGATAGAGGGTAAAATGAATATACAAGAATTTATAGGCCAATATCACAATCACCCTGTTTTATTTGTGGGTGCTGGTGTGAGTTTGAGATATTTGGATAATGCACATACATGGGATGGGTTATTAAAGCAGATTTCATTTGAACTCAAGGGAAATAATGAATTCTACCTTGATATTAAAGCTGAGTGCAGAGATAACGACAAGTACGATTATACAAAAGTGGCAGCAAAGCTTGAAGAAGTATTTAATACTAATCTAGGTCAAGATCGGCATGGAAAATTTGAAGTAATTAACGATATTTTTTATCGCGAAATGGAGAAGGAAAATTATCTTAGCCGTTTTAAAATTTACATATCCCAATTAGTAAGTGAACTTAACTATAAAGAAGATAAAAAAGAAGAGTTAGCTGAATTAAAAAAATTCGTAAAAATATTGGTTCTGTTATTACAACTAACTACGACAGTCTTATTGAAGATGTTTTTGGCTTTGAAGCATTAGTAGGAAACGATATATTATTAAGTAACCCATATGGCTCTGTTTATAAAATACATGGCTGTTGTATTGCACCCTCAAAAATAATCATCACTGAAGAAGACTATAAGCAATTTGATGATAAATACGAACTAATTCGTGCACAGCTACTTTCTATTTTCATACACAACCCTATTATCTTTCTGGGATATGGCATAGGTGATGAAAATATAAAGAGCTTATTAAAAACAATCTTTACATATGTTGAACCAAACTCTGAAGATGCAGAAAGAATCCGAAATAACTTTTTACTGGTAGAGTTTGATCACGGCTCGATGTCCCACGAAATTACTGAACATGATATCGATTTAGAAGGTTTTTCAACTATTCGAATCAACAAACTGAAAACAGATGACTTTAATGAAATCTATAAATCGCTTTCAAACCTGAATCTACCAGTCTCAGCAATGGATATTAGAAAAGTACAAAGCATAGTTAAAGATATTTATTCAGGAAAAAATGACGACGGCACAAGTATTAAGGTAAATATTACTGAAGACATCGATTCTCTCAATAACAACGACAAAATTCTAGTAATAGGCTCAGCTAAATCAATTCAGTATGAGCACAAAAATGCATCTAGCTTTATGTCTGATTACTTTGAAATTATTGAGGAATCGAATCACCACCTTATTCAACTTATTAATCAAATTAATATTTCTAATCAGCAGTGGTTTCCTATCTATGCATTTGACAGGATTTACTCTGAATTGGCAAAAGCAAACACTTTAAAAGTACAGCAAGAATGCAAAATAGTTGATTATTTGAAAGGACTGCCTAAAACAGTAGAGACACCACACTCGAGCTTACAAGAAATACTTGATGATTGCTCAGTTACAAGAGCAAATCAATTGAATGCAATTATGTGGTCTGCGTGGCAAGGAAATTTATCTCTTGACGAGGTCGAGAAATTTCTCAAAAAAATGCCAGATAAAAAAGGTACTGGATATCGCAGGTTACTTTGTGTGTATGATTTAAAAAACAACAACTAATCATCAAACCGCCTTTTGGCGGTTTTTTATTTACGAAGATCGACGTATTATAGATTAAAACTAATTATTAACTTACTACAGTTCAATGGCTGTACTGTGTTTTACTGTGCGTAATGACACTGATGTATGAAACTTTCTAATATTCAAATCTGTGTGTAATACGCGATCTACAAAGGCTTCGTAGGCCTGAATATCTTGAACACAAACAATTAGCACAAAATCGTATGCGCCTGATATTTGATAACATTGCATCACTTCGTTAGCTTGAATAATTGAGTGTTTAAATTTCTGATAAATATCAGCTCTATCTCGTTCCATCTCAATAGAGACAATTAAGGTCATTTTATTGCCCGCTAACTGTGCATCAATGATTGAAATATCACTGATAATGACTCCACCTTCTCGCAAACGTTTAACTCGCTTTAAACAAGCAGGTGCGGATAACCCCACTTTTGCAGCAAGCTCAATATTAGGTAAACGGTTATTTTTTTGCAGCGACATTAATATCGCACGATCAATTCTATCTACATCCATTAGATTACCTCACCCATGATTTACTTTAAAGCTCACTCAGTCTCATTACTTTCCAAAACACATTATTTCTTTAAAACCACATTATTTAAAACTATATTTCCTTTACCCAAGCCAAAAAGAAATATTAAAAATAGAATCAGTCATATTTGAAATTTTCATTCAGTCTTATTCTGTATCATATAACCTATTAAAATTTTAAAAAATAAAGGTTAGTCTTATGCAATCTATTAAACATTTTTTCATTGAATTAGGCAGAGACATTTTTAATGTCACATTTACTCTGTTTAAAGTCATGATCCCAATCTTAATTGCCATAAAAATTATTGAAGAATTAGGCGGTATTGTTTTGTTAAGCCAATTACTTGGCCCCTTAATGCAAACAGTCGGCTTACCAGACAGTATGAGCTTAGTATGGGCAACGACTCTACTCACTAATATCTATGGCGGTTTAATTGTACTCATTAGTATCGACAACGCCTTAACTGTTGCCCAAGCATCTATTCTTGGCAGCATGATGTTACTTGCGCACTCTTTACCAATTGAAGCGACTATCGCAAAAAAGGCAGGTGTTAGCTTATGGGTAACCTTAGTCTTTCGTATTGGTGGTAGCTTATTGCTCGCGTGGATATTACATCAAACCTACCAATTAACTGGTAGCCTTAATCAACCAGCAAAAATGCTTTGGTCTCCAGAGGTCAGTGTCGAGAATGGTTATCTTGATTGGGCAACTAGCCAGCTACAAAATTTAGCGATGGTGTTCCTTGTTATTTCGACGTTGCTATTTACTTTAAAGGTTTTAAAAATACTCGGTATTGAAAAGTTAATGGCGATCATCTTAAAGCCTTTTTTAAGATTATTAGGAATTAGCCAAGAAGCAACGAACATTACTATTATTGGTGCCACATTAGGACTTTCATTTGGTGGTGGGTTATTGATACATGAGGCACAAAAAGGACATGTCGCAGCACGAGATGTTTTCACTTCCATTATGTTATTAAATTTATTACACAGTTTGATTGAAGATACATTATTGATTTTATTAATTGGCGCAGATTTTAATACGATTTTCTGGGGAAGGTTATTGTTTTCATTCATTATTATTGCAGCATTAGCAACGACGATTAGAAAGCTATCGCCAGTATTTTGTGAGCGTTATTTATATCGAAGTGTTGTGCGCAACTAAACAGCGACAGATGTGGAACTAAATAAAGCAGGAAGGAAACAGCTAAGGAAAAATTCCCCTTAGATTAACCTTAATCTAAGGGGAATTTTTAAAGAAGTACTAACAATGTGTCATTTCTAAAGAGATAATTACAATGTGCAACTAGGTGCAGTTCTAGTACTTTTTGTTAAGTTCTTTAACTCGTCTTGTAGGTTACTAATACGCGTTGTATTTGATGGATGAGTAGACAAGAACTCCATTGGCTCACTGCCGCCAGAAGCGACTGCCATGTTTTTCCATAATTCAACGCTCTGTTGTGGATCAAAGCCTGCATCATTCATTAGCTGTAAACCAACGATATCTGCTTCAGACTCTTGAGCTCGTCCATAAGGCATCGTAATACCATATTGTACGCCTAAACCTAATGCCGCCATTCCTACTTCGGAATATTGAGTAGTGCCAATAACCGTTTGTACAGCAGAGGTACCGTAGCCTGTGATTTCACTAGAAGATAAACGCTCATTAGAATGATTTGCTTGTACGTGAGCAATTTCATGTCCAATAACCGTTGCAAGTTGATCTTGGTTTTTAGCGACGCCTAATAAACCTGTATAAACACCAATTTTACCACCAGGTAATGCAAAAGCATTGACTTGTTCGCTTTCAAAAACGACCACTTCCCATTCATCAAAATCAGGCTGTTTACCCAACGTATCTGTGATTTGTTTGCTAACACACTGCACGTAAGAATTTACTTTTGGATCTTGATTAATAGTTTCTTGTTTTTTTAATTCCTCAAATGAATTAACGCCTAATGTAGCCATTTCAGAACCATCAAATAATAAAACTTGATTACGTCCTGTTGGTGATGATGTTACACATGCAGTTAACAAAATAGAGCTGCTTAATAATGATAATTTAAATATAGAATTCTTCATCATGAGTCCAATTTATAAAGGAATAATTAACCTATTATCTCAGGCTAAAAGTAATAATGCGAATGCTTTTAAAATAGTCAAAATAAGCACTATTGATAATTTACTTGCTCTTGATGCCAATGTTTATAATGAGGTAATGACATGGTTATTAGCAATATGAATCCACCAGCACCAATCATTACCACACTCGCATAAGGTGCTGAAAGAGAAGTTTGTTGTAACAAGCCAGTTAATAACGCAGCACCACTCATTTGAATGCAACCCAATAATGCACTAGCCGTTCCAGCCCTTTCACCAAAAGCACTTAATGCCATCGATGTCGCTGGGCCCAATAACAAAGCGAAACCAACGCACAGTAACAGCATAGGTAACATAAAATATATCCCTGCTAATAATGCACTTTCAACGGGTATTTTTTGCATAACCACTTGCGTCACCGCTGACAATATAAACAGCCATAATGCAACCACCACTGTTTGATGATTACCTAATTGTTTAATTATTTTAGGTGCAATAAAACAAGCTGCAATATTAATCAGAGCATTAAAACCAAACAAATAACTAAAGGTTAATTCACTAAGCTGTAAATGTTTAATTATCCAACTTGGTGCATAAGAAACATAGGTTAAAATACTTGCCATACCCATCATGCAAGTCAATGCATAAAATACAAATTGGCTATTCGCTAAAATAGGTTGATAACGTGCCCAACGATATAACGCGGCATGATTATTTTTATGATCTGGACGGGTTTCAGGCAACCTAAAAGCAACAATAAATAAAACTAAAATAGCAAATAAGGTCATGAAAATAAACGTAGAGCGCCAGCCAAAATGCAAAGCAAGAAAACCACCTAGTGTCGGTGCTAACGCAGGAATAACACAAATAACGCCATTCAAATAACTGTAATAATGTGCGCTTTGCTGTGCATTAAATCGATCTCGTACCGCACTAAAAACAACAATTGACGTTGCACACGCTGCAATCCCCTGTAATACACGCGCTAATTGTAGATATTCAAACTCCACGACCGATGCTGCAAATAAACTACTCGCAATATATAAACAAATACCCAGTAATGCGATCGGTCGACGACCAAAACGATCAGCTAATGGACCAATAAGAATCTGACCAATACCCATCGCTAAAATAAAGAGTACTAACGTTGATTGAACTTGTGTGTCAGAAACAGAAAACTCTAATGCCATTTCGGGCATTGACGGTAAATAGATATCGATGGCTAATGGGCTTAATACCACCATCATCATTAAAATAGGCAATAACTTACGGGTCATAACAATCTCTTTTTTGAAAAAACAGGTTTGGCTGAATTACGATAATAAAACAACGTTCGTTGAGTCACGCTTTATGGAATAAGACTCAATGACAGTCAGTGAATAACAAAGCGAGTTTAAATCAGCTATGATATGAATAGAAGTGACATTAATTCAGATCTTAGTTTCCTCATGGGAATATCTAGGAGTAGCTAGGAATACCTATGAATATCGATAAACTAATGCGCATCGACTTAAATTTATTAGTCGTTTTGCAAGTCTTATTAGAAGAGGAGAGTGTTACACGTGCAGCGGTTCGTCTAAACCTAAGTCAATCAGCATTAAGTAAAAGCCTCACTCGCTTAAGAACAAGCTTACAAGATCCCTTATTTACACGTACTGCACATGGTTTAAAACCAACTACGCATGCTTTACAGCTACAACAAACACTACCGAATCTATTACAGGGTTTATATCAGTTAACACAAGCACCAAGCTTTGACCCAGCTAGTAGTGACAGACACTTTTCCATCAGTATGTTAGAAAGTGCCTATGCAACATTATTACCTTGCTTTATCGGACCATTATTACAACAAGCAAAAAGTATTCACCTTGATGTCTTAAGTTGGAAAAAAGAGTCTATGCAAGCACTACAACAAGGAAAAATGGATTTTGGTATTACCGCATTAGACTTCTCTGAAGATCACCGTCTAGAGACACAAAAATTACCAGATGGTATTGAACATGTTATTTTATTTAATGACCATCAAACCTGTTTAGTCCATCAACATCATCCTATTTTAACAGCCGTAGAAAATGGTTCATGGGATCAGGACGCTTATCTACAACAAAATCATATACAAATCGTATGTGAGGGTAATAAATGGTGGGCATTAGATTATTTTTTAGAAAAACAAGGAAAGCAGCGTAACGTTATAAGCACCTTACCAGACTTTTATGGAGGTGCGAGTCTTTGTGCACATAGTGATTTAATTTTCACCCTGCCTTCAAGCTTTATTACTCATGCACAAAAATTATATCCACTTAAACAAATCCCGTTGCCTTTTGCTTTTTCTGAGATGGCTTATGTATTGATATGGCACCAACGAAATAATGATGAGCCAGGGCACAAATGGATCAGAGAAATGATCTGCAATAATGTAGAAAATACATTTGGAAGTTAAAAGGGAAGTAAAAAATAAAAAAGGCGCTAAAAGCGCCTTCTATCACATCAAGATAAAAATAAACGTTAGAAGTCTACTTTTTCAATCCAACCAAATTTATCTTCACGTAAACCGTATTGAATACCCGTTAATTCATCGTATAAGTTACGAGAAACAGTCCCTGCTTTATTGTCATTAATAAAGTAATCTTCGTCTTTCCAACATAGTTGACCAACAGGAGAAATAACGGCAGCAGTCCCACAACCAAATGCTTCAGTAATTTTTCCGCTTTTAATATCAGCTAAGATGTCTTCAATGGCTACTTGTTCTTCAGATACTGTGTAGCCTAATGTTGGAGCAAGTTGTAAAATTGAATCACGAGTAATACCAGGTAAAATACTACCGCTTAATTTAGGTGTCACAATATGGTCACCATAAACAAAACAGATATTCATCGCGCCAACTTCTTCAATATATTTACCGTGTATCGCATCTAACCAAAGTACTTGAGAGTACCCTCTTGCAGCAACATCTTCAGACATATATAAACTAGCCGCATAGTTGCCGCCAGTTTTAGCTTCGCCAACACCACCCACTACAGCACGACGGTACTTATCAGCAACATAAACAGAGACAGGTGCAAACCCATCTTTAAAATAAGCACCAGCAGGACCAGTAATTATGAAGTGTAAATACTTATCACTTGCGCCTAAGCCTAATTTAGCACCCGTTGCTATCATAGTCGGGCGAATATATAACGCAGTACCATTTTTTTCAGGTACCCATTGGTTATCTATTTTTAGTAATTCCATTAATGCTTTAAGGTGAAACTCAACATCAACTTCAGGCATTACCATACGCGCAGCAGAACGGTTAAAACGTTTAAAATTTTCACGAGGACGGAATAAGTTAATTTCACCTTTTTCAGTACGGTACGCTTTTAAACCTTCAAATATTTCTTGCCCATAATGTAACACTGAAGCAGATGGGTCTAATTGCAGCATTTGATAAGGTTTAACTTCAGCATTTGTCCACTTTTGAGTCGGCTCGTATGTTTGTGTAAACATATGGTCGGCAAATACTTCACCAAAACTAAATTCTGCAGGGCAAGCATTGCGGTCAGCAACTGCTAGCGGTTTGATCTCAATTGACATGTAAATCCCTTATGTATCTAAATGCTTTAACAAGCACAAATATTCTACGTGTGGATGGACGAGCAATAGATTTTAAAAAATAATCTACAATACATCCACAATTCTTTTACAAATAAACCACAATTAATCAGATTATTGAATAAACAGTGATCATTTACGATTTTGATTGATGAAAAATAAGGGTTGTTACCTTTCAACTTTATTCTATTTTTATCTATTTCACTTTCAGACTTTTTACTGATAAGGCTTTTTATTGTTAAACAAGACAACGTTTAATATAAGCAGCTAAATACGTAATGCTGGATTCAATATGTTGTTGATGCGTAAAGCCGCTTTTCACTCGAGGCTTAAAATCATGATCGCCATCTTCTAACCAACACCATTGAAAGGTTTCTGGTAAAGAATAACCGATGACTTCATGTTGGTCGCCAAGTTTATCACGTGAGCCTTGAATAATAGCAATAGGTTGCTTAATAGTCGCTAAATGTTCTGTGCGCAGTTTTTCAGGCTTCCCCTGAGGGTGAAAAGGATAGCCCAAACAAGCAATTCCTTTAACCTGTTTTAATTGCTCAGCAGTAGACTCGGCCGCTAATAAAGTAGCCATTCGCCCTCCCATGGACTTTCCGCCAATCACCATAGGTTGATCCAGCCCTTGCACCACTTCTAAAAACTGTTTAAGTAAATGAGGAGCTCGCTCAGGAGGCCGACGACTTCCGGTTTCTACACGCTGCTGCATGTAATTAAAATTAAAACGGGCAACTCGAATACCTTGTTCAGCCAAGCCAACACTTACCTTTTCCATAAAGTCTGACGTTAGTGGTGCGCCTGCGCCATGGGAAAAAACAAATAAAGGTCCATTTTCAGGTCCATTAAAAATAAGCTTCATATTACTCTCAAGCTAATATATAAAGGGTCATAATGCGATTATGTCGATAAATCGTCAAGTGAAGAAGCCGATGAATTAAGATAATTTATTAGTTACAATCAAATTAAATAAATGAAGATAGGGATTGAGGAACAATGTTTAAAAAATCAACTTCAACAATAGAGCCATGTCATTTATCTCAGGTTGCATTATTACAATATGTAGCGATAAGAACCTATCAAGAAACTTTTTCTGATACTAATAGTGAGGCTTTACTGCAGCAGTATTATAAAGAGTCGCTCAATATAGAGAAATTATCTGCACAGCTGCAAAATACAAACAGTGAATTTTATTTTCTTTATGCCACTTCTAATACATCAGAAAGCATATCTGAAAATGAAGCTAAAAATACAGACGCTAAGCTAGCTGGTTTTTTGAAATTAAATGTCGATAGTGCACAAACAGATATATTTGATGCAGAGGCATTGGAAGTCGAAAAAATTTATATACTTAAAGACTTTTTATCACAAGGTTTAGGTAAAAAATTAATCTCATTTGCTATTGAGCGAGCCATTGAACAGAATAAAAAATATTTATGGTTAGGTGTTTGGGAACATAACTTCCCTGCATTAACGTTTTACCAAAAAATGGGATTTGAACAATTTGGTGAACATGATTTCAATATGGGTGGAGATATCCAAAAAGATTTATTATTGAAAAGGGTTCTATAAAAAATCTATAACGATATCAGTCGAATTAAATCATTAATGTCAGTAATCAGTTAACAATCTAAGAATAAAGCACTCGTTTTAGCAGCCATAATAAAATCATTTTGATGTAAGCCTTTAATATTATGGCTCCACCATTGCACCGTCACCATCCCATATTCAACAATGATCAACGGATGGTGATTGACTGATTCTGCTAACGCAGCCACTTGATTAGTAAAACGAATTGAATTGCTATAACGCTTAGTAACAAATTCACAAGATAGCTTCCCTACCCCTTTATCTTCTATCAAAGACCAATCATTAAATTGTGTTTTTAGCTGCACCAGTAACTCAGACATGTCACTTACGGCTAATGGTTGCTCTGTTGAATTAGCATTGCATGCACTACATGTTTGTTCGGTTAACAATGTCATGATATTTTCCTATTTTAATTTGTAATCAGACTTCTATTTTTCAACTAACTATTCTACTTTCAACTAACCAATTATTCTGCCGATGCTTGTAGATGAAAGTATGCAGGTTTGGTTGAAATACGTCTATCCTCAATATGTTTACCCACAGTAAAATGATATAAACTCTGCCATTGCTGATCTTTTAGTCCTAACAGATCATGAACGAGATCGTCAAAGAAACACCCAATCCCAGTACCTCGATAACCATCACTTTCAGCGGCTAAATATAATGCTTGCCCAATCATACCTGTTTCCCAAAATAGCAAAGGATATTGGCTTGCCGAACAGGTTAGGTTATCTTCAAATTTAGTTAACATCCCCAAGCTATAGGTGCTGTCTGCTGCTATATCTTGCTCACAACTTACTGCCTTAGCTATTTTTCTATAGTCACCTTTTTTTAATAAATATAAAGGCTGATTTTCTATTGTTTGTGACCATTCAAAATCACTATGCATTGCTGACTTTAATGCATTTAAATGAGATGGATTACGCAACCAAAGGTATAACCCCGAGTTTATCCCTTCAACATGATGAACAAATAGCATTAAATGAGTTTGGGCTGGTTGTGGCAGGAGAGAAAATAGAATATTTTGCTCTGGTAATGTTTTTTGTAATTGAGAGATAAAAGTATCAATAGACATCGTACTCGCGATCGCATCAAAACTTTGCGCACTTCGACGTTGATGAATAAGTGCTTGTGCGCTTTGTTCAATTAAAGAGGAATCAGTTTGCTCACCATGATCTTTTACAGAAAGAGATTTTTCAGAAAGAGCTGATGAAGAAGGTGTTGTCTCAGCAGTTAAAAAAGTAAGATCTTGTTGATGAGTCGCATTAAAAACATCATCAATAATCGGCCAATCTTGATGTGACTGGCTTAATTGATTAGCAGGATCAACATACGTTATCTCCGGCAAGTCGTTTAACCAGGCTTTAACTTCTTCTAGGCTTTTGACTTTTTCTGGGTTTTTAACCTCTTCGGTATGATCGTTGCTACAACTCACCCAACAAATACAATCAACATATTCAACTTCTTCTGCTACTGTATTTGATTGATTAAGCCCTAGTATTGACTGCACTTTTTTATTTGAAACATTCTCAAGTATTTCAACTTGCCAGCCATTTAAATTGGCGGCAATATTTAAAGCCGCAAGCGCATGGCCTAAGTCATGTTGACAATAACGGTAAGCTCTCTCCCCATATTTCCAAGCTTCACGCCATGCAATACTTGTTAATGCCACTGCAAAGCCTTGCTTTTTATTAAGCAGCTCACTAGATGATTCAGATAATACTGCGCGCTTTTCTAAGGAATTAATATATGGATTATAATGGGTACTGTAAGCATTTTTATGTTCTGGATTTAAGTCACCTTCGGTTTCAATCTCAAGATCAGGCAACAGTAAATAGCACTCTGTCGGATGTAAATTGCCACTTGATGGATTAACACGTAATGCCCACTCTGTTCCGTTATAAGACTTCCATGCAGATAACCCTAAGCTGTTCTGTAATAGTGCAGCAATACTCTCAAGACAAATCGCTTTTGCAGGTTTAGTAGAGCGTTCATATAGATAACTAGCAGGGACATTATCTAACTCATTCTTTAACTCATTCTTTAATAATGACGGTAATGGTAAACGTATTTTTTCAGCACCTTGATATAAACGATAAGGTAGCGGTTGATTTACCCAATCCATAAAGCCAGCTGAACGAGCGTATGCTCCCGGTCTATGTTTAGTTTGTTGATGGTAATGTTTAACAATTTGTAATGCAGAAGTAGACATAGCGATATCACTTTTATGATCGGTTAATAGCAGATTAGCTAATGAATGTTATTCATGTAGTTTAAGGTTTATTAATTTTAAAATTAAAAAACCTTAAAGTTAATAAAGAAAGGTCTTTAATTGCTAGGCTGGATTAACCGTGAGTTTGGTTCGAATAAAATCACTATGATTAACATAAATTAATGCTGCAACTTTACGTATTAATGCTTCTTCCATTTCATCTAAGTGACCATCTGCGTATGCGACTTCCCACATTGCTTTAATTAGATCAATACGCGCTTCATTATCTAAGTCACCTAACTGAGATGTAAAATCAAAAACTGAAGTACTAGTTGTAATTTCTTTCATTCCAACTTTTAATAATTCAGACGCCTTTTCTTTTTCTATATTGACCAGTTTTTCAAGCGAATGAACAATGACAGCCTTTTCTTCTTTAGAGATGTTTTCATCGGCAACACAGACCTCACAAAGCAAACAAACAATCGCTAATGTACTATCAAATTGAGGGTTTTCCTCTGGTATGAACGTATTCAATAATTGCTTAATTTTTGTAATCATCTGATGCCCTATCTAAATAAAAAGAGTTTAAAGTGAAATATTCTGATAAATAACCCTACCATAAAGCTGAGTTGTTACGAAAAGAGAAGGAAGGGATTTGTTAAAAAATGATATTAATAGATATTATTAGTTAGCTAAATGATGAAATGAAACCACTTGATTTCGACCATAATGTTTAGCTTTATATAAAGCGATATCAGCTTGCTCAAGTAACTCTTTAAGAGATTCTTTTTTAGCTAAATTATAACTAACACCAATACTAGCGGTGCATTTGATAAAATCACCTTGTGCAGTTGTGAAGGCGGCGTCTTCGATAGTACTTCGAATATATTCAGCAATAATTTGTGCAGATTTATGCCCACAACGAGGCAATACAATGGCAAACTCCTCTCCGCCAATACGCGCACAAATTTTATTGTCAGGACCTATTTTCTGTAAAGCCTCACTCACAAGAATCAAACACTCGTCACCTGCAGCATGCCCATATTTATCATTAATACTTTTAAAGTAGTCTAAGTCGATAAGTAGCAAGCTATAGACTTTTTTTCCTTTGTTACTTTTTACTAATAATTTTTCGCCTTGTTGAAAAAAGAATCGACGATTATTTAATCCTGTTAACATATCTGTTGAGGCTTGTTCGATCAGCTCTAATTCATGCTTTTCAATTTGTTTACTAAATAAAGTCAGCGCTAAAATAATAGCGAACATATCGATTAAAAAAGCCGATTGATAAAGCAAATGATTCGCCGCATCACTAAATACACTTAACGGATTTTCATTAAGTGTATTTTCACAATATAAAAATAACGAGGCAGCGACTAAGCTTAGGATTGTCTTTAACTTTTTCTCTTTTAATTCAAATAATAATAGCACTCCGATTGGCACTAAAAGATAATAAAAATGAAAGCCACTTTCTTTAGTAAAAAAGACATTACTACAAATAAATAAGTGCAACATAATCAAGGAAAAGTACCAAGTCTTAGCTGCTTTATGATGATGTTGGGCATTCAAAATAAATGAAAGGAAGTAACCGCAAGTTAAAATTATATTAAACAAAGCGACCGTCGGCGCATTTAATATATACATATAACTAGCGGAATAGACTATCGCAATAAGGATAGTCAATAAGACCAGCATATTTAACATGCGGGCCTTTTGTACGGCACTTGAATGTTCGTTTTCAGTGCCAAGCGCCATAATAGAAGAGAGGAAGAAAAACATAATATTAAGCGCTCTTAGACATATAAAAAACAGATCAAAATTTAGAAAAATAAAGTCGTGATAACTTAATATCAACTATTCACTGTCTGACATGCGATCTAAGCGATCTAGCTCCTCTTCACGTGCTGCATTTATTTCATTTAAAACAGTATCCACATCAGCATTTACTTCAGAGTCAATAAATTGTCCCGTTAATACTGTTTTAGGGGTTAATTCGCCTGTTTCAAATATAGCCCAAATTTCATCTCCATAACGTGTAGCAGCAAGGCTAGGAGCAAACTGAGAGTAATATTGAGTCATATTATTGACATCACGCAATAACATTTTCTTTGCATTGTTATTGCCTGCTGCATCAACAGCTTGTGGTAAATCGATGATCACAGGGCCTTCTTCATCCACTAATACATTAAATTCAGATAAGTCACCGTGGATAACACCAACACTTAACATACGAACCACATAGTCCATCACTTTAGCATGGTCTGTTAATGCTTTTTCTTCTGTCATCGTGACATCATTTAGACGTGGAGCAGCAAAGCCATCAGCGTCGGTGATTAATTCCATAATCAACACACCACCAAAGCACCCGAAAGGCGTTGGCACCCTGATACCTGCATCTGCGAATTTATAAAGCGCATCTACTTCGGTATTTTGCCAAATTTCTTCTTGTTGTTCACGACCAAATTTAGAGCCTTTTTGCATTGCTCTCGCGTTCCGGCCATTACGGACTTTTCGTCCTTCATTGTACAAAACAGCATTTTTAAAACTACGTTTACTGGCTTCTTTATAAACCTTTGCACAACGCACTTCATCGCCACATTGAACAACATAAACCGTCGCTTCCTTGCCGCTCATTAATTGTCGTAAAACATTATCGACAATGCCATCGTCAACTAATGGCTGAATTCTTTTAGGTATTTTCATTTATATAATTAAGTTTTCTAATATTTGATTGAGATAGCTGAATGCTAATTAATTTTGTAATCTTATCTAACAAAAACAATAGTAGGCCATAATACTATAGTTAGGTAGATAGATAAGCATTGTTTCTTTTTTATTCGATTATAGTCATTAAAAATAAGATTTAGTTCATTTAAAATATAAAAAATATATTTTAAATCATTCGTTTATATCGATAAAATTTCACTTGGAATGCAATAGGTACTCATTGCAGCCTTTAAGTCACCTTCTAGAAAAATTTAAATGACTGTCTATTTTTTCTTACTACCAAATACGTTAATTAATGCCCCTAGAATAATTAACGCGCCGCCGATCAATGTCCAAAATGAGGGGACTTCATTAAATATAATCACCCCCAATATGGTTGAAAATATAATTTGAACATACGAAAAAGCACTGACTTTAGCAGCCACTTCACTCTGCATTGCTTTGGTTAATCCAACCTGCCCTATCTGTGTAAATATCCCCACAAACAACAATAAAATTAACGCCTCGGTATCAGGCATAACAAAATTATCGCCTAATAAGATAATAGATAACGGCAATGCAATAAGCGGGAAATAAAAGATAATAACAGAACTGTCTTCACATTTACTTAAACGCTTTACCAGTACGTAAGCAGTACCGCTACCTAATGCGCCCAACAAAGCAATAAAAACACTAAACCAAGGCAATACCACTTCACTATTAAGAGAGAGATTTGGCTTCACCATCGCAACGAGGCCGAGCAGGCAAAATAGAATACATATCAACGTTGAACGTTGTATTTTTTCTTTTAAAAATAAAAAAGCTAAAATCGCAGTGAATACAGGGTAGAGATATTGTAATAAAGTCGCTTCAACTAACGGTAATGTAGTAACGGCGTAATACACACACAATAGAGCGAGTGTTCCCACCACTCCACGTGATATTAATAATATTTTATTGTTGCCCCAAACCGGTATTTTTTTACGCTTGATATCGACATAACTAATAATTAATGAAACCAATCCACGTGCAGCAACAATTTCAAACACAGGAATATTGTGAGTACTTACCAACTTTACACAAGCAGTCATTAATGCAAAAGAAAGTGCTGATAACAGCATGAAACGTAAACTAATTGGGATAGACATGAAAAAAAACATCAAAATAACAACCCTACTATAATATAAAATAAAGAAAATATATTTTATCGTATTATTGCCATCTTACTCACTTATTTAATAAGTTATTTTTGTTATGTTATTTAAAGCGTTACAACTCTATTTAACTAAAAAGTTAAATTTCTTCATAACAATGGAAATATAAATGAAAAAATATCTACTGCTATTGTGTACTACTTCAATCCTTCCTTTTTCAGCATTCGCACTACATCACGAGTCTGTATCAAATCAGGTTATTGAAGCACAAAGAGCAGAGTTACAAAAAAATACAATAGGCAAAGGATTTGGCCCTCAATCTCCTCGTGACATAGATGATTTAAGTGGTATTAATCAACAATTATTCTCGGCAGCACCAAGCGCTTCTAAAATGAATCTATGTAATATTCATTTCCATAAAAATGCCGAACATAAAGGAGGGGAATTTACACAATATGCAGGTAATGGTAGTGGTGATGGTTATAGTAGTGGTTACCAATATACTGGTTTACTAACAAAAGATGAGCTTTCTCCAACGAATAACGCTGTAGGCAAAAATTCACATAGTGAATTATTTCCTGGTGACACAATTGAAGTGCATTATGTTTACTCTTCAGCACAAGTCACACCAGGCCCTACACTTGGGGCTTGTTTGAGTGATTCGATTAAAAACCCTGAACTACGAGTTGAGTCACAAGTACTTGTTTTAGTAAATGATAAATCTGCACTTAATTTTATTGAGTTAACTAAAAATGTTAATAAAGGAGGTTATCAACAAGCGATCAACATCCCTTCTAATTCTGGAAGTCCAGTACAGTATAAAGGGTCAACAACAGGACCGAGTTACAATGAAGTAGGTTCACCTTATCAAGTCACTTGGAATGTTCGTCCTGAAGTGCTCAAAGTTGACATAAGTACAGTAGATACTTGGCTACAAAATAATATATATAATGAAGATCATGCTCATGGTGTTCGAAACTTGGTGATTAATCCTGCCTTATTATCTGCAAACTAATTTTATTTAAATTAATTACCTGCAAACTAAAAATATTGTTAACACTTTATAGATAATGAATAGCCGCTTAGTGACCACTCACTAAGCGGCTATTCATTTATAGAGCGCTATTAATATTATTCTCTATAATGGATTTAATATTGAGGTAACACAGGGGTTAATTTACTTAAAAATTCCGCTAATGATTCAGCTAATACCGATTCCTGATTTTTGCCTAACGTCTCTAATTGTACTTGACCTGTTTCATTTAAAATTGAAATGACTTGCATCTCATCACTACAACTAGCAATAAACATAGAAGCTGGTTTTTTAAGGCGTTTTTGCATCATAAAATGCGCAATCATATTTTCTTGTAACATTGAAAAGTCTTGTTCATTCCAAACTTGAATTAGCTCAATAGGGTGTCCTTCAAACTCACAAGCAATATGTTCACTATAAGCACTACAAAATAAATCTTCTATCGATGGGTGTAATGTCACCTCAAGTGCTTCCTCAATATTACTTAAGGTTGCTTTTTTATCTCGAACGAGGGCTTTCCAAGTAATTTTTTGATCGACAACATCACCGACTTGGCATGGAGAAATCCACTCTGCATCAAATGCTTGAGTAGGTAAAGTCTGATGAGTTGACTGCCATAATTGTTGATAACGTTGGTGTAATGCAAATAGTTCAATTTGGATATCTGTATTCATAGCTCGAATAATTCTTCTTTTTAGTTACAATACTGCATATTGTAACGATTCAGGCAGTGTTGTCTTGCATTTATAACAAACCTTGCCTTTTAAAATGAGAAATACCATGTCAGATTCAAGTTTATACAGCCAAAACGATGCCTTAAAAAACCTATCATTAGGTAAAGTCACGGAATATAAATGTCATTACGATAACTCATTATTACAAGCAGTACCTCGTAGCTTAAACCGTGATGAATTAGGATTAAAAGCAACATCCTTACCTTTTTATGGTGTTGATTTATGGAATATCTATGAGCTTTCTTGGTTAAATAAAAAAGGTAAACCTGTTGTTGCGACAGGCGTAGTTAAAGTACCTTATGATAGTGAATTTTTAATTGAATCAAAATCGTTCAAATTATATCTAAATAGTTTCAATCAAAGTCGTTTTGATTCAGTAGAAGCAGTACAAGAAATACTAAGTAAAGATCTTAGTGTCTGTGCAACTAAACCTGTTGAAGTGACGCTCAATGCTACATTAGATAAAATAACTGATACCCTAGGTTCATTCACAGGCGTTAACCTAGATGACTTAGATATTGAAGTATCAGAATACCAACTTTCTCCTGCGCTTTTAAAAAATGTCAGTTTAGAGGAAACAGTAACAGAAACGTTATACTCTCATCTGTTAAAATCAAACTGCTTGATCACCAGTCAACCAGACTGGGCAAGTGTTGAAATTAGCTACACAGGCAAACAGTTAGATCGTGAGAAGTTGTTACGGTATTTAATCTCTTTCCGCCAACATAATGAATTTCATGAGCAATGTGTAGAACGCATTTTTTGTGATTTAATGACCTATGGCTCATTAACATCACTAACGGTTTATGCGAGATATACTCGTCGAGGTGGATTAGATATCAACCCTTTACGAAGTACTTCAGTATCATCGACAATCAAAAATGTACGTTTAATAAGACAGTAACGTTAATTTTGCTACCATTAAATTTGCGACAAGCAGTATTTAAATAGCGATAAGATTCCATATCTTAATAGGGTTTAAAGTATTAATGAATTTTTTTTCACGTGCACTTTTAAGTGGCTTACTACTTTCTATTAGTCATTCTGCCTCAGCCATCGGACTAATGGATACACTGATCCCTGCTTCAATAAAAAAAAGCTATGAAACACGCCAACTTGAGCCCTTAACCTGCATAAAATCAGTCACTCAATTTATAGAAAAAGTCGCAGCATTGCCCCCACCGGTAAATACTCGAAGCAGCGAAAACCTACTGACTAACAATAAAAGAGTGCCTAATAATGCCCCAACGCATTTATTAGCTTCTTGTTATATTGAATTAGAGAACTATGAGAAAAGCTTAGCATTATTAATGCCGCTGTTGAAAAACCCAAGCGTTACCCCTGACGAGATTAGAACGTTAAATTTAATCGCCAGTGAAATCCCAGAGTCAGAGCGTCCGCAACTAAGTAATGAAACTCTTATTAATATGATGCAAAATTCACTTAAATTGATGAAGGAAGAAAAGCGTAAGAACAAGAATAACTTAACTGACATTTTAAATTTATCGATCACTAAATTAGCGCTCGAAACACATCAATATCAATTAGCAAATGAATCCTTAAGCAAAGTGAAACAAAACCTAAAAAACTCTAAAGAAACAGAGCTATTAGCTTGGTTAGCCTATTTTTATGGGCATTATTACGATCAAATAAATCAACAACAACTTTCAATAACCAACTTTCAAAATGCTAATTCAATGGCAGATAAACTGAAATTGATTAAATTGAGTAGTTTGGTAAAAGAAAGTTTATCTAACTTATACCAACAAAAACATCGCTATAAACGCGCAATCGACTTCGCGAGTCAGCGAGTAGAGCTATTGCTACCAACAGAGAATTACGTACAACAGGCTGATAGCTTATTAAAATTCGCCATTTTAAAGCGTCAAAATAAAGAATTTAACCAATCTTTAATTTATTTATTTAATGCTATGGAGTTAGTAGAAAGAAAAAATAAAACCTTGCTTGCTTATATTTATTTAGAATTGGGTCGTACTTATGCGTCAATTCCGTTTGAACTCGAAAAAAACACAGATCTTGCTCAAAAGTATTTACAAAATGCACGTCATCACTTTCAAAAACTCAATAAATTAGAACAACAAACAGAAAGTATCTTATTGTTAGCGCAACTCAATATCCGTAGCCAAGATACAGGCCTTGCAATTTTACAGTTAGAGAATGTGTTAACCCTAGCTAAAGATAATTTCCCAGAGTTACGTGTAAAAGCATTTGAAATGTTGGCATTAAGTTATGAGTTATCAGGCGATCACCAACAAGCAAATTTCCACTTTAAAAACTTTCATTCTTTACAAAATGCTATCAAAGAAAAATTATTTGCTTTACAACAATTAAAAATCAACGAACAATTTCAGCTTATTGAGCAAACTCAGCAACAAATCCAATTAGAAACAAAAAACAATGAATTATTATTAAAAAATAATCGCTTTAAAAATGTTGCGTATGTTGCAACTTTATTATTATTTATCTCGTTTCTAATTATTTTTGTAGTTTTACGTAAAGCTAAAAAACTGATTATTTCAGAACAGCTCATCCGTAAGAAATCACAATCACACCCTCGTACTAAACTACCCTCGCATCGAGCGCAAATTCAAGATGATAATCTTCAATACCAAGGGAAGCCGTTGTTCTATGCATTAGTGCATGTTCCCTTTTTAAGTAACTTAAATGGTTCAAAGGGGTTATTTAGCTCAGAGAAAATTGAAGCAGCTCTAGGCGAAGAGTTAAAAGCTAATTTTTCACAACATACATTAGTGACGCAAGTTAGAGATAACCAGTTATTATTTATTTCAGAGCAAGCCCACCATGGTGAAGCGAAGAAGTTTGCACAAGATATTGAAGCGTTTTTTCATTCTTTTGCAGAATTCTATTCACTTGATGGACAAGTCGCCAGCGGTGTTGTTGCTTTTCCTTTCTTAAACAACGTTTCACGAGCCATTGCTCCAGAAAGGATGCTTAACTTAACAAGCTTAGCATTATTTGGAGCATGCCAAATAAGAGAAACAGTCGCTGAAAGCAGTTGGTTAGAGTTATATGCAATTGAAAAAATACAACCTGCATTCTTTGATGGCGACTTGTGGATACTGGGTCAAGCAGGTATCGATAAAGGAATTGTGAAATTAAAGTGTAGCCATCCAGGTACTACAATCAGTTGGCCAGAGTTAAATCGTTAATAATTAAGAGAGTTAAATTTGACTTATCACGCTTGTAGTTATCCCTTAACTAATTGATAATTAATGGGGCATCATTAAAAGGAATCAACTAATGGCATCATCTATCGCAATAGTTCGATTATTGCAGCAATTATTAAAACGAACTCATCGTCAAAATAAAACGATTGATAAGTATCAAATTAGATTTTTAAAAAAATTGCAATCAGCTTCAACAATGGAAGCCGAAATAGAACTTTTCGATGAATACAGCCAACAGCTTGAAGCCATTCCAAATAATTTAGATGATAAGCTTTTAGAAGGCCATTTAGTCTCTCGTCAGTCACAAGCCCAATTGCAACAAATACAACTGCTCTCTAGTTCTATTCACAATAGAATTGAAGAGATGAAAAGCAGCCCTGAACCTTATACTGTTATTGAGTATCACTCTGAACTAAAAGAGCTCATTAAGATTTACCAACGAGCGGTGATTGAACTTAGCAAAAGCTCAAATAAATCTGAGATTGATAATAAAGCGGAAGTTGAATTTATTAACGATGAACTGCAACTGCTTATTCTTGAATTGGATGTAGGTCAAGCGTATGTTAAAAAGCTTGATCAAGTTCGTCTTAATATCTGCAATGAAAGTGACCCTTTTAAACTGCCTCATCACTGTTTGCACGTTATCACTATTATTATTAATAGTACTCGTGAAGAACGACGATCTTCTCGTCACTTTCTATACACGCTAAACGATAGCTTAACGCAATTTTATTTAAACTTTGCTCAGACATTAAAAATAACTGAAAAAGATTTTGAAAAGCAAAAAGAAGCTTTTGTAACTATTAAGAATAATGCCAAAGCATTAAAAGAAAACAGTGAAAAAGAACAAACTATTGAATCGTTACGTAAGAATATAGCGCAATATGCCATCAATGTAGAAGAAGCGATGGTCGCACAAGAAAAACAACAAGAAGAAAAGTTTCGTTGTAAGTTCCAAGGTATGGTTAGACAGATCAAAGAGTTGCAAAATGAAACGCAAAGCTACCAAAAAACACTTAAACAACAAAACAAGCAATTACATATTGATTTCTTAACTAAGATCCCTAACCGAGCAGCTTGGAGTGAGCGTTTAAAAATCGAAGTGACGCGTTTTAAACGTTATAAAAATACACTTAACATTGCCATTATCGATATTGATAGCTTTAAATCGATCAACGATAGCTTTGGCCATTTAGCTGGGGACAAAGTACTTAATGTGATTGCGCAAACCTTACAGAAATCTATTCGTAATGCTGATTATCTAGCACGTTACGGTGGTGAAGAATTTGCTTTATTATTACCTGAAATATCTCCAGCCCAAACAGAGTTGGCGTTAAATAAATTACGTGAGCGTATTAAAGCGATTCCTTTTCAATTTAAAAAAGAAAATTTATCAATTACGATTTCTATCGGTTTCACCACATTTTTACTTTCAGATAGTGCAGATGATGCTTTTGAACGTGCTGATACCGCTTTGTACCAAGCTAAAAATGCAGGTAGAGATCAGGTTGTATTTTTACAAAAAGACAGTGAATAAATTTAAACTATAAATAATTTAAATACCTTAATGTAGTTTTATTTCAATTATTTAGAATAAATCAGCGCTTTTAGGTGGCTTCTCAATCTAACTAAGTTAATCTTAATAGACAGTTATAAGGAGAAGCTATGATTTCACATATTAGTCCCGTTGGTAGTATGGCACTACTTTCTCAATTAGAAGTAAATCAACTTAAATACAGTGCCTCTTGCGAAACTTATCAATTATTCAGACAATGCTCTTTAGCCGTTTTAAAATCAGGCAGCCATACCGATAGCAGTAAAGAAATTCTAGAACGACACAAAGACTTTGAAATTAATGTACTGCACCAAGAGCGCGGCGTGATTTTAGAGTTATTAAATCCTCCTGAAGATGCCTATATCGATGGTGCTCTGATCAGAGGCATGCAAGATCATTTATTTTCCGTATTACGTGATTTATTGTATGTAAATACACAGCTACAGCCTGCTCTCTCATCAGAATTTAATAGTGAACAAGCCACCAGTTTAGTTTTTTCAATTCTACGTAATGCCAATGTATTAAAAGCAGGTGTCAGCCCAAATGTTGTTGTTTGTTGGGGTGGACATTCAATTAACGATATTGAATTTGCTTATACACGAGAAGTGGGTAACCAATTAGGTTTAAGAGAACTTAATATCTGCACAGGATGTGGTCCTGGCGCAATGGAAGGCCCTATGAAAGGCGCCGCCGTTGGTCATGCAAAACAACGCGTCAGCAACGGACGTTATATCGGCTTAACTGAACCGGGAATTATTGCAGCTGAGCCACCTAACCCGATAGTTAATGAACTGGTTATTTTACCTGATATTGAAAAACGCTTAGAAGCTTTTGTTCGTTTCACACACAGCATTGTTATTTTCCCTGGTGGTCCAGGCACAGCCGAAGAACTGTTATATATTTTAGGGATCATGATGCATCCTGAAAATAAACGTCAGCCTTTACCGATTGTATTAACAGGCCCCGCAAGTAGCGCTGATTATTTCAAAGCGATTGATGAGTTTATTGTTAATACTTTAGGCACAGAGGCACAAGCGCATTATCAGATCATTATTGACGATGCGCCTTTGGTTGCTAAATTAATTAAAAAATCAATGCACCGCGTGAAAGAGTACCGCAAAGCAATTGGTGATGCTTACTCGTTCAACTGGACACTAAAAATTGCTGAAGACTTTCAAGTTCCGTTTATCCCAAACCATGAAAACATGGCTAATTTAGTCTTACATCGCGACCAACCAAAAGAGCAATTAGCATCAAATTTACGACGTGTATTCTCTGGCATTGTAGGCGGTAACGTTAAAGATGAAGGGATTAAATCAATCGAAGAAAATGGTCCATTCCAACTCACCGGTGAAAAAGATTTAATGTTGCGTGTAGATAAACTATTAAAAAGCTTTATAGACCAAGGCCGTATGAAATTACCCGGTACGGCTTACACTCCTTGCTATAAGATAAAAACCTAATATGAGTGCTTCACTATTAATCATAGATGCGATGAATTTAATTCGTCGTATCTATGCGGTTCAAGAAAAACAGAATACTAAACAAGAGTTTGCCTTAAGTGCAACGAACAACACTGCCTGTAATGCATTACAAAAAATGTTACGAGCGCACCAACCGACCCATGTTATTTGTGTTTTTGATAGCCATAAAGAAAGCTGGCGCCACCAACTGTTACCTGAATATAAACAAGGTCGAAAACCAATACCTCCTGCATTGAAAGCTTATTTACCAACCATCCAAGATGCATTTTATGAAATGGGAATTGAATCTTTAGTGACAGAGCAAGATGAAGCCGATGACTTAATTGCAACGCTTGCCTGTAAAATAACAGGCAGACAACAACGTTGTATTATTGTGTCAACGGACAAAGGCTTTTATCAGTTACTGAATGCTTACACCAGTATTTACGATTACTTTCAATCGCTACACATGGATAGTTATTATGTAGAACATAAGTTAGGGCTTAAAATTGATCAGTTAACTGACTATTGGGCGATCACAGGTATTAGCAGCAGTAATATCAAAGGTGTAGAAGGTGTTGGTAATAAAGGCGCGTTAGCTCTATTACAACAATATCAAAGCTTAAATGCAATGTTAGCTCATCCGCAAACAGAACCCGTTGATAAGCGTTTGTTAAAAGTACAACAAAATCATCATGATGCGTTATTATCAAAACAGCTAGTGTCATTAAAAACCCAAATTGAACTTGGTTTTAATTTAAAAGATTTACGTCATCAAAAGAAATAACCCTTTTGACGTTAAATAGTCACTACAAATGTTAAATATCGAATAATTTAAATGAACATTACATCAAATTAGATGACCAATAGACTTACCTCGTAAATACGCAAGATGAGCTAGAAAATGTTCACTAATGGCCCTTCGATAGCGTGATGTAATACTGTTATATAGCATCTTATGCGGCATCCTTATGGAAGACGAATAGAGTTAAGCTTGTGACTTAAGATTTAGCAAAGAAAACGACCTGATACAAAGTGTAAATTAACAAAAAATTCTGCTTTGTTACTAACATCACAACACAGATGCCATGATGTTAATTAGTAAAAATAGGTCAACTGTTTAATCGACTCGGTACAATATTTTATAAAAATGAAGCGTGGCTAATAATGGGTCACAATACTCAGAAATGAATGATGGAGTTTTAACCGTGAAGAAATTATTAATCCCTATCGCTGTTGTTGCCGTTGGTGCTTCAGCTTACATATACCAACAGCCAAGTTCAGATGATAATGTATTAAGCTACGTACCTGCTGATACGCCCTTCTTTGCTGGCCAATTAACACCTTTCCCTATTAAAGATTATATTGCTTCTTCTCCGCATTTAATTGATCCGTCAGATCAGGCTCAAATTGAATCTTTATATGATCAAGATACGCCTTCAATGCACTTTTTAGCTAATTTAATGAAAGCTTATCAAGATGGTTTATCAGATGCAGACTTGTTGGTTAAAACATTTGGTTTAGCAGATCAAGTACGTGGTTACTTTTACACTTTGGGTCTATTACCCGTGTTAAAACTTGAAGTTCAAAACCCACAAGCTATCTGGGATTTATTAGACAAAAATGAACAAGAAACAGGTTTCATACATAAAGAAGGTAAATTAAAAGACATAACTTACCGAACTTACCCACTAACAGAAAATAATAACGGTAAATCAATCAACTTACTTGTAGCACAGTCAAATGGCATGCTCACCGTCACGATTGAAGGCGACTTTGTATCTGAAGACCTATTAGCAATGGCACTCGGTTTAGAAAAACCAAGGAAATCATTAGCAGATACAAGCACCATTTCCGATATCATTAAACAACATCAATTCTCTGATGCTAGCGTTGGTTTCATCAACAATATCGAAATCATAAAAGGCTTAACGAGCAAAGGTGATAACCAACTTGCTAAACAATTAACTGAACTTAGTAAAGAAGAGGGTCAAAACCCATTTAAAATGCTACAAACAGAAGTCTGTAAAAACGAGTTTAATGGCATTGCAAAAAACTGGCCTCGCACTGTATTTGGTTATACTCAAATGGATATCAGTAAAGACGAATCGACATTAGGGTTCTCAGCGGTCATCGAAAGTAAAAACCAAGTTATATTAGGTGCCCTGAAAGCATTACGAGGTTATATCCCTAACTATACTCAGAACTTTGATAATAACGTCATTGCAACATCCATTGGTTTAGATGTTAGTCAACTTTCTGGTTCTCTAACAGATATTCTAGCTAACTTAATAACACCGAGTTACCAATGTGCGCCGCTAGCAGATATGCAATATCAAATTGAAGTAAGTGGTCAATCATTATCGATGTTAGGAATAGGTGCAAATATGGCTGCTGGCGTTAAAGGCGTTAGCGGTGCAATATTTGATTACAGTATTTCTGAAAATAATGACCAAGCACAATTGGATACCTTTGATGCATTATTAGCAATACACGTTGATAATCCAGTCGCTATTTTTAACTCGGTTAAAGTGCTTGTGCGTCAGTTACAACAAGTTGATTTAACTAATAATGGCCCAGCGATATCATTAAAGAGCCTGTTCCCAACACCAGTTGAATTAAACTTAGATCCACAACTTGCGATCAAAGGTAATCATTTAATCATTTATAATGGTAACAAAGGTTTACAGGAAGCTGAAAAATTAGCACTTGAGAAGTTATCAGCTAATGGGATTTATCAATTATCTTTTGATGCGAAGAAAATATTAACGCCAATTTCAGATGCTGCAAAACTAGCGGGTGAAATTATTCCTGAAGAAGCGATGTTCTTAATGGACTACGATGCCCGTATGAATATTAATTTAGACATTAATGATCAAGGCATACGCTTCGATTCAATCGTTAATAATAAATCACCTAAAAAATAAACGTATTTTTCCAGTAATATCCTTTATATAACTTAAAACTGGCTTCGGCCAGTTTATATCCTCTAAATAACTTTAAAATTAAAAAACACCTCTCGTTTACCATAAGAGATTAACGCTAATTCTATAAATATTTAATAAAAAACATAAGATTGTATTCAAAATAATAACACTTCAAGACTAAACATAGTAAAACCACTTCCCTCCCTAAAAATCAAAATAAAATAATAAAAAAAGCTTTATCGTCAATTTTTTAGTAACATCCATTTATTAAATTAACCTGTTTAACCATTATTATACCGATTACATTAAATAAGCGATCTAAATTTTGCGCAGGAAAATGACTTAGTTTAAGGCGTAAATTGAGCTAAATGGTTGTTCCCTTTACGAAATTTATAACAAAGAAATAAGTTATTTTAACCAGTAAAATAGATCAGTTAATTAGTGTGATTGGTATTAATAAGCCAATTATTTAAAGTATCAATAAATAACATAAATAAGCTTATTAATATTTATATGGTTCTATTCTCTAACAAACGTTTAATAAAAAAATAATAGTAATTAAAATCAATATATTATGGAGCTTTAATCGTGAAAAAAATATTAATACCTGTTGCCCTTGTCGCCCTCGCTGGTGCAGCTTACCTTTATCAACAACAGCAACCGCAACAAACAAAACAACCGGCTTATAACGTACTAAATTATGTACCAGCAGATACTGCAATATTTACAGGTCAATTAACCCCTTTCCCGATAAAAGATTACCTTGCTTCGATCCCTTCTTTTGACTCTCAAAAAGAAATTTTATTATCTGAAATTTTAGAGGAAGAAAGCCCTGCAATTAACTTTGCACAAAATATATTGAGCACTTATCAAGACGCATTAAAAAACCCAGAAATTTTATCAACTAACTTCGGTTTAGCAGATGAAATACGAGCTTATTTCTACACAATAGGTTTATTACCTGTTTTTAAAGCTGAAATAGCAAACCCACAAGTGCTTTGGGACTTTTTAGATAAGAATGAAAAAGAAACGGGATTCAATCATATACAAGGCAAACTGAATGAACAAACTTACCGCCTTTATCGTTTAACTGACGATAGCGTAGATGCAGATAAAACAATTAATCTAATTATTGCAGAAAATAACGGTATTTTAACCTTAACAATAACAACGAAAGGTGTTTCTGAACAACTATTATCAACAGCTTTAGGTTTAACCAAACCAGTTAATCCTATATCAGATACAAGCATTATTTCGGATACGGCTAAACAACATAATTTATCTAAATCAAATATTGGATTTATTAATCACGTTGAAATAATTAAAGGATTAACAACAACCGACGGTAATTTAATCGCTAAGCAAATAACTGAATTAATGAAAGAAGAGAGCAATGAATCGCTTACAATGATTCAAAATGAAGTTTGTCATCGAGAGTTTAACTCTATTGCACAAAACTGGCCACGTACCGTATTTGGTTACACAAAAATGGATATCACAAAAGAAGAAACGACTATGGGAATGTCTACTATTGTTGAAAGTAAAAACAAAGTTATCTTAGACTCTCTTCAAGCGTTACGCGGTTACATACCAGCATATGTTCAAGGTTATGAAAATAAGATCGCATCGATAGGTATTGCATTTAATGTAAGTAATTTATCAGGCTCATTAGCTAATATTTTTACAGACTTAGTAACACCAAGTTATCAATGCCTTCCATTACACATAGTACAACAAGAAATAGCTAAAGGTAGTAAACCGTTAGGTATGGTAGGCATGTTTGCAAATATGGCAACAGGCATTCAAGGTCTAAGTGCAACAATATTTGACTATAAAATAAAACGTTCTGATACAGACACAAAAAAAGTAGAGCATTTAAATATTGATGCATTAATTGCTGTTCATGCAGAATCACCAAAAACAACTTTTGACACTTTAAAAATGATGGTGCCTGGTTTATCGCAACTAAGTTTAACAGTTGATGGACCATCAGTTTCATTAAAGTCTATGATTCCATTTCCTCCGGAATTTAAAGAAGATCCACAGGTTGCTATAAGGGGTAACCATTTTGTTATTTATAATGGAGAAATAGCAAAGAAAGAAGCAGAGAATTTATCAAATGAGAAACTGTCTGCTAATGGCTTATATCGTATGGCATTTGATTTATCAAAAATGATGAGCCCAATAATAAATGAAATAGAAAAATCAGAAGAAGATGGTTTACCACCAGAAGTTAAAAATTTACTAAACTATGAAATACGTGTTGACACAAATGCTGATATTAATTCTGAAGGTATACGCTTTGATGTTACTTTCAACACCAAATCTGCTAAATAATATAAATAAATAATTTTTATCTTATTATTTTAATTTAAGAAACTGGCTTCGGTCAGTTTTTTTATTAGGCATTCTGCTTGCTTTTTCCCCTAACGACACCTCAATCTATTCTAATTTAATTTTTACACTAGCTAATAAAACCAGTTATTCTATAATTTCGCAAAATTCACACAAAGAATTTAACCCCACAGGCTAGAGGGAATAGGCCTCCACATCCGTTAGTAATGGAAAAATTATGTTAGAAAAATTATTTAAACTAAGCGCGAACAACAGTAATGTGAAAACAGAAATTGTTGCTGGCTTTACCACTTTCTTAACCATGGCTTATATCATTTTTGTTAACCCATCAATGTTATCAGCAACCGGTATGGACTCAGGTGCCGTATTTGTAGCAACATGTTTAGCAGCCGCGTTAGGTTGTTTTATCATGGGTTTTTACGCTAATTACCCTGTCGCATTAGCACCTGGAATGGGGCTTAATGCCTTCTTCTCGTACACAGTTGTTTTACACATGGGATACACTTGGGAAGTGGCATTAGGTGCGGTATTCCTATCGGGTGTTTGCTTTACTTTATTAAGTTTATTTAAAATTCGTGAGTGGATAATCAATTCAATTCCATTACCAATGCGTAAAGGAATTGCAGCCGGTATTGGTTTATTCCTTGCTCTTATCGCACTTAAAAATGCAGGAATTGTTGTTGCTAACCCAGCCACATTAGTGAGCTTAGGTGATTTAACCGCATTACCAGCAGCATTAGCTTGTTTAGCGTTTATCGCTACGATCGCATTAGCACATTACCGTGTTAAAGGCGGTGTAATGATCGCTATTTTAGGTGTGACGATTATTGGCTTGTTAATGGGTGACGTTCAATACACTGGTATTATGTCTATGCCGCCAAGTATTGCCCCTACTTTCATGCAAATGGATATCGCTGGTGCATTTAATGTTGGCATGATTAGTATTGTTTTTGCCTTCTTGTTCGTCGATTTATTTGATACGTCAGGCACATTAATTGCCGTAGCAGATAAAGCAAAACTATTAGATAAAGACGGCAATTTACCACGCTTAAGCCGTGCTTTATTAGCCGATAGTGGTGCATCGATTGCAGGTTCAATGTTAGGTACTTCTACTACAACAAGTTACATCGAAAGCGTATCTGGTGTTGCTGAAGGTGGTCGAACTGGTTTAACTGCTGTTGTTGTCGGTGTGTTATTTTTATTAGCGTTATTTTTTGCACCATTGGCTGGTATGGTACCCGCTTATGCTACGGCAGGTGCTCTGTTATATGTTGCGGTATTAATGGTCGGTGGGCTAAAAAGTATCGATTGGGATGATATTACTGAATCTGCACCAGTAGTGATTGTTGCGTTGATGATGCCATTAACATTCTCAATCGCAAATGGTATCGCGATTGGTTTTATCGCTTACGCAGCGATTAAAATTGCAAGCGGCAAGTCAAAAGACTTAAGTCTCAGTGTTTGGTTCTTAGCTATTTTATTCCTAGCTAAACTTATTTTCTTTCCTGGTTAAGTTAACACTAAGATTATTGATGGTAATTCATAATCTATAATTAACAATTAACATTAAAAAGCCCCGCTTTATACCAATAAAGCGGGGCTTTTCTTTACGTGTTGTTAATGGTTTTACTGGCTATCTACAAAACTATTAATGTTATCTACAATTTTACCTATTAAGCATTCACGAGCTTCTACACTTGCCCAAGCAGTATGAGGTGTTACCACTAAACGATGTGATGCTTTTAATGATAAATAAGGATGATTTGCTAACATAGGCTCGACCGCTAATACGTCAGTTGCATGATAAATATCTTGAGTCTCTAACGCCTCTGCCATCGCGGCTTCGTCGATAATACCGCCACGTCCTAAATTCATGATCACAGCCCCCGCTTTTAACTGTTTTAGCTGTTCAGCACCAATCAGGTTTTCAGTTTGTGCATTAAATGGGGCATGAATAGAAATAACATCACATTCACTTAATAATACTTCTAAGCTAACTTGTGGAATGCTTTGTTGTGTATTTTTACCTGACGTCGAGTAATAACAAACATCACAACCAAAAGCGCCGGCAAGTTCAGCAACACGTTGCCCGATAGTGCCCATCGCAATAATGCCCCAACGTTTCCCTTTTAACTCATAAAAAGGACGTTCTATGTGCGTAAATATTGGACTATCACACCATTGTTTTTCTGCAATATATTGGTCGTAATAACGGCTTTGATGAATTAACTGAAACAATAAAGAAAAAGTAGATTGGCTAACGCTTTCAGTTGAATAACCCGATACATTTTTAACTTCAATTCCCGCCTTTTCAGCAGCCACTAAATCAACATTATTAGTGCCTGTTGCTGAAATACAAATTAACTTTAACTCAGGATTATTCGCCATATGCTCAGCAGTGATCACCACCTTATTGGTAATGATAACTTGTTGCCCAGCCAACCTTTCTGACGTTTCTTCTGAGCTTGTTGTTTGATAAACAGTTAGTTTTCCTAACCCATCAAAAACCGATAAATCACTATCACCTAACGTTAATGCATCTAATAAAACAATATTCATTTCTATTCCTTAATCCGAAAAAGCTAATAAATTGAGAGTCTTAGATATACAGGATTTTTAAGTAGAAGTACAAATTGTAATACCGGTTACATTAAATATGTTATCTAAATTTTGCGCTGGAAAAACAGTTCAATTCAAGACGTAAATGGCTGTTCCCTTTACGAAATTTACAACGAGGAAGTGCGCTGTTTTAACAAGTAAAATAGATGAGCTATTTATTGTGATTGGGATAAGTATTAAAAAATCAAAAAGAGATAGAAGTATTAAATTATCAAACTTAAATCGTGGCATTAATAAATGAACCAAAGATAATCGCATGGTTAAATGCTTAAATTTATGTAACGTTTATAAAGTGACTTTATTTATTGGCTATGGTTATGGTTATATAGATACAAATAAAACAGACGCTGAATAAACACATCGATTACTGTACTATTCGCGCATATTTTCTAAAGCCAAGTTATTGAAGGCCTAAAATAAGTAAAAAAACTTAGCCAATAGCGAATACAATCACCAACATAACTAGTAGTCACATGATGAGTCATAACACAGAATAAATGAGTAGTAACAATGAGTGAAGATAACGAATCACATTTAGTAAAAAATCGAGAATGTGGAGAATGTACAGCCTGTTGTGTAGAACTCCTTATTGATGACAAAAATTTCAAGAAACCAGCTAACCAGGCTTGTGAAAATTTAATGGAAGCTGGCGGCTGTAAAATTTATCAGCAACGCCCTTCTGTTTGCCAAGACTGGTATTGCGCATGGCGCTTTATGGGGCAATTGGACGACAGTTGGCGTCCAGATCTTTCAGGTATCATGTTACGCTCAGACGAAAATGGTATTATTTTCCAACCCATTCAAGATCCTAAAGAAGTGTTAATTAGAGATCGTGCAATTGAATTAATTGGCGGAGGCGTTGCGCAAGGCATCCCTATGTCATTATCTATCCCAACAAAAGCCGGGTATCGTAGTTATGGTTTGTCTTTAAATGAACCGTTAGAAGAAGCGGTGCAGTCTAGAAATTTAGTTATCATCCAAGACAAGCTACTAGAACTGATCGACTTTGCAGTATCACAAAATACTAGCCCAATTCCTATTCTTGAAGTCTAAAGCTGAAAGCTTAGATTTTAATTTCGCTGAGGCTTTAATTACGCTTAAATAATAAAAAAGGTAATCACGCTTAATGCGAGATTACCTTTTTCAGTTTTACTTTATTACTTTATTACTTTATTACTTTATTACTTTATTACTTTATTTAGAAGCTTAATGACTTAATAAATTAAGCTTCTAAATCAGCCAACATTTTTAACGCAACCGCTTCAGCAATTTTAATTCCATCAATGCCTGCCGATAAAATACCACCAGCATAACCAGCACCTTCACCACCCGGATATAAACCTTGTGTGTTAATACTTTGGAAATCATCACCACGTTTAATTTGGATTGGCGATGAAGTACGTGTTTCAACACCGGTTAACATGGCATCTTTACTATCAAACCCACGTATTTTCTTAGCAAAAGCAGGTAATGCTTCACGAATTGCATCAATGGCAAATTGTGGCAATGCTTCGCTTAAATCAGTCATTTTTACGTTTGGTTTATAAGATGGTTCAACATTCTCATAAGGTTTACCGCTACCCGCAGCAAGAAAATCACCCACCATTTGAGCAGGTGCATCGTAATTACTGCCACCCATGATATAAGCATGACGCTCTAATTTACGTTGTAACGCAACCCCTTGTAACGGGTCATTATTAAAGTCTTCAGGTGAGATACCAACTACAATCGCACTATTTGCATTACGCTCACTACGTGAATATTGACTCATACCATTGGTTACTACTGCATGTTCTTCAGACGTTGCAGCAACTACTACGCCACCTGGACACATACAAAAACTATAAACACTACGGCCATTTTTACAATGGTGTACAAGTTTGTAATCGGCAGCGCCTAAAATGGGATGCCCTGCATTAAGACCAAATCGCGCTTGGTCAATCATCTCTTGTTTATGTTCAATACGGAAACCAATAGAGAATGACTGTGCGTCCATGTGTACGCCTTTGTCATGTAACATTTGGAAAGTATCACGGGCACTATGACCAATCGCTGCGGTGACATAACGAGAGTGAATCACTTCGCCACCGTTTAACGTCACACCAGTAACTTGTTTATGGCCGTCAACCTCTTCCATATTAATTTCTTCAACACGTGTTTCGAAGCGGATCTCACCACCCAACTCGATGATTTGTCGACGCATTTTTTCTACCATGGTCACAAGCTTATAAGTACCAATATGTGGTTTACTTACATAAATAATTTCAGCAGGAGCGCCCGCAGCAACAAACTCTTGTTTTACCTTTAAACCTTTGAAACCAGGATCTTTAACTTGACTATATAATTTACCGTCAGAGAAAGTACCCGCCCCACCTTCACCAAACTGCACGTTTGATTCAGTATTTAACTCACTGGTACGCCAAAAACGGAACGTATCTTTTGCACGTTCATGAACAGATTTACCGCGTTCTAATACAATCGGCTTAAAGCCCATTTGTGCCAACATTAACGCAACGAATAAACCACAAGGTCCCATACCAATAACAAGAGGACGCTCAGTTAAATCGGCTGGCGCTGTCGCAACGTATTTATAATCGGTATCTGGAGAAACACGTACGTTTTGATCTGTTTCAAAATCACTCAACAATTGCGCTTCGTCAACATCGACTAACGTAATATCAAGCGTATAAATAAGCGTAATTTGATTCTTCTTACGGGCATCATAACCACGTTTAAATACATGAATATTAACCAATTGCTGTGCTGTAATATTTAGCTTTGTTAAGACAAACTGCTGCAACGCATCTTCATTGTGGTCGAGCGGTAATTTAACTTGGTTGAGACGTATCATGATTCACCTGAAAAGTGGCTTAAAAAATAAGCGCGTAGTTTACGTGATCTGTTTAGGAAATGTAATAATAGCCAGCATATTAAATAGCGATTTAATCATATTCGTTTAGTGAAATTTGAGGAAACCTTTAAACAACGACTTGCTTAACGGCTTTTATCTGACAACAGTAATAAAAAAGGCCAACATCTATATTAAGCCCTCTATATAGGGCGTAAGTTAAAACAAGCCAAGCAATCTAACATTTAAATAAGATCCCTTGAGATCATTGATAAATGGAAAAAGCTAGTGTGCTTGTTTATACATAGCAATAGGGATATTGCAGGTAATTGTTTTTAAACGTTTAGAGCAACTAGTAAGGCATAACTTAGAGACTTGTTGCTTTGACTCACTATTTAAACAACGAAAATCAGAAGCACATAACACGCCCAGCTCGAATAAGTGCATTAACTTTTCTTCGTCTATTTCAATTTGAATGGTCATATCAGACTCCTCCATTTCCATGTGTTTTTAGTACTCCCTTTTTAAAAATTTTAATCTTCGTTTGGGATAAATCAATCACCAACAACGCAATGGTAATGATTATCATTTAAATAGTAAAGAGGTGAATAATTAAAATATGACTAAATTGTTATAAAATTGTTGGTAAACTATTAAAAACAAGTAATTGATAGATTAAAAATAATGAGTTAAACCATAAAGGTATAAGTAAAAATGCTATTTGAAACGCCTCTTAAAAAAGCAATATTAATAAAACGCTACAAGCGATTTTTAGCTGATGTAATTCTTGAAGATGGGACTGAAACGACCATTTACTGTGCAAATACAGGTGCAATGACTGGCTGCGCAGAACCAGGTGACAGTGTTTTTTACAGCACCTCTAATAATAAAAAACGCAAATACCAATACACATGGGAATTTACATTCACTCAAGCTGGCGAGTGGATATGTGTGAATACCGCTAAAGCCAATGCATTAGTTTCAGAAGCGATTGAACAACAAAAAATTCCAGAATTACTCGACTACCAACACTGTAAAGCTGAAGTTAAATACGGTGAAGAAAATAGTCGTATCGACTTTTTATTAACTGATGACCATAAAGCGAACTGTTATGTGGAAGTGAAAAGCTGCACCTTATTAGATGAACGTAATCAAATCGGTGATGGATACTTCCCCGATGCAGTAACCACACGAGGGCAAAAGCATTTACGTGAATTAATTGAAATGAAACAACAGGGTCATCGCAGTATTCTTTTATTTGCAGTATTACATTCAGGCATTAAACGAGTACAAGCAGCAGACTTTATTGATAAAAAATATGCAGTTTTATTTGAGCAAGCTAAAGAAGCGGGTGTGGAAGTGATTTGTTATTTCCCAGATTTAAGCAATGTTGTTAATCCATTAGTCTAATTTAGATTAATGTTTTAGAGCAATGTTATAAAGGATGATGTCATTCACCGCTTAAAGGTGAATTATCAACGTGACTAACAGCCATGAAAAAATTAAAAGAACAACGACGGGAAACCTATTGGAATAGTTGCCCCCTACCAACTGATTATTTTACATCTACTTTTTAGACCATTTAAAAAACAATAAAAAACGGAAGCTCAGCTTCCGTTTTTAGATACTTTTTTAGAGCCTATAGTGGTATAAAAATACTATAGTTTGAATAGCAGCGTTAACTAAGCGACTAAAGCGCAGCTAATATCGTTTCAGCAGTACTTGCTTCAAACTCACCAGCATCTTCAACATTTAATAACGTCACTGTACCGTCTTCAATTACCATTGCGTAACGTTGTGAACGAATACCGCCGAAACCTTCAGTATCCATTGATAATCCTAATGCTTTAGTGAAGCTTGCATCACCGTCGCCTAACATTAACAATTCAGACGCATTATGCACTTCGCCCCATGCTTTCATCACAAAGGCATCATTAACTGCAACACAAGCAATTAAATCAACGCCCTTTGCTTGTAACTTATCAGCAAGGACCACATAACCTGGCAAATGCGCTTCAGAACAAGTGGGAGTAAATGCACCAGGGACAGCAAATAAGACGACTTTTTTACCAGCAAAAAGTTCTGTTACGTCATGCTTAACCATACCATCAGCAGTTAGTTGACTTAATGTTGCAGCGGGTAGTTTTTGGCCTAATTCAATCATGTTTTATCCTTTAATTGTGTTAACAATATTAGAGTAGAAAAGTGAATAAAGAATACCTATTTAAATGTTCATCAAATTGAAATGCGCATCATAAATTTAATAGGCGATGAAGTTATACCAATCTGGATTAATAAATGCTCTATTTAGGCGTTAGGAAAAATGGATGCTAGCAAGGCGTTGATTGCAGTAACTAGTATTCTCATTACAAAATCAACAACGAAGCTAGGATTCATTTTAACAAGCATAAATGACGAGATAATGACTTAGATTGGCATTATTACTTTATGGGATCTAGTTTATCCTTAAAGTGACTCAATAAACACAGAATAAAATAAAGGCTATTATGCTCCAAACAATAAAATCATCACTAAAATAAACGCTTATTAATTCTACAGTAGAGATAGCATAGTAAAACGCCAAGGATAAGGGTAAACTCGCGCCTCAAAATAAAAATGAATCAAATAGATGGTGAAAAGTTATGAGTAGAAAAATCGAATTATTAGCCCCAGGTGGCGATGTTGACGCAATCAAAGCGGCGATAATTGCTGGCGCTAATGCCATTTATTGTGGTTTAGATATTTTTAATGCTCGTAACCGTGCTGCTAATCTTTCCTTTGATGATTTAGTCGGCATTATTAAGCTGGCACACGAATATGAATGTGAGGTTTTTCTCACACTAAACGTGGTGATTTTAGAGCATGAAATTCCAACCCTCACTAAACTATTAAACCAACTCGTGAATACCGGTATCGATGGCATCATCGTGCAGGATTTAGGTATTTTTAATCTGGTTAAAAAGTTTTTCCCAAGCTTACATGTTCACGCATCAACACAACTCACTACACACAATGAAGGGCAAATTTTATTCCTTGCTAAAATTGGGGCAACACGCGCTAATTTATCACGCGAATTGAACCTCACTGAGATCAAGATCCTCACTGCATTAGCACACGATAACGAAGTATTAACCGAAGTGTTTGTACACGGTGCATTATGTATCGCATTTTCAGGCCAATGTTACTCAAGCTCAGTAAGTGTTGGTAACTCAGGTAACCGTGGTCGCTGTAGCCAAGCTTGTCGTGATGAATATGAAGTCACTGCAGCAGGCAATAAATTCCCGCTTAATTTAAAAGATAACTCCGCGTGGTTTGATTTACCTGATTTAGTAGAAGCAGGCGTTGACTCACTAAAAATTGAAGGTCGTATTAAAGGCGCACAATACGTGCATACCGTCGTCGATAGCTGGCGCCAACAAATCAACACCTTTGTAGATACTGGTAAACTATTAGCCGATGACTCTGCTTTATATAAAGTATTTAACCGTGATTTCACTAACTCGTTTTTGAAAGGCAATTTAACTAAAGACATGTTTATCGACAATCCACGCGATAACAGCTTTACCCATGCCAATGAAAAAAATAATGCAATTTCAGTCGTACAAATTCAAGAAGTACAACAAGACTTACGTGACGATAAAAATAAAATCGTTGATGAAGTGGCGGCTAAAGTCGCCACCTTGAATATCGATAAAAGTGATTTATCATTAAGCTTCTCAGGGCAGTTGGATAAACCGTTCACTGTGACTATCGTGATTGATGAAAAAACCTTTATTGTAGAATCTAACTCAAAAATGATTGCTTCAGAGCAATCGGCAGTCACCTCAGACGCCATTGCAAAACGTTTTAAAAGTTTTAAAAACAGCCGTTATAACGTCGCTGAATTTGATTTTTCACAACTCGCGGATAGCTTAACGATTCCATTTAAAGAATTAACAGACGTTAAAAACAAAGTGGCTTACTACCTTAATGGTGAGAAAGACGTGATTTCAGCGGTAACACTTCCACCGTTAACCTCGCACCCTAAATTAAATGAAACGCCTACGTTATCAATATTAATTAGCGATGAAAAAGATGCACACTTAGGTGACGTAACGAACGCAGATATCTACTTCAAACTACCTGAAAGCTTTAAAAAACGCTGTAACAAACAACGTGACATTTTAGCGCGTAATCCACGCTTTATTCCATGGTTCCCTGCGGTATTAATTGGTAAAGACTACATTGAAGCCGTGCGTATTTTAGAAGAACTAAAACCAGAACGCATCGTAACCAATAATACGGGTATCGCTTATAAAGCCTTTGAAATGGGTATTGAATGGATTGCAGGTCCGTTTTTAAACACCACTAACTCTTACGCGCTATTAACCATGCAAGAAGAACTTAATTGTGCTGGCGCGTTTATTTCTAACGAGATAAACCGCAACCAAATCAAAAACATCAAACGCCCTGCTAACTTTAAAATGCTATACAGCATTTACCACCCAATATTGATGATGACTAGCCGTCAGTGTTTCTTCCAACAAACGGTAGGTTGTAACAAACCAAGCATTGAAGATGGCTGTATGTTGAAGTGCCAAAAAGCGACAACGATTACCAACGTGAAAGGAATCTCTTTCGCCGTTGATAAGCAGTTAGGTGGTTACCCAAGTATTTACAACCACGAACAGTTCTTAAACTTTGATGCGGTAAGAGACTTCTCTGATTTATTTGACGAGTTCTTCATTGACCTAACTGACATCGGTTCAGGTTCAAAAGAGAAGCAAGATAAGGTACAATTAATTAAGCACTTTGAAGATTTCTTAGCGGGAGATCAGCAAGCAGCAGCAACAGTGACAGGCATGGTAACTGTCTCGACTAATGCGCAATATCAACAAGGTTTATAGTTTTATAAGTGCTTAGCTGAGCGAGCCAAAAGTGATTTTGGTTCGCTTAATTTTTAATATTGATCCTCTTTACTAAGGCTACCTCTGCAAATAAATTAGCTAATACATCAATGCATTAATAAATATTTAAAATGCTCATTTGCATCATTTCATATGCTTCATAGCTCTACTTTACACATCATCATTTTCATACATGAACTTCATCAATCGACCAAGTAATCCAAAATAACTGTCTTTTATACGTGACACTCTTTAAAAATACCTTTAATTTACAAGTAATTTATTTTTTATAGTCACTACTATCGTTTAGGACAATCATGTTTTCTAATTTATTCAATTTTATCAGACAATTATTTTCATCGAAAAAACCAGAGCCCATTCCTTTCCTAGCTGATTGGCGTTTATTTTTAACCGAAAATGTCAATTTCTATAAAGTATTGTCAGAAGCTGATAAAAAACTGTTTGAGCAACGTATTATATTATTTTTAAATACCACTGAAATCGTAGGAAACGGTCTTGAAGTGACTGAGGAGGATGGTTTATTAGTGGCTGCCAGCGCCATTATTCCAGTGTGGAAATTTCCAAAATGGCATTACTTTAATCTCCAAACCGTTATTTTATTACCGTCTAGTTTTAACTACGACATTATGACCTCGCAGCCAGACTCTTATATTGAAGGTATGGTCGGCACTGGAATGATGCATGGTAAAATGTTACTTAGCCGCAACGCCTTACATTATGGTTTTAGTAATAATAAAGATAAACGTAACGTCGGAATACATGAATTTGTACACTTAATTGATATGGCAGATGGTGATTGTGATGGCTTCCCTGAACGCTTAAAAGAGTTTAGCTTTTCAATCCCTTGGTTAAACTTAGTACGAGAAAAAATATCAGAGATAGAGACAAAAAAAAGCAATATCAATCCCTACGGTGCGACCAATAATGCTGAATTTTTTAGTGTCGCCAGCGAGTATTTTTTTGAAAGACCAAAACAACTAAAACATAAACACCCTAAGTTATATCAAGCCTTAAGTGACTTTTACCAACAAGATCTCAGTAATATTGCAGAAGCAATCATTCCTAGAAAAAAAGATCCATGCCCTTGTGGTAGTGGAAAACGTTACAAACGTTGTTGTTTACCTGCAGATTAATCAGGGTGTTAAGTGGTCACTCACATTTAATGAAAATTGCATTTAATGGGAATTGAAAGAAAACAGAAAGAGAGTTAAATAAACTGATGAAATGAAGAGAGTGAGCATATTACATAATATAATGTTCACTCGGTTCATATTATTGAAGCGGATTAAATATGATTCACTTTCTGTTTAGTGCTCTTTTTTACGGCCAAACGATCAAGCAACTTCTGTTTATCTCTATCGCTACGATCTTGTTGTAGGCCAAACAATCCCAGTAACCCAATAGGTATAAAGATTGTAAAGCCAATAGCAGCTGTTATATATGCCCAGCGCGCTTGGTTATTTTGATAACAAACAACACCGATCACACTAACAACCCAACCACTAGCAAAAATAACAAATAAACCAAAACCAATGGATGAGTCATCTCCACCAAGCACAGAAAAAGAAACCAAAAAATTGATCATTAAGGAAAGGTAAACTTTACCCATTAGCGGCTGCAGCATTTTCAAGTGATGTTTTTACGGTTTCAAATGATTCGTCTGAAAGAAAACCAAGCATATATTTATTTTCTTTTCCGTTATGCGTAATAATGCTTTGTCTTTTTTTCGTCCAAGATACCGACTCTATTTCACTTAAAATAATCATTCCTGCACTTCTAAAAGGCCCTTGATTAATAGCGATATATTCATCAGTAAGCACCACCAGAGGACTCTTTTTCCAAAAGAAAAACATTGCTAGAAACATCACAGGAAAAACAAGCATAAAAGGTTCAAATATCGAAATAACTGAGAATAAACATATACTCATCAACATATTAGATTTAATTTTCTCTGCAAAAAACGTATATTCCATAAAACTCAGACACCAAATATTAATAAAAAAAAATATTAACAAAACAGTACTTAAACATCTGTAGTTCATTGTAAAAATCAAGAGAAATATATGTCCAAAATTTTTAATTAGCAGCAGGAAAGCCCAAAAAAACCGCCATCATTGCTTGCGTTCGTAAGATGATTATTATCCTAAATTCGATGGTTAGAGATGGTGTCGAGTGGGATCCTAAAATGAATACAAATTAGGATTTGACACCATAGCCACTTGTTAAGCTTTATTTTGTAGCCAATGTAAAGACTGAAACCCCAAGTGCAATAAGTGATAGTGTAATTGGAATTGTAAAACGGAGAAAAGACTGTTCTTCCTCAGCTAAAACCGCTGATAACAATGGAAAATTTATTACATGACGACCTTTATCTATTTTTAGACGAAAAAAATTCACAACACCTGTAGAGTTTTTATAACCGTGTTTTTTTTCTAAGTGGTAATATAAGCGCCCAAAAACAATTTCCGGATCCATATTTAAATTTTTAGCAATTAAATCACAATCAATTGGAACATAAACTTTACTCATTCTACTTTCTTCGTCAAATTCTTTGAAATCAGACAGATACATATTATATATTTTTTTAAGTATTACTCTATCTGATACATTTACACTCATGTAGAACTCCATGGAAACTTAACCGCCTGCTTAAGCGGATAAAAATAGTTGGCTATAATTGTGGAGCGAAGCGGAACGTAGCCAACTGTTTTTATTCCGTTTAAAGCTCTTGTTGAACGAAGCCGCTGTGCGGCAGAAAAACAAAAGACCAATAACGTTCATACTTATTATCCACATCACGTCCTCGTGATGAATAATAGGAGTATAAGCGATGAACACTTCAGAACAACAACAC
>NZ_CBRF02000037.1 GCF_000470315.2 Psychromonas sp. SP041
TAAGTTGTGCTTGCAGCTGTTCGATGGCAGGTTTTAAGGTTTGTTGTTCACCAACTGAACCCCATGTTTGCGCTTGTAAGATGATTTGATGTTTATCGTCGTTAATGGCAATGCCATTGTAGCCTTGGGATGAAATAGCTAGACATCCATAAACTTTCACTCGCCTTGTAATGCTATTTTCATTGCTAGCAAATCAAAATACTAACTAAAATAGTTGGCGCTTTAGCGGTAAAATTTAAAATTAAATAAGGAATGAGAGTAATATTGATTTTTCAGACATGGAAAACATTGGCTGTTGCCAATAACAAATAATTGAGAGATTAACGAGGCAATGGGTTAATGCGTTCGTCGCAATTGGTTTTTACTGGCTATCCAACGTTTACCTGTATGGCTAGCAAATAAAGCTAATGCTTCCAAAGAACCCACTGCACCTTGGTATTCCTTACCAAAGCTACTCGCGAGTGATATCCAGGTGTCGCCATCTAAACCGAGTTTGGTTAATAATCGGGGATGATTGCTTGAAATTGCACCCCGTTTATCTTCTCTGATAATTCGTCCACTCCAATCAACTAATTCAATATAATCCAATAATGAAAATGGCATACCTTGTGGGTTATCCTCATGTTCATCACCAACAAAACCAAATAGTGGCTTTTTCTTAATATGGTAGTTTGATAGTTCTTCTTGTTGTTGAGCAACACCAACTTTTTTGCAAGGTAATAGGCGCTCATAAGCGGATGTATATTCTGATGTTTCGACACTATCACTCATTTTGGCGCGGACTGGGTTTAAATCGACATAAGCCATACAAGCTAACAAAGCATCTTCATCAAGGAGTGCTTGAGACTTAAACCTTCCTTCCCAAAATCGACCTGAGCAAGCATCTTCTTTATTTGCTTTGCGCGCAACAAATTCATTTAAACAACGCATAAACCATGAAATATCAGCTAAGCGCCCTCTCCACCCATTAATAACCTCAAGTGCAGCTTTATTTTCTGCTTCTGACACCGTTAACGCATTTTGCCAACGTTCAATTAAAACGGGCTTTGAATACAGCTGACACCAACGTTCACAAACATCTTCATGACTTAAATTTTCATTAAGTATTTCATCAACATGCAATACAAGATGATAATGATTCGACATAATAGCGTAAGCACAAATATCAATATTAAAGAGTGAAGCAAGGTAATGCATTCGCTCAACAACCCACTGCCGCCTATGTTCAAATGATTTTTCGGTGTATTTATCTTCTCCGCATAAATAAGCACGACGAACACAACGTGAAATACAGTGATAGTAAGGGGTATCTGAAAGGGAAACTTGAGAGCGACGAGATTGAGTCATAAAAACTACCTCCTAGATGCAAAATAAGCATCTATAAAAGATAGTTTGAGAAGTTACATCTGTCAAAAGTTTATGGCTGTCCAAAACTTTTTTTTATGGCTGTCCAAAACTTTTTTTACATCTGTCAAAAGTTTAAGGCTGTCCAAAACTTTTCACAAAACTTTTTTACTTTTAGGAACTTGGCTCCATAAGTGCCTTGAACTTATTATAAGAATCCCAAAGGACACCATGAACACCCGGTTTATCATTCTTGTTTAGTGGAGAGAATTGATCGTGAAAGTCTCGGTTACTAGATATGTAAACCGCTTCGACACCATCCTTGAACTGATCACCCGTAATATCAATAATCAAGTCATCAAGTTCTAACCAACCGTGTGAACCACTTTTTCTCTTACCATAAACGTATGTGAGATTTTTAGCACCTTTACTTATTAAGTACTGTGATAAAACGTCAGCTGAACAGCCACAGGAATATTTAGGGAAATCACCAAAGAACGTTTTACCAATATGAACATGGTGTTGTTCGAAAACTTCTCTTGCTTTAAATACAATTCTTCGCAGTTCGTCAGTATTCATTTTTTTCCTCTGTAATGCTTAACGCTTTATTAGGCAATTTCTATATTGGCTTCTATCAGAAAGACACCATCGAGTATTTGCTTTCGGTTTAGCTCTTTTATTACAATTCCTGATTGTAATAAAACCTCATATTCGTGCCCAAATTTGATATCACTAAAATCAACACATACTTTTAACATGGACTCTTTAGTTGCATTCAAAGCATAGATGAAAACAGGCTGCCCAGCTAATTCAAAATTACGGTGTTTTCTTGCATGCCATATTGCAATAGAAGGATGAATTGAGCTAGAAATTGGTCTAACAGTTTCACCTAACTCGTTACCTCTACCATGGAAAAGTACAGTATCTTTTTGAAGTTCGATGCCTCTACCCATAATTTCTTTATTCAGGTTATCAAAATCATCTGTGGAGTAATTTCGGTAGTTATCCCGATAATCCATATAGGCAGAACGCAATGAGACATATGGGTCAACTAAACCGAGCTTGTTAATATTCGGGCACAAGTTTAACTGGTGCTCGTAATATCGCTCTAGACGGACGTTATTTCCCTTTAATTGTTCTATGTAAAGGTTTCTTATGACTTCTGTTTTCATTGAATACACAACATTTTCTGATTTCCTAACAGCGTCACTAACCCGATTTATTCCGTATTTACGGTGGAAAGGCGGAATAGTTTAATTTGATAAATTAGGTGTTACTTTAGTGTAATAAAACATTAAATCAAACGATTAAATAAAAAACATAAAAACTTACTCAGCGTGGCTACAATAAGGTCACCGTTGAGCTTTCCCAAGTAATTGATAACTTCCAGCAACAGCAGAAAGTGATTAGGTGTCAGTCTTTTACCTGTTGCGGGCAAGAAGTTTCTTGTGACCAAGGACAAGTAAAGTCACCAACAGGGCGAAAACACTGCTAAACCATATAAAAATGAAAAGATAAGCGCAGACGAACCTAAAACACAAAAGAGCAACCTAACTTCCCTGTACAAAAATAAAACAAAAAATAATCTGCTTTTACTCACATAATTCGACATTTTAATTGCTTAATCTGTATACTTCGCGACCTTATTATTTCTGCAACGTTGTTGATAGCCAATTGGCAAATGACCGCTTGCTCTAAACTGATGGAATCTTTACTTTGATATCTACCGCAAACATTACGATGCAATTTGGCGCAGAGCCTTTATTTGAAAATATCTCTGCTAAATTTGGTAACTTTAACCGCTACGGGTTAATTGGTGCTAATGGTTGTGGAAAATCAACGTTCATGAAGATTTTGACTGGTGCGCAAGAGCCAAGTTCAGGCAACGTATCATTAGACCCAGGTGTTAAAGTCGGTACGTTAAGCCAAGACCAGTTTGCTTTTGAAGAGTTCACTGTTATTGACGCGGTTATCATGGGCGACAAAGCGTTGTGGGAAATCAAAAAAGAGCGTGACCGTATTTACGGCTTACCAGAAATGACTGAAGAAGACGGCATGAAAGTCGGTGAGCTTGAAAGTGAGTTTGCTGAAATGGATGGTTACACGGCTGAAAGTCGTGCTGGTGACATCTTATTAGATGCAGGCATCGAAGAAGAGTTTCACTTTGGTTTGATGAAACAAGTTGCACCGGGTTGGAAGTTACGAGTGCTATTAGCACAAGCGTTATTCGCAAACCCAGATTTATTGTTACTCGATGAGCCAACCAATAACTTGGATATTAACACTATCAACTGGTTATCTGATGAGTTAAACAAACGTCGTTGTACTATGGTTATCATCTCGCATGACCGTCACTTCTTAAACTCTGTTTGTACACATATGGCAGACATTGATTACGGTGAATTACGTATTTACCCAGGTAACTACGAATACTTCCTTGAAGCATCTTCACTCATTCGTGAACAACTATTAGCAGAAAATGCTAAGAAAAGTGCTGAAATCGATGAACTACAAGACTTTGTAAACCGTTTTGGTGCAAATGCCTCTAAAGCGAAACAAGCAAGTTCACGCGCTAAGAAAATGGATAAAATTAAACTTGATGATGTTAAATCAACAAGTCGTATGCACCCTTCTCTTTCGTTTGATGAAGGCAAAAAAATGCATCGTCAAGCATTGGTACTAGAAGGTCTAGGCCATGGCTTTGAAGAAGGTCCGTTATTTAGTGGCGGTGACCTTATTTTAGAAGCCGGTGCTAAATTGGCTATTATTGGCGAAAATGGTGTGGGTAAAACAACTTTCATGCGTTGTTTAGTGAATGACCTTGAACATAATGAAGGTGTTGTTAAATGGTCTGAAAATGCGGCTATCGGTTACTGTCCACAAGACAGCACTGAAGATTTTAATAATGACTTAACCTTGATGGATTGGATGGGTCAATGGCGTACTAGCAAACACAGCGATTTAATCGTTCGTGGTATGTTAGGTCGTTTATTATTTACCGATGACGATGCAAACAAAAAAGCACGTAACTGTTCGGGTGGTGAGAAAAACCGTCTATTATTTGGTAAGTTAATGATGCAAGATATTAACGTATTAGTGATGGATGAACCAACCAACCACATGGACTTAGAAGCGATTGATGCATTAAACAATGCATTAAAAGAATTCAAAGGTACGTTAATCTTTGTAAGCCATGACCGTGAGTTTGTCTCTTCATTAGCAACGCGTATTGTTGATATTAAAGATAAAAAAGTAATTGATTTCCAAGGTACTTATAACGAGTACCTATCAAGTCAGGAAGAAGCTAAAAAATTAGCGTAACTTCTATAGAGTCAAATGTGTAACGCCTCTATCAGTGTATAAAAATATAGACGCTGATAGAGGAAAGTTTAAAATACATAAACAGTATTTTTAAAAATAAAAAATAAAAAATAAAAAATTAAATAGAATATTAAGCAACGTATAATTAACAAATGATTTAACTAACTATTTAACTAGTAACGTAAATTAATAACAAACCCATAAAACCTGTCACTTTTCCATTTCTGTCATACATCTCACCGTTGATTTTCAAAAGCAGTGAAATACGTTTGATACTTTACTTATGTAAAAATGTGGCCGTTTTATACCATTTTAACTTGATAAGTAGAGACAAAACATGACATTTTCATCCCTTGGTTTAAGTGATCCAATTGTACAAGCTGTAACAGAACAAGGTTACGAAGCACCAACACCCATCCAAGAAAAAGCAATTCCTGTTGTGTTAAAAGGTAAAAACCTGATTGCAGCAGCACAAACAGGCACAGGTAAAACAGCAAGTTTTGTATTACCTATCTTACAAAAATTAATTGATGCGCCTTTAGTTCGCCCTAAACGTGTTCATGCCATGATTTTAACGCCTACACGAGAGCTAGCCATTCAAGTTGAAGAGAATATTCAACTCTATGCTAAGCACCTGAGTATTACCTCAATGGCTATGTACGGTGGTATCGATGCTGAACCACAAAAACAACGTCTTATTGAAGGGATTGATATTTTAGTCGCAACGCCAGGTCGTTTATTAGATATGTACACGAGTCGCTCTATTCATTTCGATGAAACAAGCATCTTAGTGATAGATGAAGCAGACCGGATGTTGGACATGGGATTTATCAGCGACATCAATAAAATCGTTGAGAAGTTACCGTTAGAGCGTCAAAATTTATTATTCTCTGCAACACTTTCTAAGCAAGTACGCTTTTTAGCAAGAACGGCTGTAACGGATGCTGTTGAGATTTCAATTGCACCTGAAAATGTTACCGTACCCAAGATTGAGCAACACTTGGTCACCGTAGATAAAGAATTTAAATCGGCACTATTAAGTCATTTAATTCATGAGAATAAATGGCAACAAGCGTTGATTTTCATTGAAACTAAACGTGGCGCCGCTAAATTAGTAAGCCAATTAGAGAAACGTGAAATAGCAGCGGAATCTTTCCATAGTGGACGAAGCCAAGCAGTACGTGAACAATTAATGGCAGACTTTAAAGAAGGTAAAATTCAGTTCTTAGTGGCAACAGGTATCGCAGCGCGTGGTATTGATATTGACGATCTAGAACGTGTTGTTAACTATGATTTACCTGATGAAGCTGAAGATTACGTTCACCGCATTGGTCGTACTGGTCGAGCTGGTGCAGCAGGTGAAGCGATTTCATTAGTTTCACGTGATGACTTCAGAAACCTATGTGCTATCGAACGCCATTTAGGTTACTTCATTCAACGAGACGTTGTTGAAGGTTTTGAGCCAAAGTTAGTTGTACCTGATTCAAATGCAGCGCATGCACCTAAAACGGCACAAAAAGGCCGTCGTCGCCAATCTAACAAACGTTAAATCAATAAGCATAATAGTTAGTCATTTAATAGATAAAGGGAGCCCAGTATTTACTGGGTTCCCTTCGTTTCAAGCTTTCAAGTTTAACGTCTATAAATTCAAACAGCTCAATTGAAAAGTAATTTCAAACATCCATTTAAAAATATCAGAAACGTGAATCCCCTTCACAAGGAATGCCATCATAATCCCCATCCATTTTGGTGTTTGGACAGTTATTAATAAAAAACTCAGCTTCTGCTCTTGACGTCATTTGACTACAATACGTTCGCCCGTCACATTGAAATTCTGAATATTGAAACCCTGAATTAATATTGTCACTTTTTTGGTTAGATGTTTTATTACTGGTTTTCTTATCACTTGAAAGTATAACGATTGAGGCTTTAACTGATTCTCGCCTTTCACATACGACGTCGTCAGGTACCTTCCCATATAAAATACGCCCTTCTTTAGTAATGCATTTAATCTTGTCGTCAATCGAGACACTTGATGAAGATGTTTGTATAAAAGGTAATTGATTATTTTTATACAGTTCATTGCCATACCAACCAGCCGCTAGCACGATACAGATTATTAGTATTTTTCTCATTTTAGCCTTGTTTTTATTAATGTCTTTTCATTATTTGACGTTATTAGCCATTATTAATCTAATTGCAATGGTTTAAGCACATTCAACATCATCTCAACTATTATCAACTTCAAATGCTCTCCTAGCAGTTTTAAGTAGCTTAGTTTATCGGTAGCCCGTGATTTATTAAAAAATAATTGAAATATTTTTTAAAAATGTGAAATAAAATGAATTTAATGACGGTCTTTGTTATCTCTGTACTAAAACCATTATATTTTATTTAAGGAAAAACCATGTCACAAGCTTTATCAACAGATACAAAGAATCGTCTTCAGTGTGCTCTTGTTGCACTGCGCTTAGGTGTTTTTATCGTTATGTTTATGTGGACTATGGATAAGTTTGTTAATCCAGGTCATACCGCTAAAGTGTTTGAAATATTTTATGGTATAGCGAGTAGTACAACTATTGTCTATATTCTCGGCGCTTTACAGCTAATCCTAGTACTTTCATTTTTAGCGGGCATTAAAAAACGCATCACTTACGGCATTATATTACTAATGCATGCTGCATCAACATTCTCTGCTTACAATCAATATATGGATGGTTTTAACAACCTACTATTCTTTGCTGCTTGGCCAATGTTAGCAGCATGTTTTGCACTTTATCTATTACGTGATGAAGATGTGAAATTCACTATCAAATAGTTAATCATGATACCCAGCTTTTTAGCTGGGTTTTTTATTTGTATTAATAAAGCTAATTTTTTTAATCCCTCTATAAAAAAACCTAAAAGGAAAATTCAATGTCTCAGTCTATTTCACCAGCTTTAACAGATCGTCTACAAAATAGTTTACTCGCACTTCGCCTAGGTGTTTTTATTGTTATGTTTATTTGGACCATGGACAAGTTTGTTAACCCTGCTCATTCAATTGGCGTACTTGATAAATTCTATGGTATTGGTGGTTCTAGCCACATGATCACCTACCTACTAGGTGCATTACAGCTATTATTAGTACTTGCTTTTGTAGCCGGTATTAAAAAACGTTTTACCTACGGTCTTATCTTTTTAATGCACGGTGGTTCAACATTATCTGCGTTTGCAAAATATGCAGACCCATTTAACAGCCTATTATTTTTTGCCGCTTGGCCAATGTGGGCAGCATGTTTTGCACTTTATTTATTACGTGATGCTGACGTTAAATTTACAATAAAATAGTGTTATTTAACCCAGTGATAATAAGCTGGGTTTTACTACTGTCACTATTCTCAAGCTTCCTATTTTATAATCTTCTAGTTATCTACTTCTCTATTTCTCTATTTCTCTATTTCTCTATTTCTCTATTTGATGAAAATTAATCTTATAAAAATAATATTATTTCATTTTTATTTTTATTTTTATTTTTATAAGATGCTATTTTATAAGCTAAAAATTTATAAGTCATCATTTTATGAGGTTGTAATTTTGTGAGGTAAAACATCCATCAAATAGATTTTTTGTGATCTAAACATACTTCAATTCATTTGTATGACTATATCTTATTGAGCCATAACTAACTCAAATAAGAAGGCAGTCACCATGAAAGTAAAAATAAAAATATTAGTTGCTAGTGTTGCACTAGCTTTATCAAGCCAAGTCATCGCCAGTGAATTTGTTCAAATAGATCCCGCTTCATTAGACCAGTTAAAAACAGAACTCAGCCAAAAAAAAGCTTCTGAAGAAACAACTAAAAAATATCAACAGGTAATAAAACAAGCAGACACTGATCTAAATATGAAAAATCCAACGGTGATGGATAAAACCTTCATCCCTCCCAGTAAAGATAAACATGACTATTTAAGCTTGAGTCGTTACTGGTGGCCTGATCCAACTAAAAAAGATGGCCTTCCTTGGATCCGTAAAGACGGTCAAACCAATCCTAAAACGCAAACTGATGATGTCGATCGCCCTAGAATAAGTGTTATGGGTAATGCTGTTTATGGACTTGCTCTTGCTTATTACCTATCTGGTGATGATAAATATGCTGAAAAATCTGCAAGTATGATAAGAACTTGGTTCTTAGATCCAGAAACTAAAATGAATCCCAATTTAAATTATGCACAAAGTGTCCCAGGTAACAGTAAAGGCCGTCGTGCAGGAATTTTGGATGGTCGATTCGTACAAACAATGGTACTAGATGCGGTTAAAATGCTTGAAAAGTCAAAGGCGTGGAGCAGTGATGACGACAAAAAAATGGATGAATGGTTAGCAGCTCATTTAGAATGGTTAACAAAAAGTAAAATAGGTATTGATGGCGCAACGCAAGAAAATAACCATGGCACCTGGTACCGATTCCAAGTGAGTTCTATTGCTTATTATTTAGGTGATAAAACGATAGCTCAAAAAAGTATTAACGCAACCAAAGACAGTATGAACAGTCAGTTTGCTGAAGATGGCTCTCAACCTGAAGAGTTAGCTCGAACACGTGCGTTCTTTTATAGCTGTTTCAACTTAGATGCACTTGGTCGTGTTGCCATTGTTGCCGATAAGCTAGGAGACCCTATTTGGCAATACCAACCTAGTAAAGGTAAAGGCATTAAAGCAGGATTTGATTTTCTAAAGCCTGTGATACATGGTGCAGAATGGGACTATCCAAACCAAACGTTAAAATTTGAAGATTGTATTCCAGCTTTAGTGAAATATAACCAATTTAACCCTGACAATAACTATGTTGAAGAGCTACAAATAGCAACTAAGTTCCAGGGTAAAGATGTTCAGAAAGTCTATAATCAAATGTTCATCTTAGAAAATAATGAAATGTAATTTGTATATTAATAATAATGGCGATGGTTAATAGCTGCGATAATTAATGATGATAACTAAAAGTTAAGAGCTGATATCTACTTAGGAGTTAAAAGTTGAAAGTTAAAAGTTAAATAGCTTATCAATACAAAAAAGCCCATTCAACTTAACACTGAATGGGCTTTTTAATAGATCCGATATTGTCAGTGAGAGCACTACTTAGTAGTAACCCACAGTGCATGGATAATTCCCGGTACCCAAAAGAAAATACTTAATATTAAGTTAATGAGAAAATCCTTTCCTAATCCAAACTTTAAAAAGACTGCTAATGGTGGTAAAAAAATACAGATAATTATATTGATTAATTGACTCAAAACATTCCCCTTTTTAAAAATAATGATAATCAGTAAAACATAAATAAGTTCAAGTATACCCGCTACCACCCAAGGTGCAAAATTCAACAAGCTATGAAATGAACAGACTCTAGACAGAAAGAGGAAAATTTAACGGATTCAATTGACACTTTCTAACAACAAAGGAGTTCACTTCACAGCTTAGCCTCTGGGTCGTTAGCTTGAAAGCCAACTCTGCGTTGCAACCTCTTAGATAAGGACTCGCCATTGTCATCATGTGACGTCTTGATTTAGGATCCTAGCTAACGAGTGAACAAAACATCTTGCACGATAACGGGCATATATATAAAAATGTCTAAGGTTTATTAATACCAATCACACTAATTAACTGATCTATTTTACTGGTTAAAATAACTTATTTCTTCGTTGTAAATTTCGTAAAGGGAACAACCATTTAGCTCAATTTACGCCTTAAACTAAGTCATTTTTCCTGCACAAAATTTAGATCACTTATTTAATGTAATCGGTATAACAAGCAAAAAAAGGCCAAACACATTAAGTGTTTGGCCTATTGTTAATACTAGCTCCACCAAAAGAGGAGCTATAACAAAAAATCGTATTATCTACTTATAACTATAAACTAAGCGACTTCTGCAATTTTAGCGACAGGAGCAGGTGTTCTGATCAAGTGGTCAAAGGCACTTAGACTTGCTTTTGAACCTTCGCCCATTGCTATAATAATTTGCTTGTAAGGAACAGTTGTGACGTCACCTGCAGCGAATACGCCCGGTAATGACGTTTCACCTTTAGCATTCACTTCGATTTCACCACGAGGTGATAAAGCAACACCACTTCCTTTTAAGAAATCACTGTTTGGTACTAAGCCTATTTGCACAAAGATACCCGCAAGTTCTACTTGGTTTTCTTCTCCACTAACGCGGTCAACATAGTTCAGTGCTGTAACACGAGTCCCATCACCAATCACTTCAGTCGTTTGTGCGCTTTTAATGATAGTAACGTTAGGCAAGCTATTTGCTTTGTTTACTAGTACTTGGTCAGCACGTAATGTATCTGCAAATTCTAATACGGTAACATGCTCTACTAAGCCAGCTAAGTCTATCGCAGCTTCAATACCTGAGTTACCACCGCCAATAACCGCTACTTTTTTACCTTTAAATAATGGACCGTCACAGTGTGGACAGTAAGCTACACCTTTATTACTGTATTGCTCTTCACCTGGTACGTTCATTTTTCTCCAACGCGCACCCGTTGAAAGAATAACACTACGACTTTTTAAGATAGCGCCACTTTCAAGTTCTACATGGATGTAGCCATCTTCTGTTTTTTCCGCGGCAACCACTGCACCAGCACGTTGCTCGTTCATGATATCAACGTCGTATTCTTTAACGTGTTCTTCAAGTGCCGCAGCTAATTTAGGACCTTGTGTTTCTTTTACAGAAATGAAGTTTTCAATCGCCATAGTGTCCATAACTTGTCCACCAAAACGTTCAGCAACTACACCAGTACGAATACCTTTACGTGCAGCATAAATTGCAGCTGATGCACCCGCTGGGCCGCCGCCAACCACTAATACTTCATACGGTTCTTTTTCATTTAATGCTGCAGCTTGTTTTTTCGCAGCGCCAGTATCAACTTTACTTAAAATTTCAGTTAATGTGATACGACCTTGGGTAAAGACTTCGCCGTTTAAATAAACACTTGGCACTGCCATGATATTACGTTCAGCAACTTCCGCTTGGAATGCGCCGCCATCAATCATCGTTGCTTTAATATTAGGGTTAATCGCCGCCATCATGTTTAGTGCTTGCACTACATCAGGACAATTCTGACAACTTAAAGAAATAAAGACTTCAAAGTTAAACTCGCCTTCAAGATTACGTACTTGCTCAATGACTTCAGCATCAATTTTCATTGGATGACCACCACTATGCAATAACGCCAATACTAATGATGTGAATTCATGCCCCATTGGTAAACCAGCAAAACCGATAGCCGTATTTGTAGTTGGGTTAACCACTTGCATAATTGGTTGGCGTGCACTTGCTGATGGGTCTTCAATCACTGTGACTTTATCGTGTAATGAAGCAATGTCAGTTGCTAGTGAATGTAATTTTTTAGCCGTTTCACTATCGTCTAAACTAAGTATTAATTGTACGTCTGTTTTTAAGTTTTCTAAGTACGCTTTTAATTGCGTTTTCATATTTTGGTCTAACATAATGTCACCTTTATCATATTTTTTGGCTATGTTTATTTACGCTTAGTTAAAAACGTAATGAGCAATTTGGGTTAATTTAAAAATCGACTCTCTCGTCAATAAGGCTTTATAAAAATCTATTTTTAAATGACCTTAGCGACATGGCTAAGGTCTATTTATTACTAAGCAGTTAAGTCATTAAAATAATTAAACTGCTTAGTTTTTTAGACTTAGATTTTACCTACTAGGTCTAATGAAGGAGCTAGTGTTTCTTCGCCTTCTTTCCATTTAGCAGGACATACTTCACCTGGGTGAGCAGCAACATATTGTGCAGCTTTAACTTTACGCATTAGGTCTTCAGCATCACGGCCAACACCTTCAGCAGTTACTTCTAGTGCTTGTACAACACCTTCTGGATCCATCAAGAACGTACCACGGTTTGCAAGGCCTTGACCTTCACGCATCATACCGAAGTTGTTTGTAATAGCGCCTGATTGGTCACCAACCATGAAGTAGTTGATTTTACCAATTGTGTCTGAACTATCGTGCCATGCTTTATGAGTGAAGTGAGTATCAGTAGATACAGAGAAAACTTCAACACCACGTTTTTGTAGCTCTTCGTAATGGTCAGCAACATCGCCTAATTCAGTAGGACAAACAAATGTAAAGTCAGCTGGGTAGAAGAAGAAGATAGACCATTTACCTAGTACGTCTTTTTCTGAAATCTCTACAAATTCACCTTGTTTAAAAGCAGTTGCGTTGAATGGTTTAAGTTTAGAGTTGATCATTTTGTTATTCCTAATAAGTGAGTTAAATAATTACTATTTAGACTCTCTGCGAGTCCATGGAAAGCATTATGTATTAAATTACTTAATAGGTGAAATTGTTAGTTTCGATTGGATCAATAGCTAAATGCTATAGATAAAAATATGTAGATAAAGGTATATAGATAAATATACGTAGGTGATTAATTTCAGATATAGAGATCACGACTAAAGCCGAGTGCCTATTTAGGTAAGGCGTTATAAAAAGCGTAATAGTGATGCGATTATTGTTAATGATTCATTGCGCCAATAATTAATACTTACAATAACGTTAACTTGCTTTAAGTCGTTAATGATTTTGATCATTAAATAACATAAATTGATATTACCGTATTTATTAAACACCATCGATCAAGAATAAGTCACTTTAAATAAGTTATTATTCAAACCAATATGAATAAAAATAAAACATAGATTGCATTAAAATAAAGCACTTAATGCCTCTTTAATAATGACTGAACTTTTACAAATCAAAACAGTCTATTTCATTCGTGCAAAAAACAATCAAAATAAAAATGTAATTATGTTACACTATGTTAATCCCATGATAAATAATTGTATTTATTTATGTGATTCATCTTTAAATCAACCATCTTTAAACCAACTTAGTAAGGCAGGACATAGAGTAATGGCTCTCATGAGAAATTATCATATATCAACAAACCTTCCCCCTCCAAGATCGACCAGTTCCCACACTTAATTAATAAAAATAGTTATTTAGACAACAAATCGCTTTTTACTCTTGCGGTTAGTGTTGTGCATAAAAAAAAGAGTAATGCAGTAAAGTTAAAAGAGAAAATATGAAAAATCATAAATGGAATCGAATTGTACTTAAAGTCGGTAGCGCACTAATTGCACCAGAAAGAAAAGGTTGTAGTTCACGCTACTTATTACATATCGCCAAATTTATATTACAGTGCAGAGATATGGGAATAGAAGTTATTCTTGTCTCTTCAGGGTCAGTTGCAGCAGGTGCACACTTTTTTGGTAACATCGAAAAGCCCTCTCTCCCAATTAAAAAAGCAATGGCGGCAGCCGGACAAAATGAAATGATGGCAGCATGGGATCGATTCTTTGATTTCCCATCAGCACAAATCTTATTAACACATGGTGACTTCCAAGATAGAGAAAGATACGACAGTGTTCGTGAAACTATCTTCGCATTACTTGAACACGGTATTTTACCCGTTGTTAATGAAAATGATGTAGTAACGACAGATGCGTTAAAAGTAGGTGATAACGATAACTTATCAGCAATGGTAGCAGCTGCAGCAGATGCTGATGCGCTGATCATTTGTTCTGACATCGATGGTTTATATAATAAAAACCCACATACTCATGACGATGCAGTGATGATTAAAAACGTTAATACTATCGATCAAAGTATTTATGATATGGCTGGTGGCGCACACAGCAGCGTTGGTACTGGCGGTATGCAAACTAAAATAGAAGCAGCAGAGAAAGCCACTTCTCATGGTCTAACAACCTATATTATCAATGGCTTTAAAGAAAGCTCGTTTGAGCAGCTGATATTAGGTAATAACCCAGGTACTGTATTTGCCCCTTATGCAAAACCAATGGAAGAAGATCTACATTGGATGACACATACCTCAAGAGCACAAGGCGAAGTGATTATTGGTGATGGATTTGAATATCCGCTTGATGAAAATAGTGACCAGTTAACCAGTAATGAAATAGTAGAAGTATTAGGTGAGTTCTCTGCCGGCGATACTATTTTAATCCGTAGTGATGATGGTAAGCATCTCGCTAAAGCTGAAGCAAATTACAGTAGTTGTCTACTTAACTTTATTTCAGATCACGATAATAATGATGATGACAATGAATACCAACATCAGACAGGTCCATTAGTATCGGATAAAAATATTGCGGTGTTAGAGCAAGAAGATAAGTAACCTTTAAACACTAATACTCATTTTATAAATGAAAAATAGTATTGAAAGTTAATGCCTTACTATAAAAAAGGAGTTTACGACTAATATCGTAAACTCCTTTTTTATGTTCTGAATCCAAATTTCTATTTTACAGATTAAGCCACATTAACCAGTTTCGCTTCTTCTTTATTTTTCAAGAAAGCATAAGTAAAGCCCGTCACCGCGGTTCCAGCAGCAATTGCCACTAAGTATAATAAGACCGGTGAGATAGCATTAGGAATCAACAACACAAATAAACCACCGTGCGGCGCAAGTAATTGAGCACCAAACAACATTGAAAGACCACCTGTTAATGCCCCTCCTGCCATACAACTAGGGATAACACGCATTGGATCTTTTGCTGCAAATGGAATAGCACCTTCAGAAATAAAACATAAACCTAACACAAATGAGGCTTTACCGGCTTCACGCTCGCTATCAATGAATTTTTTCTTCGCAAGGAATGTTGCCAATCCCATTCCTAGTGCAGGTACCATCCCCGCCGCCATAATCGCAGCCATCGGACCGTATGATTGAGAAGCTAATAGACCCACACCAAAAGTGTATGCCGCTTTATTCACTGGACCACCTAAGTCGAAACACATCATACAACCCAACACGATACCTAGCAGAACAGCATTGGTTGACCCCATGTTGGTTAGGAACTCAGTTAACGCCGCCATAATGCTTGCAACGGGACCACCGACAACATAAATCATCACTAAGCCAGTAAACAAACTCGCAACAAAAGGAATGATTAAAATAGGTTTAAGTGCTTCCATTGACTGTGGAAGTGACACTTTATCAGCAATAAATTTCGCTGCATAACCTGCGATGAAACCTGCCGCAATGCCCCCTAAGAAACCCGCACCTAATTGGCTTGCTAACATACCACCAATTAAACCAGGGGCTAAACCAGGACGATCAGCAATTGAGAAGGCAATAAAACCTGCTAATACTGGAATCATTAACGCAAACGCAGCACCACCACCTATATCCATTAAGGTTGCTGCGATAGTGCCTTTTTCTTTAAAAGCTTCAATACCGAATACAAACGATAGAGCAATCAATAAACCACCCGCAATAACAACAGGAAGCATATGTGAAACACCTGTCATAAGATGTTTATATACGCCCTTCTTCTCTTCATTTTGAGGAGAGCTTGCGTTGCCCGTTACTTGAAAAACCGTCGCTTGTGCAAGTGCTTTTGCCACCTCTTGTTCGGTTTTTTTAAGTGCTAAACCAGTACTTGTTTTGTATAGACGTTTGCCATTAAACCGGTCTAATGACACTTCAATATCAGCAGCAATAATCACTAAATCTGCATCAGCAATATCTTGATCAGTTAATTGATTTTTTGCACCGACCGAACCTCGAGTTTCAACTTTAATGCGATGCCCTTGACGCTTAGCCTCAACTTCCAATGCTTCAGCAGCCATAAAAGTATGAGCAACCCCAGTTGGACAAGCTGTGATAGCGACAATTTTCTTAGCACTAGATGCGTTAGTAGTACTATCAGCTGTACTTATATTAACAACAGCTCCTTTGCTTGCTTTATCGACCGTTAGTATTTGAGCATCATTAACAGCGCTCTCTAACCAGACTTGTGGGTTTTCAGTACAATCAGAAATCACACCTTGATACACTTTTTTACCTATAAAACGTGTTGTGTCGATATCACTATTTGACGCAATAATAATTACTTCAGCAGCTTCTATATCGGCAGCCGATAACACTTCAACGGGTAAGACTGTTGATTGACACTCTATTAAAGCATTAATATTTAATTTATCGCTTGCTTGCTTTAATAAACCAGCCGCAATAATACTGTTTGCGACGCCGCTTGGGCATGCAGTTACAATGGCTATATTTTTCATATTCAATCCTTAAATAAGTTATTCACGCATTTATACGTTTGTTGAAATAGGGTTACTGTGAGTGATCTGTTTTTGTAAATCAGTGACGACTTGAACACTTGGCACACCGACACCGACTTGCGACACAGCTAAAGCGGAGAGTGCTGTCGCAAAAGAGAGCGTCTGCTCTGCTTGCCACTGTTTCATGTATCCCCAACAAAATCCTGCCACCAAGGTATCGCCGGCCCCAACCGTACTCACGACATTCATTTTAGGTGGTTGAGCATAGCGCCATAACGCGTCATTTTGATCGTCTTTACTCAACCACATCACACCCTTAGCCCCTAGTGAAACAACGATATTTTCAATACCTTTACTCGCTAAATCTTGCGCTGCTTGTTGACATGCTTCAGGCGTATCTAACTCACGACCAACAAATTCAGATAACTCTTCGTCATTCGGTTTAATTAACCAGGGATGTGCGTCTAAACCTGCAGCTAAGGCCGCTCGACTACTATCAAAGATTACTTTCTTACCGAGTTGATGCAGTTTTTCTATCCAACTTGCACACAATTCAGGTGAAATGCCTTTAGGTAAACTTCCCGCCAGTACAAAAAAGTGATGCGTTTCAGCTAACGTAAATAAACACCTTTCAAAGTCAGTGATCGCTTGTTCAGACACTTCAACACCAGGGAAATTAATATCACTAACTTGCCCATCTTTTTCGACTAATTTGACATTAATTCGGGTTGAACCGTCAACGCGGATAAACTCATCTTGAGCATTCATCTCACTAAATAATGCACAAAATAACGCATCATTATCTCGCCCTAAAAACCCTGTGACCGTGACTTCAGCACCTAAATCAGAAAGTACTTTTGCAACGTTAACGCCTTTGCCTGCAGCATGTAGTGAACCTGTATTCACTAAACTTACTGAACCAACATTTAAGGAATCTAAACTCCCTGTTAAATCTAATGCTGGGTTTAATGTAATAGTGACCACTTTATTATGAACAGTGGCATCTTGATTATGAATAATAGTCTGTTGGTCGCTCATTGTTTATCCCTCACTCAAGCCAGAAGCAATCGCTTCGCCAATGCCCACTAATGCTTCTTTAGCATCAGGTCCGTCAGCACTAAATTGTAATGAGTCGCCATGTTTAACCCCTAAACCAATGACCTTCATTAAACTTTTAGCATCAACAAATTTATTTTCGCCATCAATATTTGAAACTTTAATTGTGGATTTATATTTCTTCACGGCAGCTACCAACATCGCACTTGGACGAGCATGTAAACCATGCGTATTGTTAATTTTAAATGTCGCTACGTTATCTTCATCACCAACCATTTGTTGAGTTGAACTTGTAAACAACTCAACTAATTCCGCCGTAGTTGAAGTCAATATTTTTGTTTGTTGTTGCCCAAAGACTAACTGACTAATGGTGCTTAACAATGAGCTGTGTGTACTATTACATGCCGCAATAGCAATCAGACCTTTTACAGGCAAACCTTTAAACTCACAGGTTTCGTTAGTCGTTAAAATAGACATTGCAGAACGTTTAACGCCTTTATTTCCACTGACTAACCATAAGCCACTGCCTAAGTGTGTGGCTTCTTTAGTCACTAATTCAGCAACAAATTGATTTTCAACATTGCCACGATTTTTTAATAACCCACCAGCAACCGCGCTCATTTGGATCATGTCAGTCGCAGGGAAGTTTAATTGTATTAATGCTGGTGAAAAATCAGCTTCAAACTGCACTTCGCCATTCAATAACTTAATAATGTCTTCTTTGGTTCGAGCTTGTTTTAATTTGTCTTCTACATCATCAGCAGATAGCACTTTGGTTAATTGCTTTAAAATACCTAAATGTTCATCTGACTTAGCTGCAATACCGATTGCGACATAAGCTATATTCCCATCACCCCAACTCACACCTTCAGGGAAATGATGTACAACAACACCGGTCTTATTCACCAAATCTCGTGTATCTGTTGTGCCATGTGGAATCGCAATGCCATTACCTAAAAACGTTGAATTTTGTTTTTCTCGGTTTAGCATGCCTGTGACATATTGCTTAGCCACTAAACCATTATCAGTCAGTTGCTTAGCAATCGATTTAATGGCTGTGGTTTTATCAGTAGCACTTTGTTGTAAGGTTATATCGTTATTAGTTAGTGTCAGCATCGGTCTTAACCTCTCGCTATATTAATGATTTATCAATTACTTAACGCACTACTGAATCGATTCAGCAACACATTCAAAAAAAAGTTCAGCAAGTACTCATTAAATTTATAAACCAGTAATTGATAGGTTATATTGCTCTCAATTATTATAAACTTTAAGTGTTACTGAATCGTTTCAGCTTTTATAGTGAATCGATTCAGCATACAATGCAAATACTAAACAAAATAGACTTCCATTAATTTGATCTTGTCGACATAAATAAGGATCTTGACCGTGACATTAGATAACATTGCCAAATTAGCAGGCGTATCAAAAACCACTGCAAGCTATGTCATTAATGGTAAAGCTAAGCAATATAGAATCAGTGAAAAAACCCAACTGAAGGTAATGGCGGTGGTTAATGAACATAACTATAGCCCTGACCATGCCGCTTCTGCTCTTCGTGCTGGTAGCAGCCGATCCTTTGGTTTGATCATTCCGGATCTTGAAAATAGCAGTTATACAAAACTGGCTAAATTATTAGAATGTAATTCTCGTAAAGCCGGATATCAAATTCTTATTGGCTGTTCTGATGACGATCCTGAAACAGAAAAAAACTTAGTAAAAGCGTTATTAAGTCGTCGTATCGATGCACTTTTTGTTGCCAGTGCTTTACCTGATGGCAGCGATTATTATCTGAAAATACAACAACAAGGCACACCTATTATTGCACTCGACCGAGCATTAGATGATGAACATTTTGGATGTGTTATTAGTGAAGATTTTGATGGTGCTTACGAGTTAACAGGGTCAGTCATTACAGAGAATATTAAATCGATTGGTTTGATTGGTGCTTTGCCTACATTAAATATCTCTCGCCAACGTCATGCAGGGTTTGAAGCTCAAGCTAAAAAACAAGGGATAACTTGCACTTCAATTTATGGAGAACACTTTAATAGTGAATCGGGTAAAGCTGTTTTTAAACAATGGTTAAAAGAAGACAAGATACCCGATGCCATTATTGTCACCTCTTATACGATGTTGGAAGGTATTTTAGATGTGCTCATTGAGCAACCTGAACTGATGAAAACGGTCAAACTAGGTACCTTTGGTGATAACCGTTTATTAGACTTTTTACCGATTAAAATTAACTCATTAGCACAGCAATTCGAACTAATTGCAGATAGTGCATTAGCATTGGGTTTGAATGCGTCAGCTAAACGTTATCAAGCTGGATTAGAGCTAATACCAAGGAAGATTGTTATTAGGAAGTAAAGTATTAACAGTGTATTAAACAGCTAAAGGTTAAACAATAAAAAGCACTATCTAGATAGTGCTTTTTAAATTTTACAGTACGGTATTAAGCTTGCTTTTTAGAACGACTATAAGCAAATCCAGCTAATGCTAAGCCGAAAATAGCCATTGTAGAAGGTGCAGGGACTGCAGTGATTGCTGTTGAAAAATAAACATGTGTCGCAGTGTCATCTTCAGACCAAATCCATTCAGCGGCAGAAGTAACATCTATAGTAGGTCTTGTATTTGCATACCAAGGGTAAGCAGTATTATCTCCATATGAGCTTGGATTACTATAACTACCCCAACCTGTTGTACTTACACTCCAATCAATCGTATTAGTTAACAATTGAGCGATATTATTGCTAAATAAATGGTCAGCACTATCTAAACTAAAGTTACCTAAAAAACCTTCAAACCCACCGGTGTCAACTCCTTCAACATGCAAAAAATAATCCGTTCCAGCAGCTAAAGTCGCAGTAAAAACCTCAGACTCATACCAACTATTATCTGAAGATACTAAAACACCTTGGGCATTATCATTTGTGCTTAGATAAACATTATATTGATTATCAACCGTTACATTCCCAGTCAATACACTTGCATTTACGACACTAAGTAAGCTTGCTATTGATAGCCCGCAGCCTAAAAATACACCTCTCATTGTTTTACATTTCATATTAGTACTCCTTTACATTATTTTAAGGTACCTATAAAAACCAATTTTTTAATAGGTCTTAATATGAAAGAGCAATAACTAGTCCAACAATAAAGATCACATATACATCAAATAGATATAAATACGAGTTTAATTAGTGATATTCAGATTGTAAAATAACCTGACAATAAAACTCGTTAATAAAATTAATGTGCAATTAACTTTCACCCGCATAAATATTCATAACTAGAAATAATCATCGTTATAAAACTGCTATTATTATTTAATAAGCTTTGCATCACCTACTTGTACACTTAGAAAATGTGCTAGATGTTTGTTTGGATGAGACACTTTAAGTTGATCTATTGTTTCAGCAGCTAGCGATTGCCCATGGTCAACAAAAATAAAATCAGAAGCGACTGCTAATGCATCTTCAATATGATGCGTGACCATTAATACCGTTACATTTTCAGACTTTGCTAAAGACTGTACTCGTTCTAACATGGCGACTCTTAATATGGGATCTAATGCCGAAAAAGGCTCATCAAGTAATAAAATGGGTTTATCTTGTACAAAACACCGCGCCAGTGCAACGCGTTGCTGTTCGCCACCAGACAACTCAGCAGGAAAACGAGTAAGTAACTCCTCTACGCCAACTTGTAATGCGACGGTTTGTAGGTGTTCTTTTTGAAGGTCTGTTAGTTTTAAACCAGGGTGTAATCCTAAACCAATATTGTCGTAAGCTGATAGATGAGTGAATAAGTTATTATCTTGAAATAAAATAGAGAGCGGACGTTGATAAGGTGCTTGCTTTAAAATGGACTGTTCATTTATTTTAATATCTCCTTCAATAGGTGAAATAAACCCTGCTAATAAATTCAATAAGGTACTTTTACCCGTCCCACTAGGCCCTAAAATAGCAACCAGACTGCCCTGCTTGATTTGCAAATCAAAATGAAATTGTTGCTGTTGATAATTATAATTTACCTTCGAAAATTCAATCATGGTTTACTCTTTTACCTTAACGACTTTTTCTTTAAAGACACTTTCAACCACAATGAAGACACCAACACTTAAGACTAACAAAACCAACGCAACAACGGCTGCTGATTCCATTTGATAGCTGCCTAAAAGCTGAAAAAGATATAGTGGCAAAGTACTAAAGGAATGACTACCAAATAAAGCAATGGCGCTCAAATCGCCTATTGAAAGCACAAAGCTTAAGCATAGCGCTTGTAATATTGGTTTTCTCAATGACTTCCATTCAACCCAATAAAATCGGTTTAATGAAAAGATACCTAAGCTAGCACACAATAACTCATATTTTTGAGCATTTTGTAACATAGGTTGGGCTAGACTTTTTAAAGCAAAAGGTAATGCCATCAACGCATTAACAACAATCACAATATATAACGACATTGCAGATAAACTCCCAAATTCGCGTAGCAACAAAAATAAGCCAGTGCTGATCACAAGCCCCGGCGTCACTAATATAATGGTGGCTAACATTTCAATTTTATCAGCTCGCCCGTTCAACCCAATTAAACGCCACTGACGACTGGCTAATAAAATAAAGAAAGCACAACACACAGCAATGAGACCAGCAAAAAAAGCAATCAATAATGAATTTTTAAATGCGTACCAAAAGTTAATATCGCTTAACACAACAAAAAATTTAAGATTAATACCTGATATCAACACCATGAATAAAGGCGGTAGCACTAACAATACAATTAAACTTATCCAGCTAAAGTCCCAACAACGAGAAAATACTGAGTCATGTATAAATGTATTTTTAATACTATGGAAGTTACTACTTAATAATACAGAGCCAGATATTTTCTGAATAAACACGGCTAATACCGCACATAAACAGATTTGCCAGAGTGCCAGTAATGCCCCAACTTGAAGGTCAAAATCAAACTTTATAGCTTGATAGATAGCGAGTTCAATCGTGGTGGATTTAGGACCGCCACCCAATGCCATTACCGTTGCAAAACTGGTAAAGCAAAGCATAAAAATCAACCCTGTAATATGTGGTAATTGCCCGCGAATATAAGGCCATTCTACGAAACGAAATTTATACCAATTTTTTAATCCTAAATGAATCGCTAACTGATGTTGTTTATCTGGAATGGAGCCTAGTGCCTGTAAAAATAAACGGCAAGCAAAAGGTAAATTAAAAAAGACATGCGCTAACAAAATGCCGTTTAGGCCAAAAATAGAAAAAGGTAATTTAAGGTTAAAATAGGCAAAAACAGAGGCAAATAATCCACTGTTACCGTAAATAGCAAGCAATCCAAATACGGCAACTAAAATGGGCAAGACTAAGGTAGTAGCAAATAGCTTCAATAATAAGGTTTTCCCCCAAAACTCACGTCGAGATAACGCGTGGCTAATGGGGATAGCTAGCACGACACTTAATAGCGTCGATAAAAAAGCCTGATAAAAACTAAATACAGTAATATGCCGATAATAAGCATCGGACCATATATCGGTAATATTTAAACTAGAAGAGTGTGTTAATAACGCAGTAACAGCCATCAATACAAAAGTAAAAATACCAATAGACAGTAAAACACCAGGTAGTTGGACTGGTTTAATCTGTTTTATTACCACACTCAAAGCCTCTCAAACTAATAATATCAGTTAATCAGTTAATGAAATTAACCACTCTCTCGTCCATGCTTTGCGGTTTTTAGCCACTTCTTTACTTGGAAATGAAAGCGTTTTAACAGGTAAGGTTAATTGGTCAAATTCAGTTGGTAATAACACATCCGTCACAGGGTACATCCAGTTACCTGTTGCGATTTGAGATTGGAAGCTATCACTTAACATAAAATTCATAAATTGTGTCGCTAGCTTTTTATGTTGACTACTTTTAACTATCGCCGCGACTTCTGTTTGTCTGTAATGCCCTTCGCTAAAGCTTGCCGCTACATATTGCTCTTTGCCTTCAGCAATAATGTGATAGGCAGGTGACGTCGTGTATGACAACACCATATCCGCCTCGCCTTTTAAGAACATGCTATACGCTTCAGACCAACCTTTGGTTACCGTGACAGTTTTTGCCGCTAATTTTTTCCAAGCTTCATTGGCTTTTTCACCATAGACTGACTTCATCCATAACATTAAACCTAAACCTGGTGTTGAAGTGCGCGGATCTTGGTAGATAATATTAAGATCATCGCGTTGTTCAACTAACTCTTTAAGGCTTTTTGGTGGATTCTTTAATTTTTCACTATTATAAATAAAAGCGAAATAACCATAATCAAAAGGAACAAAGGTATTATCTTTCCATCCATTCTCTACATTAACCGCACTTAAATCGATATTATGTTTATCAAGTAGTCCGGTTTTCTTAGCCGTTGCCATCAAGCTATCATCCAGCCCTAATAGAATATCCGCTTCGCTACTTTTCCCTTCTAAACGCAAGCGATTCAATATAGTGACACCGTCATCTAAAGCAATGAACTCAAGGTCACATTGGCAAGACTTCTCGAATGCAGCCTCAATTTTAGGACCCGGTCCCCATTCAGATGCAAATGAGCTATAGGTATAAACAGTTAATTTTTCTGGTGTGGGCGAAGCAGCCAAAGCAGGCATCGCTATTAATGTAGCGAAGGTAATTAAAGCAGTTATTTTCTTTTTCACTATGTCATCCATTTTATAGTTATTGAAAAGAGTATCGGTCATTCTACCGATAAGAATAGGGTAAATTTTATTAAAACTTCACAGGTGTGTATTGTGATAGATTACTTTTGCATGAGCAATCTAAAGATCTATTTAAGTCACTCTGAATTAACTGATAAAGTGTTTTTATTAGAATAAATCTGACCAGAAGGTAAAAGTAACACAATAGAAAGGCGCTCGAAGAATTTATAGATATTAATAAATAAGCTATCTCTAAACGACTAACCTATATTTAAGGGGTTTATTGTAAGCTTTGTTACAAGTTTATTGGTGGGCAATCATTGAGGAAAATAGTTAAAGGTCATAGATAAAGACAATAACTTAAGGCCATAACTTAAGGTATGAATTTAAGGTAATAACTATAAGGTAATAAAAAAAGCAGTCGCTAACTAGGTTTAGTATTGCTTTTGTTCTCATTAAATAAAGATCTCATTGGTTTGTGATTAGCGCAGATACAAAAGAGTACTTTACCTACTAATCGATGAGGCGCAATCCATCCCAACTCCTGTGGTTGCAGACTAGTTTCATTTTCACCACCAATCCAAAGTAATCCATTACAATCAATATTAAGAACTCTTTTAACAATGAATCGATATAAAGCATGATCAACAACAACGAGATCACCCACTTTTAATGAACGCTGCCAATGGTTAATAAAAACAAAGTCTCCATGTTGTAAACGAGGAACCATACTTGTTCCTTGTACTTTAATCATGCTAAACATAATAACTCCAGCGCACCTAAATAATAGCAATTACATTACATAAGTAATAAGGGGTCTAAATAAAGTAAGAAGCCTGTAGCTCTCCATACTGTTAAACCCCTCTTAATTTAGCCCTTTAAGTCAGGGTAAACCGTTTCCAACATTGGAGGATAAGGACAAGCAGCACTATAAGTAGCTACGCCTTTAGTTAACCAAAAAGCAGCTGCAAATTCATTGACTAAACTGACTAGCTTCTCACCTTCTTCTCTATCAATACTTTGCTTACATTTTGATGCTTGTAGCATAATGCTATGAGTAAGTTGATGTGCATTAGGTAACTGTTCAAATTGTGGTGCTTTAAAATAGTCCCCCCAAATAATACGAACCGCTTCTTTTACTTCTGTACTAGCAGATTCTTTCTCATTCACTAAGCGAGCAACCTGCGCATAGTCTGCGACATTCAATGTGCCTTTATCTTCAACTTCTTTTATTAAGTCCATTAAACGAACACAACTTAACGCGGCAAGCTGTGCTGTTGATGGATCATAAATTTTACATGGAATATCACAATGCGCTTGTGCTGTTTTAAAGTTAAGCATTTTATCAATATTTTTAATCAGGCTATGTAACATGGTTATTCTCCTTTAGTAGAAATAGTAGAAACGTTTTTACGACGACGAATAACTTGCTTATAAACGAGTCCAGCGACAATCACTGAAGCAATAGCAGCAACAGTAAGGAGATGAATAGAATTACTTGCCCAATGTGCATGGTCATGACCTGGGTGTGCTTGAGCCACTTGGCTGAAAGCCAACATTAAGCTTAAGATAATTGAATGATTAAATATTTTTTTCATATTTTCTTCCTTGGTTTTAACGTAAAACACCTTCTTTGAAGGCAGTGATAAAAATGATTTATATTGTTTTAGAAGACATTTAACTAGATGAATGGAGCATTAATGACGTATTGCTTTTTTAGGAGCAGAAACAACATTTGAAAATATTGCCATTAAAGGGTTATTTTGCGCAGGTAATGCTGAGAAATGACTTTGGCTAAACAGTTGCCACTCGCAACGAATACGAGTGAGAGTACGTATAATAATGCTGTATTGTTGGTCGCTTACATCCGACCGTGTCATCGCAACTTGAAGAAAGTGAATTGCATTTTCATACTGGGCATCTGCTAATACAAACTCACCTAATACCGTATAAGATTCAGCAAGGTTTAAAAAACTCACGGTAGCGGCAGCAATCGTTGATTCCGCATCACGGTTAAAATCATCATCAAATGAAACTTCTAATAGCGATAATGCTTGTTTATTTAAATTAACAGCATCATCAAAAGCATGATTCGAATAAGCGTTAATCGCTTCTTTCGTTAAACATTCCCAATTGTGATTCAGCATAACTTTTCCCATTCCAACCAAACACCAAAAGTAATAGGAATCATTATCATTTAATTAAAAAGATAAATCCACCCTATTTGATAATTATTATCATTAATTTTAATATGTAGCAGTTTTTTAAATCTTAGTAGATAGGTAAAGTATTAATAAATAATAACCAGATTAGAGGTGTTTTCTTAAAGGTCTGCAGTAATTATTTAAAGGTTAAGTCGTTAATTAACAGGTAGCTTCAGCATTCAAACTTATGAATAAAAAGAACCTCTATCATGAAATTCTTTCTATTTAAATTTGAAGATGGTTTATTTAGGAAATTTATCGAATGTTTTGGCGTTAATTGCTTTGTCATACCAAGTTGCTTTCTCTGAACAGAAAATATGACTATCTGGTTCTATATTAGGAGATCCATTTAAACTCCCCGCAGGGACAACCAACGCTTTCCCAGTACGCGAGATATATGGCACATTACTACCACAGTTATTACAAAAAGCACTAGAGATTGCACGACCAGGTACATCAAAGCGTTTTACTGAGTCTAAACCACTTAACCATGTAATATTATTTGGTGTTGTAAATAAGTTAGACGCATGAGCTGATCCCGTGGCTTTTTGACATTGAATACAATGACAAAGGTGGAATTTTTTAAAGTCATCTTCACTTTCAAATGACACTTTTCCACATAAACAACTACCTGAGATTGTAGACATATTAGTAACCTTAAGTTTTATATTTAATATTTATTGAACGTTAATTTGACGGTTGAAACTAGCTTCATCTCTAATACCTATACGGTTACCATCAGGATCGTAAATATTAATTGTAGAACCCCACTCACTTTCTATCAATTCAGTGGGTATTCCGAAATGCTTCATTCTTTTCATTGCGGCATGAATATCCGCCACATTAAACCGTAATTTAGATGGGCAAGCTTTGATTGATTTTCCATTAGGCTCAGCAAAGCCCTCTGTTTCTATCATCAAATACCCAGAGCCAAATTCTACACAAGTCAGTTTAAAATCACCTTCGATTTTTGAAAACATAACCTTAAGGTCTAAAACATCGCGATAGAAAGCAACACATTCATTATAATTTTCAACATTTAAAATAATGCCATAACGTTGAGTATCCACTTAACCCCTTATTGTTGAAATGACATTAAACAATTGAGCTTGATGTTTTTATTGCCAATAAACAATAAAAACAAACAATATTAATGACAGGCTTTACACTATTGATAAGTTCTACCTTGATGTTTTAACCAACCACCAACATGGTAACCATTAGGGTCGCTGTGTGTCCAATGAACCACACCACCACGATCATTCCATTCATATTCACCATAAAACTCAACTTGGTCACCTTGTGAAATTGAATTAATACGTGGTGCTAAATCTATATTATGTGCAATTAAAATAGTTTGCCCTGAGCCTAAACGCAAAATAAATTTCTGATGACGAGAGCCTTTATTGTCATCGTTTAATAACTTAATAACAGTGCCTGCTCCATTGACTTGAACATCGCTACGCCTATTTTGATAGGCTGTTTCAGCACTTTCATTAGTGGAACTAGCAGTAACGTTATTATCCGTGACTACCTTTAAACCTTTAACAGAGGCAGAAACATTGCTGTTATTAAATGACCACTGATAGCATGCAATCACGATTCCAATAACAATAAAAGCTAATATCTTTTTCATTTTAAACTCTCATTCTTTTTAAAAAACAGTTCATTAAAAATAGATCATTAAAAACATCTTATGGTTAATCCACCAGCGAGAAATTAAACTAACATTAACGCAATACAAGCTAATAAGGCAGGTAAGCCTTGCACTAAAAGAATAGATTTTTTAACGGTAAACGCTCCGTATAAGGCAGCAACAATAACGCATAAGACAAAGAAGATTTGAATTTGACTGCCCATCACTGAGTCAGGGTGTAGTAATCCCCAGAATAAACCTGTAGATAAAAAACCGTTATAAAGACCTTGGTTGGCAGCCATCACTTTAGTCGTTTCAATATCTTCTTTTTTAATACCAAATACTTTTTGTGTACGGGGTTTATCCCATAAAAACATCTCTAATATTAATATGTATAGATGCTCAACTGCGACTAAAGCGACCAATATGATTGATAAGGTTTCCATGGTGATATCCTGTCATAAGTTAATAGAACTTTAAAATAACAATTTAGCGTCTTTATGGTTTTACTACCGCTATTAATTAACCATCATTTTATTTTTTTAAATTGAATAATCTGCACTCTCACGTTAAAGATAGGACAATTTATCCCTCTAAATGAAGATGATTATGGATAGTATCATCCATATTAATTGGATCTATTCACTCTTTTTCTATTCGTTAACATAAAGCAAAATAAATATTCATTGAATGAGCAATACAACAAAAAGTGACTACAGCCCCTTTAACAGTCTCCATAAAAATAAAGTATTCTCGCCAAAAATAGGAATTAAAATGATCGTACAAGTCGTTAAGTTTGATATAAAACCAACCCATATTGCATTATTTAAAGCATTGCTTGAAGATGATAAACAAGGTTCAAAAAATGAAGCCGGTTTATTGGAAATGCGATTATATCAAGATAAGAATTTTCCTAATCTATTTTTTGCCTATGAACGATTCGATAACCAAAGCGCAATAGACCATCACGCTACACAACAATATACAAAAGTGTTACTTGAAGCATTGCCAACAATCAGCAATAAAGCGCCAGAAATATTTTACTTAAATGCGACAACACCAGCGCCTCTTTTCGAAAAAAATCCTAAAACAGTTAATACTGAAGATGAATTATTTATTATGTTCTGTATTTTAAAAATAAACTCAGACTATAAAGCAGAGTTATTAACTCAGTTTAAAGAGCATATAACGCAAACTCGTCAACAAGAACAAGGCAACCTGCTCTTTGATTTATATACAGTAGAAAACCAAGAAGATACGTTAGTAATATATGAACATTGGCGTAAAGAGTCTGACTTATGGGACATTCATTTTAGTCAGCCTTACGTAATAGAAACGGCTAAGTTAATGGAAAAAGCAGTGATAGGTGAGATTAAGCAATATATGAGTTTTGTAACTGAACTTTAAAATAATGTGAAATAACCAGAAATCCACTTTGGATAAGTCGACTAATGAGAAGCAGAGTGTTTAACTATCACCTGCTTCCCTAAAGTGAGTTTTCCACTTAACGACTTAAAGCTTAAGTGTAATAAAAAATAAACTTACTTTATAAAGACTAACTACAGCTGCCTGTCGTTGTCCATGATGCGTCACTTCCTGGAATACTATTCGTATACCAGTTAGCAGTATAGGCATTACCACTGTATTGCATCGAATCTCCAGATTCATTATGCGTGTACGATCCTTCTGAATAGTCTTTTTTAACCCAATCAGGGTAAGTATTGATACTAGAACAATTAACATTAACAGTCGTCACTGTATCAATGCTATCAACTGTGTCGGTACTGTCTGCTACAGTGTCAATGTTATCTGCTGTATCTGTACTGTCTGTTGCATCAGTTGTTTCCCCATCAGTGTCAGTACTCTCTGTTGTTTCTGCACTGTCTGCTGAACGAGTACTACTGTCCCAACCTTGAACGATCTCTTTTACTTTGGTGCCAGAGTCAGTTAAAGAATCCCAGTCACCGCCTTCGGTAAAGGTTGATGCACCTTCATTTTTATCATTCAGAGCCCAATTAGCGTGGCTGATATTATTTGTTTGTAAGAACGTCATCCAAGCATCAGTTTCTGATGTATTGACACCACCGTTGCCATCGGAATTTACCGTTCCCCATTCTGTCACAAATAAAGCAATACCATTATCTAAAGCCGTTTGTGCTTTATCTCGATATGACTCGCCGTGAGTACCTGCATAAAAATGTAACGTGTAAGCAATATTAGTACGATCGATAGGATCTTGAGAAGCCACATCTACATCTTGAGACCATGTCGGGGTTCCGACGACAATCAAATTATCAGGATCTATTTCGCGAATTTTATCAATGACAGTTTCAGCATAAGGTTTAATATCATCAGACCAAGAAACACTTAGCGGTTCATTGTAAATTTCATAAATAACATTATCGTAATCACCATACTTGGCAGCGACTTCCTCAAAGAAGGCGATCGCGGTTGTTTGGTCTGTATGTGCATTATGGCTATGTAAATCAATAATAACGTACATGTCTTCTGCAATGGCAGCATTAACAACGGTATCAAGACGCTCCATATTAGCGTCCCAATCATAATTCAAGCTACCGCTGTAATCGGAGCCATGCCCAATAGCGGCACGAATTATGTTGGCACCAAACTCTAACTTGGCACTATTGACGATATCGGCAGTATAAAAATCTTCGCCTCCCCAACCAGTATTGCTCCAAAATAAGCTAAGACCAGCAAAGCTAGTATTTTCTCCCCCTGCTAACACTTGGTTTCCAGTAACGCTTAATGGTTCAACGGCAGCGTTGGCCATTGTCGTCATTCCTAGTAACAAAGCTAAAGACAAGTAACTTTTCTTAAATACTCCTTTTGTTTGATTGTTTAAAACGTGATTCATAATATTTCCTTTAAATTAATTTATTACCCATTTTTAAAGCGAACTCATATAAGGTCGGTTTTCACCTTTTTTGACCAAAACCTCCTTACATTTGTCATCAATAGATATCGAAAACTCATCATTTAAAAGCACCTAATCAATAAAGTAATATGATAAGACTAATAAGAAAAATTAAACTTTTAACAGCAAATTTCGCTTTGAATAGCTGCCTTTAAAATTCAGAGATAAAAGTAAAACTAAGGTTTAACAGCAACCAAAGTTTCTATATGGCTTTTCTGATGTGTAAAGTTCACACATCAAAAATTGATAACAATTATCAATGCCACATAAAAGATTAAGTCTTTAAAGATCAAATAAAGTTCAATTGTAATTTTTAGTGCAACATTTTATAAACAAAAAGAAGTAAAAATCATCTAAGGTGACAATTCACATATTAGAAAGCTAAAAATTTGACAGGATTAATATGCAGATTTAAAAAAGTAAAAGAAAAAAGGAAGCAATCAGAAGAAGTATAACTAAGGGAACACTGTTTAAGTAAATGCTTATAAAAGCTGAATAAGTAAAATTGAATATAAATGACTTGTAGATAAGTTAAGCGATGTAATTTACAAAAAGTGAATGATATTTTTTCGGTTGAGAAATAACAAAAATAAATCTGATTTAATGATGAGATTATTTATAGTGTATAAAAGGCCTTATAAAAATAATTTACAAAGCCAATTATTTAAAAACGTAGTAACGCTTTTATGCTCTTTATTGCCTACCTTCCACAATAAAATAAGGTCGTCAGCCAAGTTAATCGTTACTATTTCAGCCATATCTAATGACTATCGATAGCCACGGTTTACTAAAATTAGCTATTACCGCTTATCGCCACTTTTACACCAAAACCAATTAAGACACTACCCACTACTTTCTCTATTTTTTGTTTATGAGTATTAAACTTTTTCACCAGTGCAGGGTGACTAAAGAATAGAGAAACGATACTAAACCAAACAACATGCGCTAAGCAGATAATTAACCCATATAACAATTGCACCCATACTGGGGTGGACGGATTGACCACTTGTGTAAATAAACTAAGGAAAAACAATGTTGTTTTAGGGTTTAACGCATTAGTAATAAAGCCCAACTTTACGGCACCAAAACGAGACAACTTAGGCTCGCTCGGTACGCCTTCTGCACTTAATTTACTTTTTGAAGTAAACGTTTTATAACCAATATAAATTAAGTAAGCCGCCCCCATATACTTAATCAATGAAAACAATACGATTGATTTCGAGATAATAATTGCCAACCCCGCGATTGAATAAGCAACATGTATCCAAATAGCTAACCCAATGCCTAATGCTGAATACAATCCACTTTGTCTTCCGTGAAACATACTATTACGAGAGATCATAATGAAATCGACACCAGGACTGATCGCCATAAAAATAGCAATAACACTCACTGAGATCAGTTCAGGTAAATAATTTAAAATATCCATTGTTAACGTCCTGTTTTTTGGATTGCTAGTAAGGTGACGGCAGTAAGGAAAAAGGCCTTATAAATTTCTAATACCTACATTCAATAAGTAAATGAAGACATTTAATTTGATTCGGTTTTTATATCTGTTTCTGATATTACATTATAAAACTAAATACAACGTACAAAGTTTCAGATAAATTATGACAAAAGACATATCAATAAAAAGAAAGGATAAAAATGGCATTTCTACAAGAAGAGAATATAAGTTGTCCGTATTGCGGAGAAACAATCACTATATTGCTTGATCCCTCAGACACTGACCAAGATTATATTGAGGATTGCCAAGTTTGCTGCCAACCCATTAACTTTTCTGTAGTGGCGAATGAACTAGATGAGCTTGAGGTGATTGTCAGTAGTGATTATTAACAGTGGTGATTATTAGCAATAGTTATAGTTATAGTTATAGCCATTAATTTACTTGGAGTGTGAGTGCCTTATATAACATTCCAACACATAAAAAAGCCACACTGAACAACTCCGTAAAGTTATTCCATGTGGCCTTCAATAAAACGAAGCATTAAACTAAATAAGGTAATGCGACGTTAATTTTGCATGAGAAGCATTGAAAATTAAGCGTTTAAATGCGCCACTAATTTTTCAGCCACCAGCTCAGAGCTTGCAGGGTTTTGACCAGAGATGATCAAGCCATCTTGTACTGCAAATGCAGCAAAATCATCTACTTTTTGGTAATCTGCACCGCGCTTAATTAACTCGTCTTCTACTAAGAAAGGTACGATATCAGTTAATTGTACTGCATCTTCTTCACTATTAGTGAAACCAGCAACAGCTTTACCTTTAATAACAAACTCACCGTTAGCATCTTTAATATCTAATAATACTGCGCTTGCATGACATACTGCGCCAACAGGTTTATTAGCGGCTAGGAAGCTTTCAATCAATTTAATTGAATCGGCGTTATATGCAAGATCCCATAATGGTCCGTGACCACCAGGATAGAATACCGAATCGTAATCACTTTCATTAACCGATGATAAAACAACTGTATTAGCTAATTCTTCTTTTACAACTTCATCTTGGTCATAGCGTTTAGTTGCATCTGTTTCAAAGTCAGACAGTTGACTTGTTGGATCAATCGGTGGTTGACCGCCTAATGGTGATGCTAATGTAATGTCGAAACCAGCATCCTTAAATACGTAATACGGTGCTGCAAACTCTTCAACCCAAAAACCTGTTTTATGGTCTGTATCGCCTAATTTATCGTGTGATGTTAAAACCATTAATATTTTTTTGCTCATGATAATGCCCTTAATACTGAGAGTGTTTGATAGCCAACTAACGGCTGATGTAAACAGTATAGGCTTACTCAAGAATTGAACAATGCATACTTTATGAACTTCATTGTTAGAATTATTGATACAATAACTAATGCAATCACTAATGTAACTGTTAATATCGGCTTATATTAGATAAGTCGTTTGCTCATAGATTTAAAAGAGATACCGCCAACACAAACTAAAAGAGGCATTAATGGAACTGTCATTTGAACAATTAAAAAGTATGGTAGTCTTTGCACAAGTCATTGAACAAGGTAACTTGAGCGCTGCTGCTAAACACGTTGGTTTATCTCGAGCCGTCGTCAGCTATCATATAAAAAAACTTGAAACACAGTTAGGCATTAAATTACTTAACCGCTCTACACGTAGCATTGCATTAACTGAAGCAGGCAGCCAATACTACGAACGTTGCAGAGTGATTGTTGAGCAAGCCTTAGCCGCTAATCAACAAATCGAAAACCTTAAAAATAATCCTACTGGTTTAATTAAAATTGCGTGCCCTGTGAGTGTCGGTTTACATACCATTGTCCCTGCATTAAATTCATTTCGTCAACTCTATCCAAATATACAGTTAGAAATAAATCTCAGCGATGAAGTAGTGAATATTATTAAAGATGGATTTGATATTGCCATTCGAGGGGCTGCTTTAGCCGATTCAACCTTACAAGCAACTAAACTATCGACCTTAAGCACTTGTTTGTGTGCCTCTCCTGAATACTTATTAAAATACGGTCGCCCTAATACGCCCGCACAATTAGCGAGTCATGACTGGGTAGTTTATAAATTAGCTGCTAATGTATTAGAACTTAAAAAAGGTAATCGATCTTATAGTGTTAAATTTAAAGGTAATATCAGCACCAATAATGCAGCGGCTAGAACGGCTTTTGTTGAGGGAGGTCATGGTTTAGGTCGTATCCCAACCTATGATGCAGCCCCTAAAATCAAGGCAGGTAGTTTGGTGCAATTGTTGGACGACTATCAATTAAACGACATTGATGTTTATGCGGTATTTCCTCCAGGTGCAGCGGAGTCTAAAAAGTTGCGATTATTAATCGATTATCTAAAAGATTACTTTAAAAAAAATAAACTTACATTAAGCTAACAGAAATTGAAAAACTTTAACGTTATTTAATGAATAGGTAACAGTATTTTTATAAGATAAAACTTAAAATAGAATAACTGTGAGCGATTTATTAGATGCGAACTCTATTTTCAAACAGCTATGCTCAAAAACACGATCAAAAAAATGATCAAAAAATTAGTTTTGAACCAACTTATCCGATGCCTTTATTTACTGAGAAGATTTTATTATGCCGAACAAACGTCCTCTATATATTCCCTTTGCTGGGCCCGCATTATTAGAAGCACCACTATTAAATAAAGGCAGCGCTTTCTCATCTGAAGAACGTGATAATTTTAATTTAACAGGTTTATTGCCTCACAATATTGAAACCATTGAAGAGCAGTCACTTCGTGCTTATCAACAATTATCCTCTTTCTCTAGTGACTTAGATAAGCATATCTATTTACGTAATATTCAAGATACTAATGAAACATTATTTCATCATTTGATTGAGCAACACATCGAAGAAGTAATGCCATTAATTTATACCCCTACGGTTGGCCAAGCTTGTGAGAAATTCTCTAAAATATACCGCCGTAAACGTGGTTTGTTTATCTCTTACCCTGAGCGTGACAAAATTGATGACATGTTACAAAATGCCACTAAACAAAATGTAAAAGTTATCGTAGTGACCGATGGCGAGCGTATTTTAGGGCTGGGCGACCAAGGTATCGGTGGCATGGGGATCCCGATTGGGAAACTAGCTTTATACACAGCTTGTGGTGGTATTAGTCCTGCACATTGCCTTCCTATCTTATTAGATGTAGGCACAAACAACAGCCAACTACTGAATGACCCTATGTACATGGGATGGCGCAACCCACGTATTACTGGCGAAGAATATAATGAATTTGTCGACTTATTTATTCAAGCGGTTAAACGTCGTTGGCCTGAAGTGTTATTACAATTTGAAGATTTCGCACAAACTAATGCAACACCACTATTAAATAAATACCGCGATCAGCTATGTTGTTTTAATGATGACATTCAAGGTACGGCTGCTGTTTCAGTAGGTACGTTAATTGCTGCTTGTTTGAATAAAGGGCAAAAACTTAGCCAACAAAATATTGCCTTTTTAGGCGCGGGATCTGCTGGATGTGGTATTGCAGAACATATTATTAGACAAATGCAACGCGAAGGTTTAACTGAAGAACAAGCGCGTAAACAAGTATTTATGGTTGACCGTTACGGCTTATTAACAGATAACATGACGGAGCTACAAAGCTTCCAAGCACCACTTGTTCAAAAAGAAGCTGATATCGCCAGTTGGGATAAGACTCAAAAATTAGGCTTAGAGCAAGTTGCCAAACAAGCTAAAATTACCGTGCTATTCGGTGTAAGTGGTCAAAAAGGATTATTCACACAAGGTGTTATTGAAGCGTTATGTGAAAACACTGAAAACCCAATCGTATTACCACTGTCAAACCCAACATCTCGTGTAGAAGCAACACCACAAGAGATAACAAACTGGAGTAAAGGTAAAGCGATTATTGCAACGGGTAGCCCTTTCCCGAATACTCTTTACGAAGGTCAATCTTATGAAATTTCTCAATGTAACAATAGCTACATTTTCCCTGGAATCGGTTTAGGGGTATTAGCGGCACGTGCAACAGGTATCAGCGATAATATGTTAATGGTGGCAAGCCAAGCTTTAGCAGATGCATCGATGGAATATGAAAAAGCACCAGGCGCTTTATTACCACCGTTAAAAGTGATTAAACAAATCAGCGAAAAGATTGCCTGTGCTGTGGCTCAACAAGCAATTGAAGATAAATTAGCGCTACCGGTTACTGATGAGAACATGCATCGTCGTTTAGAGGCTAACTTCTGGTTACCTAAGTACCGTAACTACCGCCGTACTTCTTTCTAAATTAGGCTGTAAACAGTTTAAAACAGACACTTAAAATGACTGTTTTAAAGCACAATAAAAAGCCGGGTAGTAACTTAACGAGATAAATTTAAGTTACTACCCGGCTTTTTTAATGCGTGACAATTATATGTCTATGGCAGATATTCTATGACCATACACTTTGTCACTCGTTAATTAATGCCCATCGCATAACGCATCACACGATTTTTAACTTGCCCTGATTGTTGTGCAAGCCCCAAGAAACCTTTACGTAATACGCGTATTAAATCAGAATCTGATTTACTGACTTTATAAAATACATCCATACCCGTTTGCATTAACAAGTTGGCAGGTCGCCTCTGGCATTGATAACGTTTTAGCATTTCAGGTATTGGTAAATCACTGCATTGCGTTAGCAACTCAACAAGACATTGAACATCTTTAAAACCTAAATTAACGCCCTGTCCAGCTAACGGATTAATAGTGTGTGCCGCATCGCCCAACAGCACCGCACGGCCTTGATAATAATATTTTGCATGACGACGAGTTAATGGAAAACCACCTTTAGCGTCGACTTTAAAATCAAAATCTAATTTAGGAAATTCAGCTAATATAGTGTCTTTGAGCTGTTGATTGGTTAAGCTTTGTAAATGCTTTATTTTTTGTGGGCTGTGATACCACACTAAACTGGCATTATTACTAGCCAGTGGTAAAAAGGCACAAGGCCCTGTTTCTCTAAACTCTTGCCAAGTAACGGCTTGCTGTGCGCAATCAGTAGTAATATTAATGAGCAAACAATGTTGGCGATAATCCCAGCTTGTCACTGGCAGTTGTAAATGATTACGTACCCCTGAATTTGCACCATCACAGGCAAGCAGTAATTCAGCCGTAATCACTTGTTGGTCTGATAGAGTCACTGTTACTTGTTGTTCATTTTGATCAATATCAGTGACTTCACAACATTCATAAAAATGAACATTATTTAATTGTTTTAAACGTTGCCACAATACCGCTTGGATCCAACGATTTTCAGCAATATAACCTAATTGCTCAGCACCAATATCATCACTTGAAAACATGAGCTTCTGGCTACCTTGCTCCCAAGTATGTAATTCTTGATAGGCACAAAGTCTGTCTAACGGAATATCTTCCCATACACCGGCTTGCTCAAGTAAGTGTTTACTTTGCGCACTGAATGCAGAAACACGAAGGTCAAAGGCATCTTCATTTTTCGGTATAGTAAAAGAGGACTTTTCAACTAGGTGTAATGTATCACCTTGTTTAGCAAGTAATAACGCCGACAATGCGCCAACCATGCCCCCACCAACAACGATAATTTCTCTGTTTGCCATTACACCCTCAATTGTTTGTCTTACACCGATTTAATGATTGTACGTAAAAGATGCCTTGTTGGGAAAATTAACCTAATATTTTAGTGTTATAAAACCAAGATATTTGGATCATCATCAATAATAGTGAAGCGAGCAAACAAAAAGTAGCATGATTGCTTTGATGTGCGTAAAATGCGACCTCGTTTTAAGAAACACACTAATTAGTCAGCATAGTAGGCAGTGAATATGAGCATGAAATTACACGTTAAAACATGGGGTTGTCAGATGAATGAGTATGACTCATCAAAAATGGCAGACCTTTTAAGTGCAAGTAACGGTTATGTTTCCGTTGATGAAGCTGAAAATGCTGACGTGATTTTATTAAATACTTGTTCTATTCGAGAGAAAGCACAGGAAAAAGTATTCCACCAACTAGGTCGTTGGAGAAAACTAAAAGAAAAAAATCCTAATATTATTATTGGTGTTGGGGGTTGTGTTGCTTCGCAAGAAGGTAAAGCAATACGTCGTCGCGCACCTTATGTAGATATTGTTTTTGGACCGCAAACGTTACACCGTTTACCAAAAATGATTCAAGACGTGAAAGACAATAAAGGTAATGTAGTCGATGTCAGTTTCCCTGAAATTGAAAAATTTGACTCTATGCCAGAGCCTAGAGCAGAAGGCGCAACGGCTTTTGTCTCTATTATGGAAGGTTGTTCAAAATACTGTACTTTCTGTGTTGTACCTTACACGCGTGGCGAAGAAGTGAGTCGTCCATTAGACGATATTCTATTAGAAGTTGCACAACTTGCAGAGCAAGGTGTTCGTGAAATCAATCTATTAGGTCAAAATGTAAACTCTTACATTGGTGATATGCACGATGGTGAAGAATGTAGTTTCTCTGAATTACTACGTTACGTTGCTTCTATCGATGGTATTGACCGCTTACGTTACACAACCAGTAATCCAATTGATTTCACTGATGAAATCATTGATGTTTATCGCGACACACCAGAATTAGTAGATTTCTTACACCTCCCAGTACAAGCAGGCGCAGATCGCATTTTAACCATGATGAAACGTGGCCATAATGTAGCGCAATACAAAGAAAAAATTGCAGCATTAAAATTGGTTCGCCCTAATTTAACAATCAGTTCTGACTTCATTGTTGGCTTTCCAAATGAAACCGATGAAGATTTCCAACAAACAATGGATCTGATTAACTATATTGGTTTTGATACCAGTTATAGCTTCATTTATAGCCAACGTCCTGGTACGCCGGCAGCAGATATGCCAGATGATGTAACACTAGAGACTAAGAAAAAACGCTTAGCAATATTACAAGATAGAATACATCAGCATTCTCAATTAATTGGTCGCCGTATGGTCGGTTCTGTACAACGTATTTTAGTTGAAGGCCCTTCTCGTAAAAACATCATGGAATTATGTGGTCGTACTGAGAATAACCGAATTGTAAACTTTGAAGGAGACCATCGTTCGATTGGTGGTTTTGTTGATGTTGAAATTACAGAAGTACATACCAACTCAATTCGTGGTAAGTTTATCCGTGGTGAATCAGAAATGAATCTACGTGAATCAATTCGCCCAAGTGATATTGTGAAAAGCAAAGCAAAAAAATTAGGTGTTGAAACGTTTATTCCAGCATAGTTTTTGCTTAGAATAACTTTTTATCCAAAATAAATAAGGCGTTAAAATTTGACCACAAAATTAACTACATTACACCTTGATTTAGAACCTGCAGATAAAGATCGCCTAGCGGTTTTATGTGGCTCTTTTGACGACAACATCAAACAAATAGAACGTCGTTTAGGTGTTGAAGTGATTTATAAAGATGCACACTTTCAAATAGTGGGTGAAGAACGTTACGCTCAAGCAGGTAGCGAGTTAATCAATGATTTATACATTGAAACTCAGTCTATAAAAGGCAAAGCAGCACGTTTATCTGATGAAGATGTACATTTAGCGTTGCAGAACGTAATCAATGAACATCGTTTATTGGAAGTGAGTGTAGCGTCTGAAGAAGTTGGTTTTAAAAGTCTAACCATTAAAACTAAACGTGGTGTTATCAAACCACGTGGTGAAAACCAAACAAAATACGTGAGTAACATTTTGCGTAATGATATTAGCTTTGGTGTTGGCCCTGCTGGCACAGGTAAAACTTACTTAGCCGTTGCTTGTGCTGTAGAAGCATTAGAACGTCAAGAAGTACGTCGTATTCTATTAACGCGCCCTGCTGTTGAAGCAGGTGAAAAACTAGGTTTCTTACCGGGTGATCTATCACAAAAAGTAGATCCGTACTTACGCCCATTATATGACGCTTTATTTGAAATGTTAGGTTTCGAGAAAGTTGAAAAGTTAATAGAGAAAAATATTATTGAAATTGCACCACTTGCTTATATGCGTGGACGTACTTTAAATGATGCATTTATTATTTTAGATGAAAGCCAAAATACGACGACAGAACAAATGAAAATGTTCTTAACGCGTATTGGTTTTAACTCTACAGCGGTAATTACCGGTGATATTACGCAAATTGATTTACCTCGCCATCAAAAGTCTGGCTTACGCCATGCAATTGAAGTATTGGGTGAAGTCGATGACGGTATCAGCTTTAACTTTTTCTTAGCAGACGACGTAGTACGCCATCCAGTAGTCGCTCGTATTGTTAAAGCTTATGACGCTTTTGATAGAAAAGCTGAAATAGCAGAAAGCGAAGCGAGAAACGCTTAATGGAATTGTACGTTGATTTACAGCTTGCTAGTGAGAACCAGCAAGCGTTACCTGAACTCGCACAATTTGAAGCTTGGGTTAGCGCAACTATAATCGCAGCTAGCGAGCAACTACGAGATGAAGCTGAACTAACAATCCGTATTGTAGACAGTGAAGAAAGTCAGCAGTTAAACCACCAATACAGAGAAAAAGATAAATCAACTAATGTGTTATCTTTTCCTTTTCAGAATCCTCCGGGGATCACATTGCCTTTGTTAGGAGATCTGGTAGTCTGTAAAGAAGTGGTTGAAAATGAAGCAACGGAACAACAAAAACCGTTAATTTCACATTGGGCACATATGACAATCCACGGTACACTCCATCTTCTAGGTTTCGACCATATTGAAGAAGATGAAGCAGAAGCGATGGAAAGTATTGAAACCAAGCTCATGATTGAGTTAGGTTATAGTGACCCTTATTTAAGCGAAAAAGAGTAAATAAAATTAATGTCGGAAGATTCTCATTCTAGTAACGAACAGCCTAAAGAAGGTCTGTTCGATAAAATCGGTAACCTATTTCAAGGTGAGCCTAAAAGCCAAGATGAATTATTAGATGTGATTGATAGCGCTAAACAGCGTCAAGTTATCGATCAAAAAACCAAAGAAATGATAAAAGGTGTTATCGACGTTTCTAAAATGCGCGTTCGAGACATTATGATCCCGCGTTCACAAATGGTGACATTGGGACTACACCAGCCTGTTGAAGAATTATTGCCTGAGATTATTAACTCAGCTCACTCTCGTTTCCCTGTTATTACTGAAGATAAAGACCACGTTGTTGGTTTATTATTAGCAAAAGATCTCATTCAATATGGTTTTAGCTCAGATCCTGATGATTTTAAAATCGAAGATATTCTGCGTGAAGCGGTTGTTGTGCCTGAAAGTAAGCGACTAGATACTTTATTAAAAGAATTTCGTAGTCAACGTTACCATATGGCGATTGTTGTTGATGAATATGGTGGTGTATCAGGTTTAGTCACTATCGAAGATATTTTAGAAGTGATCGTTGGTGAGATTGAAGATGAATTTGATTACGAAGAAGAAGATGAAATTCGTAAAATAGGTAAACGTACTTACACTGTGAGTGCATTAACCACATTAGCTGATTTTAATGAGTTCTTCGAAACTGATTACAACATTGATATTCAAGATACGATTGGTGGTTTAATTTTGCATGAACTAGGGCATTTACCTAGCCGTGGCGAAAAGATAACGATTAATGAACATAAGTTTAAAGTCACTAATGCCGATAACCGTCGCTTAGTACAGCTGCAAGTTCGTGTTCCAAAAGAATTGAAAAAAGAGCTTAAAAAAGATTGAAAAAATACCTGAGCAAACTGCTAAATAAAGCAACGTCTTCTTTATCAGCGCAATTATTAACGGCTGCCTTTTTAGGGGCGATACAAGTATTTGCTTTTGCTCCTTTTCAACAATGGTGGGTTTTATATCCATCATTTGTTGGCATTTTTCTACTCCTCAAAAAAGTCCAACAGCAGCATAAAAAGCTATTTCTAGTCAGTTTCATTTTTAACTTATCGATGTTTGTTGCAACCTTACATTGGATCTATGTCAGCATGGATCTCTTTGGTGGTATGCCACTGATTATCAGCGCGTTATTAATCGTCTTACTGTGTGCTTATTTAGCCCTATTTCCATCTCTTGCATTATGGCTTACTTATAAAATACCGACCAAATCATCAGTTATTCGATTACTACTTATTATGCCTAGTTTATGGCTAATAACTGACTGGCTAAGAGGCTGGGTACTAACTGGTTTCCCTTGGGCTTATTTAGGCTATAGCCACGCAGATACGGTATTAGTTGGTTTCGCCCCTATTCTCGGCGTACAAGGTATCACCCTAGCGATATTGCTTATTTGTGCTTGCCTTACTCTACTCACTATTAAAAAATCACAAAAGCTTGCATCATTATTAATACTGACTGTTGTAATGAGCGGTTATAGCTTAAAACAACTTACTTTTACTGAATTACAACCGGCAATTAAAGTGGCTTTGGTACAGGGCAATATAGATCAGAACAAAAAATGGGAACCAAACGAGCTTTACCCTTCTATATTAAAATATTTAGAATTATCAGGGATTAAAAACAGTAAAGATAACAGCGGAAATGACCTTATCACCGCTAAAAAGCCGGCAGAAACTGAACTTGTTATTTGGCCTGAATCAGCCATTGCAGGCCTTGAAGTTGATATGCAACGTTTCTTACAATCTTTGTCTTTAAAGTTTGCACAAGAAAATAAAGCATTATTAACAGGTATTATTAATTACGACGTTAATAACAAAGACTATTACAATAGCATCATCATGTTAGGGAAATTACCTCCAGGTCAAGGTTACTCGCAAACTAGCCCGAATCGCTACGCTAAACATCAATTATTACCGATTGGTGAATTTGTTCCCTTTGAAGATATTTTACGTCCTTTAGCACCGTATTTTAATTTGCCAATGTCGAGTTTTCAACGTGGTGGCGAAATACAAGAAAACTTAAAATTTTCAAACAGTACACTTGCACCAGCGTTATGTTACGAAATTGCTTTTCCTGAATTATTGCGTGAAAACGTTCATGAAAAAACAGGATTAATCATCACCCTCAGTAATGATGCTTGGTTTGGCGATTCCATCGGCCCAGCTCAGCATTTGGAAATAGCAAGAATGCGTGCCATTGAACTTGGCCGTCCACTACTACGCAGTACTAACAATGGTATTACCGCCATTTATGATAGCCTTGGCAATGAACTTGGTCGCTTACCATCTAATACCGATGCGGTATTACGACGCGCAGTTCAACCCGCTTATGGTCAAACACCTTATCAACAAGTAGGTCAAACTCCCTTATTTATTTTCTGCCTATTAGCATTAATATCAGCATTTGTTTTAATTAAAAGAAAAGCTGCTTAATCGTAACGCCTTAGTGAACCATTACTTTCATAACTATTGATACAAATAAGTTTATTAAGGCGTTTTATGAAAAATAAAATAATAACTTTTCAAAACAAAACTTTTCAAAAAAAGCTTTGGACCATCGCTCTGCCGATTACTCTGCAATCATTACTGTATTCTTTTTTAGGCTTAGTCGATATATTAATGGTGAGCCAGCTAGGTGAGGCAGAGATCGCTGCGGTAGGCTTAGGTAATAAAGTCTTTTTCTTTAATCTATTAATGATGGTGGGTGTTAGTCACGCTGGAGGTGTACTTGCAGCCCAATATTATGGCGCAAAAGAACTGTCAGGATTACGCCGCAGCTTAGTTACTTCTCTCTTAATTAGCGTGTTAATTACCCTCCCCTTTGTTCTTTTTTATGTATTTTCGCCCAGTACCGTGACAGGGTTGGCGAGTAACGATATTGAGTTGTTGAACTATGCTAATCAATATTTAAAGATCACTGCCTATAGTTTTCTATTTATTGCCGTTGTATTGCCATTAGAAACAGCATTACGCTCCGCGGGTGACACTAAAACAGCGATGAATATTAGCTTTTTAGTATTACCACTAAATGCTTTCTTTAACTACATTCTTATTTTTGGGCACTGGGGTGTACCTGCAATGGGAGTAGAAGGTAGTGCTTGGGGAACTTTTTTAGCCCGAGCGGTTCAAATGGTATTGTTAATGTTATTTATTGCGAAAAAACGAACGTTTGTTATTGCAAGTATCGAAGAGATTAAAACAGCGCTTTCTATACTTGATATACGTCGTTATTTAAAGTTAGCGATTCCGATGGTATTACATGATAGCGGCTGGGCATTAGGCGTATTTGTATACACCTTAATATTTGCCATGATTGGTGTACAAGAATTAGCAGTAATGAGTATGGTGTCGACAATTGAGCAAACTATTTTTGCTCTGTTTATTGGTGTTGCTATTGCGAGTGGAACAATGATCGGCCATGAATTAGGTGCAAAGGCATTTGATAGAGCATGGCAACAAGCTTGGACTTTTATTTTATTTGTACCTGTTTTAGCATTTATATTTGTACCGCTAATTATCTATTTTAGAGAGCCGGTATTATCTTTTTTTCCAACATTGTCAGAGTCAGCGACAGCAAGTGCTTCACAGGTTTTATTAGTACTAGCCTGCGCTTTATTTGTACGCGTAATAAACTTTATTGGCATTATCGGCGTATTGCGTAGTGGAGGCGATATAAATTACAGTACATTCATGGATATTTTTTGTATGTGGTGTATCGGAATACCTTTAACGTTTATCGCAGTGACTTATTACAACTTCACGTTAGTTGAAGCCTATATTGTCGCACTATCAGAAGAATTAATTAAAGTATTACTGGTATTACATCGAGTCCACAAAAAACATTGGCTTAAAAATGTTTTACCGACTTAATTAAAGGCACTTTAGCCATAAACAAACATTCATTAACACAATTTAACACAGCTATTTATAATGCAAACTGATAACATATTTTTTTAATTTTAACTTCTATCAAAGGAACCTTCATGCTTTTTAAGAGAACGGCCATTATTACACTTTCAACCTTATTTTTGACCGTTGGATGTATTTCTATTTCAACAGATGAAGAAGCGCAAAAAGTACAAACAACGCTTCAAGAACAAGCAAATAAAATTGCAGATTTAGAAACTGCTTTAACAGAATCCAAAGCAGATATAGAAGAAAAACAAAAAGCATTAGAAAAAAATAAAACAGATTTAGAAAAGGTACAACAAGAGAAACTGGATCTTGATGAAAAATTAAAACAGAGAGTAACTGCAGTAAAATCAACAAGAAGAAGTAGTAATGTTGTTACTAAAACAAACACTAAGAAAACGACTTCAGATAAAAGTATTTTAGGTCAAACTGAATGGATTTATGTCACTAAAGCAAAAGAAAACTTTAAAGCACGTATCGATACAGGTGCTGCAACTTCTTCTATCAATGCATTAGATATTCAAGAATTTGAACGTGATGGAAAAGATTGGGTTAAATTCAATATTTCACATAATGCAGATGAAAAAGAACAAATCATTGAAGCACGAGTTCTTCGTTATGTAAGAATATTACAGTCGAGTGAGCCAGGTGAATACGATAGACGCCCTGTTGTTGAATTACATGTAAGAATTGGCGGTGTTGCACATCGTTCAGAGTTTACCTTAACCAACCGTCAGCACATGGAATATGCCGTTTTAATTGGTCGTAGTTTTATGCAAGATGTCATTGTCGTCGATGTGAGTAAAGATTATATTTACCCAAAATATCAACCACAAGATACAAAATAGGACACATTTATGAATGCGCGTATTTTCTTTTTTACTTTAGTCGCTGGGTTATTTTTACTGGGGATATTTCAGACAGTCCAACGTCATTTAGCATTTGATATTCCATGGATGCCAGGTGAAACTCGTTCTGTATGGAACATCGATGCTAAAGTTGAGTTTGAAGCAACTGGGAAACCTGTTCTTGCTTCATTAACGACGCCAAATAGCCAAGCTGGATACACACAAATAAGTCAAAATGCAGCATCTCCTGGTTACGGTTTATCTTTCTTATATGAGAATAATAACCCGCAAGCACAGTGGACTATTCGCCAAATAAATGGCCCTCAAACCCTTTATTATAATATTCAATTATTGGTCGATAATGGAAGTACTGATCAATCGATTACTGAAATGCCTGAGCTACATGAAGTTGAATACGGAGCAGCAGGTGTCGCTGCTGATTTAGCTGCTGGTTCAGATATTATCAAAGATGCTTTAAAAACCAGTGCTGATGCATTTAGCTTCACGCGGGAAGTACTAAAACAACTTAATGCAAGCGATCCTAATCAAAATGTTAGTTTAGTCTTAGCGGGTAAAGCATCAAAGACTGACATCCTCATTACGCTTTTAAATGAAGCTAAAATCCCAACAAAAAGAATTGGTGCGTTAACATTGGAAGATGGCCGTCGTCGCCAACACTTGCAACCGTTAATTGAAGTTTTCCAAGAAAAAGATGGCAAAATTGAGTCTCGTTTATTTGATGCTTCATCGGTAAAAGAAGTGGACCGTAGTGATCTATTATTATGGGACCAAAGTGGAAAAGCCTTATTAGAATTAACCGGTGGTGTTAACTCAAAAGTAAGCTTTTCAATGATCCAACAAGATCAGCCTGCACTCGCGGCTATCTTGCAAAAAACAGATAATGAACATCTATTTAACTTTTCGATTCATAGTTTACCTGTTGAAGATCAATCTTTATTTAAAGGTATTTTAATGATCCCGCTAGGCGTATTGATTGTTGTGATCATGCGAGTGTTAGTCGGATTAAAAACATCTGGTACTTTCATGCCGGTGTTAATAGCAATGGCCTTTATACAAACGAGCTTGGTTACTGGACTAGTTGGCTTCATTTTACTTGTCGCGGTCGGGTTGTTTATTCGATCATACTTGTCACATCTTAACTTACTCCTGGTCTCCCGAATATCTACCGTGATCATTATGGTTATTTTATTGATCGCACTATTTGGTGTCCTATCTTACAAATTAGGCTTAACGGAAGGCTTAAAAGTGACGTTCTTCCCAATGATCATCCTATCTTGGACGATTGAACGTATGTCTGTTCTGTGGGAAGAAGAGGGTCCAAAAGAAGTATTTACACAAGGCGGTGGTAGTTTAGTTGTTGCGGTACTCGCTTACTTTGTAATGAGTAATGAAGTCGCTCGTCACTTAATGTTTAACTTCATTGGTTTGCAGTTTGTCGTCATGTCTTTTGTATTGGTATTAGGTAGTTATACAGGTTACCGCTTGTTAGAACTGCGTCGTTTTAAACCTTTAGCGGACAAGGAATAAACTATGTTCTTTTCTAGTCCTTTTAAGTTAAAAAAGAAAGGCATTATGGGGATGAACCAACGTAACAGTGGTTATATTGGTCGTTACAACCCCCGCCGCTTATATCCTTTAGTGGATAACAAACTAAAAACTAAAATCATTGCTCGTGAAGCAAATGTGACCACTCCAGCCCTGCTTGGTGTTATTTCGATGCAGGCTGAAGTTGAAGGCGTAGAGCAGTTTATAACAGATACAGCTGGCTTTGTTATCAAGCCAGCTAAAGGCAGTGGCGGTAAAGGTATTTTAGTCATTACTAAAATTAAAAACGGCCGCTACTACAAACCCAATGGCAATGAAGAAACTTTAGCTGAAATAAAACGTCATGTGACTGATATTTTAGCAGGGCTATTTAGTCTTGGTGGTAGTGCTGATGTCGCAGTGGTAGAAGGTTTGATTCAATTTGATAGTGCCTTTGATGGTTTCAGCTTTGAAGGTGTGCCTGATGTACGAGTGATCGTATTTAAAGGTTTCCCTGTGATGGCAATGATGCGTTTATCAACCGCTGCTTCCGATGGCAAAGCTAATTTGCATCAAGGAGCTGTTGGAGTAGGCATTGATATAGCGACAGGGAAGGCCGTTAATGCGGTTCAGTTTGATTTACCTGTTGAACGCCACCCTGATACAGATAAAGAGCTAAAACTGCTTAACGTGCCAAAATGGGAACGTTTAATCTACCTAGCTGCAAGCTGTTATGAAATGTCAGGTATGGGTTACCTTGGTACCGATATGGTACTCGACCGTGATTTAGGCCCTATGTTATTAGAACTTAATGCTCGTCCAGGATTGGCGATTCAAATTGCTAACGGGACAGGTATTCTGCCGCGTTTAAAGCTCATTGAAAGTTTAACCAATGCAGACCAAATGACGGTAGAAGAACGTGTTGCTTTTTGTAAGAAACATTTTGCAGAAACACCATTAGTTGAAATAGCTTCTTAACTGAATATAACGTCATAATAAGCAATTAAATTTATAAGGCCATTACATTGAATGTAATGGCCTTTTTTATTGCGTTCAATTTTTTAGTTATACCGATTCCATTAAATATGTCATCTAAATTTTGCGCTGGAAAAACAGTTCAATTCAAGGCGTAAATTGAGCCTTTCCAAGATTAACTCCGTTAATCCTCTATCGGAGAATTAGCCAAAAGAGGTTAATTCTTTAATGGTTTTTCCCTTTACGAAATTTACAACGAGGAAATGGAGTGTTTTAACAAGTAAAATAGATAAGCTATTTATTGTGATTAATGGTATGGACCCTCTCCACTCCACTTACGGCTTCAAATGAGCCAATATAGAAGTGTTAAACAATCTATATACAGAAAAATAGAGAGGGTCACATGAATACTATAACAATCG
>NZ_CBRF02000038.1 GCF_000470315.2 Psychromonas sp. SP041
ATAATTGCCATCGTTAAACTATCTTTTATAAATGCGTGTTTTTGCATTTAGGAGGTAGTTTATTATGACTCAATCTCGCCAATCACAAGTATCATTATCTGATACACCTTATTACCACTGTATTTCGCGTTGTGTTCGCAGAGCTTACTTGTGTGGTGAAGATAAATACACCGAAAAATCCTTTGAACATCGCCGTCAGTGGGTTGTTGAGCGAATGCACTACCTCGCTTCTCTTTTTAATATTGATATCTGCGCTTACGCTATCATGTCCAACCATTATCACCTCGTACTGCACATAGATGAGCAACATAATGAAAGCCTAACGCATGAAGAAGTTTGTGAGCGTTGGTGTCAACTCTATTCAACACCTGTATTAGTTGAGCGTTGGCAATCCGAGCAAACCACTTCAGAAGCAGAAAATAAAGCCGCATTAACTATTATTAATGGGTGGAGAGGGCGATTAGCTGATATCTCATGGTTTATGCGCTGTTTAAATGAATTCATTGCGCGGAAAGCGAATAAAGAAGATGAGTGCTCAGGTCGATTTTATTCGCTGCCATCCATGGCGCTCACCTTTCAGGCCAGCTAAAGCTGTTCTAATTTGTTCCCTACAAATTAGTGGGAGGGAAGATTCAAGTCTCAAGCATTACTAGACGAAGATGCGTTATTAACCTGTATGGCCTATGTCGACCTAAATCCAATTCGCGCCAAAATGGCGGTTAGCGTTGAAACATCAGAATATACCTCCGCTTATGAGCGCCTATTACCTTGCAAAAAAGCTGGTGTTGCTCAGCAACAAGAAAAGCCACTAGAATACGCTTTTACTAAAAAACTTTTATTTGGTTTCGTCGGTGACGAAAATGAACAATCAACTCAAGGTATTCCATTTTCATTATTAGATTATATTGAGTTAGTGGATTGGAGTGGCCGTATCATTAGAGAAGATAAACGTGGTGCGATTTCAAGCCAACGTCCAAGAATACTCTCCACTCTTGGTTTAGATAATGATACTTGGTTATCACTAGCAAGTAGTTTTGGAAAAGATTATCACGGAGCGGTGGGCTCTTTAGAAGCATTAGCTGCTTATGCAGGTAACACAGGCAAACGTTGGATAGCCAGTAAAAACCAATTACGGCTGCATTAAGTCGCGTATTTTTATTTAAAACAAAATAAACACATTATTAGCAGCGGCTAACATCAGTCATACCTGAAAAAGCCATTATTTGCGTAAAACCTTTCTTAATTTATGATTTTCTGCTATCAAAATTTTTAGATTATCGTTTTAATAATGGAAATAGGATTATTTTTGATGGTTTAAGTCGATGGATGTCCGCATTTTTCCAGCTTGTAATATGAGGCGAGTGAAAGTATATGGGTATCTATGAGTTTTAACTGTATTGCTCTCATAAATAAATTAATTGAAGTTATTAGCAGTCCAGGTTTATAAATTAGTAAGTCGGCATGGCATTAATCAAGTGATTGTGGGAATTGAATCTCAAAAAATCAATATATTAAGGCTCTAAATGATCATGAGAATAATGATAATTAAAAATAAAGCATGTGTAAGCTTCAAGAATATTAAAAAATTATTAATAATAATTTTTTTAAGTTTAATTAGTACGAATAGTTTTGGAGACAGGATGAACTTAAATGATTTTTTCGATAAAAATACAACATTACTAATTAATGCAATATATAAGTTGGATAGAAATCAAGCTAATGATTTTATTAAAAATGGAATAGATTTAAATGTTCATGGTCATGAAGGTATAACTCCTCTTTTCTGGTTATTAATAAATGGCAATTATAATAGTATAAAACTTGCTCTCGAACTTGGTGCAGATCCTAACTATAAAGCTATTGATGGTCGACATACAGTTCCTTCAATTGCTGGTTCTAAAAATGATGATATTTTAAGTTTGTTGCTTGAATTTGGAGGTAACCCTGATGCATTAGATTTAGATGGTTATCCTGCAATTTTTTCATCGATTAGTATCGAAAATTGGGAACAAATTAATATATTAATTAAAGCTGGTGCTGATTTAAATAATACTAACAAGTCTAATGAAAATACCCCTCTTTATGCTGCTTTATTAAATAAATTTGAGATAAGCTATAAACTAATCGAAATAGGTGCTTCCTATAGAAACGCAAGTACTAGTGGAGGCACTATCGCTAATAGAATAGACCAAAAGCTTTCAAAAAATCTTCTTAGCCCTAAATTTAAAGCTTATGGTTGGGCCATTAAAACAAAAGAACTTTTGATTAGTAAAGGTGTTAGGTTCCCTCCATATCCACCGAAAGAAGTACGTGAAAGAATAAAGAATGGCCAATCTATTAATTAAATTAATAGATTATTTTATTAGTTGTAAAGTGCGTTAAATATGCGCCAGCAGTAGGGGGAAATTGGGGATTTACATAATAGTAAAGTTGAACAACCATAATTTTTACTGATTTAAATTTTTAAACTATCTGTTATTAATGCTTTTTGTATGTTGGAGGTCGTTTTTTATGACTCAATCTTGTCAATCATAAGTTTCGCTTTCAGATATCCCTTATTACCACTGTATTTCTCGTTGCGTTCGTCGTGCTTATTTGAACTAATTAAAGCTGGATACCCATAACTATTAACCTTATTTGCTAGTCATACTGGCAAACGTCAACATATTCCATACCTAAAAATTAGTACAGCAATCATCCTTTGTTTAATCCCAAACTTTACCGTTAGGTAGCGAACTCTTTCCATTAGTATTTTGATTTGCTAGCAATGAAAATAGTATTATGACGTGAGTGAAACTTTTTGGATGTCCAAGGTTTTTAAGGTGTCAAGTTTAGAAGTGTTTCATGGACTGAAACTAGCATAGAGCCTATACCAGTAGTACCTAAACCTGTTGAATTTTTAGGAGTAAAACTTGAAATGTCCTCCGTATTTTACAGTGGTTGGAAAAGTACTCTCGCTGTAGATAGTTTTCCTGATAGTACTGTTTTGGGCGGGGCTTATGGAACACCTATTGGAGTTTCGTTAGTTCCATCAAAAGGAACAATAGGAACCTTTGGACTATATGAATCACATTATGAACAGGTTGTAACAACAATCGAAAAACAAAATATATATTATGATCGTTTCTGTATAAATGGTAATTGGACAACATTAGAACCATCGGAAGTAATAATTGATAAAACTATAGAAATAATTGAGGTACAGGCTCCAGATACTTCATTTGGTATTTCTCATAGTAAAAGCGGTAACTAATATAGTTGGAATACCTTTTCCCGTTCCATAATTAAATTAAGGAGGTTATATGAAATTATTATTTTTAATCTTTTTATTAATGAGCCATTTAAACTCATATGCTAGTGTTGTTAAAGACTCTAATATCTGTGTTGAGGTTAATCAATTAGACAAATTACAAAATATTCAAGGACGGTTATCAAGCTTTATATTTGGCGTAAAAAGAAATGAAAGTGAAATTGCTTGGATAGCGAAAGTGCAAAATAAATTACTTAATGGAAAAATGAGTAAGGGATTCTATTTAGATTCACTGTCTTGCATCTTAACTCTAAAAAAAACTAATTCTCGTTTTAAAGAAGATAAAAACTTGGATGTTGTTCAAGTAGATTTATTTTTTGGTTATGCTAATAGTATAAAAAAAAGGTTTGATGTAACTGCGGACAAAAGTGATATTTATTATTTCTTATTTGATAACATTTATACTGATGACTATATTTTGAGCTATAGCGTAATTAGAGCGTTAGGTGTTTTTTCAACACCAAGATCTGCAGATACTCTTTTTCAATATGCCTTAGATAAAAATAACAGACTCACCAATAGAAAATTAGCTATGAATTCTTTAGGTTATATAGGAAGTAATTACTCCAAAAAAAATTAGAAGAAGCAAAGAAAATACTTAGCGCTCGTTCAGGAAAAGATAATGAAAATATTTTGAAATAAATCTTGTCTAAAACTCGTTTACACTAAATGTTGTTATTTGAGATAATTAAGTATTAGATAGCCATAAACTTTAACGACTAATATTTTCAGTTCTACCTTTTAATCATGTAGTTTTTTACATGCTAAGAAGTAATTGTTATGGCACAGTCTCGCCAATCTCAAGTTTATTCATTATTTACTTCTATTTATAATATATCCCCAAAGCTCAATTTACTTCACTTGTTCTATGATATAAAGTTTATCTAATTTAGTTATTTGGTTTATGGTTTTTAAAGTGGAGTTGATATAGATGGAAATTCATTTTTATCCAGGACAAGATCTTCTGGTTGTTAACAAGGATGGCAGTCGCTTTGCGCGGTTTGAAGCTATGGGAGGGCCTGCCAAAATTGGTAATGATCCTTATATGGCAGAAGAGCCAACTTGGCCAGGCCAATATATAATAGATAAAGCAGAAGCTTATCGTACTCCAACTTGGTCAACCTCGAAATTAGTTTGGGGAACAAAGTTAAGAGATATGCCTTCAAAGTTGGATGTTTGGTATGCATTACCGAGTGGAAAATGGGGTAGTTTGAATCAACTATTTGGAGGTAACGTCCGTGATGATATTATGGACATGTATAAAGAATTATATGGAAAAAGAAAAGTACCTGACACATGGGTTTTCAATGACTTTGGGCCTATTGCAATTCGTTGGTTTAAAGATCTTAATGGTAATAAAATACTAGATGGTAAAGAAACACTTTCAGGTCAAATGTTTCATACTACACCAAATAATGAAGCCGAAATTGCACTAAAAATGCCTGTTCGCTTGATACCTTCACATGGTTGTATACACTTAAAACCAAACGATCGTATTCGATTATTCACAATCGGAGCGTTTAAACGAGGAACTTCTTTTACGGTGCATAAATATAATGAACGTTACAAAAAGATTTAGTGGATATATCCGCGTAATATTATTCTCAACGGTGATTTTTTTCACTATAAATAGCTGTGTTATAGCTAATTCTGACTTTACTTCTCCGCTCGGTGAAAAAATTAATACAGAATTAGACAGTGTTAGTGTTTCTTTAAACTCCACACTTGGCTGGATATTAGGCGGTTATATAGAAGAGAAAGATGGTAATAACCTACCATATATAAGCCTTATACCTAATAACGGTACGGCTTCAAAACATTGGCCTCTAGATGAAGGATACGCATCTCAACTTTTTGAAAGAAAAGGTAAATACTATGCACTACTTTCTACTGGTAAGACTCTAAAAATTAATAATCTAGGACTATCTTTAGCTGACTTTCAATTTAAGCCTAACTCATTAATTATAACACAAGAGCCTAAATTAGTAGCTTGTACTAGAGTTGGTAGAACTAAATTAAGTTCATCAAAAATAGCAAGTTGTTATCAAATCGATAGAGCTTGGGATACGGATGTGTATTGGACACGTATGGACATTACGCCTGACGTCTGTGATGGGAATTTAAAAGTATTAGTAGGTGTAGATAAAAAACAAAATTGGGAAGTTATGACTTTAAATTTAGAAACAGGAAAAGAACTATCTAGTAAAAAAGTGATTAAACCTGAACTAGGGGCTGCCGTTTGTCAGTTGTAACCAAAGTAAAACAAAGTAGTGGAAGCCATAAACTTTGACGACTGACATTTTCAGTTCTATCTTTTTGGCATGTAGTTTTTTACATGCCAAGAGGCCATTGTCATGACACAGTCTCAACAATCGTAAATATCGTCATCAGATACCTCTTATTACTATTGTATTTCACGTTGAGTTTGTCGTGCTTATTTGTACTTACGGCCCTTTTATATAAACTTAGGTGTCGAATCATTGCTACCTCGTACTTCAATCAATGAACTGCATAACAACATACTCAGTTATCAATAAGCTTGCGAACGATGATGCCAACTTTACTCAACACCTGTTTTAGTTGAACGTTGGCAAAAAAGCAGACTACATCGGATATCGAAAAAAACTGCACTCAATATCATTAATGGTTGGAGAGAGTGGTTAGTTTATATTTCATGGCTTATGCGTTATTTAAATGAATTTATTACGCAGAATGGGAAGCCATCTACAATTATTTCAAACCATTCTATATATCTCAAAAGATGGCTCTTTCTCTTTTGTTTTTGAACAAATACCTTCCTGGTCATTTAAGTTAAATATCTAGTCTTTTGCATTAGTACTGATTACTGAGTAACTTTTACATGGTCACTTCTTAATATCAGTAGAAAATACAATATTCTCTTTTTAAGGATATTAACCTTTCATCTAAAGACTAAAATAAAGCTGTTATTTATCAGCCTCTTATGATTTTTATGAGTCTGTTTACAAATGTGGCATGGCTTTCGCAACGTTAAAAGAGAATAACAAGTATTTAGGGATGTTTATCTTAGCCACTTTCATTAGTAACGTTGATAGACAGTTGTATAACCCTATTGTTAGCATGAAATCATATTATACATTCTGTAATTAAGGAGATTTAAAATGGCTACACCAAAAGCAAAAACTCAAGAGTCACAACAAAAAATCGAAGAAGCATATCATTTAGCTGAAGAAGCGACTTCTGAAGCCGTTCACTCTTTAAAAAATAAAGCGCAAGAATCGTTAAGTGAAGGTTCTGAAAAAGTTAAGTCAGTGACAAACCAAGCTGAAAATATCATTAAAGAGCGTCCACTATTGAGCATCGGTTGTGCATTTTTAGCCGGATGGGCGGTTTCGAAATTGATAAAATAAATGAAGTCACCGGAGAGGTTTTATGATGGAAAATAAGCAAAATATGTCGAATCAAAATAAAACCTCTCAAGGTACTCAACAAGATGCTTTGTTAGATAATGATCAGTTAAATGAACAGTTAAATGAACAGTTAAATGATCAAGAGTCAGATAATGAATCGTTAGACAGTCAACAGTTAGGCTCTGAAAAGTTAAGTAATGAAAATGTAGATGCAGAAGTACCACATGCAGATACGTTCAATACTGAAAGTTTAGGCGTTAAATTTGATGAAATAACGGATGTATTTAACAAGCTCTCAAAAATAGCGCAAGAAGCTGGTCAGTGGTCAGAATCCACCATCAAACTGTTTTTTATTGAAATATTACGCAACGTTGAAGCAGCTAAACGTTTTGCAGTTTGCCAGCTTTTATTCATTCCTTTGCTGATTCTTTTTATATTTAGCATCTGTATCTGCATTGGGATTATTGCTTATAGCTTCACCTCTAATTTATTAATTGCAGTTGGCATGTTTTTATCTGCAATGGGGTTAGTGTTGGTCGCTCTAGCTTACTGGCAAAAATATTTAATGCGATTCTTTGGTTTCAAAGCAACGATTGCTCAATTAAAGGAGGGCGCTGATGTCATCTCTAAAGCAGCTAAATCATTCGATTAACTTAACACGGTTGGAAGGTAAAGATTCAGCGAGACAGTGTGAATTGAAGCTTAATTTATTGCTACACACCGTTAGAAAAAAAACACAAAAACATCCTTTTGGCGTGACGATTGGAGTAACCATCGCGACTGCTTTGCTCGCGAGATATCGAACGAAAATCAGATCTTTATATCCTATCGCTTCTTTAGGTTTAAATTACTTTAATCAACATTGTAGTTCCAATAGCACCGTTCCAAAAAGTAACGAGTAAACCAACTCTGCAAAGCACCTAAAGATAACGTGTTAAACATAGGTGCTTAAATAAAAGCGCTTAAGTAAAAAATATTAGGTAAAAATTAAGTAAAACGAACATTCTAATTAACCGCTTTAAGCGTTTAAGTTTGATAAGTTCTGATCTGCTCACCCAAGTAAAGCTAAATTAAACAAAGCTAAATTAAGCAAAGTTAAATCAAGCAAGGTTAAATCAAGTAAAGTAAAAATGGAGTAAATAATTTGAAGGACAAGCAAAATAACGATCAAATAAATGACTCCTCCTCTGCAGTTCAAATTAATGACGGTCAAGCTACCAACCCCAAAATCAGTTCATCTGAAAAACCATCTACAAATGAAAGTGAATCCTCTATTGATTCACAAGAATCAGCTACTGAACAAGATAAGTTAGATATAAAGCAAGATAATAAAGATAGAAAAACCTTATATAGCATTGGTTTTTGGTTCTTGTTTATTATCGTTCTTATTGGCTGTATCTACTTTGGTAAGTCTATATTATTACCCGTCATGGTCAGTACGTTTATTGCGCTGTTATGTAGCCCATTAGTTAATTATTTAGAAAAAATTGGCATTCCCAGAACAGTAGGGGTGTTGAGCGTTATCTTTTTGATTGTTGGTCTTTTATTTGGCGGAGTAGCAGTATTAACTGAGCCTGCTCAACAGTGGTGGTCGAAGCTTCCAGAGTTAGTGAAAGATATTTCACAAGAAGTGACTAATGCAACCAACAACGCAGGCACAAGTTCAGCATTAAATGAGGCAATTGTTAGTAGTTCTAATGTCGGTGAGTTTCGAAGTACAACCGTCGTTTCATTGGTTAAAAGTATTGCAGTAGCAACACCGACTGCTATTACTCAATTAATGATTTCGCTCTTTATGGCGTATTTTATGCTCAGTTATGGACGTTCTTTGTTTACTGGTTTTTTAATGCAATTTGACCATCTATCTAACAAGCGTAAAACAGTGGAATTGGTCAGAGTGATCCAAAAAGATCTCTCTCGTTATATTGGGACGGTGACGTTAATTAATATTGCGTTGGGTATCGTTGTTGGCTGTGTTTTCTTTATATTTGGTGTTGAAGACCCCTTTTTATGGGGAACATTAGCAGGCATTATGAACTTTGCGCCTTATTTAGGTCCACTCATTTCTATGATCTGTTTTGGTGTTATTACTTATGTTCAATTTGATTCAATGAGTTATGCATTCATTATTATTTCGACTTATTTAGTGATTAATATGGCTGAAAGTCAATTTGTTACACCTACTTTATTAGGCAGAAGGTTTAACTTAAATCCGTTGGTTATTTTTATGTGGTTAATTTTATGGGGATGGTTATGGGGTAGCATGGGGATGTTACTTGGTGTGCCATTACTCGTGTGCTTAAACACTTTATTAGAGCGATTAGATATATTTGGAAGAAGTCATTTAGTGCTGAGAGCAAGATGATTTAAGGCAAGTATATGTGATTGAAAATATTGAGTGCACTCAATTATTAAGTGCATGCAATATTTTAGTTATCCTAACTTTATAATGATTGTTAGTTAAGTCACTTCATACTTATCGAGTTTATTGTAGAGCGTTTTCACACTGATACCGAGCTCTTGAGCTGTTTTGGTTTTATTACCTTCATTGTTATCTAAGGTATTAACAATCGCTGCTTTTTCAATTGCGACTAAAGCAACACCAACCGGCACTAATGCGTTCAATGTTGAATCTTCACCGGTTACTTGAAGAGAATCAGAAACAATATGTTCTTCTTTAATGACATCATCAGACAGAATAAATGCTCTTTCTATCGAGTGTTTTAATTCTCTTACATTACCAGGCCAATCATAAGCTGCAATTTTATCTAATGCTGCTTCTAGAATAGTTTTCGTTTTGACTTCTTTAGCATTTTGATGAGCAATAAAATGTTTTGCTAAACCGACAATATCACTACCTCTTTCTCTTAAAGGCGGCACATTAATTGGGAAATGAGCTAAACGAAAGTACAGATCTTCTCTTAGTTCTTGCTCATCAATCGCGGTTTGAGGATCGCGGTTGGTTGCTGCAATAATACGTGTATTCGCTATATGTACAGTTTCTCCGCCAACACGACGATATTCCCCTGTTTCCAATACTCTTAATAATTTTACTTGATGTTCAATAGGCATTTCAGTAATTTCATCAAGAAACAAAGTGCCTCCTTCAGCGCGCTTAAAGACACCATCATGCGGTTTGTCAGCGCCAGTAAAAGCACCTTTATTATGACCAAATAATTCACTGTCCACTAAGTCTGGACTGATTGCTCCACAGTTAATGGCAATGAAAGGATATTGGCTTCGGTCACTTGCTTGATGAATGGTTTGGGCAACGAGTTCTTTACCTGCTCCACTTTCCCCAATAACAAATACAGATGCATCGGTTTTTGCCACGCGGCGTAGTGTTCTATATAACCTATGCATTGGGCTTGAAGAGCCAATTAATAAACCAAATTGGTCTAAATCGCTGGTGGATACTTGTTGTCCAACTGTACTTTTAGGTAAGTTGGATTGTCGTACGTCTTGTAATGTTTCAGCTAAGATTTCTATATCAACCGGCATGCGATAATGAAATATTGCCCCTAATTGCATTAATTTATCTAAATTAGGGTTAGGAGCACCAGAACTGATGATAATTAAATCCATTTCATTCAAGGCTTCAAGCTTAGATAGTGCTTGATAATCTTCAGAGCTAAAGTTGTTTACGCCAATAATTGCAACGGTAGGTGCTATGGTTTTGATCTCTGAGATCCAATCTTGGCTGGCCTCTAGCTGAATTGTATTGAACTGGGCTAATTCAGGATTATTTAATATAGCTTGGCGCAATGAGCTATTTTGGATGCTTAATAACAAGCTTAATTTATGCATTAATTGCTCTCACGATAATGAATTCATCATTTAATTTTTCAGGTGGGGAAGTTCATAATCGCGATGAATTTGAACTTTGTCAAATTTATAACTTATTACTATTTATTTGATATGCAGGAAGTCGTTTGTAAAGTAGTGTTCAGCCTATGTATGAAAAGAGGGGGCGTTAGGTAGAGCGGTATTATATTTTTTAAAAGTAGATTAAATAGACGTTTATTTATTGGTCTACATTATTCTCTTGAGAGTTATTGTTGATATGTGCGGCGATGTTTATATTATCGTTATACTAATCTGGGTAATAAATGGCTAGATAATGACTTAGATTGGTATTAAATATACTCGTCACCATTCAAGATGCAAAAATCAGAAAATCGTAAGGGAAATAAACTCTAGACATAGAAGTAAAGATCTAACGGGTTAAACCGAGACTTTATAACACTTTATAACATTTTATAACAGCGAAGGTGGTTGCCTAACGATTTGTTCTACGGGGCGCCAATACGACAACCAATACTGCGTTGTCACATTCGATAAGGACTCGCATTGTCATCATGTTACGAGTTGATACTATTTATTCGACGCCACAAAGACCTTAAGTGACGATGGCAATACGGTTATTTCAATATTTTGAGCGCGATAGTTTTCACCGTCTATAACATATTCTATTTCATGATCTGCAGAGATCGCTATCTTCTTACCGTCACAATATTGAAACTGATTTGCCTTATCTTGCAACCCTAAACTAGAGGCCGCTAAATCAGATAGCGCAATCACTGTTTCGGTAAATGAATCCGTATTATCTAAATAAGTCATGTGTAACTTACCGTCATCTGGTTCTGGTGCATCGCCACCATGTGCTAATAAAGTACTGAATGGGGCGGTATTAGCGACCATTAAGCTTTGAACATTTAAATCTTGGTATACTTTGTCATTAATTTTAATACTTAACTGTTGCGATTCACTTGAAACCACTGCATTAAAAAAACCATTTAAATAAGCAAACTGCCCATTTTCATTTTTATTCTCTCTGTTTGCAGACGAAATCATTTGCTGTTCAAAGCCAATGCCCATGGCTAATAACATCAATTGTTCATTACATTTTGCCGTATCAATCGTGCGAACTTGTTCAGATAAAATAGCGTTACAAGCTGCATTCACCGGAGAGTATTTTGCTGCTAACCCGTAAAGTACATGACATAAAGCGTTTGTGGTCCCAAAAGGGACAATCCCAAGCACTATATCTGATTCAATAAGTTGGCTTGCCACTTCAGTTACCGTACCGTCTCCACCACACACAATCACTTTATTTGCACCTGTTTCTTTAGCTTGCTTGGCGAGTTCAGTTGCTGAAATGTGTGGCATCGTTTCTACTATTTTTAAACGATGCTTTGTACTTAACTGTCGAATTAATTGCTGTTTATATTGTTGCCATTTACCGCCACCTGAAACAGGGTTAACAATCATCCACGTTGGCTCGGGTAGTTTTAATTTTTGTTGTTTACTAATTGCACTCAGTACTTTGTATTGTTTCTTATTTAAGTTCGCTGAGCTGCGAATAGAATGAATTTGAGTTAATGCTTGATCAACACTTAATGCAGGATCTCGACTTAACAAATAAGCGGCCATCACAAAGACAGATCGCCCACGACCTAAAGCACAATGAATAACTACAGAACGAGATTGTGATAGCTGTACATCAATCCAATAAAGCACATGGCGTAGTTTATGTAAAGAAGGGGCTTTGTGGTCTAACACTGGGATCGTTAAGTAATCAAAATGTTTATCTGTCATTGCACTTTCTAAGCCAGCGAATTCTGCTGTGACATCTACAATACAATCAATATTTTTTGACTTTAAATACGCTAAATCAAATGATAATAAACGTCTTGAAAGGTACAAATTATTGGTTATTTTTTGTATTGGTGGAACCTCATCATTCTTTCTTGCCCACGCGTTATAAGCTTTAACGCCAAGTAGAAAAGGGATGAAAGCCCATTGGATCCACCATAGTATTTTTCCGTCACTATTTTTTCTAAAAATAGAAGGAGTATCAAATAAATAAGCAAGGCTTACAATTGCTAAAGAAAGGGCTACCCATGAAAATAATATTTTCAGTATTAGCAGCGGAATAAACCAAGCTAACGCTAAGCTTAATAGCGAGCCAAATAGGTAATATTTAGTAATAAACATGGGATTTCCTTAGCGAATAAATTTAGTAAATAAATAAGAAAGGTAGCTGTGAATAAAATAAGGTTGGTATTAATAACGCAGCCTGAGTGATGTAATATTAGATCGCCATTTCCTCAATATATTCCTCCTTTATATTTTGTCTCTTTTACTTTTTTAGGGAGTTCAAGTTAATGCTGTGAATGTTTTAGATTTAAAAATGAAGAATGATAGAAGAAGGAATAATTTATATTATTTATTCGATCTTCTATTTATGGCAGATTTTAATTTATGACGAATATTAACAATCTTTATCGTCTGCACTAAGTGTGTCTTTTATGCCTTCACACGTATCTTCAATACTATTGCCAATATCAGTTGATGCATCATCAATCTTTTCGCCTACTTTTTTTGTAGAGCCATCAGTACAACCACTAAGGGCTAATACTAAACCTGAAATTGCTGCAAAGTGTCTATAAGATCTTATCTTAGTCATTTTGTTCTCCTACTATTTCTAGCGTTTTATTACATTGGCGACAATCGAGACAACAAACAACACTGCAAACAGATAAAATATGATTTTAGCAATACTAGCGGCTGCGCCAGCGATACCACCAAATCCGAATACAGCTGAAATTAAGGCAATCACGAGAAATAAAAATACCCAGCGAATCATGTCATCTCTCCTTACTTATATGGGGTGTTATATACGTTATAAAAGTACATTAAAAAAATAAGGCGAATATTGATTATTTAATGACTTCAAGTTTATCAATAACCTTAGATACATCTTCAGTATTACGCGCCATATTCATTGCCAAGTCGTGTTCTGTATCTGATATCACTTTACCGGTTAACAGTACAACGTTATTGGTTGTGTCTACTTCAATATCCATTGCGCTAACGTCTTCAGCCATCAACAATCGTGTTTTTAACACCGTCGTGATTTTGGCATCTGTTAATGCAGACAATGCTTTATCATCCAAGCCCGCTTCGTTATTTTTGTCTAAAATAGATAAGTCATTCTCTACCTTTTCGACGCCATCTAACCCTGCGATTAATTCGCCAGCTAATGATTTTTCGATGTTGCTGTCAACGACGCCAGTTAAGGTAACGACACCACTATGGACATCAGTATTAATATCGAATGAGTTTAAGTTAGTGTTTAACAATAATGTTGTTTCAGCTTTCCCATCTATCCACGCATCAAGAGATTCATTTTTCCAACTTTGTTGATCTGCTAATGTAATAGTTGATGAAGTCAGTAGTACAGTTGAAAGGGCAATTGTTTTTATGCTCTTCATATTGTTTCTCCTTTATTTGATGTGTATTAAGTATATTGCCATTACTGTGCCAGTTTTTTATCTTGTTGTTTTTATTGGTTATTTTTATTTTAATGAAAAATAAAAAGCGTAAAGTGTGAATTATTTACAGAGTGAGAATGTAATAATGATTTGGTTATTAAGTGGAGACGGGAGTATTGAGAGTGTTAACTAATACCAAAAGAATTAATAAGGTGATCATTCTTGCTGGTTAAAATCACCCCTAACTACGTTCTGAGTTTTGAAGTGAGAACAACTATCTTCTACAACTCACGCCTTATTAGTGTTAATTTTTCCTGCACAATTTCTGATCACTTATTTAATTCCATTGGTATAAATGGTTGTTATGTTTATGATATTAATAAATTAATATTATTTTTTTTGAAAATATTAGAGATAAAAGAGACAAACCATTATTGGTTTACCTCTAGATTTAATGGTTTTGTTAGGTTTATTTATAAAAAAGAATCTCTTATTTTATATTGTTTCAAACAACCATCATTTTATCTTGGGCTAAGATCTTTACCTGATGTTGCTTGATAAAGTTGTTCAAAGTTTGGAATGGCTTCTTCCCAAATTGGTTTTTGTTTGCCTAAATATTCGGATACAGCATCAAAAAATAATCGTGTTCTAACGGGGAGATCGCGATGTGGGTAAACAGCATAGATAGGGTAGTAATCCAGCAATGCTAAGTCGGTTAATATAGGAATGAGTAAACCATCTTTAATTTCGTTATTAACAAGGAATGCTGGCGTAATGAAATAGGCACTACCAGATAGTGCTTTCATTAATAGAACATCTGCATCGTTGCTTCTAAAAACACTTTTCATTTTTTGCTCTGTTTGCTTCCCATCCTCATTTAAATAGCTAATTTCTTCCATTCTCGAAGCCGCAGTAGCAAAGGTTGCTGCTGGTAAGTCAGCTAAGTCTTCTATTTTAGTGGGGAGCCCATAACTTTTAATAAATTCTGGAGCCGCTAAAATGAGTAAACGATTACGCGCGATAGGCCTTGCGATTAAAGAAGAATCTTTAGGTTTACCGATGCGAAAAGCTAAATCGAAACCTTCTGAAATGATGTCAACAACGCGCTCGTCTAAACGCATTTCAACTTCTACCTGTGGGAAACGTTTTTGAAAGTCATTAATGACTGGCTGTAAATAACGGCGTCCAATAATAGATGAGCTTGCTATCTTCAATACACCACGCGGTTCTTGGTGGTAATTTTCAGCTAAACGAAGCGTATCACCCAGTAAATCACGTATCTCAATGGTTTTTTTGACCATTTCGGCACCCGCAGCCGTTAAAGAAAATGAGCGAGTGGAACGATTAAGTAATCGTACACCTAATTCATCTTCTAAACGTCCTATCTGCTTTGAAACGACTGAACGGTCTATATTCCTAGCATCTGCCGCTTTAGCAAAAGAGCCTTGCTCAACGACTTCAAGTAGCATTAATAGTCTACTGGTGATGTCCATTTTTGATCCTTAATAGGGTTTAAATGATATCGTTAATCATTATAAAGTCACTTTTTTAATCTTTATTGGTGCTATTTTGGCATTAATGAATTTAAAAAACGATGCTTTTTTTGCACTAGTTTGTTCCGTAAAATCTGCGGCAATTAGAAAAGGAGCGTCATCATGAATAAATATTTAATTGCTGCAATTTTTAGCGTGGCAAGTCTTACATTAATCGGTTGTGTAGAAGAGCCAAGTGAACCTGCAAGTCAAAGACCTTTACAGGCAATAGATGTTGCTGAAGTGTTAGTAACTCCGACTCAAAAATGGCATACCTACACCACGCGTTTAGAAGCACCTGAACAAGTTTCATTAATGCCGCGTGTCTCGGGTGTGATAGAACAAGTCTCATTTCATGAAGGTGATCAAGTCAAACAAGGTGACTTGTTATTTAAATTAGACAGTCGTCCTTTTACTGCGGTAGTGGCAGGGCTTAAAGCACAAGTGAACAGTGCACAAGCTGCATTACAACAATTACGAAGTGAAGCACAACGTGCTGTTCGTTTGGTTCAACGTAAAGCAATTTCAACAGAGCAAGCTGAGTCTCGCGCTTCTGCATTACGTCAAGGTGAAGCGCAACTCGCGTCACTAAAAGCAGACCTTAGCGCTGCACAACTCGACCTAGAATTTACTGCGATACGCTCTCCGATCGATGGTGTTATCTCTCGTACTAATATTACTCGCGGTAACAATATTTTAGCGGGACAAACGGTACTAACGTCAATTGTTTCAAATAAAGAAATGTATGGTTATTTTGATATTGACGAACGTACTTGGAATAGTTCATTTGACGATGTAACGGCGGCAAGCCATCAACAAGTGGTGATGCAAAAAGTCGGTCAAACTGATTTTCCTTATTCTGGTTATATTAATTTTATCGATAACCGTATCAATTCATCGACAGGTACTTTACGTGTACGCGCGGTGTTTGATGAAAAAAATAAAGGATTGCGTGCGGGTTCTTTTGCACGCGTTAGATTGGCTGCAAATGAAGTAACAGATCAAGTGGTTATCCCTTCACGTGCTATCGGTACTGATTTAAAAAATAGCTTTGTACTGACTGTCGGTGAAAATGATGTGTTGCAATACACCTTAGTAGAATTGGGTGAACGTTACGGTAGTTTACGTGCGATTACGTCAGGCTTAAAAGCGGGTGATGTGATTGCAGTGAATGGTCCTGCTCGTGTCGGTCCTGGTATGCCAATCAAACCAAACTCTGTGAATATTGATAGTGCTGGCGTGGCTTTTACATTATCAGCTGTAGATGAGCCGTTAACGGCAAGTACTAAGGAATAATAATGAAGTTTTCACATTTCTTTATACAACGCCCAATATTTGCGGCGATGTTATCTTTGGTTATTTTGATTGCTGGTGGTATTTCTTTATTCCAACTACCCGTCAGTGAATACCCTGAAGTTGTACCGCCTACAGTGGTTGTTACAGCAAATTACCCTGGTGCAAACCCAACGGTAATCGGCCAAACCGTTGCAACACCGTTAGAGCAAGAAATTAACGGTACTGAAAACATGCTGTATATGTTTTCTCAAGCAACCAGTGACGGTCGTATGACATTAACCGTTACCTTTGCATTAGGTACTGATTTAGACCGTGCGCAAGTGCAGGTACAAAATCGCGTAAACAGTGCATTGCCACGTTTGCCTGAAGAAGTGCAACGTTTAGGTGTAGTCGCCGAAAAATCATCGCCAGATTTAACCATGGTGGTGCATTTATATTCACCAGAAAAAACACATGATACGGCGTACTTATCTAACTATGCTGATTTAAACGTTAAAGATGAAATTGCACGTTTACCGGGTGTCGGTGATGTTCGTTTATTCGGTGGTGGTAAATACTCAATGCGTATTTGGTTAAATCCAGATGCATTAGCAGCACGTAGTTTAACGGCTGGTGATGTGGTTAGCGCATTACGCTCTCAAAACCAACAAGTTGCTGCCGGTAGTTTAGGTGCGCAACCGATCTCTAGTGACAGCCAATTCCAAATATTATTAAACGTTAAAGGCCGTTTAAATAGTATTGAAGAATTCGAGCAAGTTATTATCAAAGTTGGTGATGAAGGTCAGTTAACGCGTTTATCTGATATTGCACGCGTTGATTTAGGTGAAGATAGTTATTCATTACGCGCTGAATTAGATAACCAACCTGCATTGGCGATGCCTGTGTTTCAACGTCCAGGATCTAATGCCATTGAGTTGTCAGATCAAGTGCGTGAAACCATGGCGCGTTTATCTAAAGATTTCCCTAAAGGTGTTGAATACGACATCGTTTATGACCCAACCGTCTTTGTACGCGGCTCGATTGATGCGGTAATTGCAACCTTATTGGAAGCGATTGTATTGGTTGTTATCGTTGTGATTGTATTTTTACAAACATGGCGTGCGTCTATCATTCCATTAATTGCGGTACCTATTTCATTAATTGGTACGTTTGCGGTGATGCAATGGTTAGGTGTGTCGATTAATACACTGTCACTATTTGGCTTAGTACTGGCGATAGGGATCGTGGTCGACGATGCGATTGTGGTGGTCGAAAATGTTGAGCGTAATATTGAAAAAGGGCTATCACCTCTAGAAGCAACACGTGTTGCCATGAGCGAAGTGACTGGGCCTATTATTGCGATTGCATTAGTATTGAGTGCGGTATTTATTCCGACGGCCTTTATTACCGGGTTATCAGGTCAGTTCTATAAACAGTTTGCGTTGACCATTACTATTTCAACGATTATTTCAGCGTTTAACTCATTAACATTATCACCTGCTTTAGCGGCATTATTATTAAAACCGCATGATGCAAAACCAGATTTCTTTACACGTTTATTGAATAAATTATTTGGTCGTTGGTTATTCGAACCTTTTAATCGTGTCTTTAATCGTGGTGCAAAAGGTTACGAAAAATTAGTTAAAAAATTAATACGCATGTCTGTTATCGCAATGGTTGCTTATGTTGTATTGCTTGGCGGTACTATCAAGCTATTTGATACCGTACCCGGCGGTTTTATCCCACCGCAAGATAAGCAGTATTTAGTGGCGATTGCGCAGCTGCCCGACGCTTCAAGTCTTGACCGCACACAAGACGTATTAAAAGAGATGCAAGAGATTGCTTTGTCAGTACCGGGTGTTGCGCATACTGTTGCTTTCCCTGGTTTATCGGTTAACGGGTTTGCTAATACGCCTAACAGCGGCATTGTATTTACCACACTTGAAAGCTTTGATAAGCGTACTGACCCTAGCCAATCTGCGATGGCGATTGCAGCTGAATTAAATAAACGTTTTACTGCTATTGATGAGTCGTTTGTAGCGGTATTCCCGCCACCACCAATTCAAGGTTTAGGTACAACAGGTGGTTTTAAACTACAAATTGAAGACAGATCAAACAAAGGATTTGATGCGTTATTTAATAGCCTGCAAACGGTGATTGGTAAAGCACAGCAAGATCCTGCGTTAATGGGACTTTACTCAAGCTTCCGTATTCAAGTACCGCAAATGGATATAGACGTAGACCGTGAGCAAGCGCTTATTCAAGGTATTCCATTGGATGAAGTTTTTGATGCATTACAAATCTACTTAGGGTCTGTGTATGTAAATGATTTCAATTTATTTGGGCGTACTTACCAAGTGAATGCGCAAGCTGATGCAGATTATCGTGTCGATCCTGAGCAAATTCTTAACTTAAAAGTACGTAATCGTGCCGGTAACATGGTGCCACTAGGTTCTGTATTAACCGTAACACCAACTATTGGCCCAGATAGAGTAATGCATTATAACGGTTACCCAAGTGCTGAGCTGAATGGTAGCCCTGCACCTGGTTATAGCTCAGATCAAGCGCAAAAAGCGATTGAGAAAGTACTAGCCGATACGTTACCAACGGGCATTGAATACGAATGGACGGAAGTAACTTATCAACAAGTACTTGCGGGTAATACCATGGTTTATGTTTTCCCATTAGTGGTGTTGTTAGTGTTCATGGTATTAGCGGCGCAGTATGAAAGTTTACGTTTACCATTAGCGATTATTTTAATCGTACCGATGACTATTTTCTCTGCATTATTAGGCGTGTGGTTAGTGGGTTCAGATAATAATATCTTTACGCAAATTGCCTTGATTGTATTGGTGGCCTTAGCCTCTAAAAATGCCATCTTGATGATTGAATTTGCAAAGGATCAGCATGACTCTGGTTTAACACATCTTGAAGCTATTTTAGCGTCATGTCGTATGCGTTTACGTCCAATACTAATGACGTCAATTGCCTTTACAGCAGGTGTTGTACCGTTAATTCTTGCTACAGGTGCAGGTTCGGAAATGCGCCACGCAATGGGGAATGCAGTATTCTCAGGCATGATAGGGGTCACTATCTTTGGTCTATTATTCACGCCAGTGTTTTATATGCTAGTGAGTAAAACGAAGAATGATAAGGCACAAAAGAGTCTTGATGATCACAGCAATATTGAGAAAAAAATCAATGTTGAGGAGAGAAATAATGCTTAAGTTAGTCAAATGCTTAAAGCCTAAAATTGCCTTATCTACTGTCTTAATCGCAACCATTTTGTCTGGTTGCGCGAGCCAAGTGAATACAAAAGATGAACAAGAAAAGGCTTATACTTTTATCGATAAAAGTAGCCTTGTTGAGCGATTAGCCGGTGAAGATGAAATCAACTGGTGGAGAAATCTTAACTCGCCACAATTGAATCAGTTGATTGATGATGCATTGTTAATGAACCATGATTTACGCACAAGCCAATTACAATTACAAAGTACGTTAGCGCGTATTGGTGTTGAAGAAGCTAAATTTCTACCGCAAGGTGGTGTAGTGGCTGGCGCGCAAAGAGGTGATGTTATTGAGACAACACCTCGTCAATCAAGTGCATATCTATCATTAACTTGGCAGTTAGATTTATTTGGACGAATCAGTGCGTTAGTTGATGCCGCAGAAGCATCAGCAATGAGCCAAGCTGAACAACGTCGTTTACTGCAGATAGAGGTCGTTTCTTCTGTGGTAAAAGGTTATGTCAGTTATCAAGGGCACCAACGTAAAAAACAGATCATTCAGCTACAAGTTGAAGCGTTAGAACAAAGTGTCAATGTACTAGAAGCTCTTTTTGAAGAAGGGTCGGCTAATGAACTTGACCTTAATCGAACGCGTGCGCAACTTAGTCAACAAGAAGCATTATTACCTGCAATCGCTTATGCAGAATACAGTGATTTATCGACCTTAGCGGTATTAACAGGACAATTAACCAGTGCGGTTAGCTTGCAAAATGAACAGGGGATTTTTGATTTACCTTTTCGAGTGGCATTAGCGGAGCCTAGTAATGCCATTGCACTACGTCCTGATATTAACGGTGCTTTATATGAATTTAGTCAAGCAAACTCATTAAGCGTAGCGGCAAGTAAAGCACTTTTGCCAGAGGTGAGTTTAAGTGCTTTTGCTGGTGTATTAAGTTTAGACAGCTTAGGGTTGTCTACCTCGAATGGTCAATGGCAAGTGACACCACAAATTGAATGGTCACTATTAAGTTACCCTTCATTGTTGGCAGAACGTGATGCACAAAAATACTTGAGTGAAGCGGCATATAGTGAATACCAACAGGTTGTTTTAAAAGCAATAAGCGAAAGTGAACTTACTTTACAGCGCCTTGTTGAACAGAGTTCACTACAACGTTACGCAGATCAACGTTATCAATATTCAAATCGTGCATTCTTACAAGCTGAAGCCATGTATGAAGAAGGGCAATTGCCTTACTTAGAGTTATTAGACTCACGTCGCGATCTGTTAAGTGCTGAAGAGAATGATGTTGATTCGACGATTTCATTGTTGCAAGCTAAAGTGAATGCTTATCAAGCATTTAACGGCCGCTGGAGCTACGCGTTGGAAACCTTTTAAAGAGCTGAATTAGAAATGGCAAAGACTGATACTGTAAACCTAGATACGCTAAATCTGACTAATGTAGACTTAAGTCTTCCACAGATGATGCGAGCGATTGTATTGATTGAACCTAATGAATCCATTTGCTTGTCTGAAACAACATTGCCGGTGCCTGAGTGCTGCGAGAATGAACTGTTGGTCAAGGTTGAGTATGTCGGGTTAAATCCAGTTGATGCAATACTGTCTAAATCCGGTTTTTGTCAGTGGCAATACCCTCATATTTTGGGGCTAGACGCCGTCGGTATTGTCGTCAAAGCGCAAAAGGGTGTTTACCCTAATGTTGGTGACAGAGTGATGTGGCATGCCAGTATGAGTGAGCAAGGGGCTTTAAGTGAATACACTAAAGTCCCCAATTTCGCCGTCTCGGTTGTGCCCGATGAAGTTGATGCAATGACCGCTGCTGCTTTACCTTGCGCTGGTATGACCGCGCTTATTTCACTTGAAAAATTACGTGTAACCGCTGGCGAAACCATTCTGATTGAAGGTGGAGCTGGATCAGTAGGGCAGTTTGCTATTCAGTTTGCAAAACAACGTGGTGCGGATGTGTTTACCACCGCCTCTAAGCGTAACCATAAATTGCTTAAGCAGCTGGGTGCCGATGCGGTTTTTGATTACCACGATCCTAAGTTATGCGAAAAAATTCGTCGAGAATTAGGGCCGCAAGGATTTGATGCGGTATTAGATTCAGTTGGTGGTGAATCAACGATTCGCAATATCGAATTGATGCGCTTTTGTGGTCGAATCGCATGCCTAAGACCGTTACCCTACTTCGAGCAAGATCTTCTTGATCGAAAAGGTCCAACGATCAGTATCGTATCTTTAGGAGGGGCATGGCTAGACAATAGTTTATGCGCACAACAAAAAATGGGGTTTATGAGTAAAGTGATGTTGGATAGCGTTACTAAAGGTGAAATTCAAACCCCAACACTTCAACCAATCGAGTTTGCAGCTAGCCATATTAGCGATGCTTTGAACCGCCAAATTGATGGTACTTTTACTGGTAAACAAATAGTTAAAATAAGTAACTCGCTAAGATTCTAAAGTTAGTTTTAGCCTTTTATGAAGGATGAGAACTTCGCTATTTAAAGCCTCATCCATCAAACACTCTCTTCATTTAAAATTAAATAAAGTCCTCACAGCACTATTTCTTGGGTAATAAAATACTGCATATAAACAGTAAACAACCAGCGACTACAATACTTGGACCTGACGGTGTGTCGTATTGAAAAGAGCCAAATAACCCTAGACCGACACTTAATGCGCCAATTACCATCGCGATTACCGCCATGCTTTCCGGTGTACTTGCAAAGCGTCGTGCAGTGGCAGCGGGGATAATCAATAATGCCGTCACTAACAACATACCTACGACCTTCATCATAATGGCGACAATCAATGCAATTAAGCCTAAAAATAACCAGTTAATACGGTCAACAGGTAAACCTTCCACTCGTGCTAAATCTTCATGAATTGTAATTGATAACAAAGGCTTCCAAATACAAATCAAACCTAATAATGCCGCGCCGCCTGCACCATAAATCCAGATAAGGTCAACATAACCAATCGCAAGAATATCGCCGAAAAGGTAACTCACTAAATCTATTCTGACATTATCCATGAAAGCTAATGCAACTAAACCCAATGAGAGTGCGCCATGGGAAAAGATCCCAAGTAGCGTGTCGCTAGCTAACTGTCGTTGGTATTGGCTGAAAAAAAGCAAAATAGCCAACAATTGGCAAATGATCAAAATACCCAATGTTAAATTGATGTGTAAAAGGAAACCCAGTGCGACACCTAATAAAGCCGAGTGCGCCAACGTATCACCGAAATATGCTAAACGTCGCCATACAACAAAAGAGCCAAATGGTCCTGCAACGAGTGCGACGCCTAAGCCTCCTAATAGCGCCCTTACTAGAAAATCATCCATTACAGTTATGTTCCTTATTGCTACAGCCATGTTCGTGGTCATGTTGATGTTGTTTATCATGAACATAAATAGCCAAATGCCTAGCAGCATAAGGGCCGAATAGTGCAGTATAAGCCGGATCGTTTACGACAACTTCAGGTGTGCCAGTACAGCAAATATGGCGATTTAAACACAGCACTCTATCCGTTGATGCCATCACTAAGTGGAGATCATGTGACACCATTAAAATGGCACAATTACGCTCAGTTCTAACGCGGCTAATTAAATCATATAGCTCAACTTGACCGTGAACATCGACCCCTTGTACTGGTTCATCTAGTACTAAAATGTCAGGTTCTCGCATTAAAGCTCGCGCCATCAATACTCGCTGTAATTCACCACCTGAAAGGTTTTGTAAAGGAGAATCAATAACATGCTGAGCACCAACGTCTTTCAATAACAGATTAAAGTCACACTGTTTAGCACATTTAGCGAGTGCTAAAAAACGCTTAACCGTGATTGGAAATGTAGGGTCTATGTGCAGTTTCTGAGGGACATAACCTAGTGTTACACCATCAGCCATTTTTACCTGGCCAGTGGTTGGTTTTTGTAACCCTAAAGCAACGCGTAATAGAGTCGTTTTACCTGCACCATTAGGTCCAACCACTGTCATTATTTCACCTGCATGCAGCTGTAAATTGACAGACTCAAGTAGCGAATTATTATTTAACGTTAAATTTACGTCAGTTAAAGTAAGTAAAGGGGAATTCATTGATTAACCTTTCTAACGGCTGAGCTAGAAAGCCTTTGTATGGTTTTTATTATCACTTTTATTGTACTTTTCATGTTTTAATTATCGGTCTTCGTGTTTGAAGTTATTGTTGACAGTATAAAATGTTATATTATAACATTACAATTATCAACTACCTTAAAGGATTAAACATGAAAAAGTTCGTCTTAGCATTGTCATCTATTTTAATGTCAATGTTAGTACTGCCAATACAGTCACTAATGGCAGCGGAAAACCCACAAGTTGTGGTTAGTATTAAACCGATACACTCACTCGTTAGTGCTGTTATGGAAGGCGTTGCAACACCAACTTTATTAGTAAAAACCGGCTCGCCACATGCGTATACATTACGTCCATCGGAAGCGAGAGCATTAGCTAATGCTGATTTAGTGGTTTGGGTAGGGCATGAGTTAGAAAGCTTCCTTGAGAAACCGTTACAAACAGTCGCTAAAAATGCACAAAAATTAGAATTATCAGAACAACTAAAGTCCTCATTACTAGCCACTCGAAATAGTGGTGAATGGCAGCATGAAGATCACGAAGAACATAAAGATCACGACGAACATCATGAAGAGGGTACCGAAGAGCATTCTGGTCACGACGAACATCATGAAGAAGGTATTGAAGAGCATAAAGACCACGATGAACATCATGAAGAAGGTATTGAAGAGCATTCAGATAACGATGAACATCATGAAGATGGTGCAGAATCGCATCATGAACATCATCACGGTGCAATGGATTTACACCTTTGGCTTGACCCTAAGATCGCTCAAAAAATTGTTATTGAAACAACCAACATGCTGGTGGAGTTAGACCCTGCTCATGCACTCCAATACCAGTCTAATGCAATGAAATTAAATGAACGATTAACTTCACTTGATCAACAATTAAAACAAACATTGAAACCAGTTAAAGCCACTCCTTATTTAGTTTTTCATTCAGCATATCAATATTTTGAAACTGCTTATGACTTAAATGCAATAGGTTCCGTGACGATTGATCCTGATAGAAAACCAGGGGCAAAAGGGATCAGTGAAATCCGTAAGAAAGTAAAAGATTCAGGTGCTCGTTGTGTATTCAGTGAACCTCAATTTCAGTCAAGTTTAGTGACGACTATTATTGAAGGTACTGGTGCTAAAACAGGTGTGTTAGATCCATTAGGTTCAGAGATTCCAGAAGGGCCTGAAGCATACTTCACTTTAATTAATAACCTAGCGAATAACTTAGTCATTGGCTTGAAGTAATTAAGTTGCCAAAAAAGACCTAGTTATAATTAGGTCTTTTTCGTTGTTATTCGACGATATCAATTAAATTAATTAACATAAATACTTCTTTACTGTTACAGTAACATTTTAAATTATCCTAAATTAAGCATGTTATTTATTATGGCTCTCAATAAAAAAAAGACACGTCCATCCCTTAAAGATATTGCAGAGCTCGTTGGTGTGACAAAAATGACAGTAAGTCGTTTTTTGAGCAACCCTCAATTAGTCTCAGAAAAAACACGTATAAAAATAGCCAAAGCAGTAGAAGACAGTGGGTACATACATAATCGTGCTCCTGCTATGTTGTCTAAGGCATCAAGTAAAGCTATTGGTATATTACTTCCGTCACTTTCAAATCAGGTCTTTTCTAATTTTACTCAAGGTATCGAATCAATCACTAATATGAGGGGGTATGAAGTATTAATTTCCCATTTTGGATATGACTTAGAAATAGAAGAGCGAAAAATAGCTAGCCTACTTTCCTATAACATTGACGGTATCATCTTAACCAGCACAAACCATACTCCTAGAACGTTGAAAATGTTAAAAACCGTTGGAATTCCTGTTGTTGAAACAATGGAGCTTTGTAAAAATCCTATTGATATGAATGTCGGTTTAGACCATGAATTTGCAGCTTATACGGCTACGATGGAAATGGTGAAAAGCGGTAAACGACAAATTGCATATTTTGGTGCACGTTTAGACAGCAGAACAAAATTACGAATGAAAGGTTACGATAAAGCCATTGTTGAATGTGGCCTTAAAAAGAATCACTTTTTAACTCATAAACATTCTACTTTCACATTAGGCCGGGAGTTATTAAGCAGAGCATTAGATGAATGTTCTGATTTAGATGGAATCTTGTGCACAAATGATGATATTGCAGTCGGGACAATATTTGCCTGTAATGAACGAGGTATTTCCATCCCAGAAACTATCAGTATCATTGGTTATAATGCCTTAGATATAGGCCAAGCAGTGAGCCCTCGACTAACCAGTATTTATACTCCGCGTTATGAGATAGGTGAAACCAGCGCATCAATTTTACTGGATGCTATCGAAGGTAAAAGAGACACCAAAAAAATCTATGATTTAGGGTTTAATATAAAAAAAGGTGACTCTTTCTAGGTCTATTCATCTTTAATAAACCGCTTTGATACAAAAAATATTAATAATTCCATATAGAATTGTTAATTATTTTTATGCTATTTTATTAAAGAATTCGATACGATGATGATTATAAGCGTATGATTTTAAGGTTGCTTTTAATTTGAAAGTAAATTTTAAATTATTAGGAAATAACAATACTGAGAATGCTACTTCAACTTTATAACCTCTCTTTCCTCTCGATTATCTTTTATATAATAATGGTTACCGCAGTACATTTCTTTACGTTTTACTGTAGGGGTTATAACTATCCTCGGTAGCTTTCTATTCATAAAAAAACATATTATTGGCTTATTATTTACATTAAAAATAATAAACGCCTTTTGAACAACATCAAAAATTCTACGTAGATCAAATTTCTCATAACCAATTCTCTCCTTTTTATAGGCTATTGAGACATAAATTAGACATGGATCTTATTTATGTCATTTCTGTTGATTATAGGTATTTTTAAAAATTTAGTTACTGGTAACATGTTATCGGTAACTTAAAAGGTAATTGAAAAATAAGTAGTCATTAATCAAAAATTTATAGGACTTCGAATGATAGCTTTTACATACATGATAGAAAAAACGATGAAGGCAATGGAGATATTTTTAATGATATTAATGTCTGTGATGGTAATTGCTGTTGTATGGCAAGTATTTACTCGATTTGTTATTAATTCGCCTTCTACTTTTACTGATGAGCTGTCTCGATACTTAATGATATGGGTTGGTATCTTTGGTGGTGCCTATACTTTTGCTATTAAACGTCATTTAGCATTAGAAATGTTAATGCCAAAATTGAATGAAAAAAATCAGCATTGGTTGCACATCTTCATTAATTTACTAGTGATTTTATTTTCCTATACGGTGTTAGTTTACGGTGGAAGCTCAATCGTAAATGCCACACTTGCTTACAATCAAATCTCCCCAAGCTTAACGTTATTTGGAAACGAAATTCCAGTCGGTTACATATACTTAGTCTCGCCCATTTCAGGCTCACTTATGATTCTTTTTGGTGTTTACGATATTGCAAAATCATTCCAGTCAATAACCTTAATTAAGAAAGGGTAATAACATGACCTTAATCGATATCTTGTTCACTGAAAATTATATTGCTCACATGCCTGATGCTGTATATGACTTGTTGCCTGTCGTCATGCTTTTTAGTTCTTTACTTATATTTTTGGTTATTGGGGTTCCAATTGCTTTTTCTATTGGTTGGTCAGCTATTTTAACCATATTTTTATCATTTCCATTAGATAAGGCTGCAGGGTTAACCTCTCAGCAATTACTTGGCGGATTAGATAATTTTGGTTTATTAGCACTTCCTTTTTTTATTCTGGCCGGGAACTTGATGAATAGTGGAGGAATAGCCAAACGATTGATTAATTTTGCAATGATTTTAGGGGGAAAATTACCTGGTTCATTGTGTCATGTGAATGTTATTGCGAATATGATGTTTGGTTCCCTATCAGGCTCTGCGACTGCAGCCGCTGCAGCCGTCGGCGGTATTATGGGGCCACTACAAAAAGAAAAAAATTATCCTGAAGATTTCTCTAGTGCTGTCAATATTGTTTCATGTCCTACAGGGTTATTAATACCACCATCAAATGTTGTTATTTTATATGCTTTAGTAAGTACATCCTCTGTTCAATACTTATTTCTAGCAGGTTATATCCCAGGATTATTAATGGGTTTAGGTATTATGATTGGGATCATGATATTTGGTAAAATATTCAAAGTGCCACAACAAACAATCGTATTAGAAAAGCCCGTCTTAACAATAATTATTGAAGCCATTCCTAGTTTATTCATGGTTGTTATTATCATGGGAGGAATTGTAGGAGGTATTTTTACTGCAACAGAAGCATCCGCTATAGCAGTGATGTACAGCTTAATATTAGGGTTTGTTTATAAACAAATAAAAATAAAACACTTACCAAATATATTAATTAATAGCGTAATACTAACTTCTATTGTGTTACTTATGATTGCAACCTCTTCTGCTATGTCTTGGGCAATGGCAAATGCTGATATACCTGCTGCTATCTCGGCATTTGTTCTCGCTTTCTCGGAAAACCCGATCATCATCCTTTTACTTATTAACGTTATTTTATTAGTCGTAGGAACATTTATGGATATGTCTCCGGCCATACTTATTTTTACTCCTATTTTATTACCAATCGCAGTACATTTGGGTATCGATCCAATTCATTTTGGAATGATCATGATATTCAATTTATGTATTGGTATTTGCACTCCTCCAGTTGGTGCAGCCTTATTCGTAGGTTGTAGTGTGTCTGGAGTCAAGCTAGGTAAAGTTGTACCTAAACTCTTACCTTTATTTTTAATCATGATATTAACCCTCGGAATTGTTACTGCTATTCCTGAATTGTCTCTTTGGTTACCGAGACTTGCTGGATACAAAGGCTAGTAATAACAACTAATTTTACTTTAAGGAAAAGACATGAAAATTTTAAAACAGTTTACTTTAGGTGCTGCAACGCTTGCTATTGCACTGAGTGCAACAACAATGAATGTAAGCGCAAAAACATTAAAACTGGCACATGCAATGCCACTTGAACATCCCGTTTCTAAATCATTGGCTTGGTTTGCTGATGAAGTTACCAAACGATCTAATCTGCGTGTAAAAGTTTATCCTAACTTAACGCTTGGTAAGGAAGAAGCAACATTGCAGATGGTACAAAATGGTACTTTGGCATTTACTAAAGTAGGCGGTGGGCTGACTGCTACTTTCTCAAACCAATATAAAGTATTGTCTTTACCTTATTTGTACAAAACGGTTGAAGAATCTAAAAGAATTTTAAGTGGTCCAATTGGAGATGGAATTTTAGAATCATCAGAAAAAGATGGATTTATCGGACTTGCGTTTCTATCAAGTGGTTCAAGAAGTTTTTATTCGAATACTAAGATTGAAAAACCAGCCGATCTAAAAGGATTAAAAATTCGCGTTCAAAACTCACCTATTGATATTGATACAATGAAAGCACTAGGTGCGAGCCCTGTTCCTATTTCATCTGGAGAAGTGTACTCAGCGTTACAACAAGGTGTTGTTGATGGTGCAGAAAACGATATTCCAACCTATTTCTCTACTCGCCATAATGAGGTTGCTAAGTACTACTCTTCAGATAAACACACTTCAATTCCAAACGTATTAGCAGTATCAACGGATATCTGGAAAACGCTTTCTCCAGAAAACCAAAAAATAATTAAAGAAGTGGCTAAAGAATCATTAGCCGTTCAAGACAAATTTTGGGATGAATATGTTGATATGGCCAAAGTTAAACTAGTAGAAAGTGGTGCTGAAATACTGACTGCTGATATTCCTGCATTCCAAAAATCAGTTCAACCAGTGTATGAAAAATTCAAGAAAGATAACCCTAGCTTGGTTTCTTTATTAGAAACAATTCAAAACGCAAAATAGTCAATTTAATTCATTCGAGGAGTAAATAAGAAGATGGGGTCATTAACAGGTAAAAAAGCTTTTATAACTGGTGCTGAGCAAGGTATTGGTAAAGCAGTCGCGGAACAATTAATAGATGCTGGCTGTGATGTATATATTCATTATTTTATGGGTGAAGAGGGACCTAAGGAATTGGTTAAATTAGCAGAATCTAAAGGTCAAAAAGCAAGTTCTGGTTATGCAGATTTAACTGATGCTGAATCAGCTAATGAATGTATTACTAATGCCGCTGAGTTTTTAGGTGGAATGGACATCTTAATTAACAACGTTGGCGGCATTATTGCCCGTAAATGGTTAGGGGAAATAACACCTGAATTTTGGAAAACCGTGATCGACGTTAATATGACGACCATGCTTAATGTTACTCAATCGGCGCTACCATTTTTAAAAGAAGCTTCAAATGGCGCGAGTATTGTTAACCTCGCATCTTTAGCTGGACGTTCTGGTGGGCATTCTGGGTCTTTAGTTTATTCAACAACAAAAGGCGCAGTGCTGACTTTCACTCGTTCTTTAGCTGCTGAACTTGGTGAATTTGGTATTCGAGTCAATGCAGTTGCACCAGGATTAATATTAGGTACGCGATTCCATGATCAACACACAACAAAAGAGTCTGCTAATGCAACTGTTGCCGGTATTCCTGTTGGTCGAGCTGGAACACCTGATGATGTAGCGAAAACGATCATTTTCCTTGCATCGGAATATGATGGCTTTGTTTCAGGTGCGACAATTGATGTCAATGGTGGCGTATACCGCATGTAATTAATGTGGGTTAATACTAAGTATTAGCGTAGCCATTTTTATAATGGTTACGCTATTAGAGGAATCAAAATGATTAAATCAAAAATTATTCATCCCGAATTAATATCGACTTTAGCTAAGTGTGGGCATAAGACAAAAATATTGATTGCGGATAGTAACTATTCTTTTGTCACTAACTCTTCACCTAAAGCGATCATTATTTATTTGAACCTATCACCTGGAATGATTAACGCGACGGATATTTTGGATGCATTACTTACTGAAATTAATGTTGAGTCGGCCATTTTGATGGATACACCTGCTGATTTTAATCCTGAAATATATCAAGAATATAAAGATAGATTATCGCTAGAAGTTGAATTTACCTCATTAGATCGGTACGCATTCTATAACACGGCAAAATCAGATGATTTATTACTGGTGATAGCGTCAGGTGAGAAAAGAAGATTTGCTAATATAATATTAACTGTTGGTGCCATTAAGTAGTTTTATGGATATAAATTTCAACGCTAAAGTTTAAAAAATAAAATATTAAATTCATTTTTATAACTAATGATGGAGGGAAAATATGAGCACTAAAACATGTTTTTACTGTGATAAAAATGAAGTGTTAGATAGCCTAATGATTCATATTGGTGAGTTAAGTCATTCTAATCTTTATTTAAATTTAAATCAGTCACATTTAGGGCGCGTTATTGTTGCATCAAAAACACACATAAAAGAAATATTTGAACTCTCAAAAAGTGAAAGGGACGGGTTTATGGAGGATGTCGCATTAACCAGTGAAGTGCTTCAAGCTATTTTTTGCCCTGATAAAATTAATTACGCTATCTATGGCGATATAGTTAATCATTTCCATATGCATATTGTCCCTAAATATAAGGATCAAAAGAATTGGGGAAGCCCATATAATGATGACTTTCCCATTTTTTTAAGCGATGAAGAAAACAAAAAATTAATAGATAAAATAAGAACAAAATTAGAAGCATGAACATATAAGCTTTATATTTTTGAGAATACTAATGCTTAATTTTAATCTCATTAAGATAAAAAATTATTGCTCTTATTGAGCATATTACATCAACTCATTAACAGTCTTATCGCCATATAAAGTGCATAAATGCAGTGAAGGAGCATCTTCTCGAAAGCTTATCCTTTACCGTTTTTGTGTCTTTACTTGAAATTTAGTTACGGGTAACATGTTATTGGTAACTTATTGCAAATTAGCTTTATCTATTATTTGTAGTAAGTATTTTAAATAGGGTATAGGTCCCAGAATGAATGAAAAGAAAGTTGGCCATGTCTTTATTGTGATGGGCGTTTCCTCAACAGGGAAATCAACAATAGGTGAAAGTTTAGCAAAGAAAATGAACGCTAAATTTATTGATGGTGATGATCTTCACCCCAAAGCAAATATTCTTAAAATGTCTTCAGGCCTTCCATTGAGTGATGAAGATCGAAAGCCGTGGTTGGAAAGAATCCGTGATGCTGCTTTTAGTATAGAAATGAAACAAGAAACGGGTGTTTTAGTTTGCTCTGCTTTGAAGAAAAAATATCGCCAACAAATATGTGATGGTAATAACCATATTATTTTCTTACATCTTCATGGGGACTTTGATTTAGTCAAAGAACGAATGAAAGACAGAGCAGGGCACTTTATGCCGATTAAACTACTTAAAAGCCAATTTGAAACACTAGAAATGCCTCAAGAAGACGAAGTTAATGTTATTCATATTGATATCGATGGTACTCAAGAAGAGGTGGTGTTGCGTTGTGTTAATGCTGCGCTATTGTCTATTTCAAAAAGCAATCAATGAGTTAAGAATTATATTAATAATGTTTCATCATAGGTTAAAAAGGCGAAGCATTACATTTTCAAAAAATTCAACTAGTTTAACTATAATCAAAGGTTATTTATGAATAAGGTTATTGAACAGGTCACTAAAAACATTGCAGAGCGAAGCGTCATCAAACGTACTGAATACTTAACTCGTGCACAAAACCTCGCATCATTAGGTAAAGAAAGAGCCAATTTAGCGTGCGGTAATTTAGCGCATACTGTTGCATCGTGCGGCGCTAGCCAAAAATCAACCATTCTAGATTTCACTAAGGTAAATGTTGGTATCATCACTGCTTACAATGACATGCTTAGCGCACACCAACCTTATAAAACCTACCCCGATCAAATTAAAACCGCTTTACAGAAAGTTGGCCATAGTGCGCAGGTTGCTGGCGGTGTGCCTGCTATGTGTGACGGTGTTACACAAGGTCAAACTGGAATGGATTTATCTTTGTTTTCTCGTGATTTAATTGCACAAGCTACTGCGATCGGCTTAAGCCACAACACCTTTGATGCCACTCTATTATTGGGTGTTTGCGATAAAATAGCGCCAGGGCAAATAATGGGGGCACTTGCTTTTGGGCATTTACCTGCTGCATTTGTACCATCAGGCCCAATGCCAACCGGTATTAGTAATGAGCATAAAGTAAAAGTACGACAACAGTATGCTGCTGGTGAAGTGGATAAAACCGCATTACAAAAAATGGAAAATGAAGCTTATCACTCACCGGGTACATGTACTTTTTATGGCACTGCGAATACTAACCAATTAGTATTTGAAGCGATGGGGCTAATGTTACCAGGATCTGCTTTTCTACCACCTAATTCAGCATTACGCCATGCGTTAACCGATACGATTGCAACACATATGGCTAATATTACTTACGGCTGTAAAAACTATCGTCCTATATCAGAAGTAATCGATGAGCGAACAATGGTTAATGGATTGGTTGCTTTATTGGCCTCTGGTGGTAGCACTAACCATACAATTCATATGATTGCGATTGCAAAAGCTGCAGGCTTAACAGTTACTTGGGATGATTTTGATCAGCTATCTAAAGTCGTACCGTCTTTAACTATGCTTTACCCTAACGGTCCTGCCGATATTAATGCCTTTCAGGCTGCTGGTGGAGTCCCTACATTAATGAAGCAGTTATGTGATAGAGGCTTGTTAAATATGGATGCTAAACCAATATATGGAACAATGCGAGATTACTTAACTCATCCTATTTTGGAAGAGGATCGGGTAATATTCATTGATGCAGTTGACTCTAAAGACAAGCAAGTGATTTCAGCACCTAATGAAATGTTTAGCCCTCAAGGCGGTTTAAAAGTATTGGACGGTAATCTTGGAAGAGGTGTTATTAAAATTAGTGCCGTCGCAGAAGAAAACCGCTTTATTGAGGCGCCAGCAATGGTCTTTGAATCTCAACATGATGTAGAAAAAGCGTATCAAGCAGGTTTATTTAATCATGATGTTGCTGTTGTCGTTCGTCATAATGGACCAGCAGCAAATGGTATGCCTGAGTTACATAAACTGATGCCAATTTTAGCGAATGTAATGAAAAGTGGGTATAAAGTTGTTCTAGTTACAGATGGCCGTTTATCAGGAGCGTCAGGTAAAGTACCTGCTGCAATTCATATGACGCCAGAAGCGCAGTATGATGGACCACTTAGTCGAATTAATAATGGTGATATTATTCGTCTTGATGCAAACAATGGTGATATTTCAGTTAAACAAGATATTAGCCAGCGTATACCTTTTCATCCAGATTTAACAAGCCAGCAATTTGGTGCTGGTCGTGAGTTATTTTCGTTATTTCGAACCGCTGTCTCTAGCGCAGAAGATGGTGCTACTATTTTAAATTAGTATTAAAAATAATACCCCCGTTACCTTTTAAGGTAACGGTCCATAGAGCAAACTGTGAAGAAAAAATTTTCGTTGTTAGAAAGTGACGATTTAATCCGTTAGATCTTCCTTTTTCTGTCTAGGATCTATTCACTTCAGAGCTTTCTAAGTTTTGCTCCTTGAACAGTAATTTGCTTTTTTCTTTTAGAAAATTAAAAACTATTTCATCGGGTAATGTTTATAACCTAATTCAGATGAAATATTCTTTCCTGCTTGTTGTAATAAGTTTACATAATGCGACATGCGCTGTTCATCGAAGCGAATGGTAGGGAATGAAATTGATATGCCAGCAATCACAGTACCGAATCTATCAAATATTGGTGCTGCAATACATCTTAAACCAGGTTCTTGTTCTTGGTTATCTTCTGCGTAATGCTGTTCTTGAACCACTTTTAATTCAGATAATAATTGGTTTGTATTTTCTAATGTTTTTTCAGTGTGTTTAATAAATTTTACATCGGATAACGTCTCACGAACAAAAGCTTCGTCTCTACCTGCCAATAAGACTTTACCAATTGCCGTACTATAAAGAGGGTTACGACGACCAATTTTTGATTGCATTCTTAAACTGTAATTAGAGTCAATTTTATGGATATAAATAATTGAATTATCGTCTAGTGCACCTAAATGTAATGCTTCATTTGTTTGCTCTGATATTAAACGCATCTCTTTATCCGCCAAGCTAATTAAATCTACATATTCTAAAGATTTAGCTCCTAATTCGAATAACTTTAGTGTCAGAGAGTACTTGTCTGCTTGATCTTCTTGAGTGACATAGCCGAGGGTTTTCATCGTTTGTAGGAATCGATAAGTGGTTGCTTTAGACATCATTAAACGTTGTGAAAGCTCTGATACACCAATATTTTTTTGCTCACCTAATGCTTGTAAAATACTAAATACTTTTAATACCGATGAGACAGATTCTGGTTGAGTTGGTTTATCCATTGCTTTTCCTTATCGTTTTTATTTGTGCACATCATAACCTGAGTTAATTTTCAGTGCAGTATTTTTAAAAAGCCTTTTTAAAAATTTGAAAACCTTAATCTCGAAAGGAATAATCTTGAAAGGAATAATATTGAAAGGAATAATATTGAAAGAAGTTATATTTGAAAGAAGTTATATTTGAAAGAAGTTATATTGAAAGAAGTTATATTGAAAGAAGTTATATTTAAAGGAATCGTATTTAAAAGGAATGACATTTAAAAGAAGTCGTACTTGATGAATAATTCTTGATATATATCTAAATTTATAAAACGATGTTTCATAAATAATTGTAAGTGATTTTTTTCTACGTATATTGGTGTGAGTTGTGACAGAGATAATGATCTTTAACTAAATTAATAGCAGCGTCGCTGTAGGAGATACCATGAAAATAGCGTTAATGATGGAAAATAGCCAAGCAGGTAAAAATGCAATGGTGTTAAATGAGCTAAAAACAGTTGTAGATCCGCTTAATTATCCTGTTTATAACGTCGGTATGAGTGATGAAAATGATCACCATTTAACCTATATACACTTAGGGATTATGGCGAGTATTTTGATTAATGCTAAAGCCGTTGATTTTGTTGTTGCTGGTTGTGGTACAGGTCAAGGCGCGATGATGTCTTTAAATATACATCCTGGTGTTGTTTGTGGTTATTGCTTAGAACCTTCCGATGCATACCTATTTAACCAAATTAACAATGGTAATGCATTGGCGTTGGCCTTTGCTAAAGGGTTTGGTTGGGGAGCAGAATTAAATGTGCGTTACATTTTTGAAAAAGCGTTCACGACAGGCGAGCGTGGACAAGGTTACCCGTTAGAGCGCGCGGCTCCGCAGCAAAGTAATGCAAGTATTTTAAACGATGTTAAAGCTGCAATAATGAAAGATAACTACTTAGACACATTAAAATCGATTGACCAATCATTAGTTAAAACAGCTGTATCAGGCGAGCGTTTCCAACAATGCTTTTTTGAACATTGCCAACATGATGAGATTAAACAATACGTACAATCATTGTTAGCTTAGTGTTATTTACATCGTTTTTTTAACTTAATTATAATTATTTTTAACTTAATCATCATTAAATAATTCAAAGCCGATATTTTCAATGCATGTAATAGAAACTATCGGCTTTATTGATTAATGTGTATTTTCTTGCTTAAAAGCCAATGCAACGGCTAAAGATTGTACCAAACATAATGAAGCCGATTGAGATCGAAACTCATCAACTTTACCTTCATTCACCACAAAACAGACATCGCTATAAGCAGCTAATGGGCTAATTTGACTGTCAGTTATAATGATTTGTTGTGCGCCTGCTTTTGCGGCCGCTTTGCTCAACATGACCGTTTCTTCTGCGTACGGGCTAAAACTAATAGAGAGTACAAGATCGTTCTTACCAACCATAGATAACTGTTCATTAAACATACCTCCTAACCCATCGATTAAAAAAGCACGACATTCTGCATGGCGTAATGCATAGGTTAAGTAAGTTGCGATACTGAAGGATCGCCTTAAGCCGATAATATAAATATTGTCAGCCTTACTGAGCATATCAACTGCCATCTCTAGTTGCTGTTGCGATGTTTGAGTCGCTAATTGATGCATTGCCTGAGAATTTACTTGAGCGAACTGTTGTAAAATATGTAAAGGTTTTCCACGTCCAGTCTGTTCGGGCTCATGCTCTTTTAATAATCTAGCACGGTCGGTATAGCTTGCTGTTTCTTCGATTAAGTCTCTTCTAAATAATTGTTTTATTTCATTAAACCCGCTGAATTCAAAGGCTTTAGCAAAGCGAATTAAAGTAGAAGGCGGTACGTCTGCTTGTGTTGCGATGACTGCTATCGTATCAAAAGCTAAGCTGTTGTTATTGTCTAATACATAAGATGCAACTTGTTGTAGCCGCTTACTTAAATCATCGTAGCGAGAACGAATTTGCTGTTGTAGTTGGACAATATTTTTGGCTACCGGCATCTTACTTTCCTTTGTTTCACTTTATTAACATTCATTTCATATCGGCGTATTTATTAACCTGATTATTAATCTGAGTATAGAGATAGTTAGTCTTCATTCCTAATAGTTGAATATATTATTTCAATATTTATATTAAATGAAATAAATAGTTCATTTTTGTTTATTATGTCAATAGCTCTTTTGTGCCTTGTTATTACTGGACTTTTTATGATTGCTCTTACTGTTTAAACGTCTTAATTCAAATGCCCATCACACTTACTTTAATTAGAGTGAAATAAAGTTTTCATTTTGATTGAAAGTGAAACATTTATTTCATAGTATGGCGTCATGGTTAATAAAAGAACGCTTTCTGAGTAATTAATCGCACTAGGCTATCTACTTTTTACCAACAATACACCAGCGAATAAAAGAGCCGTAAATAATGGAGCACAACATGATGGAAGCTAAAAAAAAGAAACTTGACCTGATTTGTATGGGTCGTGTTGCCGTTGACTTTTATGGTCAGCAAATTGGTGCTCGACTCGAAGATATGGGGTCATTTTCAAAATATTTAGGTGGTTCATCAGGTAATGTCGCTTACGGTACCGCGCGCCAAGGTTTGAGGTCTTCGATGTTAGCGCGTGTTGGGGATGAACATATGGGGCGATTCTTAAAAGAAGAGTTAGAGATGGTTGGTGTTGATACTCGCTACCTGATCAAAGATAAAAACCGATTAACCGCATTAGTGATATTGGGTATTAAAGACACTGAAACATTTCCACTGATTTTTTACCGTGATAATTGTGCTGATATGGCGATCACTGTTGATGATGTGAATGAAGAATACATTGCATCGGCACGTTGTTTAGCGATAACGGGCACTCACTTATCTAACCCACAAACGAGAGAAGCGGTACTAACAGCTTTGAAGTATGCACGTCGTCATGGTGTAAAGACTGCATTAGATATCGATTATCGACCTATTTTATGGGGGCTGACCTCATTAGGCGATGGCGAAACACGTTTCATTGCCTCAGATTTAGTAACTCAACAGCTTCAAGAGGTGCTGCATTTATTTGATTTGGTCGTGGGAACTGAGGAAGAGTTTCATATTGCGGGTGGTTCAACTAATACATTAACAGCACTGAGTAACGTTCGGTCAGTTAGCCAAGCTGAATTGGTGTGCAAACGTGGCCCATTAGGGTGCTCTGTTTTCTCCGAAAGCATCCCCAACTCACTTGATGAAGGGATAACCATTGAAGGTGTACGCGTTGATGTTTTAAATGTACTTGGAGCCGGTGATGCTTTTATGTCTGGATTATTACGTGGTTACTTGAACGACGAAGGCTGGGAAAAATCGTGTGCCTACGCAAATGCATGTGGGGCTTTAGTTGTCTCTCGTCATGGTTGTGCACCTGCTATGCCATCAAAAGAAGAGTTAGACAATTACTTAAGCCGAGCTGAACAAGTGCCTCGCCCAGATTTAGATCCTGAATTAAATCATCTACATCGTGTTACGACTCGTAGAAAAAAGTGGGATGAACTGTGTGTATTAGCGTTTGATCACCGAAGCCAGTTAGTGGATATGGCCAAGGAGTTTGGTGCTGATCTTGGACGAATTCCAGTATTAAAAGAACTAATTTTTAAAGCAAGCCGAGCTGTCTCTGAAGATCTTAATTTAACGGGGAAAACGGGCATATTATGCGATAGCCGTTTCGGACAATCAGTGCTTAATGAAGCGACTGGCAGTGATTGTTGGATTGCTCGCCCAATAGAGCAACCGGGTTCTCGTCCTTTAACGTTAGAGCACGGCAATATTGGTTCACAATTAGTGACTTGGCCATTAGAGCATATTGTTAAATGCCTGATTTTTTGCCATCCAGATGACACGTCAGAAATGCAAACGGCACAAGAAAAAACCATTAAAGAAGTGTACGAAGCGTGTTGTTTATCTGGGCATGAATTGTTGTTAGAAGTTATTTTACCCAAAGATCTCCCTCATAGTGATGTGCATTACGTTCAATTAGTCGCGCGTTTCTATAGTTTGAATATCAAGCCAGATTGGTGGAAGTTACCGCCATTAAATAGCATTTCGTGGGCGCAAGTGAGTGCTTTAATTGAAGCCAATGATCCCCATTGTCGTGGTGTTGTATTACTGGGGTTAGATGCACCAGCAGCGCAATTAAAAGAAGGCTTTAATGTTGCTTCTACATGTAAGTGGGTGAAAGGTTTTGCGGTAGGGAGAACCATATTTTCTAAACCATCGCGTGAATGGTTAGCCAATCAAATTGATGATGACATGCTAATTCAACAAATTAAAAGTAATTACTGCACCATTATCAGAGCTTGGCAGCAACGTAGTTTAATAGCAGAGAAGTTAATAGCAGTGAAGTAAATCGCTGCGAAGTGAATAGCAATCAAGTAAATAACAGATAAACATTACTGAGTTAGATCTACCCATATTCTCCATCATTAGTTTTTAAGGAAGTAAGTCATGGAAACGGTTCAAAATTTTATTAATGGTCAAATCACTACAAGCAATAGCCAACGTTTTAGTCCGATATTTAACCCTGCAACAGGCGAGCAAACAGGCCAAGTCGTGTTGAGTGATGAACTAGAAACAGCAGCGGCAATTACATCTGCAGAGCTGGCTTTTCCTCGTTGGGCAAAAACGTCTCCCTTAAAACGATCGCGTGTGATGTTTGCTTTTAAAGCCTTATTAGAAGCGAATAAAGATGCATTAGCGCGTTTGATTTCTAACGAGCACGGTAAAGTTTTCTCAGATGCGATTGGTGAAATTACACGTGGGTTAGAAGTTGTTGAATATGCTTGTGGTATTCCTCATCTTCAAAAAGGTGAACATTCAGCGAATGTAGGAACAGGTGTCGACAGTCATTCATTGATGCAACCGCTAGGGGTTTGTGTTGGTATAACACCTTTTAACTTCCCTGCGATGGTGCCAATGTGGATGTTCCCTGTGGCGATTGCGACGGGCAATACCTTTGTGCTTAAACCTTCTGAGAAAGATCCTTCTTTAGCATTACAATTAGCCGCTATGCTCAAAGAGGCGGGGTTACCTGATGGTGTGTTTAATGTGGTTAATGGCGATAAACAAGCAGTTGATGTGCTACTTACAGACCATCGTGTACAAGCGGTTAGTTTTGTAGGCTCAACACCCATTGCTGAATATATTTATAGCACCGCCTCTGCGAATGGAAAGCGTTGCCAAGCATTAGGTGGCGCTAAAAATCATTGTTTATTAATGCCAGATGCCGATCTTGATATGGCGACGAATGCGATCATGGGCGCAGCTTATGGGTCCGCTGGAGAACGTTGTATGGCGTTATCCGTCGTTGTGGCTGTGGGCGATGAAACCGCTGATCAACTTATCGGTAAACTAAAAACACAAATACAAGCAATGCGAGTAGGGCCTGGGATCGTGGATGGTATAGAAAACGATATGGGGCCTGTTATTACTGCACAGCATAAAGCTAAAATTTGTGATTTTATTAGTGAAGGTGAAACTCAAGGTGCTTCATTGTTAGTCGATGGACGTTCATTAACAATTGATGGATATGAAGCAGGGTACTTCGTCGGTCCTACATTATTTGACAATGTCTCACCTGAGATGACTATTTATCAAGAAGAAATTTTCGGTCCTGTCTTAGCCATTGTGAGAGTACCAAACTACCAAACCGCTCTTGAGTTAATTAACCGAAATGAATATGGCAATGGTACGGCTATTTTTACTCGCGACGGTGAAACTGCACGCGAATTTAGTGAGAATGTTTTAGCTGGCATGGTGGGAGTGAATGTACCGATCCCAGTACCCATGGCTTTTCATAGTTTTGGTGGATGGAAGCGTTCAATATTTGGTCCATTAAATGTGCATGGCAGTGATGGTGTACGTTTTTATACTCGAATGAAAACGGTCACTAGCCGCTGGCCTGCTAGTGTTCGTTTAGAAGAACATGGAAGCAGCTTTACGATGCCAACTATGTAGCTCTTATAAACAGAATAGGCTCATAGCTTAAAGTAAAAAGAACATATCGTCCCCCATTGCAGGTCTCTAATAAAACATTATTGAGGCCTGCTTTTTTGTACCTTTTCAGTCTTATTCTTCAAATTTAAAGCAGGTTTTCATTATGATGATTGTTTCCGATCCTTGGTTTTATGCAACCGCTATTCCTGCTGTTTTCATCTATGGAATAGGTAAAGGTGGCTTAGGGGGCGCATTAGGTATTATTGCCGTTCCTTTAATGGCTATCACTATTGAACCAACACAGGCTGCTGCCATTTTATTACCTATCTTATGTATTATGGATTTTTTTGCCGTTAAACAACATTACCGTAATGCTAACCGTAAAATATTAACACGCATGTTACCGGGATCAATTGTGGGTGTGGCATTAGCCGGCTTATTTTTGAGTGTGATATCAGAGTCGGGCTTAAAGTTAGTCATTGGCGGTTTATCATTAGCATTTTGCTTACAGTATTTTCTCATGGGAAGCCCCAACAAGGGTAAAGACGGTATTATTCGTGCTTGGTTTTGGAGCATGATGAGCGGATTTTCTAGTACGGCATTACATGCTGGTGGCGGACCTGCGAGTATTTACTTGCTGCCACTAAAGCTTGATAAAATAGTACTCATTGCCAGCATGGCGGTGTTATTTGCTATTGTTAACTTGTTTAAACTCATTCCTTATACTTTATTGGGTGAGTTTGATCATACTAATTTGATGACGTCACTGGTATTAATGCCATTAGCACCGATAGGGGTAAAAATAGGCGTTTGGTTATTGCATCGAGCGAGCCAAGCCTTGGTATATCGTTTGTGTTATCTCTTTTTATTTCTATCTGGGTGTAAATTATTCTGGGATGGCGGATATGCTTTATTTTGATTAGAGCTTACTTCAGTTCTAGCCTACTTTAATTAGACCTTATTCGATTAAACCTTTATTCAATTAAACTCTTATTCAATTAAACCCTTATTCAATTAATTCTGCTTCAACTAAAGTCTGTTTTAATTAGCCCTTATTTTCATTAAAAACCGTTTTAAGCCATTCTATTGTTACTTTTCTTTATGTTATCGGTAGTTTATTTCATCAATATTATACTACTTGCTCTTTTTATTGCTCTTATCTCATTTTACTCAATAACAAGAGTGCAAATGTTCCGTCCTTTTCAACTGCTATTGAACCCTACCTTAGGAGCCTATTTAAGGGGATAAGACCTTTTTATTCTTACGAATACCGTTTCTATTTATTAGTTAATGTAATAACACAAATCATCCCACCTTGTTTCTTTTTCTTCTTTTGAAAATATTTTTCTATTTTAGTGTGCTTTGTGATCAGAGCCTTTTAAAGTGTGAGCTTGTTAATGTATTTCATCAATTATGACGTTTTTGATGATTTACATCAATACATGGTCGTATTTTGTTCGTTTTTAGGGGCTAAACAAGGTTTTTTGATAAGAATCATCATTTAAATCCGACTTGGTTAACATTTATATAACAAGCTTCTTTTAAGCTATAGCTTAACTAGATTTGAAAGATTAGTATGAAAACCACTCTTAATTGGAAATAATTTTTCATTTTAAATTTGAGATTTAATCCCATTAATAGTTTACGAAAAAAAGTAGTTATATTCGAAAGGAAAAATGGCTTCTAATAATTAATTTAGCACTTAGTGTTAGAGATTATTAGAAGCGATTATTTCTAATCTAAAAGTACTATCAAGGAGAGATTTGATGAAGAAGTTTAAATTATTAACGGCGGCTATATTCTCGATGGCAATTGCTGCGCCATTGGTTTCTATGTCTGCTGTTGCAGAACGTTATGTCTTAATTAGTCATGCGCCAGATTCTGATAGTTGGTGGAATACTGTTAAAAATGGGTTGGCATTAGCGGGTAAACAAATGGATGTGACCGTTGAATACCGTAACCCACCAACAGGTGATCTAGCCGATATGGCTCGTATAATACAACAGGCTGCTGCTTCTAAACCAGATGGCATCATTACAACTCTTGCTGATTTTGATGTACTGAGTGGGCCAATCAGAAATGCGGTTGACCAAGGCATTAACGTTATCATTATGAATTCAGGTACACCTGAACAAGCACGTGATGTAGGTGCATTGATGTTCGTAGGACAACCTGAGTACGATGCTGGTTTTGCTGCAGGTCAACGTGCTGAAAAAGATGGCGTTAAATCTTTTGTATGTGTTAACCATGCTATTTCTAATGCAGTAGTGAGTGAGCGTTGTCGTGGTTTTGCTGACGGACTAGGTGTAGATCTTGGTAACTCTATGTTAGACAGTGGACAAGATCCTTCTGAAATTAAAAACCGTGTATTAGCTTATTTAAGTGCGAATCCTGATGTTGATGCCATTTTAACGTTAGGTCCTACAGCTGCTGGACCAACACTTTTAGCATTACAAGAAAATGGCTACGCAGGTGATATCTACTTCGGTACGTTCGACCTTGGTGAAGACATTGTTAAAGGTATTAAATCGGGTGTAATTAACTGGGCTATCGATCAACAACCCTTCTTACAAGCTTACTTACCTATCGTTATCTTAGCGAATTACGACCGATTTGGTGTTTTGCCAGGTAATAACATTAACTCTGGACCTGGTTTTGTAACTAAAGAAGGCTTAGAGCTCGTTGAAAAACATGCAGGAGAGTACCGTTAAACTTTAATCTACTATTTTAATTAATTTGGCCGGCGCCCTTTTAGGGGCGGCCTTTTAACCTCAAGCACTATTCTTAATTTTAAAATTTAGAGGTCTAAGATGACAGAAACTACTTCAACCCCACCAGTAAGCACCGATAAACCGGACGAACGAGTTAAAACAAGATCGAGTTTTCGACAAGCGCTAATCAGACCTGAATTAGGCGGCATTTGTGGAACAATCTTAGTGTTTACTTTCTTTTTATTAACCGCCAGTGACTCAGGTATGTTTTCTGCCTCTGGTGTTATGAACTGGTCTATCGTTTCTTCACAATTTATCATTATTGCCGTCGGTGCATGTTTATTGATGATTGCAGGTGAATTTGATTTATCTGTCGGTTCGATGATTGGGTTTAGTGGGATGTCAATTGCCTTACTCTCGGTCGTATTTGGTTTACCGATGTGGATGGCTATTATTGCTACTTTCATTTTATGCATGGGAATTGGTGCATTAAGTGGTTGGTTGGTTATTAAAACAGGATTGCCTAGTTTCATCGTTACCTTGGCTTTCTTATTTATTCTTCGTGGTTTAACTATTTTCGCGGCTATTTCTACGACTAACAAAACGATTGTTGGCGGCATTAAAGACGCAGCAGAAGGGGATTGGCTTGCGCCTTTATTTGGCGGAAAAGTACTTACGGGGTTATTTCAATGGTTGGGTGATAACGGTTGGATTGAAACGTTCGAACGTGGTTTCAAAAAAGGCCAGCCCGTTGTTGATGGTATTCCAATGTTAATGGTATGGGCTGTCATTCTACTTATTTTTGGTCATTGGTTACTCACTAAAACAAAATTTGGTAACTGGATCTTCGCTTCTGGTGGTAATGCACAAGCCGCAACTTATGTTGGTGTGCCAGTTAACCGCGTTAAGATCTTAATGTTCATGTTTACTGCTTTCTGTGCATGTGTTTTTGCTACATCACAGGTGATTGAATTTGGTTCTGCAGGGGCCGACCGTGGTTTATTAAAAGAGTTTGAAGCGATTATTTCAGTGGTTATCGGCGGTGCGCTACTAACAGGTGGTTATGGTTCGGTTATCGGTGCTGCATTAGGTGCGATTATTTTCGGTGTTGTACAACAAGGTTTATTTTTTGCGGGTGTAGAAAGCTCTTTATTCAGAGTGTTCCTAGGTGCCATCTTATTATTCGCAGTAATACTTAATACTTATATTCGCCGTATGATCACAGGGGAGAAATAACATGAGCGAACCTATTATCGAAATGAAAAAGATAGAGAAGCATTTTGGCTCTGTTATTGCTCTCTCTGGTGTTTCACTTAAAGTAATGCCTGGTGAATGTTTGTGTTTATTAGGTGATAATGGTGCAGGTAAATCAACATTTATCAAAACCATGGCTGGTGTACATAAACCGTCGGTTGGTGAAATATATTTTGAAGGTAAATCAATGGATTTTGATTGCCCCCGTGATGCGATTATCGCAGGTATTGCAACGGTGTATCAAGATTTAGCGATGATCCCATTAATGTCTGTAGCACGTAACTTTTTCATGGGTAATGAACCAACAAAGAAAATCGCAGGCATTAGCTTTTTTGATCATAAATTAGCAAATGAAGTTACTATGAAAGAGATGAAAAAAATGGGTATCCATCTACGTTCAGCAGACCAAGCCATTGGTACATTGTCAGGTGGTGAGCGACAAACGGTTGCGATTGCTCGTGCTGTATATTTCGGTGCTAAAGTACTGATTTTGGACGAACCGACTTCTGCATTAGGTGTACGTCAAACGGCTAATGTACTCGCTACGATTGATAAAGTACGTAAGCGAGGTATTGCAGTGGTGTTTATTACTCACAACGTACGACATGCAATGGCAGTTGGTGACACCTTTACAGTATTGAATCGTGGTAGAACATTAGGCTCAGCACGAAAAGGTGAAATAACCTCTGAAGAACTACAAAATCTAATGGCTGGTGGTGCAACATTAGCGACATTAGAAGGTTCATTAGCGGGGACTATTTAACTTACTCGCTTTTTCACCTTACTTTTAATAAATGATATCCAAACTGGTTTGACAGGTTTGGATATCATTTATTAAATCATCACGATCTTAACTCACCACGATCTTAACTCCTTGCCTTGATAAAAAGCATACATTGCTACTGAATTCTTATTTCACCTTCCAATACTCTCATTTTTAAAACTAATCCGTATTTCTGTTGTTAATACAGAATCATTCTATTTATCCACATGACAAAGATTTTATTTTTTATTTTAAGTTGTTGTTTTTAAGGTTTATTAGCGTATTGTTGAGTTAATTTTAACAAATTAAGATATTCCGTATTTCCACCGGAAATACGGAATGATTCTTTATAATAAGCTGTTAGGTTTCTATCGTATGTGGCATAAATTTTTGTTTTTAATATTTATACTTCCTTCTATTTGTTATGGAGAAAATAAGATGGATTGGCTATTTGATCAAGCACGTAACGTTGCGACTGTAACAACTAAACAGGTGATGTATGAGAATTTGCCAGTTTTAAGTGTTGTGCATTATGAAGATGATGATTCTTGGGCGTTTACTTGTGGTACAACTAATGAGTCTGATGATTTAATGTTGGTTAGTATGGAGCAAGTTGTTGATACTGATCCTACTTTATCATCGATTGCAGATTTACCGCCTGGATGGAGTGCATATCGAGAATCAGTAAATCATAAGTGGGTTCGTTCCATAGATGAGTAAAACCTAACAAGGGCATTTAAACGGAACTAAAACAGTGGGTTACGTTCCGCTTCGCTTCACAGTATAACCCACAATTTTAGTCCGCTTAATGCGGCGTTGAGGCTGTAGAATTTCTCCGAAAAGAACGTTTTCACGTTCTTTTTTTATAATATCTCATTGTACAAAAAACAACCTTGATTGAACTGTCCCTCTGTGATCTAATAGTTATTATTCGCTCAGAGATAAACATGATGGCTAACTACAAACCTGACTTATCTTGCCAAAGTAAATTCATTCCGATTGATTTCGCACAGCAAATTATCCCCGGTACTTTTGAATATGCACTTTCCCATATTGTGGACAAACATCTTGATTTAAGTTCATTTGATAAATGGTATGACAACGACAAAGGTGGCGCCGCAGCTTACCCACCGTCAGTGATGTTGAAGATAGTTCTGTTTGGTTATTCACGTGGGTTAGTTAGTAGCCGACGTATTGCGAATGCGTGTGAAACCAATATTACCTTCATGAGTTTATCTGGTGATGAGCAACCTCATTACACTTCTATTGCTAGTTTTGTCGCTAAAATGAAAGACCAAATTGAACCACTATTTACTCAAGTATTAATGATATGCGACCGTGAGGGATTGATCGGCCGAAACATGTTTGCCATCGATGGATGTAAAATAAGATCAAACGCTAGCAAAGAATGGAGCGGCACATTCAATGAACTTGAACGTAAACAAGCGAAACTACATAGAGCAAGTCAACGTATACTTGCACGCCATCAAGCACAAGATGGGTTGAGTGAAGATGAAATATCACATGATTTAAAACAGCAGGGCAAGCTTGATAAAAGTGCTAATAAAATTAAAGCATTTTTAGCAATGAATGAAGAAAAGTTAGGCAGTCGTAAGACGCCTGTGAAAAGTAATATCACCGACCCAGATAGTGCGAAAATGACCACCAGTAAAGGCACTATTCAAGGCTACAATGGCATTGCCATTAACGACGATAAACATCAAATCATCTTACAAGCGCAAACATGGGGTTCAGTTGGTGAACAACAAACCTTAAAACCTGCCATCGAACAGCTGCAAGCACAACTTA
>NZ_CBRF02000039.1 GCF_000470315.2 Psychromonas sp. SP041
CGCAGGAAAAATTAACACTAATAAGGCGTGAGTTGTAGGAGATAGTTGTTCTCACTTCAAAACTCACAACGCAGTTAGGGGTGATTTTAACCAGCAAGAATGATCACCTTATTAATTCTTTTGGTATCAGTGACAATTTAGCCATTTCTTGTGCCAATGGGTTTATAAAAAGAACAAGCAAAATGCCTTATCGTAATTCTAAAACCAAAGGGATCAATATAGCGATCAGCAATGCGGATTAACATTCACTATTCATCATAAGATGAATCGCACAGTGCGGGGCCTAATTCAGGGTAGTGTCTGAGCTGGAGGCTAAATAGATTTTTTAATACAGTAGAAACCAAAAAGATACTAACAATAAACAGTGATTTCCTTTTTTAATAAAGAAGATAACGCAGAAGAGATTTGAAATTTTTAATGCTTCAGAAAGCGAAAAGGCACTGACAGTAATCCAATAAGTATCTTCTTTTAATGTGGTAGATGATGCAGGAGAGATTTGAAATTTTTAATGCTTTAGATAGCGAAAAGGCACTGACAGTAAACTGTCAATGCCTTTTCTAATGTGGCGGAGGAGGAGAGATTTGAACTCTCGGAGAGCTATTAACCCTCGCTGGTTTTCAAGACCAGTGCATTCAGCCGCTCTGCCACCCCTCCGCAGAACGAGGCGTATATTATAGAAACTAATAAAAAAGCCAAGCACTTTTTGTTAAAAAATGTTTGCACGCTCACTTTCTAAACAAGCTTTGTTTAATAAAAGATCTTTAGCTTATTAAACAAACGACTTTAATAAAGGTCGAAGGCAGTAAGCACAAAATAATAACTAATTTAGTTTGTTTTAATATTCTAGTACTTATACCAATCACACTTATTTAATGTAATTGATATTATCTCTTCTCATCTGGCACTAGTGTTACAAACTCTTTTATTACAAAGTTATTTCTGCCCGTTGATTTTGCTTCATAAAGAGCTTGGTCTGCACATTTGAAAATATCACTTATAGGCAAACTATGATTAACTACATCAGTTGTTTTAATAATGGTAGCGCCGCAGCTAAAAGTCATGTGAGGAGCTGTTTTAGATTTAGGGTGTGCTATGTTTAGCGTTTTCATTGCGTCACTGATACTAAGTAATTTTTCCTGTAAATCCTTTTCACTCATATCGCTAAACAATAAAGTAAACTCCTCTCCGCCATATCGCGCACAATAATCATTCGTACGCTTACATTGTAATTTTAGAACTTGTGCTACATCAACTAGCGCCTGATCGCCTTCTAAGTGACCAAAATAATCGTTATATTGTTTAAAATGATCAATATCGCACATCACCACAGCGAACGTTATACCTTGACGAATACAAAGGTCCTTATGTATTTCCAGTACAGCCAAAAGCCCATGTCTATTCATCAAGTTAGTTAGTTGATCGGTGGTGGCTTGTTTTCTTAATAAATCGTTCTGTTGCTGAACGGTATTAATGAGTTGATTCACGTTATTCGACACAACCATTAGTTCTGTGACGGAAAACTTCTCCTCTAATAATTTAAAGCCTAGCTCTTCATCAACCAACTTAATACTTAAAGCCAATTTTTTTACTGGCTTAATAATAGTGTGGGCAATCAAGTGATAAAATAAGTAAATAAATAAACTCAATATAGAAATAAAAATAAGGCTATGTTCATTAAGCAAAGGAGGAAGTTTTCCTTTGCTGTGCTTAATTTTTAAAACAGTAACCGGTAACCCATTCATATCTTGAAATAAAATATGCCTGTAAGGCTTAACATCCTCTATTTTGATTTTTTCATTCCACAACGGTAAACCATTCAAGTTTTTACCTAAAATATCATTGTCTATACTGATTTTTGTTAGTGTCGACTGATTGAGTAAATCAAGAAGTGGTTCCTCTATCAATTGAAGAAAGATTAAAAAACCTCGATTATCACCAAACTTATTAGAGTCTCTTATTTGAAAAGCGCTAAATAATGCAGGTCCATATTGGGTATTAATAAAGCCTTCTTTATGAGGTGCGCCTTCTCTATTTATTGGGGTAGGCAACATTTTTGAATTAAGAGGGTATTTCTTAAAATCATAAAATGAAAAAGTTAGCTTTTCATTGCTAAGATGATGCAATCCTTTAGTTAATATAGGCTCAAAATTTTCATTTAAATAAAAGATGCCGTCTATTTTTAGGCTATTAAAGGTGTCAGGTACCATATTTTCATCTATATACTCTGCATTTATATCATGCATAAATTCATAAGTAGAAGTCCAAACAGAGTAGTCATAGGTTAATCGCGATAAAGAAGTTAAAGCCGTTTGCACCCCATAATGTAAAAGCTTTAATTCTTTTTCAGCCAATAATGCAATATTTTTTTCTAACTTAGGCAGTTCAAGAAAATAACGATAACCGATAATCGTACTCGAAAATAATAAAAACAAGAGGGTAAGCACTCGTAGCTGGAGCTGTCTAAAAGATAAAGGTTTCATAGTGTAATTACCTTTTTATGTAAATTTATGAAAAACAATTTGTAACCTTATTTAAAACTCAGAAAAAATAACCTCACATCCAAATCAATTACTCATTAATGGGTAGTTAAATTATAGATTTCAATCACGGTAAGTAAACCTAATGTTATAAAGGGATTTCTAAAGCAGATAGCTTACTTAACAAGCAAGCGGTTTATTAAAATAAAATTGCAAGAATAAGCGAAATAAAACTGTTTAAAAGAGAGAGATATGACCTTGGTTTAAATCTTTTTATATTTTGAAAAGTAAAGCACGCATCATGTTATACCTGTTACCGTTCGCTGATTTTTGCACCTTGAATGGTAATCGATATGTAAGCTCAAATATCGATGTTAAAGGCAGAATTAATCATTTTTAGAATATGCAAAATTACCGTTTCTAATAATAAATATTATTAACATAACAACTATATTTTTAACTTAGTCGATTTATCATCTATTGTATTAATATCAATCGCACTTATTTAATGTAATTGATATAACAATTTAATGCTCAATCAAATAATCAGAATCGAGAGACCAAAAATTATTTTCTAGTTTTTTCAATGGGCGCTCTTTCGAACCAGGTGCTGCATTATGCAAAATCAAATTAATAAGATCTGAACTTACTGCGGGGTTACTATGAAAGTAATCATGTCCGATAAAGTTAACCGATGCAGGCACTTTAATTAGACTCACATTTCCTACTGAATTAAATATATTTTGCTCATTTTTATCAACATCTTTTATATTTAATCGACCAAAACTCAAACTATTTGTTAACCATTGAGATATACCTAATGCACTATCTTCTTGAGAGGTATAAATAGTAATTCTTCCAAATGCGGGTCCAAATTGTTCAGCCATTAACCTTTGCTTAATAATGCCAAAGTCAAGATCAGGTGCCGCGAGAATTAAATTTTCAATGCGTAAGTCTTTAATTGGATTACCACCACCAGCCCTATTTTCAATAATAAGTTCTCTAAGGGTTGTTGTTGCTACATCAGTACCACGACTATGAGCAATGATATGGATATTTTCTATTTCAGGATTTTTAAAAAGCAATCGTAAGGTTTCTTTTAAATGAAAGATAGTAAACTGTCCTGACTCTTTATCTGCAAAATAGGCGGTGACTCCCTCTGCTGCTGCTGGCCAAGAGTATACAATAGGTACTCCTTGTCGTTTTAGAAAATGCCAAACGCTAGCAAGCGTAAACACAGATTCGTCAAAGGTATTATTAAAGCCATGAACAAATAAAATAACATCTTTGCTTTCACTACTTTCTAAACGTTTATTAATTATATTGCTTAGTTGACTTTCATGGTACGACTTCTGTTCTAGAATGGTTTCGTCAATTTGAAGCTTATCCCCTATACGTTTAAAACGATAAGGAGATAAAGGGAAACGCCCCAATTCATCAACTTGCTCTAACTCATAAGTTAAATCAATTGAACGTTTTTTTTGATTACTTTGTTTTAATAACTCGTCCCATTTCAGTGACTTATTCTCAAAATTTACTTTAGCAATGCCGTATGCAATGGATGGTGAGCGGCTAGCATTGTATTTAACATCTTTTTTAGGAGAAGTGCCTCTATCTGTCACATATATAAGTTCCATGCTCGTTTCACGTAGCGCCTCAGGAATTTCATTTTCTAAATAAGGGGTATTGATAAAGACATTAGGAGTAGGCATTAACTCGGGATTAGAAGAACAAGCCGATAATAAAAAAACTGAAAGATAGACAAAAAAAGAGGGATTAGTTTGACGATGAGAGTACATATTCATTCCTTTTTTGAATAAAATTAACCTTCCTGGTTAAAATAGCTTTACCATAATATACAGAATCACAATAAAAAGCATGATAAACCCATACTTGTTAGGTATTTTATTACATTGTTTTTTTAAACTTTCTAAAAACATAGAGCTTATGTTTTAAACTAATCCAGTTAATTAAAAGTTGTATTTTTTACGCGGTTTATAATAAGCCTCATATAACAAAGACTATTTATTATTTTCAATAATCTTTGTTATATGAATCAAAAAGAGAACAAGAATGTAATAGATTATTTATATAAAACCTTAAGAGAAGAGATTAATATAGATAGTTTAAGTAACCTCAGTTCTGGATAAGAAAAGCGATACAACACCACTATTGCCGCGGATTTCTACATTAAATTATCTATCAATAATTTGCCTTGAACTACGCAAGACTAACGGCGCTGACTAGTAAAAAAGATAACCTTATTATTTTAAATATAATTCCGCTTTCATTAACCAAAATTGAGGTTAAATAAAAAGCCGACACCAATACTTTTCTTTGCCGAATATTGATTTAAAACAGTTAGGTTTGTCTCCGTTGTATTAATAGGTTTTGCTTTTAAGCCCTTAATACCAAGATAAATAAGGTATCCACCACCTAATATTTTAATGGTCCAAAACGAAGTGGATGAGTTATCAATCACAGTCGTTAAACCAAAAGCTGAATAGGTAATGTGAATAGATCATCCTTACGCGATTTCGATATCAAACTAACTAGCATTTATATAAATATAAATTCAGAAAGTCTCTCCAGTAAAACTTACATCCTTCCTATGAACTGACAACCATTAAAAATTACTTAAATTTGATGTTAAATTAAAAAGTTATAGTAATTAATCAATATGTTAAAAATCAAGCTAACACTTTCATCACGTAAATAGATGTATATGTCTATAATAGACAACAAACATCGCATCTTTAAAATAATCATAACTCTTAGGTGTTTTTAGACTATCAATTCCCCCTAGGAGTTGGATAATTGATCAATTAATAAGTCAGTCATCATTAAGGAAGACCATGCTTAATCAGGTTGTTAGTATACTGTTCCCTATATTAGGGTTAGCTTTTGTTGGGCTATGTATTGGGCATTTTATAAAACCTGATTTCCGTCCTATTAACCGCCTAAATATTGACGCTTTTGTACCTGCTTTGGTTTTTTCATCTTTAGTCGTGATGCCACTGGATATTGAGCAAATCCCCCTATTAACGGCCTCATTATTTGCAGTGCTTATTCCTGCTTTATTAATGCTACCTATCTGTTATTTTTTCAAACTTAATTATAAAGTATGGACGCCACCACAAATGTTTAGAAACAGTGGCAACCTGGCAATTCCTTTATTTACTTATGCCTTTGGTGAAACAGCAATTGCCCCCGCCGTATTGTTATTTGTCATGTCCTCTTGCCTTCATTTTAGTGTTGGTTTAGCACTTATCAGTAAGGGTAACCCTTTATTACAAGTCGCACGTATGCCGATATTTTTATCCGCAGCGCTAGCATTAACTTTAAACTTGGTGGGTATTGGCGTTTGGGAACCTTTATATAATGCAACGTCTTTACTTGGACAAGCTGCGATCCCTATTATGCTTGTCTCATTAGGCGCTCAGATGTGTAATATTAAAATGAGTGGTTTAAAAACGGGTTTATGGTGCACTGGATTATCAATACTGACGGGAGGGATTGCTTTTTTATTAATTTACCTATTGATACCTTTATCGACTCTACACCTACAAATGATGTTGCTGTTTGCTATGTTTCCACCCGCAGTAATGAATTACATGTTCGCAGAACGTTTCGACTTAGCGCCAGAGAAAGTTGCTTCAATGGTATTGTTTAGTAATTTTTTATCCATCATCACCTTACCTATTATGTTGACCGTCGCGCTCTCATTTAGTTAACTTCTGTATTCAAGCGTTCTGTTTAACTACTTTGTTTAACTAATATATTTAGCTAGCGTATTTAACTAATACATTTAACGACACAAGTAAATTAAGCATCACTAATACAACAACATAAACACAAAAGAGTGGATATACGTTTATCTAATTGAATAATGATTAGAAAAAGGTAACCACCCTTTTATTACAAGCTCTACTTATTCTTCGTTAACTTTATTGAGACTATATTAAGTAACATCATAAATTAAATATTACCCTCTGAAGTAGCAATGAAGGTCTTATACTCTAGACTTCGTCAGGTGTTCCTAACACAAAATGTTTCGCTTCAATAATTACATCAACGACAGAATAAATAAGCATAATCATCGATGAAACTGGAATACACGAATACAGTATCCACTGTTTAATTTGGAATGCAGTGGTCACCTGATTCGTTCTTAAGGTCAATTTTAACGAATACCAAAATAAAACCGCCATAAAGGTCGCAGAAATAATTAAAATTAATAATCTATAAAAGTGTTTCAAGCGTACATTTTTAATACGAGGACTTATCCAATCCCCTACTGAAAAGTGTAACTTTGCACACCATAAGGCCGCTGCGCCGTAAAAAACAAGTGCTGCGAAACTCAGCTCTATGATCTCATCGAACCAATAAAAAGAGTTAATAGTAACCACACTTTGAATTAAATTAGCGACATCTTCTAAACCACTCTCCAATAAGAATTGAATGAAATCATTAATTAAACGCAACGATATATTCGCAATCAGTAAAAGAGCCAGTACAGCGAACATAGTCATTGCGATATATTGAAGGATCCTTTGAACCCAGATATCAATGGTTTTTAATAGTGGAATCATTACATTTCTCCCATGATAAGGTTAGGTAAAAAGAGTGAAATACTAGGAACAAAGGCAATTAATACGGTGATTAAAAAGATCATTAATAAATATGGCCATACCCTTTTAGCTAACGCAGGCATTCCCACTTTTGCATAACTATCAACGGCAAATAAACACATGCCAACGGGCGGTGTTAAGTTACCAATCATAATTAATAACACCATTACCACGCCAAAATTCACTAAGTCGATATCAAACATCGTCGCAATAGGCATAAACAAAGGCAGCGTAATTAAGAAGATTGCATTGCCTTCTAAAAATAACCCCATGGTTAAGACGATGCCAATAACAATCCACATCACAATAGATTGCGTTGCACCATAACCGACTAACGTCTCAATAATGCTATCTGGCAGTTTTTGATGGATGATTAACCACCCGAAAAAGTTTGCCGAAGAAATGATAAATAAGAGGCTGACCGATTGTGTAATTGATTTGTAAACAATCCCAGGAATCTCTTTTAATTTTAAATCTTTATAGAAAAACCCTAGCATTGCCGCATACACACACACCACCACAGATGCTTCAGTAGGCGTGAAAAAGCCGCTCATAATGCCACCAACAATAATGACGGGAGCCATCAAAGGCCAAAATGCGCCATTAAAAGCAGATAATCTAGCTTTAAAGGATTCTTTATGCTCCGCACGAGGATAGTTTTTACGTTTCGCTAAAATACCCAACGCAATCATCATCCCAAGCGCCATCATCACACCCGGAATGAAACCCGCTAAAAATAAACGAGCAACAGAAACACTGGTAATGGAACCGTAAAGTACAAAAGGAATACTAGGAGGAATAACAGGCCCAATAACGGAAGAAGCCGCAACTAATGTGGCAGAATCTGCGGGGTCATAACCTTGGTCAACCATTGCTTTGTGCTCTATCTGACCTAATCCAGCAGCATCTGCAACGGCAGAGCCAGACATGCCAGAAAAAATAACACTAGCAACAATATTAACTTGACCAATACCACCCGCTATATGCCCAACCATCGATTGTGCAAAACGGAAAATACGGTCGGTTATCCCACCGGTATTCATTAAGTTTCCGGCCAAAATAAAAAATGGAATCGCCAACAGCGTAAACCCAGTTGTGCCGTAGTACATACGATGAGGAAGCATGGCTAATAGGCGAGCATCGCCGAGGCCAATAAAAAAAACGACTGATGTAAGACCAATTGCAACAACCACTGGAACATTAATCAATAGTAGGAAAATAAGAGCGCCAAATATAGCTAAGGTCAACATACTAGGGGTCACCTATTAGTAATGCCAAACAACCAAAAAGGTGATCATTGTTACTGCATAAAATTATCTCTGACTGTGTTATGAGGTAAGAATAATGAGTCGAAATAATGTCTTTATTCTTTAGCTTATGTTGCCAGTAGAGAAGTCATACAGGCAACTTCTCAACAGACTACAACTCACGTATTGTTAGTAATGATTTTACTGGGTAACGTTTGATCACATCATTAATTGAATGAACATAGTAACGAGAAGTTTCGCCCTAATGAGGCGAAACCAAAGGCCATAAAGAAAATTAATATCTAAATATTAAACAATTTAATTAACTGACTTATTTAACTGACTTAGTCATTTCCATCCATTTATCAAAGTTAGCAGCACCTACTTTTTTCTTTATTTGATCGTAAGCTGGACCCATCATTGCTTGGAATGGAGCAAGTTCTGGCTCATCAATCACGATACCTTTTGCACGCATATCAGCAATTTGTTTCAACTCTTCAGCGCGTGTTAGCTTACGCATTAATAGACGAGCTGAATCAGATTCTTCACGAACAATAACTTGTTGTTCAGGTGTTAAACGAGCCCAAGCATCTTTAGAAACGACATGCACCATCGAACTGTATAAATAGTTAATGATTGAAATGTATTTTTGAGATTCATACAGTTTTAAGTTATAAATGACACCAATTGGGTTTTCTTGACCGTCAACCACACCTTGACGCATTGCCATTACCAACTCACTAAATGAGATAGTCTGTACGTTGGCGCCTATCGCTTGCATCGCAGCTTGGTATGTCATTGCTGGTGGCGTACGAATTTTTAAACCCTTGATATCTGCAGGCGTTAAAATTGGGCGAACAGAATTCGTTAATTGACGAAATCCCCAATCCCAGCTAGATAAGTAAACTAGCCCTACTTTATCAAGTTCAGGTGCAGCCCACTCTTTAAACGGACCATCTAAAACACGGTCAGCGTGCTCTGCGTTACTTAATGAAAAAGGAATACTCACGGTATCAAATAAAGAAACGTGCTTCGCAAGTTGATCTTGGCCTGAAAGGCTCATATCAACTACCCCCATAATCACTTGTTCAAGAACTTCCGGTGGGCTACCTAACGCATTGTTAGGATAGAGTTCAACCGTCACCTCCCCTTTGGTACGTGCTTCAACCTGTTTAGCAAACTGCATAGCAGCAATGTGAGAGGGATGATTTTCAGAACCAAAGTGGCCAAGCTTAAACTCAACAGCAGAAAATGCTGAAGATGCCCAAGCGATACAAATTGCCGACACTAATCCTTTTTTAAAACTCGAACGCATAATTAACTCCTAATATATGATAAGTTTTTTTGCCTTGTTTTGAATGTTCATAAAAATATAAACATCCACTATTAACATTTATTTCAATTGAATAAATGTTGTTTTTGCAGTGATTCCTCCATAAATATTGCTGATGGAGATCCTATCTTCGCTATCGATCAATCTATTTAAAGTACTTAAAAAGCTAAGCACTAAAGAGCTAGATTTATGGATTAAGCTTTTTTGAAATTGCTCGATAAATGAAACTTAAACGAAACAACAACACTTCAAATATACTTCCATGTATAAATAATCTGCCAAGCATTAAACACTTAAAAGTAATATATTAATGAAGCTAACAAGTGGTTTTATTCATCACTAAAATGTAATTGAAATAACTAAAAAATTAAGATAAATACTTATAAAAAACAATATTTACAAACACCAATCACTCAACTTAACCTAAACAAATCATCTAATTAAAACATTACGCCCCTCTTGTATTACAATAACATAACAATAAAGCAACCCTTAAAGCTTAGTGTCATGTCTCATTTTGGGTGTAAGTTACATTGCACAGTTATCAAAAAATTACATTACGAGGTAAAAACGGAGAAAAAAACAGAAAGAGAAGAAGTTGAAAATTCATATTATCAATTAGGTGAGACATAAATAAAAATTAAATCAGTGTTTATTTAGAAGAAACCATCAGATTTTTTAACTATAGATTTATACTTTCATTAACATTCTGCTTCCCTTCTGATTCGTTTCTGAAAAACGAACCACCTCAATAAAAATAGTGACATAAATCACACTTTTAATTGTTTTACTGTTTGATATACAATACAATGTAGATCCAAGTCACATTAAATAGAGGTTCTTATGAAACAGAAAGTCATTCAAACTAGTCGTGAAGTAGCAGGATTACTTATGATGTTTGCTACAGGTGCTACTTTTGTTTTACTACAAATGACAGCATGGATATAACCGAGTCACTACTCGGTTATTTTTTCTACAAAAAATTGCCTTATTAATTATTTTAAATAGTAATCCCACATAAATATGCAGCACCGCTATTTAAACTAAGTAGATAAGACATTCGCTTTAATGTTGTATTAGCGTTACTAAGCAATATGAATACATACCTGATGTTAAATTAATATATTACTCTTTCTCCTTAAACATCTCTTATATCAATAAACTTAAAATACACACTAGAAAATATTGCATTTCTGAAATTTTTTATATGTTTATTCTCTGCTATCACTAGGAGAAAACTATCAATCGATTTATTTTCAATCACTTATTTTCATATCAATAAAATAGGTATCACCTATAAATTCACTTACTAACCTTTATTCAGTATCAAAAAGCAGACCGAAATTGATACATAACCTGATAGATAGAAAACTCATTTATCAAGTTATAAACACTTTGTAGAGATCATAATAACTAGTTCGACTAATACCAATATCAGTGAAAAACACTATAAAAGCCAATATGACTCACGATCATCAATATCACTAATAATCTCCTATCAAGAGCAATGACATAAATAATGTTAAGTCTCCTCTCTTTTACTTTCCTATTAGTACTTAATTAAATGTCTATCTATCTCATCATCAGTTAAAATAACTAATTATTAAAATAGAATGTAAAAGCTACTCCATGATCAACTAGTTAATGTTTAATCAATAGTTTGGAGTATGTTAATAGTACATATCAGTCATGATATAAAATACCAAAGGCAGTAAAATCAAATGAGTAAAGCTAACATCCAGTGGTTTCCTGGGCACATGCACAAAGCACACAAACAAATTCAAGAAGTACTCCCACAAGTTGATATTATTATTGAAGTTGTTGATGCTCGTATCCCTTACAGCAGTGAAAATCCACTGATTGCAGCTATTCGTCAAAAAACGCCTTGTATTAAAGTATTAAACAAAGCTGACCTTGCTGACCCAGAAATCACCGCTAGATGGATTGAATATTTAGAGCAAGATCAAGATATAAAAGCAATTGCTATCACCACCAGCAAGCCGGAACAAGTACATCAAATCACTAAACTTTGTGAGCAGTTGTTGCCACACCGTTTAGGCCAAGACAAACAGATTCGTGCAATGATCATGGGTATTCCAAATGTCGGAAAATCAACCATCATTAATATTTTAGCAGATCGCATTATTGCTAAAACGGGTAATGAACCCGCAGTGACCAAAAACCAACAACGTATTCGCCTTCCAAGTGGCATTATGTTGTCTGATACGCCTGGATTTTTATGGCCTAAAATTGAAAATGCTAACTCGGGTTACCGCTTAGCAGTAACAGGTGCGATTAAAGATACAGCGATTGAATATGAAGATATCGCTTATTACGCCGCTGAATATTTAATTAAACATTATTTACCCCGTTTACAAGAGCGTTATGATTTTGAAGAAACGCCACAATCAGACCATGAATTAATGGAATTGATTGCTAAACGTCGTGGTGCATTACGTGCCGGTGGTCACTTTGATATTTATAAAGTATCGACTATTCTGCTTAATGAGTTACGTTCAGGCGCATTAGGACCATTGAGTATTGAAATACCTGAAATGGTTGCGGTTGAAAAACTTGAAGTAGCTGAGATCATGAAAAATAAATTAGCGAAAAAGATTGAAGTAAAAGCAGCAAGAAGAAAAAGATACAAGAAAAATAGATAAGAAAATTCTGTTTATGGGAAAAGAGAGGTAGTTCATTTGAATGGCTCTCTTTTTTATTTCTACTTATTTCCTATTAAAAACAACCCTGTTTAAATTTAACACTGCATATCCTCAGTAATTGCTTCTCCATACAAATGAACTTGATTGCTTACCCATAATAGTGACATTTTTATGTTCGTCACAAGCACGCCCAGCTAGGCCATAACAAACATGCAATGGTAACAAATGCTCTTCTCGTGGGTGACAATAGCGTGCATGTGGCGCTTTTTCCCACTCAGTTAGTCGTTGATAACGTTGACTTTCTAATAAACTTTTATCACTTAAACTCACTTTTAGCCAATCATCAAATTGTTGATTTTTAAGTTGACTATCTTTAGCGTTTTGTTCACCTTTAAAAGCTTTCATATTGTGGAAAGAGAAACCTGAACCAATCACTAGTAAATTGTCATAATCAAGCAATTGCAAAGCTTTACCGATCGCTAAATGTTGTTTAGCATCAAGACTATTCACTAATGAAAGTTGGATGATTGGAATATCTGCATCTGGATACATTAATGTTAAAGGCACATACAAACCATGATCATAGCCTCGCTGATAATCCATTATTACTGGGATAGCAGCTTCTTTTAAGGCCTGTTGAACCTTTTCAGCAAGCATAGGCTCACCAGCACTCGGATATTCAACTTGATAAGCTGACTCAGGAAAACCATAATAATCGTAAATCATCTTTGGTTTTACACTAGCTGTAATACGTACTTCTTTCTCTTCCCAATGAGCACTTATCACAAGAATCGCACTGGGTTTAGGTAAAATAGACGCTAATGATTTTAAATAACGATTCATATCTCGATGTTCAGCGTCATTAAATAAGGGCATTGGTCCCCCACCATGTGAAATAAATGCAATATTAAGATTATTCATATTCACTCCAAATTCAGTTTCTAATATCGAATCATTTATATGAAATGAAAAAGATGACTAAACTACTAAACAGTTTAAAAAGATCATTATCGCTAGATCCTAGCGATAATGATCAAAATAGAACGATAAGATGAACTAAACTATTTACTCAATTTTTTGCTTAATGCGTTATCTAAACTAAAACTGCCACCACCTTGTACTGCTAACGCAATCAATGCGACTAACAAGGTTAATGCGTATTCGTAACCGTTGTTATCCATAAATAAACCATTACTTATATGTACCGAGAATATCGCCACTACCATAGTAAACGCTGCAACTACTGCCGCTGGGCGTGTTAATAACCCTAATAATAATGCTAAACCACCAAAGAATTCTGCGCTGCCGGCTAGTAAAGCCATTAAATATCCCGGAGTCATCCCGATGCTAGCCATCCACTGCCCAGTACCTTCTAAACCGTAACCACCAAACCAAGAAAATAATTTTTGTGAGCCATGTGCAGCTAAAATCAACCCAATCGGTGCACGAAGTATTAATGCAACGATACCCGCTTTCGATGACAGTAGTTTGTTTAATAATGGTGAGTTCATAGGTTGTTCCTTTATAAATTAATAATTGATAGTGTTGCCCCTTATTATTGGGATGCAGACACTTTACTATCAACAATATAAAAGAGTAATATGAAAAATATAGAATGATTAACAACAATATGTTGATAATCATTTTTCAAAAAGGTTTTCAATGAAATTTTTCAATGAAAACATTAACAAATAGCCAAAACAGTTAATAAAAAATAGAGGTCATAATGGATAGAATTGATGCAATGCGTGCCTTTGTTGCCGTCGTCACTGAAGGTAGTTTTAGCAATGCAGCTTCAGCCATTCAATTGTCCCCTCAGCTAGTGAGTAAGTATATTTCAAAATTAGAAGAGCAACTTGATATACGATTGTTACACCGTACAACACGTAAAGTGAGCTTGACTGAAGCGGGAACACATTATTATCAACATGCTCAACAAATATTATTAAGTATTGATGAGATGGACTCACAACTTGGTGGTTTGCAGCAAAACCCCAAGGGAACGTTACGTATTAGCGCCCCCGTTTCATTCGCATTAAAGCACATGGCTAAGTTAGTGGCAGAGTTCCAATTACGCTATCCTTTAGTCAATGTGGATTTACAGCTCAATGATCGAAAAGTTGATATTGTGGATGAAGGATTTGATGTGGCCATTCGTATTGGACAACTTAAAAGCTCATCATTAATCGCTAAACATATCGCGCCAATTCGCGTTATTTTGTGTGCTTCTCCAGATTACCTTAAGCAATACGGCAAGCCTATTAAACCTGAAGATCTTAAAACACATCGTTACTTACACTACAGCTACATGGAAATAGATGGTAAGGACGAAGTATTTCGATGGTTAAGAACACAAAACACGAGCTGTGCATTACGTAGTAATAATGGCGATGTCTTAGTTGAAGCCGCTATTGCTGGTGCAGGTATCGTATTACAACCAACTTTTATTGCCAGTAAAGCACTACAAAGAGGAGAACTAGTTCAGATATTACCTGACTTTGAACTTGATCCAATTGGTTTATATGCGATGTATGCCAACAGAAAATTATTACCTAATAAAGTCAGATGTTTTATTGATTTCATGGAAGGGTATTATGGTTCACCACCCTATTGGGATGAGTAAATAATAGATCTGATTTTACAGTCTATGTCTATCACCATTCAAAATACAAAAAATAGTGAGGTAAATAGACGCTAGGTATAAAAGTAACGATCTAGCGGGTTAAATCCAGACGTTAAACAATGAAGGTGGAGCCTGATGACTTGTCCTGCTGCTCGCTAACCCGAAAACCAAACTGCATTGTAACACTCGAGAAGGACTCGCCATTATCACCATGTTACACCTTGCCTTTCCGTCCAAGCTAACAACTGAATAATGCATCTTGATTTGTAATAAGTATAACAAGACATATCCGAACAATAATCTTGTTACAACGATTATAGATTCAAACCATTTCTGTATGTAAAAAAAGTTATGTGATTTTTCATATTAATAACTAAATATGTAATGCCAAACAAATGGTTATTTTTAATAGGAGATGAAGGATAAATATTTAATTGTTTAAATGTTTTATCTTTAAAAATCAAAAAGGCTCATTATCTTCGATAATGAGCCTTTTCTTAATGTGGCGGAGGAGGAGAGATTTGAACTCTCGGAGAGCTATTAACCCTCGCTGGTTTTCAAGACCAGTGCATTCAGCCGCTCTGCCACCCCTCCGCAGAACGAGGCGTATAATAAACAAATTAAAAAAAAAGCCAAGTCTTTTTTTAATTTATTTTCAATTATCGCTAAATAAGATTAATTTTTCACATTTAAGCTATTCAACCTTTAATTCAAAGGCAATCACCTTTACTATCTCATCACAAGTTTATAAATGTTAACGCTTTTATTATTTTTTCAAATACGTTTTCTTTAAGCGCCTTATTGCTATTCATTGAAGGTTTCAAGTATGTTCCAAGACAATCCATTATTAAATCAACTTAAACAAACAATGCAGGAAAAGATACCTAAACGTACTGGTATTGTTAAAGCGTCTGATCGTGGATTTGGATTTTTAGAAACCGACAAAGGTAAACGTTTCTTTATTGCGCCAAGTGATATGAAAAAAGTATTACACGGTGATCGTATTAATGCAGCTATCACAGAAAATGGTGATAAATCGTCTGCTCAACCAGTACAATTAAAACAAACCGATACCACTGAGTTTGTTGCACTGTTATCTATTAGTGATAAACGTGTTTCTATTAAAGCCAATAACCCTTTATTAAATGCTTTCTTTAAAATTAAAGGTGCAATGCAATTAGCTAATAAAGGTTATAACAATGGTGACTGGGTTACCGTTAAATTACTTACTCATGCTTTAGATGGAAATGGTTTCTTAGTTGAAGTGATTGAGAAAGTTGCAGAATATAACGACCCTTTTGCATATCGTTTAATTGCCGTTGCCACTCATAAGCTACCAAATAAAGCCCCTGATTTTGACCATCCTTGGCAAGTGATTGATCCTGAACTTGATCGCCGAGACCTGACTAAACTCCCTTTCTTCACTATTGATGGCGTTAACACGCAAGATATGGATGATGCGTTATACGTTGAAGAAAACGATCAAGGTTGGTCATTAACAGTGGCGATCTCAGATCCTTCTGCTTACGTGCCAGAACAAAGTGAAATGGATAAAGAAGCACAAAAACGCTCTTTCACTCTCTATTTACCAAACTTTAATGTGCCTATGTTGCCACGTGATTTGAGCGATAGTTTATGTTCATTAAAAGAATGTGAAAAACGCGCCACTATCTGCTGTACGTTACAAATTGGTAAAGGCGGAGAGATTATTGGTGAACCAGAATTTTTTGCCGCATGTATAAAATCTCATTTCCGTCTTAATTATAATGATGTGTCAAATTACTTAGAAAATGATGAATTAGCAGATGGCCAATGGAAACCAAATAAGCAATTAAGTCAATTATTAAACGTGTTAGATCAAGCCACAGGAGCTCGTCATCAATGGCGTTGTGACAATACGATTGTGATGAAAAGCCAACCTGACTACACTTTGAAGCTGAATAATAAAGGCGAAGTGTATGAGATTCTATGTGAGCCTCGCCGAACTGCGAACCGCTTAGTTGAAGAATCGATGATTGCTGCTAATGTTTGTGCTGGTGACTTTCTAGCAAAAAATAAACAAGCCGGTGTATTCAATGTCCATTCAGGTATCGCAACGGATCGTCTAGGTAAAGCGTCTTCTTTACTCGCTGAATATGGCATTATTATTGATGCTGCTTCATTAGCCACGCTTGAAGGTTATGTAAAAATGCGCCAAGAAGTCGCTGAACTACATAATGCTTATTTAGACCATCGTCTACGTCGTTTACTGTCTTACGCAGATACTTCAGCAACACCTGCACCGCACTTTACAATGGGTGTGAAACATTACGCAACATGGACATCGCCTATTCGTAAATACGGCGATTTAATTAACCATCGTTTAATTAAGTCTGTATTAACACAACAAGCTTCGACACCGGTTGACCCAGAGATTGGCGCTCACTTGAATGAAGCGCGTAAATCACAACGCATGGCTGAACGCGATGTCAATAACCTGCTTTATTGTGGTTATTTAAAAGACCAAGAAAATTCAGATTGGCGTTATAAAGCTGAGATATTTGATATCGTTAAAGCAGGTTGTCGCGTTCGTGTTCAAGAAAACGGTGCGACTTTCTTTGTACCAAGCAGTTTGTTAGGTAAATCTTCTGACGCTAAAAAAATAGAATGTGTTCGAGAGCAAGGCGTGGTTAAAGTAGCCGAACAAATCGAATTGCAACTAGGTGATGTCATCGATGTAATGCTAACGTCTGTTAAACCTGAGTCTCGTCAATTAATTGCTAAACTTGCTGATCCATTGGGTTAAACAGCTTTTGCTCCTCTTAAAAAACACCTCTAATCAGTTGATCTTTAAGATCGACTGATTATCCCCTTTTTTTGTGAACGACAAAAAGCGACTTTGTTAAACTCTATGGTACAATAATCTCAATTTAACATTCCAATACTAGAGATTTTTTCTTGAAGCCAATAACTCCCCACAAAGACCGCAATTTATTTTCATATCCAAAATACAGAGGCGACTCTGTTAAAGCAGCTCCCTTTTTACCTATGTCACGTAAAGAGATGAAACAGCTTGGCTGGGATAGTTGCGACATTATTATAGTCACAGGTGATGCTTATGTGGATCACCCTAGTTTCGGAATGTCTGTCATTGGTCGAATGCTTGAAGTACAAGGTTTCAGAGTCGGTATTATCGCTCAACCTGATTGGCACTCAAAAGATGCATTTATGGAACTAGGTAAACCTAATTTATACTTTGGTGTAACTGCCGGTAACATGGATTCAATGATCAACCGTTATACGGCGGAAAGAAGACTAAGACATGATGATGCTTACACGCCAAACGATGAAGGCGGTAAACGCCCGGATCGCGCCGTTGCAGCTTATACGCAACGTTGTAAAGAAGCCTACAAAGGTATTCCCGTTATCATTGGTGGTATTGAAGCGAGTTTACGCCGCATAGCACATTATGACTATTGGTCTGACAAAGTACGTCAATCTGTTTTGTTTGATGCAAAAGCGGATCTATTAATTTACGGAAATGCAGAACGTCCGCTAATTGAAATTTCACACCGTATTGCACAAGGTGATGATATTAAAACCATTACCGATGTACGTGGTAGTGCTTTTTTAACCAATTCAGCATTGCCTGGATGGACAGGTATCGATTCACGTAGTGTCGATAAGCCAGGCAAAATAGATCCTATCTATAGCCCTTATCAAGATTTAAGTGAAAAATGTGATACTGCGAAAGATGAAAGCGATGCGGCTGATGAAGCATCAGACATCACTAAAACAGCGCAAGTTATCCAAATGACACCGCATAAAGGCACGCCACAAGAGGAGCGTGAAAAAAGATGGGAAGAAAAATCTAAAGCGTGGTCAACGACTTATATTAACTTACCAACGTTTGAGCAAGTGAAAGAAAATAAAATGCTGTATGCACATGCATCGCGTATTTTTCACCAAGAAGTTAACCCAACCTCAGCAAAAGCATTAATGCAAAAGCATGGTAGTCGCGCTATATGGTTAAATCCACCTGCAACACCTTTAGAAGAAAGTGAAATGGATGGTGTGTTTGGTTTACCTTATGCACGTGTTCCGCATCCAAGTTATGGCGATGCTAAAATTCCCGCTTACGATATGATAAAAACATCTATTAATATTATGCGAGGTTGTTTTGGCGGTTGTACTTTCTGTAGTATTACAGAGCATGAAGGTCGTATAATACAAAGTCGTTCGCAGGAATCAATCATCAATGAAATTGAAGACATAAAACTCAAAGTTCCAGGATTTACTGGCGTAATTTCAGACCTTGGTGGTCCAACGGCTAATATGTATAAGTTACGTTGTAAGAGTGAAAAAGCCGAAGCAACGTGCCGTAAACCCTCTTGTGTATGGCCAACTATTTGTGGCCACCTTGATACTGACCATACGCCAACGATTGAGCTATATCGCGCGGCACGTAGGGTACCAGGCATTAAAAAAGTATTGATTGCATCAGGCGTTCGTTATGACTTGGCAATCCAAGATCCTGAATATGTCAAAGAACTCGCGACGCATCACGTGGGTGGATATTTGAAAATAGCACCAGAACATACCGAGGAAGGTCCATTAAATAAAATGATGAAACCGGGTATGGGTAGCTACGATAAGTTTAAAGAGCTATTTGATCATTACTCTAAATTAGCGGGTAAAAAACAATACCTGATCCCATACTTTATTTCAGCTCACCCTGGCACAACAGATATGGATATGATCAATCTAGCAATGTGGCTAAAAGAAAATGATTTTAAGTTAGATCAAGTACAAAACTTTTATCCTTCACCTTTAGCGAATGCGACGACTTTGTATCACACAGAAATTAACTCATTACGTAATGTAAAAAGAAACAGTGAAACAGTGTCCATTCCAAAAGGAACCGTTCAACGTCGATTACATAAAGCGATACTGCGTTATCATGATCCAGATAATTGGCCAATTATTCGTGAAGCATTAACCAAAATGGGATTAGATAAAACCTTGATTGGTAGTAAAGCAACGTGTTTAGTACCTAAAGAAACACGTGCGGAAGTGATGAATAGAAATGCTAAAAAAGGAAAAGCACCTTTAAAAGGTAAAGTTGCTCCAAAAAATCAAGGTAAAGTGGTTAATAATAAACGTACGCCTAAAGCTAAGTTTGGTTCTAAACCAGCAACAAATGGTAAGCAAGGGTTAACTCGTTTTAGTACAAACCAGTTTCAAAAATAATTAATTATAATAAATGACAAAGTAGAGTCATCAATTTATATGCAAAAAAGGCGTTAACTTTTAACCAAGTTAACGCCTTTTTTATAGTAAAAATTTATCTGGTTTTTCATTATACCTAATGGCTAATCAAACAAGCAGCAAGCAATCAGCGTTAACACTTTTTCAGAAGATTCAATTTCCCTAGAGATCAAACTTACTGCCGCTTAGTTCATCTCATCAACATAATGGGTTTACGTAAATAGTTTACATAGCAGATCTACAAAATTGATTGATATTAAGCATCTAATTGAAGTCCGCCTGTTTGCTTTAATTTACATATTTGATTTAAAAATGAATTAATACGGTAAGGCTGAAAATGCGTTGGTATTTTATTTTCTAATGCGGGAATCGGTGCCCTATCTTCACGTAAGTGAGTTAATATTAATGATAGTAAGGCAGAAAGATAACTTTTAAAGGCTTCACTTTTATACAACTGATCCCAGTTAATAATGTATTCCTTACTGTAACCTTCAATCAATTGTTCTAATTTTTGAGTATAACGCTGAATTTCTGCATCTCCCATGCAATACTCTTTCACTAATTGTAAAAATAAATCTAAACACTCTCCACGTGGCACAAGCGTAAAAAACTCTTTTTGCATGACCTCTGCTTCATTACCTTTCTCTACATTAATGATACGAAATAAAATTTCGAACATGTGCACAATGGTCCTATCTAAAATACGCTGCTTAGGAACATGTTGGTTTTGCATATCTTCAGCAACAATTTTAAACAGTGTTAAGAAATCAACATTATCGACTACTTGTCGAGAAAGTTTATCAGCAATGGAGACAGGGATTCGATTAGCTAATAGCGTATTGAATGTTGAAGTTGTTAATATCGATTTTAACGCTTTACGTGCTTTGTCTGTTCCTTCAAAAGGGACATTATTATTGGCAGACATTTTATTCCTTTAAGTAAATACAAATCCATGTGGTTTCTATTGTCAATGATCATCTCGAGGGTGATTAAATTGACCATTGCAGTTCATCATTTTAATTAATAATAAACATGACAATATTTTTCTACGTTTTCATTTGAGGGTTAAGTGATTAGCCTAAATGTAACGGTTCTGCTATTTCCCCTGCCCGATAATCTAAACTAATCGAATAAAATAGAAAGCATGCTGATGATATAAATAAGTTGATCAGAAATTATAACATTGAGCGCCCAGAGAACGAATGCGACAACGTTGTGCTATCAACAAACTCTAACTCTCCACCCACTGGTACACCATGGGCAATACGGCTTACTTGGATTTTGAATTTTCTGGCCATTTCAGCAATGTAATAAGCGGTTGCTTCACCTTCAACCGTTGGGTTTGTGGCTAAGATAACTTCGTTGATATTGCCTTTTTGCATCTGCTTTTCTAATAGGTTTAAACCAAGCTGCTCAGGACCAATACCATCAAGAGGTGACAAGTGCCCCATTAACACAAAGTAAGTACCAGAAAACAATGCTGTTTGCTCTATGGCCACCACATCCACGGGCATTTCAACAATACAAATAGTCCCGTTATCATTACGCTTTTGATTATTACAAATAGGGCATAAATCTTCTTCAGTGAACGTACGGCACTGCTGGCAATGGCCTATTTCAGTAACCGCTCGTGCTAACACGTCACTTAGCTTAAGTGCGCCATTACGGTTTTTATCTAACAAATGATACACCATTCGTTGTGCAGACTTTGGCCCGACACTTGGTAAACACTGCAATGCTTGTGTTAGCTCTTCGATTAATGGTCTATTTGACATGGTTTAACTTCTTCTATTTTAAAATCTGTTTTTAAATGACGCTATTAACGACTGCTGAATAACATTATCAATATAAGCAGTGGCGAATAAAATGTTTAACTTAATCATTAAGTCAGCTCAGTGCTTAACCAAACTCGGTTATTTTTTCTAACTCATAAAAGGATTCAGTAATGGTGTCGAGTTTATCATCTAATATTGCTCTCGCATCATTAAGACCTTGGTTATAATAATAACTACCGACTTTTTCACTAAAAAAATCGAGTAGAAACTCAGCATCAAATTGACCAAGCTCTTGATCTAACTCTTTTTCAAAATACTTTTGTATCTCGTCAACGATCGCGGTCTTTTGAGATGTTGAAAACTTGATTTCAGGCATTGTGAATCCTTACAAAAAAATGCGATATGAATACGTTCAAAAACCAATCCAATAAATATCGCTATTAGACGGGTTTTTCTTGTTAAATGAAAGCGTTGTGCTTTAGCTAACATTCATACCGTTATTTCAGCTCTGTTATTTTGATTTGTTCAATGGTTGGCTCTAAGTTTTTATAAAGATTAATCGCGACCTGTTCAGCTAATACTAAGTACGGTTCTACTAATGCAGGAAGTTCATTTTTAGCAACCGTAGGGCAACCTTCATCAGTATTTTGACGATATTGTATATGTAATGGTAATTCACCTAAAAACGGTAAGTTAAACTGTTCAGCTAATTTTCTACCGCCACCCGTTCCAAAAATAGCTTCTTGATGCCCACACTTAACACATGAATAGACACTCATATTTTCAATTAAACCAGTGACATGCACATCGACCTTATTAAACATAATCACGCCCTTTTGAGCATCAATTAACGCAACGTCCTGTGGGGTTGTAACAATCACAGCACTGGTCACAGCGACATTTTGCGACATCGTTAGTTGGATATCACCTGTACCTGGCGGCATATCAACAATTAAGTAATCTAATTCAGGCCAATCAGTTTCATTGAGTACTTGTTGCAGTGCTTTACTTGCCATTGGGCCACGCCACACCATGGCATCTTTATCATCAATTAAAAAGCCAATACTATTACCAACAATACCGTGTGCGGCAATGGGTTGTAATAACTTACCGTCAGCAGACGTTGATTTAGTGTTTTTATGACCGAGCATAGTCGGTAAAGAAGGCCCGTAGATATCGGCATCTAATACACCAACCTTGGCACCATTTTTAGCTAATGCAATCGCTAAATTAACACTTACGGTAGACTTACCGACTCCACCTTTGCCTGATGAAACCGCAATAATGTTTTTAATATTAGGGTTCGTTTTAGTCCCTTTTTTATGTTCAAAAGTAGGCACTTTATAAGTCACGTTCCACGTGGGTGCTTGCTTGAAAATAGATGTTAACTGCTCTGTAGATTGTGCTTGTAATTCAGCTAACCAATTAGGTGCATAGAATGGCAAACAAATTGATATTTCAGCTGACTCTTCCTTGATGGTTAATAAGCGCTGCTTTGTAAATTTTTTGAGTAATTCTGATTCAATTATTTTCTCAAAACATTGTAAAACTTGTTGTTCGATAGTTTTCTTTTTAAACAGCATAGTCATTCCTTAAACCTAAATTGATGAATGAGTTTATCAAAATGATTAGATAATTCATCCTTATTAAAACGAAGTCTATTAAATATCTACGCTATCGTTGCTAAACATTGCTTTATTTATGCTTTTCAACGTTAGCTAATATAGATAAGAGTGGGATTTACCCTATTTTTTGGGTAGTATTACAAGCTGTAAAAAATCCGCTTAGACTTAAGGAATATCAAATAAAATGGCTAATCAAGATCGTAATATCCTTGTTACCTGCGCCCTTCCCTATGCAAATGGTCCAATCCATTTAGGGCACATGCTTGAGCATGTACAAGCGGACATCTGGGTTCGTTTCCAACGCTTACGCGGTAATAACATTCACTTTGTATGTGCCGATGACGCTCATGGCACTGCGATCATGCTTAAAGCTCAAGAAATGGGTATCACACCTGAGCAATTAATTGCACAAGTTCAAGCAGATCACGAAAAAGATTTTGAGGGTTTTAATATCAGTTTTGATAACTACCACTCAACGCATTCTGAAGAAAACAAAGCATTATCATCACAAGTTTATTTAGCATTACGTGATAACGGCTACATCACTAAAAAAGTGGTTTCGCAATTATACGATCCAGAAAAAGAAATGTTTTTACCGGATCGTTTTGTAAAAGGTGGCTGCCCTAAATGTAAGGCTGAAGACCAATACGGCGATAACTGTGATGTGTGTGGTGCAACTTACAGCCCTGCTGAAATGATTAATCCTAAATCAGTTGTTTCAAATGCAACACCGGTGATGAAAGACACTGAAAACTTATTCTTCGATGCACCACAGTTCCAAGATATGTTAGTTGAATGGACTAAATCAGGTGCGCTTCAAACGGAAGTGGCTAATAAACTAAGTGAATGGTTTGAAAGCGGCTTGAAAGCATGGGATATCACACGTGATGCGCCTTACTTTGGTTTTGAAATCCCAGATGCACCGGGTAAATTCTTTTATGTTTGGCTAGATGCGCCGATTGGTTACATGGGTAGCTTTAAAAATCTATGTGATCGTACTGACGACCTTAACTTTGATGATTACTGGGCAAAAGACAGTACTGCAGAACTTTACCATTTTATTGGTAAAGATATCATCAATTTCCATGGTTTGTTCTGGCCTGCAATGTTAGAAGGCGCGGGTTTCCGTAAGCCTACTGGCGTTAACGTACATGGTTATGTCAGTGTTAATGGTGAGAAGATGTCTAAATCAAAAGGCACGTTCATCAAAGCGAGTACTTACCTAGAAAACTTAGATCCTGAATGCTTACGTTATTACTATGCAGCTAAATTAACATCACGCGTTGATGATTTGGATTTTAATCTTGATGATTTCACACAACGTGTAAATTCAGATGTAGTAAATAAATTAGTTAACTTAGCATCACGTACTGCTGGTTTTATTGCTAAAAAATACGACGGTAAATTATCTTCAGAAGTTTCTGAACCTGAGCTATACCAACAGTTTGTTGATGCAGGTGATTCGATTGCAGAACAATTTGAAAAACGTGAATTTTCACGCGCTATTCGTGAAATTATGGCATTAGCTGATATTGCTAACAAATACATTGATGATAAAGCACCGTGGGCATTAGCAAAAGTTGAAGGTAAAGAAATTGAAGTACAAGATATCTGCTCAATGGGTATTAACTTGTTCCGTGTACTAATGACTTACTTAAAACCAATCATGCCAAAACTAACTGAACGTAGTGAAGCATTTTTAAATGAAACATTAACGTGGGATAGTATTAAGGCGCCATTAGCTGGACACCAAATCAACAAATTCAAAGCGTTATTCCAACGTATTGACCCGAAACATGTTGAAGCAATGGTTGAATCGTCAAAAGCAAGTGCAGCCGCTGATGCAGCAGCAAAAGAGAAAGTCGCTGAAGCAACACAAGCTGAAAGCCAAAGTGAATTAGACAAAGAGCCTATTGCAGCTGAAATTGATTTTGATACCTTTGCAAAAACTGATTTACGCGTTGCTTTAATTGTAAAAGCTGAGCATGTGCCTAAAGCGAATAAGCTATTAAAACTAACCTTAGACATAGGTGGTGAAACACGTACTGTCTTTGCTGGTATTAAGTCTGCTTACAACCCTGAAGACTTAGAGGGTAAACTAACAGTGATGGTGGCAAACCTTGCAGCTCGTCAAATGAAGTTTGGTTTATCTGAAGGCATGGTATTGGCCGCAGGCCCTGGCGGGGAAGATATTCATATCTTAAATCCAGACTCTGGTGCTAAACCTGGTCAACGTATTATGTAATAATCGTTATGATTAATTAAATACTAAAAAGCCTTAAGCTTAACCACTTAGGGCTTTTTTATTGCTAATTATTTTATACCAACTCCGATAAATAGATCACATACTTAACGTAATTGGTATTAGTCATGATTATTCATCATTATGTTTATCCTAAATAAGAGAAAATGAAATAATAATGAAACAGCAGATCATTGGTTATCACCAAGATGACGAACATCATTGGGTTGCTCAATTACATTGTGGGCATTTTCAGCATGTCAGGCATAACCCACCTTGGAGCGTTCGTTTATGGGTAACGACTGAAACCGGTCGAAAAAAGATGATTGGACATCAATTAAACTGTGTTAAATGTGATACTGGCGAGGCGAAAGATAAACAATAACAAAACAGTCAGTTAAATGTTCTGAATCCAAGTCTCCCTATATACCTCATTTCTTTCTATTAATTACTTATACCAAAAGAATTAATAAGGTGATCATTCTTGCTGGTTAAAATCACCCCTAACTGCGTTGTGAGTTTTGAAGTGAGAACAACTATCTCCTACAACTCACGCCTTATTAGTGTTAATTTTTCCTGCGCAATCTCTGATCACTTATTTAATTCCATTGGTATTATTTCTTTATGTGTCTTTACTAACGAACAATTAATACAGATATTGAATCTGAACATAGCAGTTAATATGATGACTGAAATTGTTTTCATAAACTTAATATAACGAGACAAGCATTAGGATTAGTTGTTAAACCAGTCATACTTAATATGACTGGCTTTGAATGGTTAAACTTATACCGATTACATTAAATATGTTATCTAAATTTTGCGCTGAAAAAACAGTTCAATTCAAGGCGTAAATTGACGTAAATGGCTGTTCCCTTTACGAAATTTACAACGAGGAAGTGAGCTGTTTTAACAAGTAAAATAGATAAGCTATTTATTGTGATTGGTATTAATTAGTTGTGATGTCAGCTGTTGGACCAACATCATCAGTCGATAATGGTGTAGATACAATAATAGTAGGCTCTGATGAAAGCACTTCTAACTCGCCAGCGCCTAACGTACCATCTTCATTATCAACAGCAGAACCGGTTGCGTATGATTGGTTACCAGACCAGGTATTAGAATCATCATTAGCGTAGTTATTGAATAAACTACCTTCGCTTCCGGTCACTAAGTTATCTGAAATAGTAATATCCTTAGGCACGATAGTATAGTTATCTCGACCAATGAAAATACCTCCGCCTAAATTGTTTACTAATGTATTGTCCGTCACAGTCACATTGGTTGGTGCTTCATGACTATTGCCATTAGAACTATCAGATACATCACCTGAATCAATTAATATAGGACTTCTCCAACTCGTACCCGATAAGTTTTCCATATAGTTATTACTCACAGTATGGTTTGCGCCGTAAACTCGAATACCCCCTGTTTCGTAATTAGCATCCGTCACTAAGGTGCTATTGCCAGTACCATAAAAATAATTATTTTCTGCTTTATTATCATGTCCTAAACGGAATGATAGTGAGCCCATAGAGTTTAAAAAAGTATTGTTTGAGAATGTATTATTTGACGTTTTAACCGTCATAATTTCATTTTCACCATCGGTATCTTCAAACAAGTTATATTCAATTAAATGGTTTGTTTCTACATCTTGAGAACCCGAATCTCCAAAGACGATTGCTTCACGGTCTGAGTCACCTTCAGGGGTCGTATTGCCCTCTTTTACGTAAGGGACAATATTTTTAAAGTAGTTATGATGAATATGCGCATTAGTTGTCATTGTTTCAGTATCATCATCATATTGAAATTTGATGTAACTGCCTGAATTGATTTGACCGTCCTCATCTTCAACAACGATGTTTTTATCCAAAAACTCATTATATGCAATTGAGATTTCTTCACTTGATTCAGTTAACACCACTGACGTTTGCCCATCAGTAATATCTTTATGATCAAATGTATTACGTAACACTTTAATGTTTTTTGAGTTTACAATTTTAAATAATGTACTGGCATCATTTGGACCCAATACAAATCCCTGTAAAGTAATGTTTTGAGAGTTAGAAATAGCAGCCGTTTCTAAAGTGATACTGCCAACACTTTCAGCACGAATTAAGACTTGTGCATCGAAACAAGTGTCTTTAATTGAGATTTCACCATCACCTGAAACAATGATTTCATCTCCACCTTGCACATCGCCACTGTTTAATAACTCGTTTAAGTCATCGATCGTTGAATGATGCGTTGCTCCAGTCACAACAGGATTTGCATCATCAGATCCGTCATCGTCGAATGCGTCTGAACATGCATAAGTGTCTACATCCTCGTCGTCACTATCGTCTTCATCGTCATCATCACTGCCACTATCATCATCAGAAAGTGCATCGGCGGAAAGGATAGTAAAACGTATCGTAGCTTCAGTACCATCAATAGAGGCGACGGTAACACTATCTGATGCACTTTCATCTTCATTTAAGTCACCCAGCGTTTCATTTTCTGGTACTTCATAGGTCCATTCACCATCTGCATTAAGTGAGAATATGCCATAAGTAGTCGCTATATCCGTTTGCACAATGAAAGCTTCTTCACCATCATCGGGGTCGACAATGGTAAGTGAATTATTAACATCGCCATTTTTATAATACAATTCAACCGCAGTGGTTCCGTTTATTATTGCCGCTGTAGATCCTGTCGCTTGATCATCATTCGCGTTGCTGGCATCACTTGAACTGCTACCTGAGCCTCCACATGCTGTTAATCCGGCCATTGCTGAAAGTAATAATAATTTTTTATACACGGTCCATTCCTTGGTCTAATTATAGGTAGTTGACAATGTAATGATATATTATATTAATACAATTAAAGAGATCACACTTTCTTGTTCAAGCTATAGATAACTATTGATGCTGTGATCAATGTCTTTGGTACTGATACAATTAAAAATATTTTACTTGATTGAACTGACAAATATTTGATCTAACGTGTCGTGTATGATTTTCTGATTAAAACCCACCAATAAATTGAGAATACAAGTGGTAGCGATGGGTAAATAACCTCCGTTATGAATAAGCAAAGCGATACAACACCACTATTTCCACGGATTTCTGCGTTAAATTGTCTCTCAATAATCCATTATTGCTTCAATAATTTGTATTGAACTACGCAAAACTAACGGCACTGACTAGCAAAAAATAGTACCTTCTGATTTTAAATACAATGCTGCTTTCATTAACCAGAATTGAGGTTAAATAAACTAAGGTTTAGCCAGATCCACAAAGGGCCTTAAGTCTTTTTTAGGCTAATTTTTAAATAACTGACGCTTACAAGTAAGATTAAACATCATCATTTTATGGGTTGTGACAAAACAAGTTAAAGGGTTAAGTAAGGACAAATTAGCAGGGGAAGTTAATGAAGCTTATGAATGAGTTAACTAGAATAAACTGTGTTTATTAAATGAACGTGCAGTCATCAAAAGGAATAATGAATATAACGTTGTTAATATTTAATAAGCCATTCTATAAATTTTTTTGTAAAAGATTCAACAGCCAACTAATGTAAACTGTTGAATCTAGAATTTTACTGAGAACGTGTAACACTGAGTGTTGGGTTTTTAATGACTAATAAAATACCACTTAATATAATTAAACTTGAAATAACAAATACCGTTGACACACTTTCACCTAAGAATATAAAGCCAGCAATAGCGGCTAATACGGGTACTAATAACTGTACCACTGCTGCCACGTTATGGCGTAAGTCTTTTAATGCTTTATACCAAAGTAAATAACCGACTGCTGATGCCAGCACGCCAGATAAAATAGCGTATATAACGCCTTCCAATGTTAAGAACGTTTTATCCATATTGATCAATACAAAAATAAAAACAAAGGGTAAAGTACGGAAGAAGTTAAAAATAGTATCAGAGGTAGGATCGACACTTTTTTTACCCGCTAACGTATAAAATGCCCAGCTAATACCTGAAATACACATTAAAGCAAAAGCAACAATCGATGGGCTAGAGACTTGAGGGGCAAGTAGATAAACAAACCCTGCAATAGCTAATATCAAACCTAATAATTCAGCTCGGCTTAATAAGTGCCCTTTAAGGACTCGCGTCAATAGCATGGTAACTTGTACTGTCGCGAATAAAACTAACGCCCCGGTTGCCGTATCAAGTTGAATATAGGCATAAGAAAAGGTCATAGCATAAACAAACAACCAAATTGCGTTAAGCCAACTGCCCTTACTCGTACTATTTTCACTGTTATTATTCTTACTGTTATCACTTTTAGTATTACTATTTTGACTGCTAATATTGTTACTCTTACTTCCCTTATTTGATAAACCTTTTTTATCCAGAGAGTCAGCATTAAAGTAAAAATGTTTAACAGACAGGAAAATAGCTAAGAAAATGCTACCGGAAAGCAATCTGATCACAGTAAAGCTACCTGCATCAACTTGTTGCTCTCCTAATGCTAAACGACAAAAAACAGAATTTGCTGCAAAAGCGATTAATGCAAAACTGGTTAATAAAAAAATTTTATAAGGGCTATTAGTATAATTTTGCATATTGGGCTCATTGGAGTAAAAGATGAATCTACTATAAAAACAGTTTTTTACGACATAGTCTAATCAACTTGCTTTGTTATCTACAAAATAAATAGCAGCAATTAGTCAAATGGACAAAAATCTGAAATCAATTAACTTATTATCGATGTATAAAAAGGAAGCATGAGTAATGGAGGGCTAGTGTTAATTACCATCGCTAGAAAATATAACCTATAACCTATAACCTATAACCTATAACCTATAACCTATAACCTATAACCTTCATTCTAAGTTACTCACCACAATATAGATAATCTCCTCGATTATTACTTTCATTACCTGGCAGATTCAAGTCTATATTGAAGTAAAACTATCAATTTTAATGCTTATGCAACAATAAGCGCACTCACTAAACCGATTAGACCACCGAATACCCCACCCCAAACCACTAACCAGCCAAGGTGTTTTTTGATCATAGCTTGAATGATCTCTTTCACTAATTGAGGTGTTAATTCATTTAAACGTTGCTCAATAATTCTTTCTATTTTTGCCAAAATATCTTGCATCATATCAGGGTGTTCAATTTCACTTTTTAGTAACTCAATAAATTTTTCATCATTCGTTAAATCGATAATAGATGTTTTCATGTGTGTTATAAAAGGTTCTCTTAATGGCTTTAATGATTCTTCACCACCAAACATTTCTAACATTCCACCAAATGATGACTTCATAATCACTTTAATCAACCCATCATAAGTTGGGTTTAAATCTACCTTTTCAATCACAGGTTGTAAGTTTAATTGAGCTGGAGAGAAGCTACCTGCTGATAAAAATCGTTCTACGTTTTGTGCCGTAAAAAACTGTTTCATCATTAAGTTTCTGATACCTGATTTAAACTCTTCAAAATGAGCAGGTACAACACCTGAGCCATATAAGAAGGGTATTTTTTCAAATAACATGAAGATAGCAAGCCAATTAGTTAAAGCGCCTGATAACGCAAATAACCCTACCATGGTTAATATTGCGGCTAGCTCAGTTTCTCCTAAAAAAAGCCCAGCCCCTAATATTAATGTTGCAATCAGGTTGGTAACTAAACTCTTATTCATGTTTATTCCTTGTTTTGTGATCATTTATTAAACATTAGTAATGCATTTTCTATTTTTTATCGAAAAAAAATCCAGTTATAAAATAACTGGATTTTGATGAGTCAAAAATTACTACAGATAAAAACCCGTAGTTATTTTGAAACGTCTTCACGTAACTTTAAGCTACGTAATGCTTTATCTAATACACCATTAACAAATTTGTATGACTCATCTGTTGCAAAGTCTTTTGCTAATTCAATTGCTTCGTTCAATACCACTTTATGTGGTACATCAGTACGGTATGTTAATTCAAACATCGCTAAACGTAGTACTGCAATGTCAACCATATCAACATCTTCAATTTTACGAGAAAGGTAAGGTGATAATTTTGTGTCTAATGATTCAACGTTTTGTATAACGCCAATTAACAATTCTTTAAAGTAAGGTACATCAGTTTTAGACATATCTTGGTCAACAGAGAATTGTTCAATAATTTGCGTTACACCCGTTTGAGTAATTTGCCATTGGTAAACAGCTTGTACAGCAAATTGACGAGCACGACGACGTTCAGCAGGTTTCATAGCCATTATCCTAATTCCGCCATCACGTTAACCATTTCTAGTGCACTTAAAGCAGCTTCGCTACCTTTGTTACCCATTTTAGTACCCGCACGTTCAATAGCTTGATCGATTGAGTCAGTAGATAAAACACCAAATGCAACAGGAATACTGTAGTCTAACGAAACTTGCGCTAAACCTTTGTTACATTCATTGATAACTAATTCAAAATGCGGTGTACCACCACGAATAACACAGCCTAATGCAACAATTGCATCAAACTTATTAGACGCTGCAACACGTTTAGTAATCAACGGTAATTCAACGGCACCAGGTACACGAACAACAGTGATATTATCATCTGAAATTTGACCAGTACGTTTAAGGGTATCAACTGCACCCGCTAATAACTGCTCGTTAATAAAGCTGTTAAAACGAGAGATCACGATTGCGATTTTAGCGTGTGGAGCGGCTAAGCCACCTTCAATTATTTTCATTTTCTACCCTTATTACAAAATTTTTGTGCATTCTAGCACAGTTTATTTCTATAACGACATTGTTTATTCAGTGAATATATGGGTTTATTCAGTGATGTATTCAACGACTTCTAATCCGAAACCAGATAAAGCATGGTACTTTTTCTGTGAACTAAATAACGCCATTTTTTGTACGCCTAAATCGCGTAAAATTTGAGAGCCAACACCGACACGTCTACTCGCACCTTGTGCTTTAGCAGCAACACGTTCTCCAGCATCTTCTTGTTTGATATATTTTATTTGTTCTATTAGTGATTCAGCTGTTTCTTGGTGACCTAACATCACTAGCACACCACCGTCCTTCGCTAAACGTGCTAATGCTGTACTCATTGGCCAAGTACGCGGACTTAAACGATCAGAAAAGAAGTTATCAGAGAACGTATTTTGTAAATGAACACGAACGTTGGTTGTTTCAGCTGATTTTACTTCACCATTCACTAACGCAAAATGAACTTGTTTATCAATAGTGTCTTGGTAAGCAACTAAATCAAACTCACCAAATTCTGTTGGCAATTTACATTCGCTCACACGCTCAATAGTCGTTTCATTGTTATTACGGTATTCAATTAAATCAGCAACGGTACCTAATTTAATATCGTGTAGTTTTGCAAATACTTCTAAATCGCTACGACGTGCCATGCTGCCATCTTCATTTAAGATTTCAACAATCATCCCTGCCGGCTCGCGACCTGCTAAACGCGCTAAATCACACCCTGCTTCAGTATGCCCTGCACGAGTTAATACACCACCTTCTTGTGCTTTAAGTGGGAAAATATGCCCTGGCATCACGATATCAGTTGGTTTAGCATCTTTTGCAATCGCTGCTAATACGGTTACTGCACGGTCTGCAGCTGAAATCCCCGTTGTAACACCTTTAGCCGCTTCAATAGAAACAGTAAAGTTAGTTGAAAAGGCAGCGGTATTATCTTCAACCATTAAGGGTAGTTTTAGTTGTTCACAACGATCTGCCGTCAGTGTTAAACAGATTAAGCCACGACCATATTTAGCCATAAAGTTAACAGCTTCCGGTGTTACTAAATCAGCAGCCATTATCAGGTCACCTTCATTCTCACGATCTTCATCGTCCATCAAAATAACCATTTTACCTAGGCGAATATCTTCGATGATTTCTGCTGTTGTATTTAACTTCATTTTGATTCCTTAAATCTCTTGTACTGAAAAGTGTACTAAAATTTGTACCGTTCTATTAGTTAGCACTAAGTTATTGTGACTGAAGCATGAGTACTAGCCCATGAAACCACTTTTTGCTAATAGATCCATTGTAGATTGTTGTTTTGTCGTTGTTTTAGCTGCATGTTCACCTAACATTAAACGCTCTAGATAACGAGAAATAACATCAACTTCTAAATTCACTTGACTGCCTACAACATATTGCTGCATTGTTGTTTCGCTGATCGTATGTGGGATAATAGTCAATTTAAAACTAGCGCCATCAACATCATTAGTGGTTAAACTAATACCATCAACTGTGATTGAGCCTTTTTTAGCGATATATTTTGCTAAATCATCAGGCGCTTTAATCCAATATTCAATGGCATTGCCTAAAGGTGAAATAGACGTGATTTTTCCAACACCATCAACATGGCCACTCACGATATGACCACCAAAGCGGTCATTCATTTGCATTGCTTTTTCTAGGTTAATCATAAACCCTGTTTGAATACTTGAGAAAGCACTTAGTTTAATTGTTTCGTATGATAAGTCTGCATCAAAACCATGTTCACTTAGACGCGTTACAGTTAAGCAAACGCCATTATTAGCAATACTATCGCCAAGCTTGACATCATGCATATCTAAACCGCCAGCATCAACTGTGATGGTCATATCTTTTTCGTTATTTTTGATTGCAGTGATTTTGCCCACTGCTGCAACAATACCTGTAAACATATTATTCTCGATGGTTAATAAGACGAATATCATCACCAATCTGAACTACAGATTGTAATTTGAGGGTGATAATATCGTTCATCGTTGAAAAGTTGGGTAAGTTTACTAAGTTTCTAGCTTGATCGCCCATTAATTTTGTTGCTTGGTAGAGAATAAATTCATCAACCAAATTATTTTTAAAAAATTCACCCGCTAATGTAGCACCAGCTTCTACCCATAAGTCATTAATTTCATGTTGATTAAGTAGGCTCATTAACGCATGAAGATCAATTTTATTATTTTCATTTTGAGTACAAATAATTTGTTCTACCTCGGCCTTACAACCTGAAAATGAAGCTGTGTCTCGTGCGCTCAAGGACACTAATAAAACTTTACCCGGTAAATCAAATAATTTTTCTTGTAGTGTCAGCTTATTGTGAGAATCTAAAATGATACGAATCGGTTGACGAAGATCTGCTTCATCTAATAAGGTACTATCAAACGCTGGACTATTAACTAATTCTTGATAACGTACATTCAAACTAGGATCATCAGCAAAAACCGTTTTATTACCGGTTAAAATGGCACTTTGTTGTGCTCGATAATATTGAACATCTGCTCTTGCTTGAGGGCCTGTTATCCATTGGCTTACTCCATTTTTCAACGCCGTTTTACCATCTAAGCTTGATGCCATTTTAACGGTCACACGAGGTCGCTTTAATGTCATGCGCGTAATAAAACCAGGATTCAATGCCTCAGCTTGTTCAGTCAACAACCCTACTTCAACAATAATCCCAGCGTCTTCTAAAAGAGAAAGTCCACGACCAGCCACTTTAGGGTTAGGGTCAACCATTGCCACAACGACTCGCTTTACGCCCGCTTTAACTAAGGCTAAGGCACAAGGTGGTGTTCTACCATAATGAGAGCAAGGTTCTAAAGTCACATAGCAGGTTGCTCCTATGGCTTGTTCTTTAGCAGCGGCTAGAGCATGAACTTCGGCATGCCCAGTACCTGCTTTTTTATGAAAACCTTTACCAACAATCATACCATTGTTGACAATGACACAGCCAACATTAGGGTTAGGTGATGTTGTAAAACGTCCATGCTTAGCAAGTTCTATCGCTATAAACATGTATTCTTTATCTAGTTCAGTAAATGACATCTGATGATTACTTTTTAATTTAAAGTGTTAATCGAGTTTGAATTTTTATAGGGCTATTTATTCGCTGTATCAAGTTTGGCAATTTCTTCACCAAACTCTTTCACATCTTCAAATGCACGGTAAACAGAAGCAAAACGAATGTAGGCAATTTTGTCTAAACCTTTTAATAAATCCATGACCAATTCGCCGACCATTTTTGTAGGGACTTCTCTCTCACCTGTTGCACGTAGGGTCGATTTAAGTTTGTTAACTGCATTCTCTACTGCTTCAATACTGACGGGACGCTTTTCTAAAGCGATATTAATACCAACTAATAACTTTTCTTCGTTAAAAGGTTCACGACTACCATCTGACTTTATCAGACGAGGCATAATTAATTCAGCCAATTCAAAAGTCGTAAAACGTTCATTGCATTCGTTACATAAACGGCGACGACGAACTTGAGAGCCTTCAGAAACAAGGCGAGAATCGATAACTTTTGTATCTTGTGCATTACAAAAAGGACAAAACATAGTGTATTTCTCTGTGTAATAAACGACGGAATAGCGTATTAGCTTGTTATATATGACTTTCTAAGCTAATTACAAACTAAATATAGGGGTTGTAATAACCTGATAATTTAACATAATTTTAGTCTTAAATGGGATTTTATCACGAGTAATTAAACAAAAAGTAGTACCTTATTTTAATTTTTATACCCTAAGATATTAATGCTATAGGAATTATTTTGATCTTAAAAAATAAACTGAAGCACACAAAAAAGCCGCTAAATAGCGATACACTATTTAGCGGCTTTTTTATGATTTATTAAGGCTTAATAAATATAACTCGGTGGCGTAATGAAACCTTGATAGCCGTTCGCATGTAGACCTCTTAATCTATCTAATTGCTCGGTATCTTCTACTGCCGTAATAATAACTTCAATACCGACACCACGTGCCGTATTTATAACCGCTCGACTTAAGGCAAGACGCTCTGTAATTTCATCAACTTCCATATCATTACTTGAGTTACATGATAGTGATTGATCTAGTTTCACATAGTCTGGTTTAATAGTTTGTAAATAAGCAACTGAACCCATCTCTCTTCCGTAATGGTCAATACCAACTAAACCGCCATTTTGTTTTATAACATTAGTAAATAATTGACTCTGTTTTGGATACGTTAAAACAGTGCTTTCCTGTATTTCGAAATGGAAACGGTCAGGATTTTTTTGTCTACTAATAAATATACCCAGCCAATTATGAAAATTAATATCCAGTACACTATCTTGTGTAATATTAATGGCTACTTTTTCTTGGTTAGCTAACAACGTTGGATGTTCAGCGATATTTTTAAGTAAAGATTGGTCAAATTCACTGCCTAACTCTAACTGTTCAATATAAGGCATGAATTGGGCTGCTCGTATTACATTCTCTTCAATTTTTAAACCACTGTATATTTCACGCTGAAGTACATTATCGTTTTCAAACGACATTGCAGGGTGCCATTGTAATAAGAAGTCACGTTGAACAATGGCTTCTTGTAACAAATCTCTCCATTGTGCTAATTCTAAGTCTTGCTCTTCGTTATTTTCAAACCAGTGACAAACTTCATTGTTATTTAATGCTGATTGTAGTGCATCATCCGCACTTCCTAATAATTTAGAAGCACTAACACCTTGAGTTCTCACCGCAACACCAATAGAAAACTGCTCTTGATCTTTATAGTTTGCACTGATCATTGCTTGATTAATCAAACGAATAACATTTTGTACGTATACTTTTAACTGTGAAGGCGAAGCTTTTGTGACTAAGAAAACAAACTCTCGGCTAGAAATACGTGCAATGACACAAGGTGCAATAGTAGGTAATGATTGTTGCATTTCCTTCGCTAAAATTCGAATAGTGTTATCTCGCACTTGATAGCCAAACTGCTCATCTATTTGTTCTAACCAATCTAGTCGTGCAATTAATACACCACCGTAACCAGGATCTTTTATCCAACTACCAAGTTGTGCATTTAAATATAAACGATTAGGAAGCTGTGACACTTTATCTGTTAGTTTTTCATTTTTTAAAGAAACAACTTCTGTATCGAGTTGAGAGAACATTGTTTGTAATTGACTAGACATACTATTAATAGCCAATACTACTTCTTTAAGTTCTATTGTATCAGGCGTTTCTAAATCAGGTTGAAATTCACGTTTGGCGATTAACTTAGCTTGTCCAGCTACTCGATGTAATGGTGCTAATATTTTTTTCAAACGGAAACGTAAAATAATTAAAGATAAAATGAATAATAACGTTAACGTAATTAATGTATCACGCATGACTTTCCAAAGCTGGCTATAACCAATTGCAGGATTAGCTTCTAATTTTAACGTCGCTAATTGTATCCAGCCATTAGTAATAGTACTTTCAGTGCTTTGTGGTCCAAATAGCTCCAAGTTTAAAAACCATTGAGGTACACCTTCAACTTTAATCGGATTATCCCAGACTTGAGTTTTATCATTATCTAGCCACGTAAGGCTCACTGTTTTGTAGAAGCCACCTTCAAAAATAACGTTAATTACCGTTTCAGCAGAAGCAACATCGCCTGTTTCAAGGTGAGGCTTCAACATCAGAGTTAATGCATTGGTGGTGTTATTTAAGTCAGACGAGATCTGGCTTTCCATAAACCCTTTTGTTTCGGTAAACTGAAAATACGCCAAACTCGCTACTACCAATAAAAATAATCCTAGTAATAATGAATTGATCTGATTAAACAGTGTCATAAATAAGTTACTCCATTGATGTAACAGGTTGCTTTAATTGATTAAGGCCCATACGAAGGTTTAAATCATTCCATCGTTTGAGTCTACTTGGTTTTCCTGCGACACGGCCTTGTCTTTTTTCATTGTTTAACCATAACTGTTTACCGTTAAAGCTATACACAGGGATTAAATCTTTGCGATCATTCGCTTTTTTTATTCGACCATCGATATTATCTAAAATCAATGGTTCTGATGTAGGGGTTGCATAATAAGCAACAACCATATGGTACTGATTTAACGTAAGCGATTTAACCATCACTATTCGTAATTTATTATCTGCAATACCGATGGCTAATAAACTAAAGTATTTCGCTAAAGCAAAATCTTCACAATCACCTGCATTTACTCCAATGAACTCAACGGGTGTAGCCCAATAATTACTCTGTCCCCAAAGCTTCTTATCAGTAGTAAATCGTAATTGATTAAAAAAACGATTAGTACTCACTAGCTTTTCTTGCTCATTTTTATATTGTTTATTAAGCATTTTTAACCAAGCTGCTCCCCGTTTAGCAGCACGGTCACCATAATTTTTTTGCAGTGTAGAAATAAGCGCTTTGCTATTGAAATTTAATGAAACACTTGCATATAGGTAGTAACTACTCGTATATGCAAGTAAACCAATGATCAATGCTTTAATTAATGAAGCTCGTTTCCATTGCATTAAATGATTAATTACTGTTCACGCTGATCAACACTATAAATATTCCATTTCATATCAACGATTTCTTGGCCACCAACGATTTCAGCAACAATACGTCGATTTTGTGCATTCACATAATCATCATTACCTTCAAATAATAACTGGTCAAAACCAAAACCGATTGCATTAACTCGACTATTTTCAATTCCATATTGTCTTACTAAGATTGACTTAACTGCCTCAGCTCGACTTAAAGATAACGCTTTATTATGCTGAGCAGAACCGACGACACTAGTATGCCCCTCTATTGAGACACTAACTGATTTATATTCTTTCATTAAAACCGCTAGTTTTTCAATTTCAGGATAATATTTATTATCAACTACAGATGAGTTATTTTCAAAGTTAACTAATAATTTAACGCGAACCTTTTCAATAAGATCCGTTCCACAACCATTATTGTTTACCGCTGCACCAGCAAGAGTCTCTAGGCAATTATCTCGAGCATTAATAATGCCGTCCCCTTCAGAGTCTGATAAATCATATAACTGTGTTGTTGGTGTTTCAGATACATCAATAACTTGATGCGAACAAGCACTTAATAAGAAAACACTTGCTAATAGACTAACCTTTTTCATTGTAAACTCCCCCTTCAAATTGCTCTTCACCCTTCCATGCTTCAGGACGAGTTACACGTAAGGAATCTAATAATATTCCCATAGCATGTAATATACGATATTGAGCAGTTATTTCTGCAAAATCAGCTTCTAAGAAGTCACGGCGTGACTCAAAAAGCTCATTTTCAGTGTCAAGTAAGTCTAGTAGGCTACGCTGTCCAATTTTAAACTGTTCTTTATAATCATCTTGAGTACTTTTTGCTGCAATAACATGTATTTTGATATATTTCTTTTGCATATTTAACAGTTCAAAAGCATCCCAAGATAAAATAAAGCCTTCTTTAACTTCTCTGTGAGCGGTCATATTTAATGCTTTTGCCTGATTAATCTTATAAGCAGTTTCTTTAGCGTAAGCAGTGTCTTTCCCACCCGCGAATAGATTATATCTAAAGCGAAGCATAGCAACGACTTCATTGCTTTCACCACCAACGCCATTTCCAGTATTAGAGCCATCGACACCATCTAAATTGTCATTAAAATTAGCATCAACTTCAAAAGTCACATCTGGATAATACTTAGATTGAGCAGACTTATATTGAGCAGTAGCGGATTGAATATCGTTACTTGCAGCCCAAACAGAAGGATGATTTTTAAGTGCAACTGTAAGACCTTCGGCTTGTGTAGCGGGTAACATACTACTATCAGGATAAGGGATAACAAGGTTTTCAGGATCTTGATCAACAACACTATAGAACATTGTTTTAGCATCTAAATAGTTATTTTTAGCTGCTATTAGACTAGATTCTGCCTGTGCTAAACGTCCACTAATTTGTGATAAGTCCGCTTTGCTACTAAAACCTGAGTCTGTACGCTCTTTAATTTGATCATAAATATCGACATGAGACTTTAAATTTCTTTCAGATAAAGCCACTAACTCCTTTGCTTCCATAAGCGCAACATAAACTCTAGCCACTTCTAAGCTAAGATCTTCAGCAACTGAATGCAATCGCCATTGTTCTGCACTTGTTGCGTAACTTGTACGATTTACTTCATTACTTGTTTCAAAACCACTGAATAGATTTTGTTTAAAACTTAAACCTAATTCTCTTCTCGTTAAGGTTTCTGTATTATTACCAGAATCACTATAACCTCTTGTTGTTACACTATCTGTGTATTCACGACCAATTCCACCCGTTAAATCGAGTGTTGGGTAATAGCCAGCTTCAGCTTGCTCTACTTTTTTTTCACTTACTTTAAAACGTGTAAATGCTTCGTGAATTTCAGGGTTACTGTCTAAAGTATGTGCCACAGCTTGCTCTAGTGATTGGCTATTTGCTTGTAAAGGCAGCAATGCTAGGGAACTAAAAGCAACTAAGCCAACTTTCTTAGCTATTCCACGTTTGAATGGTTTCATTCTATCTCCATATCCATATCTAAATTTAATATTCACGTAACGCCATTTCTTTGGCTCTTAATATCGGGTTAAGTATATATTCAAGTACAGTCCTTTTACTCACCATTACATCAACACTCGTTAACATTCCTGGAATAATAGGCATATCAATTTTATTATCTCTATTCATATTGGATTCAGTTGTACGAATCCTTACTATGTAAAAGCTATTGCCTTCTTCATCTTGTGTAGTATCTGCACTAATTAACTCAACTACACCATCTAGGCCGCCATAACGAGTAAAGTCATAAGCCGTGATTTTCACTCTAGCTGGTAAACCAACATGAATGAACGCAATATCTTTTGGAATAACTTTTGCTTCAACTAATAATTTATCTTCAGTTGGTACAATTTCTAATAATACCTGACCAGGCTTAACTACACCACCCAATGTATTGATATGCAAAGTTTTTATAGTTCCAACTACTGGGGAAGTGATCAAAGCTTTACTTACTTTGTCTTTAACCCCTACTTGTGCTTCGGTAATGCTTGATAATGCAGCTTGTTTTTCATTTAATTGTGCACGTGCATCGGTACGAAAGTTAAATACAAGTTCTCGTCGTTTTAGGACAGACTCTTCTAAAGCAGATTCGTTCCTTGGTATCTGAGCTCGTAGTGCATTTAATTCACCATTTAATTGATTCACAGTACGTTGTAATTTTAATAGCTCAACTTCAGGGACGATATTTTTCTTCGCCAATGGACGCGTCAGTTTAAGTTCTCTATTGGCATAACTCAAACTACTACGTAAGGTTCTTATTTTTGATTCTAATTCCTTTATTTCTTGCTCGCGCTGGAGAATTTGTTGAGCTTGAATCGCAACTTGGTTGTCTAAACTATTTAAACGCCCAATATATTCATCTTGTTGACGTTCAACTAAAGTAGCCGCTGTCGTTTTTAAGTCTTCAGGAAACTCTAATTTTTTTTGCTCTATTTTAATTTGTAATTTCCAATCTTTTGCATTGGCAATTAAAATACTACTCAACTCGGCTCTTAAACGAATAATATCCGCTCTTAATGCATCAACCTCTTGGGTTTGCTGTGCCATATCAGAACGGAAACGCGTATCATCAATACGTGCCAAAGATTGGCCTTTAGTAACAACCATCCCTTCTTTAACGTACAACTCTTGTAAAATACCGCCATCTAAGCTTTGAATGATTTGTACTTGAGAAGAAGGCACAACTTTACCTTCACCTCGTACAACTCTGTCTAATTCCGCAAAATAAGACCAGACAAAAAAACAAATAAATAAAGCAGTTAATGCCCATATTGTTAAACGCTGTACAGTGGGAGTTTCAGTGAGCATTGCACCATAAACATCATCAGCCATTTCTAAATCTTTCTTAGATATTTTCATGATTCAGCTCCTTTAGTTGCAGTAAATTTCCCAGCTGAAAGTTGTTCTAACACAATATCTTTAGGCCCATTTGCAACAATTTTACCGTGATCAACGATGATGATTCTATCTACTAATTGTAATAAATGCATTTTATGAGTGATAAGTAATAAACTACGATTTTTAACCGTTTGTTTCATTGATAAGATAAATTGTTTTTCTGAACGAGCATCTAAACTTGCTGTTGGCTCATCAAGTAATAAAACTTGTGGATCATTTAAAATAGCACGAGCTAATGCGACGGCCTGACGTTGCCCCCTAGAAAGAGAGACACCACCTTCACCAACTTGTAAATCTAGCCCTTCTGAAGCTAAATCTGTAAATAAACAAACGCCAGATAATTGTGCCGCACGTAATAATTGGTATTCAGTGACTTGTCGAGTACCAAACAGAATATTATCTTTAATGGAACCGTGAAATAAAGTGATATCCTGTGGTAAATACCCGATGTTACTACGTAAATCACTTGGATGAATTTGCTCTTGATGTAAACCATCGTAACGTATACTACCTAGCGACGGTTTATATAACCCAAGAATCAACTTTGCTAATGTTGTTTTACCCGAACCATTACGTCCGATAATAGCAATTTTTTCACCAGGTTTAATTTGTAAAGAAAATGGATATAACGCCGTTTTTTCAACATTAGGATATTTAAATGAAACTTGTTCACATTCAATATTACCTTCGAGTTTATTACGACTAACAAGATGTCCTTTATTCTCAAATTCACTTTCTTGTTTCATAATGCCGTCTATTTGACGTAATGAACTCATTGTTTGGTTATAGCGTGTCATTAGCCCTGCTATTCTTCCCATTGGAGCAATAGCACGACTTGATAGCATAACAGCTGCAATAATCGCCCCCATTGAAATTAACCCTTCAGATACACGATAAACACCTAACACAATAACTGCGATTACCGTCATTTGTATGATAAAACCAGAAACATTAGAAACTGAATTGGTTATCATTTTAACTTTAAGTTGCCACTTTGAGGTGTGACCAACCATCTGTTGCCAAGTATGTTGAATAAGCCCTTCTGCCCCATTTGCTTTAATTGATTCTAAAGAGGATAGACTTTCAATTAAATGACCATGTTTTAAGCCTGAAAACTTATTACTTTCTTCAATAGCTACTTTTAATCGAGGTTGTACCGTTAAGCTATAACCGAGAATAAGCACTGTTGCGATGACAGAGAAGTAGGCTAAATCACCTGCGACTAACCATATGATGAAAATGAATAGGATTGAAAATGGTAAATCAACCAATGCGGTAATAGTTGCTGAAGATAAGAATTCACGAATACTATCAAACTCGCCAAGTTGACGAGCCATACCACCAATACTAGATGACCTTTTTTCAAGCGGTATGCCGACTGCTTTTGCAAATAACTTTGATGATATTTCTACATCTACTTTTTTACCTGCAACATCAATTAAGTAACCGCGAATCTGCTTTAAAATAAAATCGAAAATATAGGCAACTGACGCACCTATTGCTAAAACCCATAATGTTTCAAAAGCAAGGTTAGGCACTACTTTGTCATACACATTCATAATAAATAAAGGTGATAACAAGGCAAATATATTAATTAAAATAGAAGCAATAATAACATCGCGATATATCGGTGCAGACTCACGAATGCTGTTCCACAACCAATGAATAGTCGTTTCTTGAATATGGACATCAAAATGACGATCGCCATGATATTTTTGTTTAATTAAAAATAAATAGCCAACATATTCAGTCTCAAGTTCCTCAACGGAAAGCACTTCTTCCCCACCAGTTTCAGGGAATGAAACTCGAACTTGATTTTTTGTTAAATCCAGCTCATGTAAAATACATGCTCGTTTATTTTTAAGCATCAAAATACAAGGCAATAACATATCAGGTAGTGTATTTAAACTTCTTCGATCTAGTTTTGCACTTAAACCAGCCCTACTTGCTGCTTGAGGTAAAAGCTCAGGAGAAAGGTATTGATTAGTTAATGGTAAACCAGCGGCTAATGCCTCTGCAGAACAAGGAGTGGCAAAATATTCACTCAATAGCACCAAACAATCTAATAATGGATCGTGTCCGATGCGAGTGGATGCATTAATTTCCCATTTTTCTTGTTGAGGATTTTTTTGATTCAAAGTAGCCCCTTTATAGTAAGAGCCATGATAATACTACTATATTAGTAGTTTCACCATGACTTTTTCATCATGTTTATATGACCATTCGTGCGAATATTTTTATATCATACTTTAATTAAACAATTGGATCATCTAAAGCTGATGTTGCCGCTGGCAATTCTGGAGTAACTGTCTCAGTAATGATTAACGCTCCTGCATCATATAAAGTGTTGATAACATTATCTACTTCTGAAGCATTTAATGGTCCATCATGATCCACCCCATCTAATTTTGTATCTTCTAGAACAATTACAGTTCCTTTATAATCGGGGCTAGCATCCCCACTAATACTTAGTGTGGTATCCGTACCATTGAAACTAATATCGAAGTATTTACCTAGATCACCTTCAACCTCTCCTTGTAAAAGATCACTTAAATCTAGCTTATCGCCCTCTGCCACATCAAAATCGGTAATGGTATCAGAACCATAAGTATCAAGGCTAGACCAAATAAACGTATCTGCTCCATCGCCACCAGTAAGAATATCTCCTCCGCCAATACCGCCTGTTAAAGAATCGTTTCCTTCGCCACCAAACAATGTATCAGAAGCATAATTACCGCCAGTTAATGTATCGTTACCTGCGTTTCCGTGAAGGGTATCTGAACCTTCCCCACCAGAGATAATATCATCTCCATCTTCGCCTAAGATAGTATCAGAGCCGCCATCACCATATAAAAGATCGTTTCCAGTACCTCCGTATATTGTATCGTTGTTATCACCACCAGAAATCGTATCCGCACCACCATTACCAGAAATAATATCATCGCCAGAGTAACCATTTATTGTATCATCACCATCACCACCTTGAATGGTATCTGCATTACCAGAACCTTCGATTGTTTGATCTTCTGTAATGGTTGTCGGATCAACCGCTGTAGGGTCAACTGAAGGCTCACCGCCATCTGTATTTACAATAGCAACTGCATCTCCACTGTGTACTACGGTTACGTATGCTGTTGCAGTATTAGAAATATTTCCATTTCCATCAATCAGATTGTAAGTAAATGAATCGATACCTGTATAACCTGTATCTGGTAAATAAGTAACCACCCCATCAATTAAATTAACAGTACCATTTTCTGGATCACTAAAGGTATTAACTGAAATATCTTCTCCGGTGTCATTACTTAACAAATCAACGACCACGGCCGTATCTATTTCAGTATTAGAGCTACCTTCAGCAAAAGATAAATTTTCAGAAATCCAAATATTTTCACCTAGCGGTAATGACATTTCTAATTCAAGACCGTAATCACCACCTTGATCCCAATAAACAATTTCAATTGAATGTAGACCTTCGGTAATTTCTATTGAAACACTTGTTTGAATGCTAGGTGTAATAGTAGAGAAAGTAATAACTTCTTGGCCATCAATGATTAATTCAAAACCATCATCATGACTCACATCTATGGTATAGAGCCCAGTTTCTGGGACATATAAATTACCAGCTAAACTTATAATGGCATCAGTAGCAGTATTCGATGATCCTCCATTAATTGTTTCAATTGAATCTGAATCGTTATTTAAGAAACCTATTAAGCGATCAGGTACCCCGCCAACAACACCACGTGCTAAATCAGCATCGCCATTTCTAGTATAATCAAGTTGAGTAGACACAAATGAGATATCGGCTGCTGGATTTTCAGCTATGTATGCTTTAACCACAGATAAACTACTTGTATTCTGTCCTTCAAGAGATTCGTCATAGCCCCAATATTGACCTGATAGTCCAGTAATAGGAGTATCTGCATCATCAACAGCAAAAAGAGTGTCAGTACCATTAATGGTAACAGCGATATCCTGAGTTTCTCCATTTAAACTGACAGTAAAAGTTTCAATAAGTGTTTCATCAGTATCTAAATAAGCAATCGCACTATTATCAACTTCATATGACCAATTACCATCTGAATCAATGATTAACTCACCTAAAGCAGTATCAGTTGCAGTCACTCCTGCAAACGTAACTTCTGGTGCAAAATTTTCACTATCAGTAGAATCAACATCAGTAAAAGTGACTTTTCCGGAATCTGTTACTTTACCATTTGTAACAGAATCTCCTTCTTTAACGCTACCTTCAGCACTGTCTCCAACTAGTGAATTTATTGTAATTTCTGTAGGATCTTCTGCTCCAAAAATAAATACACTGATTTCTTGTTCAGTACCATTCACGGTGATGACAAAATTTTCGACTACACGCTCTCCTGCATCGATATATTGAACCAGGCTATTATCAACCGCATAAGACC
>NZ_CBRF02000040.1 GCF_000470315.2 Psychromonas sp. SP041
CAATCACATATTGTTTTATGTTAGCAAGTTGCTCTGGCGTGAGTCGATGAGGCCTCCCGCTACGGGGCTTTACTTCCAGACCTGTTAACCCGGAATGAAGGTATGCTTTAATCCAAATGTTGACACTCCTACGGCTTACCTTTAAAAAAGTCGCAATATCAGTTCTACTTTTTCCTTCTAAGAAGTGAGAGACAGCGAGTAATTTTAATCGTTGTCTCGCATTGGTTGTCGCATTAATTAATTCAACAAAATTGTGATTCATATTAGCTCCTTTGTAAGAAGCTTAATTAGATCACATATTTATCGGAAATGGTATTAATGTTGATATATCCTTTTCTTGTAAACGACCACCTTCTTTTTTACTACGTTATCTATTAAATATAATTTTATCTAACAGTGTTTGGTTCAATCGAGAGGTTTCCTTGAATGAGGCTTTTCTTTTAATCTATGGTTTACCTTAATAAAAGAAGCTCTTTTCGCTATTTTTATGTTGGTCACATACTGTTATATGTTAAATATCATTGATTAAATTATTAATATTAATGTACTTTGGTTTGTTTGATTTAAATATGATCGATTGATTGCTTAGTCATTCACATTAATTAATATTAAATTAATGAGCACTTTTAATATTAAGAGTGTATTTTTATACTTTAAAATAAAAAAGTAAGTGAATATTGTTCGAATAGTTCTATTTTCTACACATCATATTTCTATAATGAATTTATTTTGATTATCGAATCTATCTTTAAAGTTTAATATACTGAATTTTTACACCTAATATTCACTAATAGTATTGTATGAGTACACTCATCATAACTGTTTGCCCATAAGTTATTTATCCTATTAATCTTTTTATCAAATCAGTTATTCAATAATAAAGAGTTATTTATGCTAATTTTTAATATTTATAAAACCTATGAATAGTAATACCTTAAATCGACGTACTTTTTTAGTGTTCTTTTCTGCCGTTTTTCTTCCTATGTTTTTGGCAGCGGTTGACCTTACTATTTTAGCAACAGCAACACCCAGTATAGTGAGTGATCTCGGACAACTTCATTTGTCTTCATGGATTGCTATTGGTTATTTACTTGCCACTGTTGCTTCAGTGCCTGTTTATGGTTGGTTGGGAGATCGTTACGGTCGTCGTAATATTTTAATTTGGGCATTAGGTATCTTTTGTATTGGATCTGTTGTGGGGGCATTAGCTCAGAATATGTCTGAAATGATCGTTGCTCGTGTTATTCAAGGTATTGGTGGAGGTGGTTTAATGAGCCTTTCACAAGCATTAATTGCTGAGTTAATACCACCAAGGCAACGTGCTAAATACCAAGGTTATTTTGCATCTATGTTTGCTTGTGCAAGTATTGGTGGTCCAGTCATTGGTGGAATAGTTGTGACTCATTACTCATGGCATTGGTTATTTTGGGCTAATATCCCATTAGCTCTAATTGCAGTGTGGCGCTTACTGTGTTTAACAGGCAAACCTATTTTAGAACATAGAAACAGGCAGATTGACTGGATTGGATTAATGGTTTTTCCAATACTATGTACTTTATTTCTTTACTGGATTTCGATAGCAGGACAAAGCTTCGAGTGGTTCTCTGCCACCAGTGCTTATTATTTACTAATGGTATCTTTGTTAATCGGCATATTTTATAGAAACCAACTTCGCCACCCAACACCATTTTTACCTAATGAATTACTTAAAAATAGAGCTATTTATATTCCGTTAATTACTTCAATGTTATTCGCAGCTTGTATGTTTGCTTTAATATTTTTCTTACCTATTTATTTACAACTAGGCTTAAAAACCAATGCTGCTATGTCTGGATTGTTATTACTACCATTAACAGTGGGACAGATCTCTGGTGCTTTGATTAGTGGACGTATAATGGCTAAGACTGGTATACCTAAATATATTCCCGTCGTTGGTATGTCATTATCTGCATGTGGGTTCATTGCTTTAGGTAGCTTTACTCCAAATACTATTTTAATTGGTTTGTTAGGTATGCTTTGTGGTATTGGTTTTGGAACCGTTATGCCGACGACTCAATTAGTTATTCAGACGGTTGGAGGTAAAGCAAATGTTGGCTCAGTGACTGCTTTAGCTTCTTTATGCCGTAATTTAGGGGCTGCTATTGGGACTGCTTTATTTGGCGTGCTTATTTATGCTTTATTACCTGGGTTTGATCATAATACAAGCATTGAGGCTCTGATAAGTGGGCCACAAGAAACGATTATTACAGCTTTTCAAACCTCTTTTTATGTTGCTGCGATTATTGCTATTTTAGCGGCTGTTAATGCGGCACGAGCACCTATTATTTCTCTTGGTAATGAATAAGTAAAAGCAATTTTTATAATAAGTGATTTGATGCAAATTTAAATATTAACTCTGATACATTTTAGTTTATTTTTGTTATTTAAGCTGAGTGAATTTCTATATTTCACTCAGACATCATTCATGTGATTTTAGTTCAATAACAACTTATTTTCGTATTTATGGGCCTCTATTTTTGGAAAAAATATGAGACTTATTGTTGATGTTTTATTAGATACATTTTTATCGTTTATTTGGCTGAAATACTGCTATTGCTGTTCTTTCTATGTTTAGAGAGGATAATAAATAGGTTAGGAAAAAGGTTTTAGATAGTGTAATAAAATTACAATATGCATTTCTTTATTAAAATAAAGAGATCTATATCACTCTAATTAATTGTAATTGGAATTAATCGATAATTTAACGAGACATAAGTCTCTTTTGTGATATTTTCTCTCGCATAATAAATGTGATGAAAATCACTAATTCTGGTGAGTGAATTGTTTTAGATTAAATTTGTAGCAATAGTACATCGTATTTAAGTGACTTATGTATCAAAAGTAGCCCAGTGGCTGCCTTTTTAGTGATCATCTTCACATGAATTGTTGTTCTGTTTTATATTTTTTTTTATGTGCTAAATTAATTGTATCAAACCAAACACGACCGCTTATACAAGCTGTTAATTAACATTATTTATAACAAAAATGAACGGGGAAATAAAATGATATCATCCGAAGCAAAAATCAGAGTACAGAATTTTGGTAGATTTCTATCAAATATGGTTATGCCAAATATTGGGGCATTTATCGCATGGGGTTTTATTACAGCATTGTTTATACCAACAGGCTGGTTCCCAAATGAAGGATTAGCGGCTTTAGTTGGCCCGATGATTAAATATCTTCTTCCTTTATTGATTGGTTATACTGGTGGTAAATTAATTGGTGGTGATCGTGGTGCTGTAGTTGGTGCGATTACAACAATGGGTGTTATCGTTGGTACTGAAATTCCAATGTTCCTAGGTGCAATGATTGTTGGTCCTTTAGGTGGCTACGCAATTAGCAAATTTGATAAAGCTGTTCACGGTAAAATAAAGAGCGGTTTTGAAATGCTGGTGAATAACTTCTCATCAGGTATTATCGGTATGATCTTAGCTATCATCTCTTACTACTTGATTGGTCCAGCTGTAAATGTCCTTTCTGAAGGTTTAGCTGCAGGCGTAAACTTCTTAGTTCAAGCAGGTCTATTACCGTTAACGTCTATTTTTGTAGAACCGGCTAAAATCCTATTCTTAAATAATGCGATTAACCATGGTATCTTCTCTCCATTAGGTATCCAACAGTCTACTGAATTAGGTCAATCAATCTTCTTCCTGATTGAAGCAAATCCTGGTCCTGGTTTAGGTCTACTACTTGCTTACATGGTATTTGGTAAAGGTACTGCTAAGCAAACTGCTAGTGGCGCATCTATCATCCACTTCTTTGGTGGTATCCATGAAATTTATTTCCCATACGTGTTAATGAATCCTCGTCTAATCCTTGCTGTTATTGCAGGTGGTATGACTGGTGTCTTCACACTAACATTATTCAATGCAGGTCTTCTTTCTCCAGCATCTCCAGGTTCTATCTTTGCAATACTATTACTAACGCCTAAAGCGTCTTTAATCGGTGTTGTACTATCTGTTGTTGCTTCTGCGTCTGTTTCTTTCATTGTTGCTTCATTATTAATGAAAACACAAAAAGACTTAGGTGAAGATGAAGGCGATAAACTTGCTGAAGCTTCTAACCAAATGAAGAACCTTAAAAATGCACCATCAGCTTCTGCTGCTCAAGGTAATGGCGACATCAGCATGGCAAGCGTAACTAAAATTATCGTTGCTTGTGATGCTGGTATGGGGTCTAGTGCAATGGGCGCAAGTCTATTAGCTAAAAAAGTAAAATCAGCAGGTCTAAACATTAGTGTTACTAACTGTGCTATCAATAACCTTCCGGGTGATGTTGATATCGTTATTACACACAAAGATTTAACGCCTCGTGCAATTAAACATGCTGGTCAAGCTAAACACTTATCTTTAACTAACTTTTTAGACAGCACGCTTTATGATGGACTAGTATCTGAATTATTAGCATCGTCTGATGCACCTGTGGCTAACACTGCAAGTGTAGTAGTTGAAGAAGAAACAACAGCAAAACCAGTTTTTGAATTAACAGCTAAGAACATTCATTTAGGCTTAAAAGCTGAAAATAAAGAGCAAGCTATTCAATTCGCTGGTGAGCAACTCGTTAAGCTTGGTTATGCTGAACCTGCTTACATTAAAGGTATGTTTGAGCGTGAAAAATTGGTAACAACTTATCTTGGTGAGTCAATTGCTGTTCCGCATGGTACAATTGAAGCGAAAGAAAGCGTGATCAAAACGGGTATTGTTGTATGTCAATATTCTGAAGGTGTTCTGTTCGGTGACGAAGCTGATGACATTGCTAAACTGGTTATTGGTATTGCGGCTAAGAATGATGAACATATCAGCGTTATTACAACGATAACTAATGCGCTTGATGATCCAGAAGCTATCGAAACATTGATCAATAGTAAAGATGTTCAAAAAGTATTAAGTATATTAAGTTAGTCATAACTGGCTTAATTAAAACGCTGGTCTTTACCAGCGTTTTTTCGTTTAATATTATTTAAATAAGGATAAAACAATGAAATCAATTCATTTTGGCGCGGGCAACATTGGCCGTGGCTTTATCGGTAAATTACTAGCAGATGCTGGTATCAAAGTAACTTTTGCTGATGTTGATGAGAAAGTTATTAATTTACTGAATACATTGAATACTTATAATGTAAAAGTCGTTGGTGCCGAATGTAAAACAGAAGTTGTTTCAGGTGTTAATGCAATTAACTCTACCAGCGATGAGTTAGTCGAATTAATTAGTCAAACTGATTTAATTACTACTGCTGTAGGCCCTAACGTTTTAGTTATTATTGCTAGTAAATTAGCACAAGGTCTAGCGTTACGTTTTGATGCAAACAATGAGCAGTTTCTTAATATCATTGCATGCGAAAATATGATCCGTGGTACTACTTTTCTTAAAACAGAAGTTTATAAGCATTTAGATGAGAAATATCATGAAAAAGCAGAACGCTTAGTTGGTTTTGTTGATTCAGCGGTAGACCGTATTGTTCCGCCTTCAGAGTCTGATGATCCATTAGAAGTAACGGTTGAAAGCTTTAGTGAATGGATTGTTGATGAACAGCAATTCAGAGGTGAAGCACCTGTTATTGAAGGCATGCAAAAAACAGATAATTTAATGGCTTTCATCGAGCGTAAATTATTTACGCTTAATACCGGTCATATTATGACGGCTTATTTAGGCGCATTAGCTGGCCATGAAACAGTAAAAGATGCTATCGATGATGGTGCTATCTGTTCTCAAGTTAAACAAGCGATGCAAGAAAGTGGTGAAGTATTAATTAATCGTTACGGCTTTGAACGTGATGCTCATAATGCTTACATTGAAAAAATTATTGGTCGTTTCGCGAATCCATATCTTCACGATGAGATTGATCGTGTTGGTCGTCAACCAATTCGTAAACTTGGTGAGAACGATCGCTTAGTTAAACCTTTATTAGGCACCATCGAGTACGCTACGGCGAATGATATGTTGTTAAAAGGTATCGCAGCTGCATTTAAATACAAAAATAGCGATGATCCTCAAGCTATCGAATTACAAGCTTCTTTAGAAGAAATTGGATTCTTAGCGACATTATCTAAATATACTGGTTTAGCAGTTAATAGTGACGAGGCTATTAAGATTGAAAAGCTATTCTTAGCTATGTCTTAAAAAATAGTTGTGCGATAAATTATCGCACAACCTAACCTAGCTGAAATTATGTCAAAAAAACTACAAGAAAATGAAATTTTAGAATATTTAAATGCGAGTCTTACCGCTCGTGGTTTTTTTATATCTGCCGTTGATATTTTTGAGCAGCTTATACAAACATTAATTGAACGTATTTTTTTGAAAAACGATTTTGCGGTTCAATCTGTTGTGGGTCCGTTGTTACATGATTCTGGGCCTCTTGGTGAATTGTCAGTCCGTTTAAAGTTATTATTTGGACTTGGTGCAATACCACATACCATCTATCAAGATATAGAAGGTATGATTAAATTAAAAAGCTTATTGAATAATGACAGCGCAGAGTATCATTTTACCGATGCACTTATTGCAGACACCATCAAAACACTGCATTTATCTAAAAATATGAATATGGGGATTTTTGATTTAATCCCAGTTACTCAAGATGATGCAGATTTAATTTTTTATAAAATGCAATTAGATAGGCAGCAACAAGTTATTAAATCCTCTCTTGCGCTTGAAATTATATCTATTTGTGAAGTGCTAAATAAAGAGAGCCCTTTTTAACGTTTAATCATAAATAATGGGTTAGGTTGAAAGACTGCTTATATTTTTATAAAAAGCCTTTAATAAAAAAGCCCCTGATAATGTCATTATCAGGGGCTTTTTCGTGATCATAGTTTGTGATGCTATAAATTATAAGATGTAACGGGTTAAATCTTCATCTTTCACTATTTCATCTAGCATGTTCGCTACATAGGCTTCATCTATCGTAATAGACTGCCCTGAGCGCTCTGTCGCTTCGTATGATAGTTCATCCATAATATGTTCCATCATGGTATGTAAACGGCGTGCACCGATGTTTTCTGTCGTTTCATTTACTTGCCATGCAGACTTCGCTATTTTGTTAATACCACATTCAGTAAAGTTAATAGAAACACCTTCTGTTGCTAGTAATGCTTGGTATTGTTCACTCAAAGAAGCTTTAGGTTCTGTTAAAATACGTGCTAAGTCTTCTTCTTTTAATGCTTCAAGTTCAACACGAATTGGTAAGCGACCTTGTAGCTCTGGAATTAAATCTGAAGGTTTTGCTACTTGGAATGCACCTGATGCGATAAATAACATGTGATCTGTTTTTACCATACCGTGTTTAGTACTAACGGTAGAGCCTTCAATCAATGGTAATAAGTCACGCTGTACGCCTTCTCGTGATACGTCAGGACCTGATGATTCACCGCGTTTACATATTTTATCTATTTCATCGATGAAAATAATACCGTTGTTTTCAGCTGCAAAAATAGCTTTTTCTTTTAAATCTTCTTGGTTAATGAGTTTCGATGCTTCTGATTCTATTAATGCTTTAATAGCATCTTTGATCTTCATGGTACGTTTTTTAGATTCACCTTTATTGCCTAGGTTTTGGAACATGCCTTGAAGCTGGTTAGTCATTTCTTCCATACCAGGAGGCGCCATTATTTCTACGCCAATTTGTGGTGCCGGTACATCAATTTCAATGTCTTTATCATCAAGTTTACCTTCACGTAATTTTTTACGGAAAGATTGTCTTGCTGGACCTTCTTCTGCTACTTCAGTATTGTTTACATCCCATTCTGTCGCCGTTTTAGCTGGCGGAATAAGAATATCTAAAATACGGTCTTCAGCTAAATCTTCTGCTTTTGCTGTTACTTTTGCTAATTCTTGTTCTTTGGTTATTTTAATTGCAGCTTCAACTAAATCTTTAATAATGCTTTCAACTTCTTTACCTACATAACCTACTTCGGTAAATTTGGTTGCTTCTACTTTAATAAAAGGAGCGTTTGCTAATTTTGCTAAACGACGTGCAATTTCTGTTTTACCAACACCTGTTGGACCGATCATCAAAATGTTTTTTGGTGTCACTTCATGACGGATATCTTCACTTAACTGCATACGGCGCCAGCGATTACGTAATGCGATAGCAACAGCGCGTTTAGCTTTACTTTGGCCAATGATGTGGCGATCTAATTCATGCGCTATTTGTTGTGGAGTCATATTATTAGTCATGATAATTCCTATTTTGTAGTTGCTATATCAGCATCAAAATCGATACTTTCAATTGTTTGGTTGCTATTAGTAAAAACACAAATATTGCCAGCAATCGTTAATGCTTTTTCAACAATCTCTTGTGCTGATAAATCAGTATTCTCTAATAAAGCCATTGCTGCCGATTGTGCGAAATTACCGCCCGATCCAATAGCAATTAAATCATTTTCAGGTCTAACTACATCGCCGTTACCTGTAATAATGTATGAATGCTTTTTATCTGCAACTGCTAATAAAGCCTCTAATTTCCTTAACATTCGGTCAGTACGCCAATCTTTTGCAAGCTCTACTGCCGCTCGTTCTAAGTTACCTTGGTGAGCTTGTAGTTTTGCTTCAAAGCGCTCTAATAATGTAAAAGCATCAGCAGTGCCTCCTGCGAAACCTGCAATGACTTGATCGTTGTACAAGCGGTGTACTTTACGTGCATTACCTTTCATTACCGTGTTACCGAGTGATACCTGACCATCACCACCGATAACCACTTGATTACCGCGACGTACAGAAACAATAGTAGTCATATTGATACCTTTTTTGTTTGTTAAATAAACGAAGATGCCAAGTTGATTGGCTTAATAATTATAAAATGGGGTGGTTTTTATTGAATTCAAGGGGAAATAGGCAAAGAAAAGGAGAACCGAAGTTCTCCTTTATGATTGTTAGCGCCAGAACCATATCTGACAGCCATTTATTTTAGCTCGTTGTAATTTATGGCGTTGTTTCTCAGCTAAGCGTTTTCGATCGTATGGACCTAATATTACGCGGTACCAATTGCCAGTTTTTTTAACCATACTGGTTAAACCTTGAAATGCAATTTTAGCTTTAAGTGACTCTGCATCATTTTCATGTCTAAACGAACCACATTGCATTTGGTAAGGTTTACTTGGTGTAGTGTCTACCGGGATATCAACTTTAACTTCTTTAGTTTTTAATATATCTACATAATCCCACTCGGGTTGAGGCATTTCTGGCAATATTTCTTCTGTTTTAACGGTACTTTTTTTAGGCTTTATTTTTGTTGTTGGTTTATCAACTGCAAAAACAAAGTAACTAATAAAAGCAATTAATAATAATGCAACAAAACAAGCAATATAAGGGAATCCTTGCTTGCTTTGTTTACGCTTATTATTTCTTTTTGCACCGCGTTTAGCAGGCTTTCTTCGTGTTACTCTTGCCATTATTACATGCGTTCCAATGTGTTAATGCCTAACAGTGCTAAACCTTGTTGTAATGTTTTTGCTGTTAAGCCAGCTAATTTTAAGCGACTTTGTTTTTGAGCTTCATTTTCAGCCACTAAAATAGGACAAGCTTCGTAAAAACTTGAGAATAAACCTGCAAGTTCAAATAAGTATGCGCATAAGAAATGCGGTAGGCCTTGTTTACCGACTTGACTGATAATCTCATTGAATTGCATTAGTTTACTTGCTAAATCTTTCTCTTTTTCTTCAGTGAAAGTAACATCAGCAGTAATACTGTCTATTTCAATACCTGCCTTATTAAAAATACTTGCCACTCGTGTGTAAGCATATAATAAATAAGGGGCCGTATTGCCTTCAAAACTTAGCATGCTGTCAAAACTAAAGGTGTAATCACTGGTACGGTTTTTTGATAAGTCAGCATATTTCACTGAAGCAATACCAACAATAGAAGCAATATGACGAAGTTCTTCTTCGGCCATATCTTTATTTTTCTCTTTTACTAGCTCGTAAGCACGTTCTTCTGCTTCAGTTAATAAATCAGCTAATTTAGGAGTAGAGCCTGCACGTGTTTTGAAAGGCTTGCCATCTTCCCCCATTACCGTCCCGAATGGCATGTGCTCAAGGGTTGTACCTGCTTTAACAAAATCAGCTAAACGAGCTACTTCAAATACTTGTTGGAAGTGTAAGCCTTGGCGTGCATCTACAAAATATAATACTCGATCAGCATTTAATGTTGATTGGCGGTAACGGATAGCGGCTAAGTCCGATGTTGCATATAAGAAACCACCGTCTTTTTTCTTGATGATAACAGGAAGCGGCTCACCTTCTTTATTTTTAAAGTTATCTAAGAAAACACATTTAGCACCTTGGCTTTCTTGTAATAAACCTTTGCTATCTAGGTCGCTTACCACAACAGATAAGTCTTTGTTGTAAGCACTTTCGCCACGAACATCACTGATATTCAAGCTAACACCTAAACGCTCATAAGCTTCTTGGCAATGTGCAATGCTGATGTCTTTAAATTCTTTCCATAACGTTAAGCATTCTTCATCGCCACTTTGTAACGCAACGACTAAGTCACGTGAACGGTTTGCAAATGCTTCTGATTCATCAAAACGACCTTTTGCAGCACGGTAAAAAACCTCTAAGTTCGCAAGGTTTTTGTTGATCTCTTCGCCTTTTGCTCTGAGCTCTTCCATGTAAGCTAATAACATACCGAATTGAGTACCCCAATCACCTACATGATTTTGACGAATCACGTTATGCCCTTGGAACGCTAATGTACGAGTGACTGAGTCACCTATAATTGTTGAACGTAAATGTCCAACATGCATTTCTTTTGCAAGGTTAGGAGATGAGTAATCGATAACAACGGTTTGTGGTGTCGCTGTTAATTCAACATTTAAACGAGAATCTGCAAATGCACTGTCTATTTGTTTTTCTAAATAGTTAGGATTAATAAAAAAGTTAATGAAACCAGGTCCTGCAATTTCAGTCTTAATGACCAATTCAGAGGCTGGTAAGTTTTTCACTATTAATTCAGCTAGGGCGCGTGGGTTCTGTTTGGCAGGTTTTGCTAGCATTAATGCAAGGTTATTTGCAAAATCGCCATGTGATTTGTCTTTAGTACGATCAATGGTGATACGAGGTTGAACATCAGCAGGTAAAATTTGTTGTTCTTGTAAAGAAACAATCGCTTGTTCAAGTAGATTCTGGATTAATGCTTTCATGTGTAACTCACCAATTGATTCGACAAATAAATTAGTAAGATTCTACCGTTTATCATTGGTGAAGACTAGCGAGTAAAGTAATAACAATGCTTAAAAGCTGAATATAAGAAAACTTTTAGCGTTAATCCTAAGTTAATTTATAAGTAATCAAATTCGTGGCTTGCCATGACGACCTGATATAACATTTCTTCTTCGTGGCTAGTTAAGTTTTCAATGGCTGTTTCGCCTTCAATAGTGAGACTCGTGGTAGCAACAGCTTGCATTGCTTCAATTAATTGCATATCCAACTGTATTGCTAATGTCACGACGTCTTCTATCGATAATTCAGGTTTTAATTCTAATTCTCTGCAGCGTTGTGGGAAACTTTGATCGAAAAAATTATCTAACCAAGTATTTAATAAACTTAGCGGTGCTTGTTTTACATATTGATGTAAATGGAGATATGAAATGTGTTCTTTATTTTTCATGTATTCTAATAGCAGTTTTACTTTTTCATCGTTTGCTTCAACACTTAATCGCTGATAGAGATCGGCTAAGGCTTCATGACAATTTTCCATATAAAGTAAAAAGTCTTTAATCAGTTTTGAACGCATAATAAGCTCCTTGATTTACTTTCCCTATTTTGATTAAAAAACAATCAGAATTGATTAAGCTTAGCGATTTTTTATTACTATGGTTAATATTGATTATAAAACAATCAACTTATTAGAGATGAGTCGCTATTTGGGAGGTTTTTTCTCGATATAAGGTACTTTTGTTATTAGTTTTAAGGTGGTTTGGGTAGATATTTAATGATTATATTAAAAATTTAATACCTACCCGAGCTTTTAGCTGGATTTATTGTTAGTTAAAATACGCCTTAAATAGCTTCTAAACGTGCATAAGTTGTCATTAACCATTTACTTCCAACGTCCATAAAGTGAACTTGTAAGCGGCTATTTTCTCCACTGCCTTCTTGTGCGGTAATGGTGCCTTCACCAAATTTAGCGTGCATCACTTGTTGTCCTAGTTTAAAGCCTTGAACATCTTGTGTGATTGCTAATTTAGGCTTTCTGATGACCGGTTCAGACCTGCGAACTTTTGCTTGTAAGCGAATGTAATCAATATTTTCTTCTGGTAATTCACTAATAAAACGAGAGGGCGGATGAAATTTTTCTTGTCCGTATAAGCGGCGAGTTTCAGCATGACACAGTGTTAGTTTAATCATTGCACGTGTTAACCCTACATAACATAAGCGTCTTTCTTCAGCCATACGGGTTTCGTCTGTTGCTGATTGCTGACCTGGGAACATGCCTTCTTCAACACCAACGATAAACACCTGTGGAAATTCTAACCCTTTTGCTGCGTGCATTGTCATTAACTGCACTGCATCTTCAAATTCATCTGCTTGGTTATCTCCTGACTCTAAAGCGGCATAAGCTAAAAAGGCGGTTAACTCTTCCATTTCTTGTTCTTCTTCTGGGATGACAAAAGCTTTCGTTGCAGACACTAACTCTTGTAAATTCTCAATACGGCTACGAGACTTTTCCCCTTTTTCTGCTTCGAACATCGCAACTAAACCAGAATGTTGGGTGATGTGATCGACCATTTGAAATAGAGGTAATTCAGACGTTTCATTTTTAAACCGATTAATTAAGTCTAAAAATCCACTTAATGAGCTTTTCGCCGCCGGACTTAATTGGTTATTTTCAATTAAGTATTGGCTTGCTTGCCATAAAGTATAGCCTTGCTCGCGTGCACAAATTCTTATCTTATCTAAGCTTGTGTTACCAATTTTACGTTTCGGTTTATTGACAATACGTTCGAATGCAGCATCATCTTGATGATTATTCATTAAACGTAAGTAGGCGATACTATCTTTAATTTCTAAACGGTCGAAGAAGCGTTGGCCACCATAGATATGATAAGGAATTTGTTGCGCCATGAGTTGTTCTTCAAACAGTCGAGATTGTGCATTACTACGATATAAAATCGCACACTCACTGAGCTTATTACCCGCATTTTTCCATGTTTGTAATTGGCTTGTTACATATCGAACTTCGTCGTAGTCATTAAACGCACTATAGATAGAGATTGGCTCTCCATCTTCACCATCCGTCCAGAGCTCTTTACCTAAACGGTCGCTGTTATTTTGAATTAGTTTATTTGATGCTTTTAGAATATTGCCCGTCGAACGATAGTTTTGCTCTAATCGAATAGTGACAGGAGATTCTTTTTCTTTTAAGAAACGTTGTATATTTTCAACGTCTGCACCACGCCAGCCATAAATAGATTGGTCATCATCGCCGACAATGGTGAGATAATTTTTGTTATCAGTTAACAACACTAACCAAGCATATTGTAATTTATTAGTATCTTGGAATTCGTCTACTAAGACATGCTGAAAGCGCTGTTGATAGTGTAATAGTAAGGCTGCATTATTAAGCAATAACTCATGAGCTCGTAATAATAATTCTGCGAAATCAACTAAACCAGCTAATTGGCAAGCTGCCTCATAAGCTTGATAAACTTGTAAGCGTTGCTTGTCTTGTACACCAAAACCAGGGTCGATATGTTTTGAGCGTAAACCTTCATCTTTTTTATCGTTGATGTACCACTGTAATTCTTTTGGTGGATAGTATTTTTCATCTAACCCTAAGCTTTTGATAATACGTTTCACCATTTTTTGCTGGTCGTCACTATCAATTATCTGAAATTGCTCTGGTAAGTTAGCTTCTTGATGATGTAAACGTAATAAACGATGTGCAATACCGTGGAAAGTACCTATCCACATACTACCAATCTGCTGCGGACAAATATCGGCAATACGTCCTCGCATCTCTTTAGCGGCTTTATTGGTAAAGGTAACCGCTAAAATGCCATAGGTTGGAATATGATTAACTTGCATTAAATAAGCGATTCTATGGGTTAAAACACGTGTTTTACCACTGCCTGCCCCAGCTAAGACCAGCATATTTTGTTCTGGTGCTGAAACGGCTGCGCGTTGATGATCATTTAAACCATCGAGAAGGTAAGATACGTCCATAAGAAATGCCTGTTTATTTATTCAGTAGATAAGAACTATACCGAAACATAAGATAAATGTGAATGATCGATATTTCAGGATAGTTTGCATTAAAGGTTTGATGTTTGATTATAACAGTTTCAATAAATGCTTAAGATCCGATATTTCAACCGTAGGTAATAGCTTTGCTTTATCAAGTGGTTTGGCTTTAGGGTTAAACCAAATCGCCTGAGCATTATTATTTTGTGCCCCATAAACATCAGTTAGCAAATGGTCACCAACATGTAATAGATCTTCTACGGCTATATCTAGCTCTAATGCTGCTTGTTGAAATAATGCAATATCAGGTTTGCTGTTAAAACCATTACCTGCTTTTAATACAAATTGAAATGCATCGTTTAGCCCGATCTGTTTTATATCAACATTGCCATTGGTGATAGCAACAAGAGGGTAGTGTAAGGCAAGCTCTTTTAATAACAGAATACTTTCTTGTGGAACCGTAAAGTCACTGCGTAATTGTAGAAATTTTTGTAATGCGCGTTCAGCGTATTTAATGGCATTGACCATTGAAATACCGTAAACCACCATCACGCGTTTAATTATTTCTTTACGCCATAATGAAACGTCATGTTGTAACGCTGGATTTTCTTTTATCAGTAGATTTTTATATAAATTCCACTTCCTTGCGTCTAGTTGCTCAAGCTCTTGATACGTTGATGTTAAATAAACAAGAAAGTCGGCTTCTGCCTTTTTGATGACCGGATGGTTATCATATAAGGTATCGTCTAAATCAAAGCTAATCGCTTTAAAAGGGCGTAATGATTTATAAAATTTCATTTGCTGTCCAATACGGTTATTTTTTACGTTTAGCGCGTGGGTGTGCTTTATCATACACCTCTGCTAAATGTTGAAAATCTAAATGGGTGTAAATTTGGGTGGTGGCAAGATCGGCATGGCCTAACAATGTCTGTACGGCTCGCAAGTTACCACTTGATTCAAGCATATGCGTTGCAAAAGAGTGACGTAACTTATGCGGATTAACGTGGCTTGGTAACGATTGCGCTAATCCCCATTTTTCCATGCGCATTTGTACACTACGAGTAGAGATCCGTTTCTTTTGTTTGGATAAAAATAAGGCTGTTTCGCCTTCTTCTGCAAAATCAGGTCTGATCTTTAACCACAAGGTAATGGTTTCTACTGCGCTCTTAGTAATGGGTAATAAACGTTGTTTACTGCCTTTACCGGTGACCATGATCTCTTTTTCTGACAGTTTAATGTCTCTTAAATTAATGCCTACTAACTCACTAAGGCGTAACCCAGAAGAATACATTAACTCCATCATGCAATGATCTCGAATGGTTAGTGGATCGTCACCTTCAATGTCTAATAATTGGTCCATATCATCGACACTGATATTTTTAGGTAATGGTTTATCTAATTTAGGTGCTGCAACGCCTTTTGCTGGATTGAAAGTGAGTTGATCGTTTTTAACTAAGTACTCAAGAAAAGAGCGAAGTGCAGAAAGTTTAGTGGCAATGGATCTCGCTTTAATGCCATTTTGATGTAGTTGCTTCGCTAATAAACGCACTTGATGTGTATCTAACTCTTGCCATGTCAGTATCTTTTGAGCTTCTAATAATGCGATAAATTCATTGAGGTGACGTTGATAATTAATGATAGTGACAGGGCTTAACCCACGTTGGCTAGCAATGTGCGATAAATAGCGTTGAGTATCAGGTAATAATGGATTCATGTTAAATCCTAGATAGAAAAAATGCAGCGATAATCTGGTCGATCAACGCTGCATTTAAAAGTAGTTAATAAATAGATGCTTAATGACGCTATGGTTAATAGAGCTATGTTATAAATGACCGTTAAGTAAAACGTTATACCTGAATTTGACCATCAAATACAAATTCTGCTGAACCACTCATACGTACGCTTTGTCCTGGTTGCCAGAAGAAACGTAATTCGCCACCAGGTAACTCAATACGACAATGTGTATCGAGTTTGCCTTGTAGTTGACCAACAACAGCCGCCGCACAAGCTCCGGTACCACAAGCTAACGTTTCACCAACACCACGCTCCCAAACACGTAACTTAGCAAACCCTCGGTCAACTATTTGTAAAAAGCCAACATTTACTTTATTTGGAAAACGTTCATGTACTTCTAATAATGGGCCTAACGTTTCAACAGGGGCCGTATCGACATCATCAACTAAGATGACACAATGCGGATTACCCATTGAAACAACACCACATAAAACGGTGTGATCTTCCACACGTAGAATATAGGTTTTTTCTTCTTTTTGAGCTTCAAAAGGGACTTTTGCTGGCTCTAAAACAGGTTTACCCATATCAACAATGATATTGCCGTCTTGTTCTATCTTAAGTTGGATTTTACCTTTTGCAGTACTCACGTTAATCACGCGTTTATGCGTTAATCCTTTCAATTTTACAAAACGTGCAAAACAACGAGCACCGTTGCCACACTGTTCTACTTCACTACCATCGGCATTGAAAATGCGGTAATGAAAATCTAAATCAGGATCATAAGGCGGTTCAACCATTAATAATTGATCGAAACCTATACCAAAGTTACGATCTGCTAATTTGCAGATCATTTCTTTAGATAGAAAGACATTTTGCGTGACATTGTTAATGACCATAAAGTCATTACCTAAACCATGCATTTTTGAAAACTCAATATTCATCTTAGTTCAACTTTTACCAACAAAACTTATTAAAAGAGGGAGTTAATACTCCCTGATATACAGGGTAAGTATTAACTAAGGTAAAACATGCTCACCGCGCCATAGCTCAATGTGCTTTTCACGTTGGCGTACAACAAATGCTTTATCACCATCTACCATTATTTCAGCAGGACGGCAGCGTGAGTTATAGTTTGAACTCATTGTTGCACCATAAGCGCCTGCACTACGAATCGCTAAATAATCACCTTCAGCAATCGTTAATGGACGGTCTTTACCTAAGAAGTCACCTGTTTCACAAATAGGGCCTACGATATCGTAAACACGACTTGGGCGTGTTTCTGGATCGTTTAATTTGTTATTCAGAGGAATAATATTTTGCCATGCACTGTATAGCGCTGGACGAATTAAATCATTCATCGCTGCATCAACAATGGCAAAGTTTTTATGGTCGTTTAATTTTAAGAATTCAATCTTAGTCACTAAAATACCTGCGTTTGCCATGATCGCTCTGCCTGGTTCAAAAATTAGCTTTAATTTACGACCATTCATACGATCAATAATTGCTTGCATGTATTCTGCAGGCTCTGGTGGTTTTTCACCGTTATAAGGAACGCCTAAGCCACCCCCTAAATCAAGATGCTCAATAGTAATGCCTTCTGTTGCTAAGGTATCAATTAAACCAAGTAGCTTATCTAATGCTTCTAAAAAAGGTTCGATTTCAGTTAGCTGTGAACCGATATGACAATCTACGCCTTTTACATCTAAGAATGGTAGTTCATTTGCTAGTTTATAAACTGCAGATGCTTGTTCAATTTCGATACCAAATTTATTTTCTTTTAAACCAGTAGAGATATAAGGGTGAGTACCTGCATCAATATTAGGATTAATACGAATTGAAATAGGGGCTTTCTTATTTAAGCAGCCAGCTACTTCATTGATACGATGCAACTCGGAAATTGATTCAACATTAAAGCAATGGATGCCAGCTTGTAATGCAGTTGATATTTCTATTTCTGTTTTACCTACACCAGAGAAAACCACTTTTTTAGGATCGCCGCCAGCTTGGATAACACGTAATAACTCACCAACAGAAACGATATCAAAGCCAGAGCCTAAACGTGCCATTAGGTTTAATACGCCTAAGTTTGAGTTTGCTTTAACTGCGTAACAAATTAGATGTGGGTGCGCGCCTGCAGCTTGATCAAATGCTGTCCAGTGACGTTCAATAGTCGCACGAGAATAAATATAAGCAGGCGTACCTGATTTTTTAATAATGTCTTCAATTGCAGTGTCTTCTACTAATAGACGGCCATCGTTATGATAATTAAAATGATCCAATTTTAAATCCTTTTGTTAATTCTGTCGTTTTGGTTATTGTCACTGCCTTCGATATTACCTTATTCTGAAGTACTTAAGGCATCAGTTACATTTTCTTCAGCTACGTTGTTCTGTTGTTTTTGTATTTTTTCTGCTGCTGGCGCTGGTGGTGTTTCTCTATAAAGTTGTCCACTCATACCACAACCTGCCAATAAACTTGAAAAAATCAGGACTATTAGCGATAAATTGAGATTTTTCATACCTTATCCTAGTCAAATATTTTTAGCCCTCTATAATCGCATTTCATCGTTAAAAAGCAAAGGAGAAGTAAATGACCGATAGCGAATTTCTTGAATTAGCAGATTTGTTGTATCAGAAAATTGAAGATAACATTGAAGATTCAGGAGCTGATATAGATTCTGACCAAAATGGTGCTTTGTTAACATTAGAATTTGAAAACAGAACGAAGTTAATTATTAACCGTCAGCAACCATTGCATCAAGTATGGTTAGCAACGTTAGAAAATGGCCATCATTATGATTATAAAGATGGTTTGTGGATCGATGATAGAAGTGGAGCTGAATTTTTAAGCTTTTTATCTGCGGCCATTGCAAAGCAGTCTGGTGAAAAGGTTGTTTTTGCATAGTTTAAAACAGCCTAGCGTGTAAGTTTGCTCGTGTTTTTAATGGTTAACAGCAAAACGGTAAATGAATATGTTTAAATTATTTGTGCTATACCCTTTTATTTTATTGGTGTGTTTTTGGTTAGCAAGTGATGTTGAATTAAAAACGTCATTAATTGAGTTTGAAGAAAGTAGCTTGTTTATCCACTTTCCTAAAGAGAGCTTACGTTCGGAAGGTGCAGAACCATGGATTGATTTTTATTGGGATGCAGATCATGAGTCAATCGATATTGCTGCATAAAATAGAGGCTAATAAATGAATACAGTTGTTTTTCCTGGATCTTTTGACCCGATTACTAATGGTCATCTTGATTTAATTACGCGTGCCAGCCATTTAGCTGAGCGTGTTATCGTCGCAGTGGCGATAAATAATAGTAAGAATCCTTTTTTTGATTTACAAGAAAGGTGCGAACTAGTATCAGAAGCAACAAAAGATATCAAAGGGGTAGACGTTATTCCTTTTGAAGGCTTATTAGCTGAGTTTGCTAAAACGCATCAAGCACAAGCTTTAATTCGTGGGATTCGAGGTGCGACGGATACTGATTATGAAATTCAGCTTTCACAAGTTAACCATACATTAAACCCACAACTTGAAACTATTTTATTACCTGCACATGCACGTACTGCTTTTATATCTTCAACGATCGTTAAAGAAGTTTTTAAGCACCAAGGTGACATTAGTTTGTTAGCGCCTGAGTGTGTTAAACGAGCTTTTATAAAAAAACAGTAAGCACGACTGCTTTTTTATAGTGTGTTATTAACGTTGGCAATGCGAGCAATAAACGCTATTTCTCGCCGCTAATTTAACCGATGTTAATGGCTCCTTGCAGTTTGGGCATAACTCACCTGTTTTACCATAGACATGTAGTGTTTGTTGAAAGTAACCAGGTTTACCATCACCCCCTACAAAATCCTTTAACGTCGTACCACCTTGTTTGATCGCCTCTGTCAGTATTTCTTTAATCGCATCAACCAACAATTGATAACGTTTTAAACTGATATTATTAGCTGCTCTTACTGGACTGATACCGGCTTTAAATAACGCTTCTGTCGCGTAGATGTTACCTACGCCTGTTACCACTTTTTGCTCCATAATAAATTGCTTAACGGGTAGCTTTCTATTTTTGGCTTGGTCGTAAAGCATGCTAGCAGTGAACTGATCAGATAAGGGTTCTGGACCTAATATACTTAATAAAGAACTTTCTTGTGGGGAGTCGCCTAACCATAAAATAGCCCCAAAGCGTCTAGGGTCGGTGTAACGTAATAAGCAATGTTCAAATTGTAAATCAACGTGATCATGTTTTTGTGCTGGTGTGTTTAATTCACAAATACGCAAACTGCCAGACATACCAAGATGAATCAATAAAGTGCCGCTTTCAAAGCGTAATAAAAGATATTTAGCACGACGGTCGATATTTAATAACATTTTATCTTTCAATAAAGCTAATAAATTTTCAGGGATAGGCCAACGCAATTGATGATGACGAAGTATGACATTACTTACTTTTTGATTAACAATATGTGGACTAATACCACGACGGCTTGTTTCTACCTCTGGTAACTCTGGCATGTTTATCTCGTTGTAGACTTAAATGAATGAATCACCATATCGTAATTGTGAAAATTAGTTAACTGAGTTTTTGAATTAGATAAATAGGGTCATTATTTAATGCAGTGCTTATCTTCCTAAAAAAGAAGTTAGTTTTTCTGTTGGTAATGATAAGAAAGTATTTTCATTAACTTGTAAAACATATTGGTCATTTTGTTGCTGGTGGAGTTGTACAATGATTGGTTGAACTTGCTCTGTCACAAAAAACTTAAGGATAAAGTCAGATGTTGGTAAATTCTGCACCGTTAAGGTATCTAGAGGGACTGTTTGCCAATTATTAACAATCTGTTGAAGGTTGTTATTTGAAAGCCCTACACTAGGTTTACTTTGCCAATTTCGGCCTACTCGGGTTATGACGTAGTCTGGTGTTTCTATTTCTACAATCGTTAAATCGGAAGAAATAACGGTACGTTGTGGAATAGTAGAAGATAAACGGAATTGCTGACTAAAGTTAAAAATAAAGATGATAAGCAATACGCCAAAAATAAGCACATTGTTCCAACCTCTTTTGGATAAACGCATAGTAACTCCTTTTTCTTCAGGCATAAAAAAACCCAGTATAAACTGGGTTTTTTAAAAGGTTAAATCAAAATTACTTGATCTTGCCTTCTTTGTAGATTACGTGTTTACGTACTACAGGATCAAACTTTTTGATTTCAAACTTTTCAGGCATGTTCTTTTTATTTTTATCAGTAGTATAAAAATGACCAGTACCAGCGCTTGAATTTAAACGAATTTTATCACGCATTTTTAAGCTCCTTAAACTTTAACGCCATTAGCACGGATATCAGCCAAAACTGAATCAATACCTTTTTTGTCGATGATACGCATACCTTTAGTAGTTAGGCGTAATTTAACAAAACGGTTCTCACTCTCAACCCAAAAACGGTGTGTTTGTAGGTTAGGTAAGAAACGACGTCGTGTACGGTTCTTTGCGTGTGATACATTGTTACCAACAGCTGGACGCTTGCCTGTAACTTGACATACTCTAGACATGTCGAAATTCTCCAAAAATATTAGTTTTACTCGAGCAAAATAGTCGAACACCTTTTTTAGCCGTCGCCAAAGGCGTCGAGGGCGCATTTTATACATGATTGAGATTAAAAGATCAACAATTCTGATAATAAATGCTTTAAATCCACCCTTTTTCCGCAAATGAGGTGTATTTTCCATCACCAATGATGAAATGGTCTAATATTTTAACATCAATTAATTGCAGTGTATTCACAAGTTTTTCAGTAATATTGATATCTGACTGACTTGCTGTTGGATCACCAGATGGATGGTTGTGAACAAGGATGATTGCAGCCGCGTTTTCTTGTAATATTTTTTGAACAATGACTCTTGGATGAACACTTGCACTATTAATTGTGCCAAAGAAAAATTCATGAAAGCGAATAATGCGATGTTGGCTATCTAATAATAATGCTGCAAATACTTCATAGGGATAATCACGCATTTTTGCAGTTAAAAACTCTTGAGTTTGCGCAGCACTGGTTAAAGGGTCACCTTTCATTAATGGTTCTTGCAAATAACGTCGAGACATTTCTAATACCGCTTGCAGTTGCACATATTTTGCTTGGCCTAATCCTTTGTGCAAACAAAAGTCACTTTCGCTGGCAGAAAAAAGAGATCGTAATGATCCAAAGTCGGTTAATAACTGCCGAGATAAAGTAACCACGTCGATGCCTTTACAGCCAGTTCGCAAAAAAATAGCCAATAGTTCACTATCAGTTAAGCTGTTAGCGCCTTGCTGAATTAGCTTTTCACGTGGTCTTTCTTGTTTCGGCCATTGTTTTATTGATGCCAAACTAGACCTCCTTAAGCAAGTTATAGAGCTTTAAATCTAGTAGAAGTTGTACATATTGCATAACTTTTTTATGTTATTGTAACCTCCTTTTTTTTATCAACCTTTTAGAGAAGCTTATGTTGCCAATATTACCCCTCGAAGGGAAAAAGATACTTTTAGGTGTTTGTGGTGGTATTGCCGCCTATAAAAGTGCTGAATTAACGCGTCGTTTAATGGATCAAGGAGCACAAGTTCGTATTGTTATGACGGCTTCTGCGAAGCAGTTCATCACACCTTTAACAATGCAGGCTGTTTCGGGTCATATTATTTATGATGATTTATTAGATCCACAAGCTGAAGCTGGAATGGGACATATTGAATTAGCTAAATGGGCTGATTTAATATTAATAGCCCCTGCGACGGCTAATGCGATTGCTCGCTTACGTGCTGGTATGGCCGATGAGTTACTGACAACATTATGTTTAGCAACACCTTCACCGATTGCGATTGCACCAGCAATGAACCAACAAATGTATCTCGCGCCAGCAACACAAGATAACTTAACGGTATTAAAAGATCGTGGCATATTGATTTGGGGACCTGCTCAAGGCATCCAAGCTTGTGGTGATATTGGCCCAGGAAGATTATTAGAAGTACCTGACTTAGTTAAATTAAGTTGTGAGTTTTTTGCGCCAAGCGATCGATCATTAGCAGGTGTTAATATTGTGATCACGGCTGGTCCGACTCAAGAAGCGATAGATCCTGTACGTTACATTAGTAATCATAGCTCAGGGAAAATGGGTTTTTCATTGGCTAATGCCGCATTAAACATGGGTGCTAACGTTACTGTGATTGCAGGACCTGTGAACTTAACTTTACCTACGACGATTAGACGTTTGAATGTGAAGAGTGCTCGAGAAATGCATCAAGCTGCATTAGATTCGCTTCCGATGACAGATATATTTATTGCTTGTGCTGCTGTTGCTGATTATCGCGCAGAAGAAGTTCATAGCGAAAAAATGAAAAAGAAAGCGGATACGGATTCAATCACATTAACCTTAGTAAAAAATCCAGATATTATTGCCGATGTCGCTAATGCGAATAATCGACCTTTTTGTGTGGGGTTTGCAGCAGAAACGAATGATGTTGAAGCGTACGCATTAGGTAAATTACAACGTAAAAACTTAGATTTAATTGCTGCAAACGATGTTTCAGTTGGCGATCAAGGTTTTAATAGTGACAATAATGCCTTAACGGTGTTTGCTAAAGATAAACGTTTTGATATTGGCTTAAATAATAAAAAAGAAGTAGCAATTCAATTGCTTAAAATAATATCTCAGCAATATCAAACTCGTTCTTAACACCACATTAATGTAATAACTTAAGCTTAAAGTTATCGACTCTAGGGTCGATAATAAGCTTTTATTATCTTAAAGTATAAAACCTAACAGGCAGTATAAAAGTACAGGCCTTAATTACTTTAATAACGGATAATATTTTAAAAAGTATTTATATTCATTTCAAAAGATCGATAATCACCAACATTTTGAATAAATATTTGATGCTGTTTGGTTGAGATCTTTTCATAACGATTAACGCGGAGAGGGCGGTTTTGAATACTCTGGGAAACAATAATGATAACAAAGGAAGTTATTAAGATGGTTGTAAAAAATAACAAAAAGAAAGTAAATCGCAAGGATGATATATTAAGTGCTTTAGCTATTATGCTAGAAGGAAAGCCAGGACAAAGAATAACGACGGCTAAGTTAGCTGCAGAAGTCGGTGTTTCAGAAGCCGCGTTATATCGCCACTTTCCAAGTAAAGCACGCATGTTTGAAGGGTTGATCGATTTTACTGAAACCACTATCTTTAGTCATATCAACACCATTAAAGAACAACAGAAAGATATTTTTGTTCGAATTGAACATATCGTGCATTTTTTATTAGGTTTTTCTGAACAAAACCCAGGGATCACCCGTATTTTAAGTGGCGACGCGTTAGTGGGTGAAAATGAAAGGTTACAACTTCGTATCGAACATGTTTTTTCTAAGTTAGAAACACAGATCAAACAAATATTACGAGAACGTCCGATTTCAGATGGTCAAAAATTTGAAATGGATGAAGGTATACTAGCGAATTTATTATTAGCTTATATTGAAGGTCGAATGAACCAATTCGTACGTTCACAGTTCAAACAGAAACCAACTCAACATTTTAAAAGCCAATGGCTATTTTTTTATAAACAACTAACACAAAGTTAATTTATTAAAGGGGTTAGAATATGTCGAAAGAAGAAAGTGCTATCTCTGCCGTTACTAGCGTTATTGAGGAGAACGTAGATATACTCAATAACAGCGTTAAATGGCTTTCGGAGAATCAAGATTTAATTATTAGTTACACAATGAACATTGTCTTCGCTATTGCAACCTTGATCATTGGTATGATGGTTGCCCGTTTTATTGCCGGTACTCTACATAAAGTCTTAACAAAACGTAAATTAGATAACACCATTATTGATTTTGTTTCACATATGGTTCGTTACGTTATTATTGCCTTTGTCATCATCGCAGCTTTAGGGCGAATTGGTGTCGAAACGACTTCTTTTGTTGCTATTATCGGTGCGGCAGGTTTAGCGGTTGGTCTTGCATTACAAGGTTCTTTGTCTAACTTTGCATCGGGTGTCTTGATCATTGCTTTACGCCCTTTTAAAGCTGGTGAATATATCGAAGCGGCGGGTACCGCGGGGACTGTTGAATCTGTTCAAATTTTTTCAACAACATTAACAACGCCAGATAATAAATTTGTAGTGGTGCCTAACTCTGCGATTTTAGGCGGCAACATTATTAACTATTCTCGTAAGCCTACACGTCGCATCGATTTAATTATTGGGGTGAGTTATAACGCTGATTTAGCTAAAACGAAAGCCGTATTAGAAGCTGTACTTAAAGCAAACGATGGTATTTTAACGTCACCTGAGCCCTTGGTTGCTGTTGCTGAGTTAGCTGATTCAAGTGTTAATTTAGTAGTTCGCCCATGGGTTAATGGGCCCGACTACTGGCGCGTTCGCTTTGAGCTAATGGAAGCCATTAAAAATAACTTAGATGAAGCAGGTATTGAAATTCCATTCCCACAAATGGACATACATATGGATAAATAGTCTTTGGCTATTTCTTCATCTTAAAAACCAGCTTACAAGCTGGTTTTTTTATGTTTGGGCTTTAAGGGCGGTAACTTTTCTATCAAAATTTGATGTAGGTTCAATTTATTTTTTTGTTTTTATTTTAAAAAACACACTATTTTCATTTTAAATTAAAGCGTTTTTATATTTAAAATCAATTGGATAGATGATTGTAAATTGAGCAATTAGTTGTTTGTATCTAAGGTTTAACATTTGTCATATAATGAGGGTTGATTTTTATATTTGAAGAGAAATTATGCATAACCCATTCATACAGATTGCAGGCTCAAAGCGCAGTCTACATGTGCAAGTAGCACGTGAAATAGCGCGAAAAATATTATCTGGTGAAGCGGCTCAGAATGAGATCATTCCAAGTGAAATGGTGTTATGTCAGCAATTCAGTGTTAGCCGAACTGCGCTACGAGAAGCTATTAAATTATTAACATCAAAAGGTTTATTAGAATCTAAGCCGAAAGTAGGAACACGTGTTAAAAGTCGTGATAACTGGAACTTTTTAGATGCGCAGTTATTAGATTGGGTTATTGACCTAGGCGATAATGCGATTGTTTACCAAGAGTTCTTGGCATTACGTAAAGCAATTGAACCAGAGGCTGCTGCATTAGCAGCAAAAAATGCAACAGCACAGCAAAGAATTTTGTTATCTGCTACTTTCCAACAAATGGATTATGTGTCTAAAAACTTTGATTCTGCAAAGTGGATGGAAGTGGATATGGAGTTTCATCGCCTTGTATTTTTATCAACAGGCAATAGCTTTTATTTACCTTTTGCTAATGTGCTATGTACTATGTTTAAAAGCTTTATTAGCCACTCGTCTGAAAAAGGCGGCACTTGTATCGGTGAACATCGCGCGATTTATTCTGCCATTATGGCCGGTGATGCAGAGAAAGCACGTGAAGCTAATATTACTTTGTTAGCAAATACAAACCATCGTTTACCTACTAGTAACTAATTATTGAGTTATCAATAGTTAAAATAAAGGCCGTTGTCAGTAATTTACTGACAACGGCCTTTTTGTTTTTCGCTATTTTATTTTGACGCTGTTTTAACAAGTAAATAGATAGGCTATTTATTGTGATTGGTATTAAAGCAATAAAAGTCTAATTAAGCCTTTTGTAGAATTATAAAGGCTTAATTTATTAACTATTTACTTGTTGATAATCTCAATATAACCGGCCCAACTAAGCGTTTTGCCATCGATGACTATGCTTGTTTTGGTGTTTTCATTTACATTAGCAAGATTGCTCACACAGACTTTAATTTGTTTGCCATCAATTAGATTAAGGCCAACAACAGAGGCTGTATTATCAGCGTGTAAAACCGTTACAGAATCAATTTGTCCTCGGGCATTTAGGCTCGCTTCTATCGCTTCATTAAAGTAACCGTGTGTTTCATAAACATTTGCAAATAAATGGTTAGCTGCCTTTTGGCGAAGAATGAACATTGGCTCATTACGTAAGTTAAAGTCTGGATCGTTAGCACCAGTACGAGCAAAGATAATTTCACTGTCTTTATTTGCACTGCTGATCAATGAATAGTAACTGTTGCCCATTAACCAAGTTGTTAATGATGAACCTTCTACCTTACCTTGACCAAGATTCCAAAGGTGTTGGTAACCATAGTCATTACCCACAGTACTTAAGCTTTTATGTGCTTGATACTCAAAGTTAGTACGGATGATTTGTCCATTATAATGAACAGGGTAATCGTAGCTATGCTCTTCTTTACTGATCATACGGAATAGATCAATAATAAGCGGTTTTTCAAACTCTTCTGACTCAAGCATAATAACGGTACGCTGCTGATCAATACCTGTGTAGTAATCTCGAGCAAAAGCACTCATTGCTTGCAGCTTTCCATCGCCTGTTCCATTAGACGCTTCATTAGCTAACAATGTGAAGTGTTTTTCACCAAAGTGCTGTTGTGCAATCGCTGTACTACCTTGGTTTTGGCTGATTTGATCAACCACAACGGTGTTGTGTGCAATAGTTTGTTTACAATAACTTTTGTTTTCAGGAATGTAACGACCACCAAATTTAGGCTCGATGTTAACCCAACGACCGTAACCGTAGTCATTAATGAATTCTTGATTGTTGTTAAATAGACTTAAATGCAAACCATCAAAGTGACCATGATCTAATGCAGAATGAAGCTTTGCATCACTACCATGTTGCCCGTACCAAAGTAATGCCATGCTATCGTCAGATTTACTATCACGATGACGTAGAATGGTTACTCCACCACACTCGCCTTCAGCACCATCAGTGAGGCTTAAGCTACCCCAGTTAAAGTTCGCTACATCGGCATTGTTATCTAGTGCGTTAGATAGTGCTGCGCCAGTGTTATGAACCCAAACATGACCTTGGTGTTTAGCCATCGCTAATAATGTCTCATTTTGCTCGTAACGGTCGAAACAGATGTTAGTCGCTAATAAAATACCTAGATCTCTAATGTCCATTGTACGAGATGAGTCATTTAATGCGGGTAACGTACCGTTAGGAAATGCTGTCGACATGACCGCATAAGCTGTTGTCTTAATCACTTCATCTTTTAATTGGTAGATGCCGATCTCTGGTTGGCGACGTTCAATAGTTTCCGCGAATAGGAAGATTGGACGTAGTGAAAAACGATGGTAATACGGACCTTCCATGTAGTAGCCATCAGGCGAGAATAATTGTGTTAATTGTGCAATAAAGCCACCAGAAACACTGTCACCTTTTAGGCCATAGATTGCTTTGTCGACGGTCGCTTGATCATTGATTGCATAAGCACAAATACCAGCACTTGCCACTGACCATAGACCGTGGTTATGAATAATGTCGAAGTTTTCTGCATAGGTGACTACAAACATCTCAAGCATCACTTTAAATAAGTCATTTTCTATAAGTTGTTGCTGATCTTCTGTTAACTCATGACGAATACAAGAATAAGCACACGATGAATATAGCATCCACATATTTTCGTTTAGTGTTTGGTGAAATAAACGACCTGGTTTATTGGAGTCTCGACTAACGTTTAGCTCACGGTGTTTATAAACCTTTGCATATTCAACTAACATAGTTGTTGCGTAATCTAGGTAACGTTTATCTTCAGTAATTAAGTATAAACGACCTGCTAGATCTAAATGAATATAGTTTTGCTTATGACGGTTATGTTCGTAACCGCCTGCTTCACCATGTCCTGGAATTTCAATACCAATTGGCATGTAAGCTTCAAGTGCTTCAATCTCTTCAGTAATAGAGCGACCAATTAGTGAGTCAGTGCCTACGTATTGACGTAAGTCAGCTGCTTGTTCATAGCTCATTAGTAATGGTTGGTAACTCATGATTAAACCTCTTTACTTTCTACAGCAACAAAACCTTGGAAGCTGTATGTTTGATTATTAAATTCGATAGTGGTTTGACTCTCAGCTGTTGCATTACAGTCGTTATTAACCATCACTGTTAGTGCAATACCTTCACCTATAAGATCTACAACGGTTGCATCGTCATTAAAACCTACAATATTAATTGAATAAATTTTACCGCGAGCATCTAAGCTAGCTTCAATTGCTTCATTAAAGTAACCATGCGTTTCTATCACATTAGCAAATAGAGCATTTTTAGCTTCGCGGCGTAGAATTAAGCTTGTTTCGCTACGTAAGTTAAATGATGGGTCGTTAGCACCTGTACGAGTAAAGAATAAGGTATCGTCAGAAGAAGATGCACTCAACCATGTGTAATAGCTGCTACCTTGTAACCAACTGACTAAACTTGTGTCTTTTGCTGCTGCACCTTCACTTTCGTTCCATAAATGTTGGTAACCTGCATCATCACCCATTGGATTTAATATTGCGTGTTGTTTGTGCTCAACATTGGTACGAATGATTTGACCTTGGTACTGTAGCGAGTAGTCGTATTGGTGTACTTCTTCACTGATTAAGCGGAATAAATCAATAAGTAGTGGTTTTTCTAGTTGTTCATGCTCAATTAAAATAAGTGAGCGTTGTTGGTCAACACCTGGGTAAAAGTCAACAGCATAAGCACTCATTGCTTGTGTTTTACCGCTACCAATAAAGAAGTGTGGTGTGCCGTGTTTACTATCAGCTGTATCAACATCAAAGTTGTTTTGGCAACCTGCATCAACAGACACTAAGTTATGTGCAATAGTTTGGCGTGCATAAGATTTATTTTCGTCAAGGTAACGGCCGCCAAATTTAGGTTCGATGTTCACCCAACGTCCAAATCCATAATCACGTAATACTTCTTGGTTATTATTAAAGTAAGTCATACCTAATGTATCGAAGTGACCGTGACCCATACCATGCTGACCATAGTTCATCACTAATTGGCTAATATCACCCTTTGCATTTTGCATGCGGATAAAGCCTTGAGCACCTTTATCACCATCAGGACCTTCGCTTAATTCAACACTTGGTAAGCAAGGCACTTCAACTGAGTCTTGCGCTTGGTAAGCTTGCGATAAAGCAATGCCACAACCGCTGATCCAAATTTGTTGCTGAATTTTAGCAATACCAAATAAGTTGGTATCTTCTGGGTAATGTTTTGCATATAAACTCACTGCTATCACTACACCTTCATCTTTAATATCCATGCTTTTTGAAGCATCGTTTAATGATGGGAAAACACCATTAGGATAAGCGGTCGATAATAAAGATTGGATTGTTTTACCGATAACTTGGCCTTTAAAGTTAAAAATATCTAACTCTGGACGGAAACGCTGAGTTAACTCCGCTAATAAACATAAAGGACGAATTGCATAACGGTGATAATAAGGTCCTTCAATGTAATAACCTGAAGGTGCAAATAAATTGCTTAATTGTGCAAGGAAGCCTCCTTGTATGTCATCACCGGCTAAACCATGTAATGCCAAATCAATATATTTTTCTTGTCCAATGGCTGCGCCACATGCTGCTGTTGCCGCCACTGCCCATACGCCATGATTATGAATACGGTCAAAGTCAAAATGGTACTTTACTGTCGCTACTTCTAACATTGGTTCAAATAAGCGACTTATAATGTGAGCGCGTTGTGCTTCAGTCAACCAATGGCTAATACAGCTGTAGCCCAAACTGGCATACAATAACCAAACATGTTCGTTTAGCATTTGGTGAAATAGGCGTCCTGGTGGATTCGTATTACGTTGTTCTTGGAATCCTAATGCTAAATATTTATCGGCATATTGTGTTAATAAGTCAGCTGCAAATTGGGCATATTTCTCATCGCCTGTGATTAAAAATAGGCGTCCAGCTTGGTCAATATATTTATAATTTTGTTGATGCTTATTATGTGCGTAACCGCCAGCTGGGCTGTGCCCTGGTACGTCTATTGGTTGCGTAAGGTAGTTATCTGTATCGTTAATTAGGGCTTCGAGGCTGAGTCCCATTAGGCTTTGTTTACCGAGTTCTTCTTGGATGGTAGTAATTTCTTGTTGGTCCATAAGAACAGCGTTGACATTGGCAGGCATTGTGACCTCATTGCATATAAAGTGGATAGAAACAGTGTAATAAAGTAATACAAATAGACTGTAAAATCACTTTTATTTTTTAGTTTTTAGGGTTGAGCTCTCTATTTTTAATCTTTTAAATTAACTTGAATTAGCTTTACTCATCACTTTTAGATAATTGTTACTGCTTTTCAGTGGCTTAAGCCTTAAGTACTTTTTTATCACCTTATAATGTAAGATTAGTTGATATGCAGTTGCTGTCTCATCGAGTACTTTCTATGTTTATTGATATCTAATTAATTATTTTGATTGTGATGTAGGTGAATGATCTGGATCACACATAGTGTCATTTTGTATTACAAATCGTCCCGTGTAATGTACAATTTTTGACTTATAACAATAACAAATTAAATGTTAATCAAGGTCATGTTTTGATTTGAATAGTCACCGAAACAATACGCTTTCGTACTTTTTTGAATAAACAGGCTTTTTTAACGCCCATGAGATACTTTCTGGTTTTTTGATTAAGCTTATTTTTTGTTAAATCGCATTGATTAGTCGTTTTATTTTATATAAATCAAGATGGCTAATGTGTTTACTAACATAAATTCGCGCAAGCAAATAAACTCTGCACAAAGTACTTTTACATTATTAGTATAAAATGCTGATTTTATAATCAAAGCCAATATGGCCAAGTTATGAATAGCAAGAAAATGAATAGAGGATGCAAATGAATCCATTTTTTATAACAGAGGTGGCTAATGGCTAATTTAAATATCGCTTTGATTGGCGAATGTATGATTGAATTGCAGGAAGTTAATGGTGTTCTACGCAGAAGTTTTGGTGGAGACACACTAAATACAGCGATATATTTATCGCGTTTAACATCAGGTAAAGACGTTAATGTTAGTTATGTAACAGCGCTAGGCCAAGATAAAATTAGCCAAGAAATGATTGATGCTTGGAATGCCGAAGGTATTGATGCTCAATTTGTTCAACGTTCTGAAACAAGACAGCCTGGTTTGTACATGGTTGAAACAGATCCAACAGGCGAGCGTAGTTTCTTATACTGGCGTGATGCTGCTGCTGCAAAATTCTGGCTTGAAACGGCAAGTGATGAACTTATTGAATCACTATTGAAGCAAGATGTTATTTATTTGTCGGGTATTAGTTTAGCTATTTTACCGCCATCAAGCCGCGAAAAACTTTACGACTTATTGGCTCGTTATAAAGCTGCTGGTGGTAAAGTTTACTTTGATAACAACTACCGTCCTAAATTATGGAATTCTGCAGAAGAAGCGGCTGAAGGTTTCAAACGTATCTTATCTGTAACGCATACTGGCTTATTAACTTTTGATGATGAGCAAGCTCTATTTGGTGACACAACGGTTGAACAATGTATCGAACGTACACGTGCTTTAGGTGTTCAAGAAATTGTTATCAAACAAGGTGGCGGTGAATGTTTAATTATTACCGCTGAGGATTCTATTAGTGTTGCTGCTCAAAAAGTAGCTCCTGAAAATGTTATTGATACAACAGCTGCAGGCGATTCGTTTGCTGCGGGTTATCTATCAAAACGTACATTAGGTGAATCAAGTGTTGCTGCTGCTGAAAAAGCACATCAAGTAGCAAGTACCGTTATACAGCATAAGGGTGCAATTATTGATATGCAGTATATTGCTCCATTTGTAGATTAATTATAAATATTTAGGATAGTAAAATGACAACATTAAACGAAAAGTTACAAGCACTTAAAGTAATTCCTGTAATTGCAATTAAAGATGCGAATGATGCCGTTCCATTAGGTAAAGTATTAGTTGAAAATGGTATGCCTTGTGCGGAAATTACATTCCGTACGCCTGCTGCTGCACAAGCAATTAAAAATCTACGTGAAGCGTTTCCTGAAATGCTAATCGGAGCCGGTACTGTGCTTACAAGCAAAACGGTTGATGAAGCAATTGATGCAGGTGTTGATTTCATCGTGAGCCCTGGTTTTAACCCGACAACGGTTAAATACTGTCAGCAACGTAATATGCCAATCATTCCGGGTGTAAATAGCCCATCTTTAGTCGAGCAAGCAATGGAAATGGGATTAACAACGTTAAAATTCTTCCCTGCTGGCCCATCTGGTGGCGTTCCAATGTTGAAATCACTCACTGCCGTTTACCCTGTTAGCTTTATGCCTACTGGTGGTGTTTCACCTGCGAATATCAATGAATATTTAGATATCAATGCAGTACTTGCTTGTGGCGGTACTTGGATGGTTCCTGCTGATTTAATTGATAATCGTGAATGGGATAAGATTGGACAATTAGTTAAAGAAGCGGTTGCTGCTTTAAAATAATTATCAACTGTCTTTTAGAAACCTCGGTTATGTACTTAATCGAGGTTTTTTTATGCCCTTTAAAAATGAAGACAAAAAAGTAGTTAAGTTATTTCACTGGTTATAAATGCGAAAATAATACCGATTACATTAAATAATGTGTGATTGGTATAAAGAATCGCTTATATTCATTTATCCCATAAATTGAATAACTCTCGCCTTAAAGAAGGTAAGCTCAGTAAAAACTGAGATAAAATAATGAATGAAATTGAGTTTACTATTATTTAGAGAAGATTTTATAGAGCAAAGGAGTCAGAAAAGTTAAGTTATTAAAGTTGATCTAGCTAAAGAACAAGTAACCACCTATAAAGAACGGCGGTATTATTTGTTTTGAATTTTATTGGTTAGTTAATAATGTTTTTTATTTTACTGTCTTTTCCATTGTTTCTGAAATATTCACATTTTGGCTTTTATCTAATTCATCATCTTCAGGCAATGGTTGTCCTGTATAAGCATGTAAAAATGCTTCACACAATAATTCACTATTCGTTGCATGACGTAGGTTATTTACTTGGCGTCGAGTACGTTCATCAGTCAATATTTTTAATACTTTAGTTGGTATTGAGACCGTCACTTTTTTTACCTGTTCGCTCTTTTTACCGTGCTCAGCGTAAGGACTAATATATTCACCGTTCCACTTTGTTGACATAATAATAACCTTTTAAAAAATATGCTTTATTTTACCTTGATCTTTTAAGCATGGCAATCTGAACGTAAAGAGGGCTAGAAGTCTATTAATTACATTCTCTCTTTCCTACATTAGTATTAATGTACAGGGAGCTAACTTAATTACTGAAGTTACTGGAATAATGAGCGTTCTCATATTGTTGTTTTAAGGGGAGGTATTGAAGAAAGAAGTGTTATTACTTACCTGTATTTAATGGCTTTCTTAAGAAGAAGGAGTCAATGATTTTCATTATTATATCTTAAACCGTAGCAATTTAAATTAGGCTATTTTTTATTCACAGGTTTCAGAGCTGATAATAAATCCTCTGTCTGTGGTGTTAACTTGCTGCTTTTAAATGGGTTTAAAGATAATGTTTTATCTTCATTTAACGTAATGTCATAAAATTGTGGCAGATTAAAGTTAATCTGCTCATCGAGCGAATCAGGAAGGTGACTATTAGATGCGTAGAATCGATTTACGTTTTGTACAAATTCATTTTTTGAACCTGCAAAATTCAAGAATGTTTCTACATCATTGTCAGCATTCGCGATATAAACATTAAAACCGTTATGGTAATTCTCAAAAAAGAATTGAATTAAACCTTCACTGATATGAGATTCAATGACGTTCGCTGTTTGGTCATAGTGAGTTGTTTTTAAATTCAACGAACTAGCCGATAGCTTCTTCTTAGATATATGACTATAAATATCTACTGCGCTTTCTAGATGCTGTAATGAAACACCTTTACGTTCGAAGTAAAAGCCAAACTTTCTGCCGCCCGTCCATAATGTTTGAACCGATCTCGTATGTACCGTGTGTAAACGTAGCTGAATAAACTCATTCAATTTACTACCAAATGATTGGCAAATTTGTTCACTAAAATGCCTGCTATAACAAAATAGGTCGATTTGGTGAGGAGGTGATGCGTCTTGATGCATTTTTGAAAGGATAGTATTCAGTGCTTCAACCACTGAAAATTGGCTATTAAAATGCAATGTACGAACTTCATTCCACGAGTTACGGTATATAAAGTCGATACTACCTATTAAGCTTTCTTTATGTTCACCGTAAGCCATTACGTTATCAATCTGATTTAATTCACTTTCTTCTGTATCTTGCCAATGTCTTGTAGGGTCTTTTTCTACATTTAAGAAAATAGATAGGTGCTTAATTGCACAAGGTGCACTAAGCGCTTTATCACTTGCTTTTGGCACGTATACAGGGAAAACAGCGTATAAGTCTTTTGCAAATTGGTTTAGATTCTTATCAACTAAATCAGAACCTTGGTTATATAAGTGAAGCTTTGTATCTTCATCGTATAAGCCATTTACATAACTCCAAGCTACTAACTTAGAGAGGTAAGGTGAATCACCTAAACAGGGAGTAGAAGCCAATTCAAAAGAATCTAAAGTACTATTAAAGACATACCAACCGGCTTTATTTTTGCGGTGTTCAGGGATTTGAATAAAACTAAGATCGTGTTCAATGAGGTTAGGGGAAATATTAGGGTTAATAATATCAACTTTACCAGGCAGTGTTTCGTGTGCAGCATAAAGCTTACGAGACAGAATGCCTATATCTTCAGCACTGATCGATTCACTGATGTTATTATCGCGCGCAAATTTAATTAAATTACTGTAACTCAACATAAGGGCATCAAGTAACAGGGTATTGGCTTGTTTTACTTCGCGTATTTTCCAATTGTTACGGTTATCTAAGTCTGCAATTTGGCTTTCAGTCCAGCCCCATTGGCTAATTAACTTATTTAATATTGTACGTCGCCAAGCTGAATTTTCATTATATGAGGATTTCGACAGCATCTCTTCTGTTTTAAAGTAAAAACAAACACGGACCAATTCTAAACGTTGTATATCATTAATGCTGATTAAGTAGTCGCTTACTTTGCTAAGCATAAGACAGTAAGGGTCTAAGTGTTCATCATAAAAGTCTTGTTCTTGAAAGCTTTTTTTATACGATGTTGAGATAAGTTCTATATTTGGGTATTCCCACGAATAAGCTTCCATCAAAATAGTTTTTAATGTCGCTTTGTAAGGGTTATCAATACCTTTGTAAAGTTGCCATAATGTCGCCCCAAATAATTCTTCAGCAGGGACGCAATATAACCCACCTAAGTCCAACCAATCATCAGCATTAATTTGCCCTGTTTCACACAGGTTTTTGACGTAACTATCGTAATGATGTTCGTGTTCATGTGGAATTTGACGCCATAAAATACGGCGACCTGCAACACGTAATGAGGTGCGATAAAATTCATCGAGTAATAACATGTGCTGAGATGTCCCACATGATTCATTGCTTAATGAGGCTTTATTTTTAACTTTGAATTTATTATCAGGAATAAGAAAAAAGTTTAATTCCACACCTAAACTTTCAGCCCAGTAAGTAATTTCCCATGACTTTTTATCAAGTAATTCTACACGGTTTGGATCTAATTCATGTGAATAACAAATCCAAATATCAAAGTCACTTTCAGAACATTGACCAATAGAAGAAGTGCTGCCCATGGCGTATAGGCCAATAATTTCAGGTGTTTTTATTTCATCTTCAGGCAGTTCAATAGCAAATCGCTGTTGTACTAGGTTTTGGTGTTTTTTAGTTGGGCTAAATTGGCAAATGCCAACGGGTACATTATTTTTTATGTAACCTGGTAAAGCAGGATCGTTGAAGTGTAATAATAATGGGAAAATTTGGAAAACATCAGCTTCATCTTGTTTCATTAATGCTAAAGCAGATCTAACGCGTAACCGAGAAAACTCGTCTGATTTGTCGCGTAATTGGATGATTTCTTGATTCAAGCTGTGTTCCATTAGTGCAGGCGTAAATTACTATTCAACCCTAAAAAAAGTGTGAGCATCATAGCATTAATTATGGTTATTGGTAAATATTGTGTACTTACTCTACAAGTAGAGTAAGTGATGCCTTTAGAGTTACCTAGAGGCGAAAGGTTAGTCTGCTGCTATTTGATAAGGTAGGGGAGCGTAATAAAGAGTAGAGCCTTCAAGCTCTTTGACTTGGAAAATATCTTCAGGGTTTGTATCTTTTGGTAATACCGCTAAGACTTCAATATGTCCGTCACCATATTGGCATGCAGATACGATTACGCCGACTCTTTTCCAATTATTGTTTAATAACACTTCGATCGTTTGGCCTGCTTTTGGACAATCATTTGAACGTCCCGTTAGAATGAACATCGCACGTTTATTTGCTCCACGGTATTTAGCGCGAGCAACCGTTTCTTGGCCAATGTAACAACCTTTGGTAAAGCTAATGCCATCAAGTGCCTGTAGATTTAACATTTGAGGAATAAACTGCGCTGACGTGTCTGCTGCTAAAAAACCGACGCCAGCAGCAATATTCATTGCATTCCATAAACTGTCATCGAAGATCTCCGCTTTGCTTTTTAAATCAACTAACAAATCTTCAGCGACTGTATTTTTCATGATCGCAAGGTAGCGCAATGAAGGATATGGTTGTTTAATTAATACTGTGCCGCTTTCAAGTAAGCTACTCATTTCATGTGTTGCCGCAGTATCAACTTTTTTAGCGATATATTCTGCTGATTTAGGACCCGCTAAACCAAATATTTTATATTCTGTTTCTTTTTGTATAACGACTTTAGAAAAAGCAGCATATTTTTTTAATTCTGGTAATTGCACTTCAGAGACTGAGCTTGGTTGAGTTAATAAAATACGATCTTCTAACACAATCACTCGTGCGACAGTCCATGCTTTTCCTTGAGGGTTACAATGCGCAGCTAAGGTTTGTTGCCCCGTTTTTAATTTTTCAAGATCACATGTTAATTGCCCTTGTAAAAATGTAATACGGTCTTCACCTGTTACACTGATTAAATCCCAGCTATCAAGTGGGCATAAAACTAAATCTGGTAGCTTGCTAATATTTTCAAGTTGGCTAAGTGTTCGCATGTTTGCCCTCATTTTTGGTCGAATTTGTTTATTACAATGTTATAGCTCACAACCTATTTTGTCAGTAGTTGCTGTTAATAAAACGTTGTTGTTATGATGTTGTGCACTTTATATCAATTGATATAAATAACCGATTAATATTACACGTTATTAAATCGATAAATATTTATTCATGGCTAATCATTATTTACTACTGATTTTGCCTGAACTTAGTTTTTAATGCAGTGTAGTATCATGTTTCATATTATTTTGGGATTGATATTATAAATAATCCTCTATTTTTATTTTAAAAGGAAGTATTTGTCATGGCAGAAGAGGTTTCTCTTTCTCGTTTATTGTGGGCTTGTCGTCGTGGTATGTTAGAACTTGATGTACTGTTTATGCCTTTTGCAAAAGAAGCTTACAGTGATTTAAGCCAACAACATAAATTGTCTTTTCAGCGCCTTTTAACTTGTGAAGACCCTGAATTATTTGCTTGGTTTATGGGACATAAGAGTTGTCCTGATCCTGAGCTGGCTGAAATTGTTGATGTCATCCTCAAACGCGTTAAATTATAATATTCAATCTACCGCATCATTTATCGCCAAACTATTGGCGATAATAACGCTGTTGCTTAGTGCTCTTATACTGTTTTTGTTATGGGGAGTAGGTTGGTTTAGCGTTATCTTTTTAACTATTTATATATTAACTTCTTTTTATTTTGTCCACTCTTTATCGCTTTTACCCTTTTCTTGCTCGTTAGCTGAGACTGGCAATATAGAAATTAAAAAACCAACACATATTGCCGGTAATATTCATTCTCGATCCTTCTATAATGGTTGGATTATATTGTTATGTGTAGAAGTGGCAGATAAGTTATTAGTAAAGGAGCTGCAACACAACAAACCAAGGAAATGGTTTATTGTGTTTTATGATAGCGTCACAGAAGAAGAATATCATTTACTCGCACGTCTTATTAATAGCGCACGTTGGAGTTAATCTTTTTTAGGATTTAATATGGTTGGCTTAGGATCATCACTTTGCTCTGGATAATCTAAGTTATAATGTAAACCTCTACTTTCTTTTCTTTGTATCGCACTTTTTATAATTAACTCAGCGACTTGTACTAAATTTCTTAGCTCTAGTAAATTGTTACCCACTTTAAAGTTACTATAATACTCAGTGATCTCGTGTTGTAATAATTCAACTCGGCTTAGCGCTCTTTGTAGGCGTTTATCTGTGCGTACAATACCAACGTAATCCCACATAAATAAACGTAGTTCATGCCAGTTATGTTGAATAACAACTTGTTCATCTGAATTTTCAACTTGGCTATCATCCCAATCAGGAATCGTTGCAAATTTTCGCTCTTTATAGAAAGGAATACGGTTAATGATATCTTTGGCACAAGCATGTGCATAGACAATACATTCTAGTAACGAATTTGAAGCTAAGCGATTTGCGCCGTGTAATCCTGTATATGTCACTTCGCCAATGGCATATAAGCCATCAATATCGGTTTGACCATGATGATCTATCATCACGCCACCACAAGTATAATGAGCGGCAGGTACAATAGGCATGGGTTGATGAGCAATATCGAGACCAAGTAATAAACAACGGCGATAAATAGTAGGGAAATGCTTAACAATAAATTCTTTAGGTTTATGACTAATATCCAGATACATACAGTCGACACCTAAACGCTTCATTTCGTAATCGATCGCACGAGCGACGATATCACGTGGGGCTAATTCACCACGTTCATCGAAATCAGGCATAAAACGTGTTCCGTCAGGGCGTAACAATAATGCGCCTTCACCACGTAATGCTTCAGTTAACAGGAAATTTTTTGCATCGGCATGATATAAACAGGTTGGATGGAATTGATTAAACTCCATATTGGCTACACGACAACCACTTCGCCAAGCGAGAGCAACACCATCACCACTCGAAACATCAGGGTTACTGGTATATTGATATACTTTGCTCGCGCCGCCCGTTGCTAACGTCACAAAGTGTGCATTAATTGTTTCGACATGCTCTGCCGTTCTATTCCAAACATAAGCACCTAATACACGATTGGCAGGTAAATTAAGTTTTTGCGTGGTGATTAAATCAATGGCGTTGTAACCTTCCATTAATGTAATGTTGGGATGCTTTTTAACAGCGGCTAAAAGCGATTCTTCTATTTCTCGTCCGGTTGCATCTGCTGCATGTAATATACGTCGATGGGAGTGTCCTCCTTCACGAGTAAGATGATATTGAGTTTCTTTTTGATCATTAACTTCAGTGTCAAAATTAACACCCGTATCAATTAACCATTGCATGCTTTCTTTTGCATTGTTAACGGTGAAGCGAACAGCTTCTTCATCACATAAGCCTGCCCCTGCAACAAGAGTATCCTCAAAATGCGAGTCAGTGCTATCATCATCAGAGAAAACAGCGGCAACTCCGCCTTGAGCATAATAAGTAGAACCTTCAGATAGAATACCTTTACTTAGCACTCTGACGGTACTGTGGGCGGCTATTTTTAGAGCCAGCGATAAACCAGCTGCGCCAGCACCAATAATTAAAACATCGCAAGTGTATTGATGTTCAGTTTTTGTTTTAGTCTCTGCCATGGCATTATATGCTCTGTTTTGGATGAAATGATCAACGAACATTCCGAGTAATGAGAGAGTTTATCCAAAAACACCTTTGTTTTGAATTTATTTGGAACTTTCTTTTTTAATAAAAGTCATATCTGTGAGAATCAATAGCTCACTATAAATATAGGTAGAAAAGCTCAATGAATGAGCGTGAATTAGATTTACAGTTAATACAGCGTATACAAAATGGTGAGCAGCAAGCATTTGCATTATTAGTACGTAAGTACCAGACGCGTGTGGCTAACATACTAACGCGTTATGTGCGAAGTTCTGGTGATATACCTGACGTGTCGCAAGAAGTGTTTATAAAAGTATATAAATCATTACCTAACTTTAGAGGTGATAGTGCTTTCTATACTTGGCTATTTCGAATTACGGTAAATACAGCTAAAAACTATTTAACGAGTCAAAGTCGACGCCCGCCTGCATCAGATATAGATGCAGAAGAAGCTGATAGCTATGACGGTAGTGGTGCTTTGAAAGATCACGCGAACCCTGAAGCAATTTTACACTCTCAGGAAGTAAAACAAGTTATCTTAAAAGTAATTGGCGATTTACCTGATGAGTTAAAGTCAGCAATTACATTACGTGAGCTGGAAGGCATGAGTTATGACGAGATTGCACAAATAGAAAATTGTCCAATTGGCACCGTTAGATCTCGTATTTTTAGAGCACGTGAAGCGATTGATAAACAATTAAAACCTTTATTAGAAAATTAATTGGAATTTATAATGAAAGAATACTCACAAGACCTATCCTCACTTATGGATAATGAGTTAGGCGATAAAGAGGTCATTAATACCATCCTTGATGATGCTGTTTTACAAAAACAGTTTTCAAGATATCAACTAATCGGCGATGTACTTCGTGATGAGAGTAATGGCTTAGATTTGCGAATGGATATTACAGATAGCGTAATGGCTGCAATCGCTAATGAGAAACAAGATGATTATGTTGCTCCTTTAGCTGCTGCACCTGAACCTGAAAAAAGTAATGTTGTACCATTTATGAAACGCTTTGGACAATATGCGATTGCAGCATCTGTTGCAGGAGTTGTTGTTGTTAGTAGTTTAATGGTCAATCAAGGTTCATCAACGGATCCTAGTGTTGCACCGGTTCTTAATACCGTGCCATTTGGTGGAGCTGCTGCACCAGTTAGTTTACAGGCAACGCCATTACAATCTGAAAATGAGATTAAAGAGCGTAATGAACGAGTAGAAGCGTTATTAAAAGACCATCAGCTACAGTTGCAAACACAGCCTTAAGGTTACCGATGAAACATCGATTATTTTTAGTTGCGTGTATGTCGTTATTGTCATTATTAGCGTCATCGCAACTAATCGCAAGTCCAGAAGTAGCCCAACCAGAAGTTAAAATCGAAACTAAACAAGCTTTACCGTCTGCTTTAACTTATTTAAATAACATGAAGCAGGCCTATCGAGAGCTAAATTATAAGCTGCTTTATCTTAATACAGCACAAAATCAAATTGAGCCAAAGCAACTTATACATGGTGTTGTTGATGGTAAAAGTATTGCCTATTTTTATTTTTTAAATGGAGCAATGCGAGAGTCTTTACAATTTGATGGAAAGATCAGTTTCTATCAACAAGGTAGTCAAGCATATAGTTTGGCAACTAACCGAGATCAAAGTGTCTTTGCTAATATTGCTAATTTTGATTTTGAAAATGGCAATAAAAGTTATGAGTATATTATTCTTGGTAGAGATAGGATTGCCGGAAAAAAAGCGATCGCTATTCGAATGATCAGTAAAGATCAGTACAGGTATAGCTATATTGTATGGCTGGATTTAGAAAGTTACTTACCATTGCGTCTCGATATCATTAATCAATTGAATCAAATTCTTGAGCAGACGATGGTTGTTTCCTTGAATATAACTGAAACTGTCAATCCCTGGATCCAACAGTTAAGTGTCCAAGCAACGCCTGATGTCTTACATTTACCACTGACGGCAATCGCAGCAGTGCCTAAATGGCACCTTGAGTGGTTACCACCTAGTTTTAAAATCGTAAAAGACGATCAACATAAATTAATGATGCATGATACGGATCCAGTTTCATACATTATGCTTAATGACGGGATAGTTAGAGTGTCTGTTTATATCTCGACTAAGCAAACAAAACTAACAGAACAAAAAAATACTATTCGAAGAGGTGGAACATTGATTTACACTAAACAAGATGAAAACGTTGAAATTAATGTTATTGGAGAAATCCCTCTTATTACAGCAGAAAAAATTGCTGCTTCAATTAAGCCTTCAAAATAATGCTTCATGAAACAGGTATGGTCATTGATATCACTGTTGTTAATGGTGAAAAAACAGCGATTGTTGAATGTATTTCTAAGTCAGCTTGTAAATCATGTAGTAGCAACGATAACTGTGGCGTTGGAATTGTTGCTAAAGGCCTTACTGATAAGTCCCATAAACTTTCCATGCCTTTTAAAGAAGGGATGGAGATTGATCATTCTGTAGAGTTATTAATTGAAAATAAAGATATCGTTAAAAGCTCATTAATTGTTTATGTCATTCCTCTATTCCTCTTTATCGTTACATGCACATTAACTAACTTATTTTTCTTCAATGAATTGGCTGTGATCTTTGCATCAGGAGTTTCTTTAATCGCCGGAACCTTTATCGCTAAAGCTATTTCATCAAAGTTATATCCTGCCAATAGCCTCAATAAGCTCATCAGTACAAAATAACATCTAAATAAACCGTTAAATTAAGCAGTTTGTTTGTTAATTAATCACACAGACATTTAATTGAAATAAACGCAATAAAACGCTTGCGAATAGTTTCGCGATCCCTATAATACGCCGCACAGACAAGGACGGAGGCGCAAGCCACTAACCAAGACTGAGAATAAAAGAAACGCTTTAGCGATTCAAACTTCGGTTTGAAATTAAGTTAAAATAAGACGTTGACATTGTTCGAAAGGCGCGTAGTATACGCCGCCTAGCCGAAAGGCACGCTCTTTAACAATTTAATCAAACAATCTGTGTGAGCACTTGTTGTTGATGTGATTTCAAAAAAATCAAAAATGTAATTCTTCTGCTTGCAGAAAGTTACAGC
>NZ_CBRF02000041.1 GCF_000470315.2 Psychromonas sp. SP041
GCTTTTAAATAATGTAAACAGCAATGCCATTCTGGATAGCAGAAATTGTTTAATTCAAGGCGCTTTGTCCACGACGTTTAGTGTTTCTTAAACGAGTGGTAAAGCAACGATGAAGTAGACGATTTATACAGTCTTTTAAAAACAAAAAAGCCCACCGAAGTGAGCTTTTAAATAATGTAAACAGCAATGCCATTCTGGATAGCAGAAATTGTTTAATTCAAGGCGCTTTGTCCACGACGTTTAGTGTTTCTTAAACGAGTGGTAAAGCAACGATGAAGTAGACGATTTATGCAGTCAGAATTACATCATGCCACCCATGCCGCCCATATCAGGCATAGGCGCAGCTGGTGCGTCTACTGGTAAGTCTGTGATCATACATTCAGTTGTGATCATTAGGCCTGCTACTGATGCTGCAAACTGTAGTGCGCTACGTGTTACTTTAGTTGGGTCAAGAATACCCATTTCTAACATATCGCCGTATTCGCCAGTTGTTGCGTTGTAACCGTAGTTTGCAGTGCCTTTTTGTACATTGCTTGCGACTACTGATGCTTCTTCACCACAGTTAGCAACGATTTGACGTAATGGAGATTCCATCGCACGAAGTGCAACACGAATACCTACGTTTTGGTCGTCGTTGTCGCCTTTTAGATCTTTTAATAGACCAGCAACACGTACTAGTGCAACACCACCACCGGCAACCACACCTTCTTCAACTGCTGCGCGTGTTGCGTGTAATGCATCGTCAACACGGTCTTTTTTCTCTTTCATTTCTACTTCAGTTGATGCGCCAACTTTAATGACCGCAACACCGCCTGCTAATTTAGCAGAACGTTCTTGAAGTTTTTCTTTATCGTAGTCAGATGAAGACGCTTCGATTTGTTGTTTGATTTGGCTAACACGTGCTGAAATAGCATCTTGTTGACCTGCACCATCGATGATCGTTGTTTCGTCTTTATTGATAACGATACGTTTAGCTTGACCAAGATCTTCAAGTGTTACTTTCTCAAGGTCTAGACCAATCTCTTCAGAGATAACTGTACCCGCTGTTAGGATGGCAATATCTTGTAGCATTGCTTTACGACGATCGCCGAAACCAGGTGCTTTAACAGCCGCTACTTTCACGATGCCACGCATGTTGTTAACTACTAATGTTGCTAGCGCTTCGCCTTCAACGTCTTCAGCAATAATTAATAATGGTTTTGATGCTTTAGCCACTGCTTCTAATGTTGGTAATAATTCACGGATGTTACCGATTTTTTTATCAACGATTAGAATGAATGGGCTATCTAGCTCAACAGTACCTGCTTCTTGGTTTGTCATGAAGTAAGGAGATAGGTAACCACGGTCGAATTGCATACCTTCAACCACTTCTAGCTCAGTTTCTAAGCCTTGGCCTTCTTCAACAGTGATAACACCTTCGTTACCTACTTTTTGCATTGCTGTTGCAATGATTTCGCCAATTTCTACATCAGAGTTAGCAGAGATTGTTCCTACTTGTGTGATTGCTTTAGAATCAGAACAAGGCGTCGATAGTTTTTTCAATTCAACAACAGCGGCTTTAACTGTTTGGTCGATACCACGTTTTAGGTCCATTGGGTTCATACCCGCTGCAACTGCTTTTAGGCCTTCAGTGATGATTGATTGTGCTAGTACTGTTGCGGTTGTTGTTCCGTCACCGGCTGCATCATTAGTTTGAGAAGCAACTTCTTTAACCATTTGTGCGCCCATGTTTTCAAACTTGTCAGAAAGTTCGATCTCTTTGGCAACAGTCACGCCATCTTTAGTGATTTGAGGAGCACCAAAGCTTTTGTCGATAACCACGTTACGGCCTTTAGGACCTAGTGTTACACGTACAGCATTGGCTAAAATGTTTACGCCATCCAGCATTTTGATTCGAGCATCATTACCAAATTTAACTTCTTTAGCAGACATTATATTTTCCTTTTACTTTTCTTTAATTTTTGTTTTCAAAACAAGAGAATAAACAGCAATTGTTAGCGATGAGTCAACTATTCAACAATCGCTAAAATGTCATTTTCACTTAAGATAAGGACTTCTTCGCCTTCAATTTTTTCTGTTTTCAAACCGTAGCCTTCACTGAAAATAACAGTATCACCTACTTTTACATCTAATGGTCTTACTTCACCATTTTCCAAAATACGACCTTTACCCACGGCGATAACTTCACCACGAGTTGATTTTTCAGCAGCGCTACCAGTTAAAACGATACCACCAGCAGATTTAGTTTCTTTCTCAGTACGCTTTAAAATAACGCGATCATGTAGAGGACGAATAGACATTATGACTTCCTTTGATAGTTAACAGATTAAGTTGCTTATAGTTGGTTATGTGATGGGGTCAAAAAGGTACGATTCAAGTCAGTTTAGAAAAAAATCATTAAAATAATTTTCTCGTTAAAACAAAAAACCAGCTCATCTTCATTTTAAGTCAATGAAAACAAATAAGCTGGTCTGTATTTGGTATTTTGAGCAAGAAGATTAAGCGCGATTAAAGCTTAAGAAACACTTAGCGCTAAAGTACGATTACAAATAGATTATGCGGTAACCGCCTTTGGATGAGAGAGCTCTAACACCATTCTATTAATTTCGCTCACAGCCATTAAGACTTTCTGTTCTGCAATTAAATGTTTATAAGCGACAACTTTGCCATCAACAACTCTGAAGCGGCCTAAGCCAGCAATAAAAATACGGCCATTAAAAAAACCTTTTGCAAATTTTGCAATTTGACGAGGTTGGTATTTTTTAAATACTCTTAAAGTACTGGTACGATTGATTTTCATCATTTTACCTTCTATTTTTATTATTGTTTTTTACTTTGATGTTGCATTGATGTTAGTTGCCAATCTAATGTATTAATAAGCAGCGCATTAATAAACGATGCACGTATATTACGCAAACTATATGACATTTTTATTACCAAATATTTAGATCAAATCACAATATTTAATCTATTCTTTTATCTTCCTTATGTTCAAACTCACCTTCAATGACTGAATCGTCCTTTCCAGTTGCCTGTCCAAAACCCTGACTAGAGAAACCACCCATTGATGATTGTGGTGCAAATTTCACATTGGCTAAGAGTAATTTAGCAATGCCACCACGAATAGTTGGTTGTAATAATAACAAGCCACATAAGTCAGTTACAAAACCTGGGGTAACTAATAATATCCCAGTGATAATCAACATCATCCCTTCAATTAATTGTTGTCCTGGCATTTCACCAGCGGCCATGCGGTCTTGTAATTTTTGTACGAGTTGTAAACCTTGGCTGCGCACTAAAGCAGAACCAATTAACGCGGTAATAATGACGAGCAAGATAGTTGGCCATGCCCCTAAAAATCCACCGACTTTAACTAATACAAATATTTCTAGTAATGACACACCAGTAAAAATTAAAAATAACCGTGCAAACATAGAGACCTCAATTAACAGAATGAATACACCTATAAAATGGGGATTAAATTGTCAATTTCAAGGTATTGGATAACAAAAGGCTGAATAAGTTCAAGTTCAACCTCTCATGTCTGAATAATGAGAGGTTGAATTTAAAGAAGGCTTGATAAAGTTTAATCACACTTCCATTTTTTTAATAAGAAAAAGACCGGCAACATAATACACGCCATCCATATAAATAGAGTGCTGTCTTGAGGGGCATATATCCAACCAGAAATAAAGGTAAGTACTGCCATCACTAACCCAAGAGCAACACTTGAATATAGCGTTTGATAACCGACCATTAAATGTTCTTCCTGCATCGCGATAAAACGCATTGCTGCTAAGTGAGCTAATGCAAAAGTAAAGGCATGGAATGTTTGCACCAATATCAATAACGCCATATCAGTAGTTTGTGATAGCACGCCCCAACGAATTAACCCAGCGATTAACGCTAAAAGGCACATCTGTTTAACGGACCAACTACCAAATAATTTGTCGTTAAAACGCATTAATAGTACTTCAGCAAAGACACTCAGCCCCCATAATAAGGCAATATTAAATTCAGAGATCCCCATTGAGGTCCAATACAAAGCGCTAAAGGAATAATAAGCGGCGTGACTACCTTGTATTAATCCCATCACTAAAATGAAATAAATCACTTTTGGCTGTTTGATTAACGACATTAAGTTGCTGTTATTATGTTGCTTAGGTTTAGCTTGCTCTTGTAGTTGTGGGTTTAACTTAATCAGGCTTAAACAATAGTTAAAAAAGACCGCCACAATAATTAACCATAAAATACTTTCATGCCCAAACTCACCGATTGTCCACCCTACAAAGGTAGAACCAACAATAAAGCTAACCGATCCCCACAACCGTACTTTGCCGTAATTAATTTGAATTTGTTTAACTAAACGCGTGCCAATGATATCGCCTAAAGGAACCATAGGCGCTAATAAAAAGTTAAGTAATAATGTCGCTGCAGCTAGTGCATACCAACCTTGAAAATATACCAATAGTAACAGACACATGAGCACACTAAAGGTGAGATAACAGACCATCTTCAATGGTCCTTTAGCTGTTTTTAAGCGTGGTAATAAACCAATATTACTGACAAAGCGTAATACTAACCCTAAGGAAAATAAGGTCCCTATCTGTTCAGGGCTAACCCCTTTGCTTGCTAACCAAACGCTCCAAAAAGGTAAAAAGACGCCCCAAATAAAAAAGAAGCAAACAAAATAAGCAGTTATCCATGATTTAGCGGCGATGTTCAATGCGGTGACTTCCTTGTGAGTTGATAATGCTATTGTATCGACTTTTATTAATTAATCAGTATTAAAAAGATAAGATTTTAATAATAAGATGGCATTTAGTTTAATAAAGATGCTTGATGGAGTTTTATATAAAGACCTGAAAGTTATAGTAAAAAAGATATAACTCAGGAATTTTTATTGATTTTTATTGATTTTTATTGATTTTTATTGATTTTTATTGATTTTTATTAGGATATTAGTGTTAGCAGGCAGGATTGTCGTATTGATTTTCTATTAGCAGCTGACTTTAGTCTGCAGAGTTTATATTGCTTTTCTATCGGAGCGCGGAGTTTATATTGCTTTTTCTTTTCTATTCGGGCGCTGACTTTAGCCTGCAGGATTTTTTGTGTTGAATTTGAAAAGGTAAATTGAATGGTAGTAAAATCTTCATTAAAAAGAAAACACATACAACCAAAAATCTGCAAGCTAAAGCATGCAGGATCTTTTGTGTGTTGAATTGTAAAAGGTAAATTGAATGGCAGTAAGCTCAATATTAAAGAGCACACACAAAAACCTGCAAGCTGAAAACAGGACTCGCAGAGCTCCTCCGCTCATAACACTAGGCTTTGCCTAATTCGCCATGCGCCCCGAGGTCAAAAGAAAATAACCACAAGCAACTAAAAACAGGACTCGCAGAGCTCCTCCGCTCATAACACTAGGCTCCGCTTAATTCGCCATGCGCCCCTAAGTCAAAACATAAAACACTCGAAATAGTCAGGTTAATACATGTGATCTAAAACAGAGCTCGTAAATCATCCTATCTAAACAATACCTGATCAATAGGCAGCTATTTGCTCAGGCTTAGTGATGTTCACGATTACGTACTTGTACATGCGTTGCTATTTGATAGCTGTATTCACTATTTTCGACAAGTTCTCCGGTGATATTGATTTTAATGCTGCGTAATGTGATTTGTGATGCTGGATTAGTATTAGAGGTTTCTATAAAACTTAATGCTGTAATTTTTAAAAAATCAGGATCGGTTAAGTTTACCCAATAACCTTCGGTCAAACAGTTACTGGCTTGTCGATTTACTTTTCTACCAAACTGGATGCTTTTAGAGTTCGTCGAATAACGAAAGCCCATTAAATGTGAGCTCGTTGGTGTCGTAGCATCATTATAATTATAAGAGTAAACAATACACTTTTGATTGTTGGTATTACTTGAATCAATCACTTTATCTTGCGCTAATCCGACCATAAACTGATCGCCACCATAACCTGCTCGGCGAATATCGTTTTCAATCACACCAACTAATGCTTGTAGATCCGTACGTAGACGTGACATTTGTAGTGTTTTGGTACTATGACTAATATTAGTAACATACAAACCGATGACCATGCTTAATAACAAAGAGCCTAATAATAAACAGATTAATACTTCAACAAACGTAAACCCTTTTTGCGGCTGTTTTATTATATTGCTTGTCGCACTGGATTTCGTATTAAATGTTAACCTCGCTTCTGTGCGACGTGCACCATTACTGCTAGTACTAAGACCTATGTTAAGTTTTCTAGGCTCTTTGCTAAGTTCTTTATTAAGCTCTTTATTAGGCACTGCTTCGGTGCTGAATTGATTTGTAGCTTTAGCGATTATACTTAACATTGTTTATACCCCAAATAGGCTTCATCAGGCGCACAAACTCTTAGCCTCATTGCACTTTGTATTACAGATAGTTTTTTATTATCTCGACTAGTTAATACAACGGATCCTGTTTCAACAGAAAAACGCAGAGCACCATAGGAAGCTTGATAATTTGTAAAATTGATATCGTTCTCATCAATTAATACTTTATCTCCATCCGCTAAATCTTGTACTTTTTCTACACCGTCTAACTGACATGAATTAGCGCTAAAACAATCGCAACCTGAAAAATCACTCATCCCCATTTTCCAAGTCGATTGTTGTTGGCAGAATTGCACATAGATTTTTTGATTGCGTTTAATCGCTTCTGTTTTAGCTAATTGGAGAGTGTAATAAACTTGGCTAGCGGTTTTTGATAAAGCTTGATCTGTGATTAAACTTTGAAAAGATGCCGTTGATATGGCAATCACAATCCCCAAAATAACAAGTGTAATCATGAGCTCTATAAAGGTGAAACCTCTATGACTTAGCATAATCATCTCTATCCCCTAACGTTTAAAATCATCAATAAAGGTAAAATAAAACCTGATGAAGAAGCATAGGACAAAAGATTATTTATAGCCTTAAGACTAAATAGGTAGATAAAGCGTAATTAAACTAAAACAGTTATGTCATAAAATTGTCACTTAGCAACTTTATTGTATCCATACCAACAAACATACTGGTACGTAAAGTTAAGGATATAACATGCAACAGACTCAGTTTAATGAAGCCGACATGAATATAGATAATTTATACGCAGCTCCAGCAAAGCGAAAAGCTAAACCACGTAAATGGCGTGAAATTGAAAATGCGAAAGCACAACTCTTATTAGCTAAAGAGCTAAGAGAGATCGATGCTTCCTTTAGCTTTTCTCAATCTGAATTAATGTAGTAAAAGCTAAACTCATATCGTACAAACAAAAAAACGCATCCATTGGATGCGTTTTTATTTAATGCTAAAATTGTTTTTTGAAGCTTATATTTAAAGATTTTTTTAAAGACTACTTTTAAATATTTGCAAATGCAGCCTTTAAGTACGCTAAGTTAATTAAAGCTGAAATAAAGAATCAATCGATAAACCTTGCTCAGATAAGACTTCACGAAGCGCTTTTAATGCTTCAACTTGAATCTGACGAACGCGTTCTCGTGTTAATCCAATCTCTTTACCTACGTTTTCTAAAGTATCTGCTTCATAGCCTAATAAGCCAAAACGTCTTGCTAGCACTTCACGCTGCTTTGGATTTAGATCTTCCAGCCAGTCGACAATACGTAACTTCATATTATTGGTTTGTAAGGTATTTTCAGGTGTCGATTCATTGCTATCAGGAATGATATCTAATAATTCAGTGTTTGAACTTTGACCAAGCGGCGTATCAACTGAACTAATGCGTTCATTCAATTTTAATATTTTTGACACTTCTTTTGCTGAAACATCTAATTCTTTTGCAATATCTTCCGGTGTTGGTTCGTGCGTTAACTTATGTGCTAAGTCTCTTGCTGTACGTAAGTAGATATTTAATTTTTTAACAATATGAATGGGTAAACGTATCGTGCGGCTTTGATTCATAATGGCACGTTCGATGGTTTGACGTATCCACCACGTTGCGTAAGTTGAAAAACGGAAGCCTTTTTCAGGGTCGAACTTTTCAACGGCACGAATTAAGCCTAAATTACCTTCTTCAACTAAGTCGAGTAATGACAATCCGCGATTATTATAACGACGAGATATTTTAACAACGAGACGTAAGTTACTTTCTATCATACGTTTACGAGCAACTTCGTCACCGCGCTGTGAACGGCGAGAATAATAAATTTCTTCTGGGGCTGTTAATAAAGGAGTGTAACCTATCTCTCCGAGGTAAAGTTGAGTCGCATCCATGACCTTATGGCCAGTGCCTGCTGAAAATTTTTCAGCTTCTGCACCTTTGGTACGAGATGTATTGGCTTTGACAACCTTAAATCCTTGTTGGTTACCATCGCTAACGACATGATTACTATATTTTTCTGTACTCGTTTTTTCTCTATTAATTGAGGCTGTTCCTACCATGGTTAACACTCCCTTTATACCGATTAATCTTTTATGAACTATTAAAATGCACTGTATTAATTTTCTAATATATTTAGAGAATTAATCGTTCGCTGCATTTAAAGCATCATTACCTCTTGGGCAAATAACGCAAAGGATCAACAGATTTTCCACGGTAGCGAATGTCAAAATGTAAACGAACGCTATCCGTTCCACTATCCCCCATTACAGCTATTTTTTGTCCTATTTTAACGTGCTCATTTTCTTTTATGAGTAGTTTGTCATTGTGTGCATAAGCACTGAGGTAATCATAATTATGTTTAATGATGATTAAATTTCCATATCCTCTTAACCCACTACCCGCGTAAACAACTTCACCTGAAGCCGCTGCGTAAACTGATGAACCACGAGAGTTTGAAATAGATATTCCTTTCATTCCCTGGGTTGAACTAGCAAAGGTTTTAATTAACTTACCTTCACTTGGCCATTGCCAATCAGCTACTTTTGTAATTACTTTTTCTGGTGCTTTTACTGGCACTTTTTTCTGCGTTACTTGTTGTGTGACCGATTTTGTGACTTGTGTCTTTTTAATCACATTTTTATCAACAACATTCTTAGAGTAGACTTTTGGATTTACTTTAACAACCCCTAATTGGTTATTTTTTTTACATTTTTGATTTAAACAGCTTTCAGAGCTCTCTTTTTGTTGACCTTGTGAATTAGACGTAACTTTAGGAGCAGGTATCACCTTAGGGTTACTTTTACGTAACGTTAAAATTTGTCCACTTCTAATGATATAAGGCTTTTTTAAATGATTACGTTTAATTAAGGTATTTACATTCACCCCAGCACGCCAAGCAATGGAATAAAGCGTATCGCCAGTCTGTACTAAATACTTCTCTTGTCCTTCTTTGATGCTCTTACCACTGGCAACATAAGGAGTAGATTTTGATTTAACATCAGATACAGGAGCTCGGCCACCTGGCGAAGAGCAGGCAGTTAAGAAAATCAAAGGGAGGAGTAATAAATATTTCACAGTCAATTAATGCTTTAACATAAAATATAAAATAGCGGCGGCAATAATTGTCACCCAACCTAGTGCATCGATATACTTACTCAATTTAGCTTCCATTTTTTCTCCACCTAATACCATTAGCCCAGCGACCAAAAAGAAACGTAAACCACGTCCTACCAAGGCAGTTAATATAAATGGCCAAAATACCATCCCCATTACGCCTGCTGTTATAGTAAACACTTTAAATGGGATCGGTGTAAAGCTAGCAATGAAAATAACCATGATTCCCCATTCAATAAACCATGATTGTGCTGTAACCATTTTACCTTGATACCCCATCGTTTCAATAAACGGTAACACCACAGGGTCATATAAAGCACTACCAAGATAATAACCAGCAGCGCCGCCTAATACAGAAAAGATAGTTGCCCCCAATGCGAAGCGCCAAGCGAGGTGACGTTTTGCTAAGGCCATCGGTGCTAACATGATATCAACTGGAATCGGCCAGAAAATAGATTCAACAAATGCAGTAAGGTAAAGATAAAATGGTGCATTTTTATGCTTTGACCAGCACATTACTTTTTCATACAAAGGGGCAAAAATTTTCACAGTATTTCTCTTTGGTAGTTTTAAATGTCTAAATTTTTTAACAGCAGTAATTAACTATAATTTTTTAACTATGTTGTTTAACTATGTTGTTTAACTGTTTTTTAATCGTTTAGTTTAATAGTTGCATTTAGCCATTGTTCTAAAATAGGTAATTGTTCCGTCGCTGTTAAATCCACTTTAAGTGGTGTTACCGATACATAACCTTGTTCAACCGCATTAAAGTCGGTTCCCTCGCCTGCATCGGCAATATTACCAGGAGGACCAATCCAAAATATTTCTCGGCCTCTTGGATCAACGCTTTCTATAACCGACTCTGCTTGATGACGTTTTCCTAAACGGGTTATTTTTACCCCTTTAATTTGATCATAAGGCAAGTCAGGCACATTAATATTAATCACTTGATGTTGGGCTAAAGGTGACGCTAATAAACGTTCAACAAGTTGTTTGGCATAACGAGCAGCACTTTCATAATGATCAGTCCCATTCAACGAAACCGCAACAGCTGGCAACCCTAAGAAACGCCCTTCCATTGCCGCAGCAACTGTCCCTGAATATAAGACATCATCGCCCATATTAGCGCCAGCATTAATACCAGAAACGACTAACTTAGGTGGTGTTTCACAGAGTTTATATAACGCTAAATGTACACAATCTGTTGGTGTACCGTTAATGGATATAAATCCGTTCTCTAAGGTTTGTCTTCTTAAAGGTTGCTCAAGTGTCAGAGAATTACTTGCGCCACTATGATTTCTTTCAGGCGCGACCACCATTGTTTGCACATCTGTTATTTGACTTAGATGCTGTTGTAATGCCAATAAACCTGGTGCCATTACGCCATCATCATTGCTAATCAATAACATCATCCACTTATCTCGATCAGTTCACGTATGACACTGGTCGCGTAGCAACCTGACGGTAAATAAAATTCAACTTTCACTGACGAATCATCTAACCATTGATAACTAAACTGTTCAGGTATTAATAACAAAGGACGTCGTTCTTGTTTTAACCCTTCTTTAGCTAAGCCTGCCTGTAAGTCTTCAAACTCTGCTAAGCAATCTAATTCATATTGTTTAGCCTCATCGGTAGAGGTTAATTCGCCCGCTCCCCATAATGGGGCTGTTAAACAGACCTCACGAGCCGTTAAACGTTGCAACGTTTGTTCAGATAAATCAGGTAAAGGGAAAAAAGAACGATTAGCCACGAATTGAACACAGTCACCTAACAATGGAGATGATTGTAAATTATCGCTAATACGCTGAGATATGACTCGATTAAATAAATAGCTTCGTGCTGCACTTAAGTACATACCACGCTTGAATCTATCTTTTATTTTTCGACCGTTAAACAACTGCAAAGCTGCATTAACATTATGCCCATCAAAACCAAAGCGTTGGTTACCAAAATAGTTAGGCACACCATTTTGTGCTTTATCTAATGCAATTTGTAAGGTACTTTTATCTGAGACTTCACGTAATACGATGGCAAATTTATTGCCATCAAGGCAGCCAGTACGTAGTTTTTTATTATGACGAATCACTTTTAAAATGGTCACGCCTTCAGATTCAAACGTACTGAAGTCAGGGGTTATTTTTCCTGGAATATAAAGCGAGAACCATTGGTAAGTTTCTGCGTGACGATCTTTAAGACCGGCATAACTCACATTCTTAGCAGCAATACCCGCAAACTTAGCAAACTGTCTGGCTAAATAATCAGTATTCTCACTTATTTTCTTTACCCATAAACAAACGTGTTCGCCTTCACCGGTTAATTCAAAGTCTAAGTGCTCTTCTACTCTAAAGTCTTCACAATGTTGTTTAAATCGTGCAGTACAGGTTGGTTTGCCATACAAATAATTAAAATCTAATGAATAGATTTTCTTTTCGGGCTGAATGTCACTCATTGTGCTTCCTTCAACAGGATAACGACAGCATGACTTGCAATACCTTCTTTGCGTCCCATAGGGCCTAGCTCTTCGGTCGTTGTCGCTTTAACATTGATATTGTTTTCATCAGTCTCTAACAGACGTGTTAATTCAGCACACATTTGACCAATAAAAGGCGCCATTTTAGGGGCTTGCGCAATAATGGTAATATCGGCATTACCTAAGCGGTAACCTTTCTCTTTCGCTTGACGATATACATTCACCAATAACTCTCGGCTATCAATGCCTTTAAAAGCATCATCATTATCTGGAAAGTGGCGACCGATATCACCAAGCGCTAAAGCGCCAAGTATTGCATCACAAAGTGCATGAATAGCAACATCGCCATCGGAGTGCGCTAATAAACCTTTGTCATGAGGAATCTTTATACCTGCAATGGTAATTGGGCCTTCACCGCCAAATTTATGCACATCATAACCATGTCCGATACGGATCATATTGTTTCCTTAATTTTGATAACTAAATTTTGATAACCAAATTTTGATAACCAAACTTTGATAACTAAATTTTAATAACTCACTTTGAGCGCTAAATTTTAAACATGAAGCTTTAAACATTAAACTTTCAGTCTCAAGAGCCAAGTTTTGATAGGTAAAATTCTGCTAATAACAGATCTTCAGACTGAGTGACTTTTAAGTTATCACTGCGTCCTTCAATAATAGTGACAGAGCCGCCAGCGAGTTCAATAGCAGAGGCTTCGTCGGTAATCAGGTGTTGTTCATCGATATTACTGATAGCGGTAATGAGTTGTTGATTATTAAACATTTGTGGCGTGAGTGCATGCCATAAGTTTTGTCGTTCAACCGTATGCTCTATTTGATTGTCTTGATCGGTACGTTTCATTGTATCGCGTACACGACACGCTAGCATTGCGCCCGTTTCAGTCGCCCGCGCATGAGAAATTAATTTATCAATATCACTTGTTTGCAAACAAGGACGCGCTGCATCATGCACTAAAACATAATCATTATTTGGTAATGTTTTTAATGCATTAAGTACTGAATCAACTCGTTCTTTACCACCTTCAACGATGGTTAATTTTGGGTGCTGAGCAACACTTAATGTTTTAAACCATTGATCATTTTTAGCGACAGAAACAATGACTTTTTTAATATCGGGATGGGCAAGGAAAGGGGCAATACTATGTTCAATGATGGTTTTATCTAAAATAGCTAAATATTGTTTAGGAGTATCGGCACCAACACGTTTACCGATACCTGCCGCGGGTATAACAACAGAGAAAGAAAGTTCACTCATCTAGTTATCTTCCTTCGGTACAATACGGAAAAAGGTCTCACCTTCTTTCACTAAACCTAACTCATTACGAGCCCGTTCTTCTATTGCTTCCGTCCCCGTTTTTAGATTGTCGATTTCTGAAAACATCATTTGGTTACGTGTTGTTAATTCTGTATTACCAGCTGTCGCCAATTCTACTTCTTTAGAATATTCTCGATTATCCTGTAATCCATTCTTTCCAAACCATAAATGGTATTGCAATAATGAAAATATAAAAATAAAGATAGCTAACAGCAAGCGCATGATATTTAAACTCAGTATTTAAAAAAGTTAATCATCCCACATTAAACAGAAAATTAAAATCAACTAAAAGGCGCTAAATTAGGTTGAATAACGTTCATTTGAATAAAACTTATTTTTTCCAGAAAAGCAGCTTGCTTTCTAATTGTGGAAATAATGGATGAATAAATAATTTATGGGACATAATACAGGCCACAATCAGTTTAATGACGACCATTTGATCGATGCCTAATAAATAATAAGCATACCCACCAACAAAAGCAGATATCCACATGAACAATTGAAAAAGACGTAATTTTTTAAAACTAAGCGCTGTTAATATAATGGCAAAGTCTGCCCACGTTAATAACAATCCTAACGATGGATTAGCAAGATAATCATTGACTGAAAAGTACGTTGCATACAATAGGAAAGCAATCATAATAACTAAGATTAAACGCGTCATTTTCTGAGAGAAATCAGTAAAATCACACAAGTAACGGTATAAAGTAACACTACCAACCACGAGGTTTAATAAAACCTTAGGCATCACCCCTATCATCACTCCCCACGAGACATCATTAATAACAGAAAGGAACGAAGCAAGTCGTACATTTTTCATGCCATTAAAAACCATTAAAAAGACGTAAAAAAAGACACTTGTCCAGCCAAGTATATCGATAAGAGAAGGCATCACAGCTCCAAAGGGGGATTCATATTATTAAAAGCGCGCATTTTACGCTGAGTTAGTTAAATAAGATATGCCCTAACCCAATGTTAAGTGAATTTTCCGCTTCTAAAATTAAGCTTTAATCTAGAGATGATATATCGATGAGTTGAATCCCCCTTAATACTCTCCTTTATTTCATCCTCTCAACACAAACACACAAAAAATGCAGGCTAAAGCCAGCGCCCCAAAATCAAAATAAGAACCGACATGACAAAGTAACCATGGTGCTTAATAAACAACTTATTTATTTTTTATAAAGCAATAAACCATCATTAAAAATCACTAGTGCTTATTCAAACCTCAAAAAAACAGGCAAAATAATCCCCACCGAAGTGAGGATTTGTAAATCAAAGTTGAATATTTTGTCTAACCGAAGTTAGCGTTAAATATTACTGACCTTTAACTTCTTTAAGGCTGAAGTTAAAGAAGTGCAGCTGCGCCTAGAACAACTTAGCAACGTAGAAGTTGGTTGCCCCTCATTAATAAAGTGCTGCAACACGATCTGCACGGCTTAATGTTCTTTCACCAAAAAACAGGCAAAAAAATCCCCACCGAAGTGAGGATTTATAAATCAAAGTAGAATATTTTGTCTAACCGAAGTTAGCGTTAAATATTACTGACCTTTAACTTCTTTAAGACTGAAGTTAAAGAAGTGCAGCTGCGCCTAGAACAACTTAGCGACGTAGAAGTTGGTTGCCCGTCGTTAATAAAGTGCTGCAACACGGTCTGAACGGCTTAATGTTCTTTCACCAAACAATAGACAAAAAAAATCCCCACCGAAGTGAGGATTTATAAATCAAAGTAGAATATTTTGTCTAACCGAAGTTAGCGTTAAATATTACTGACCTTTAACTTCTTTAAGGCTGAAGTTAATGAGGTGCAGCTGTGCCTAGCGCAACTTAACTACGTAAAATATAAGTTAATTTATAATTATAAATTAACTTATATTTGTTGGTGACCGTCGTTAATAAAGTGCTGCAACACGGTCTGAACTGCTTAATATTATTTCACCAAACAATAGGCAAAAAAAATCCCCACCGAAGTGAGGATTTATAAATCAAAGTAGAATATTAATCTTAACCTAAGTTAAATACTAATATTACTGACCTTTAACTTCTTTAATACCATTGTAAGGTGCAGCAGCGCCTAGAGCTTCTTCGATACGTAGAAGTTGGTTGTACTTAGCAACACGGTCAGAACGGCTCAATGAACCTGTTTTGATTTGGCCAGCAGCAGTACCAACAGCTAGGTCAGCAATTGTTGAATCTTCAGTTTCACCTGAACGGTGAGAGATAACAACAGTGAAACCAGCGTCTTTAGCCATTTTGATTGCAGCTAAAGTTTCAGTTAAAGAACCGATTTGGTTAAACTTAATTAAGATTGAGTTAGCAATACCGTTGTCGATACCACGCTTAAGAATCTTAGTGTTTGTTACGAATAGATCGTCACCAACTAATTGGATTTTATCACCCATTAGTTTAGTTTGGTGTGCGAAACCATCCCAATCAGACTCGTCAAGACCGTCTTCGATAGAAACGATTGGGTATTTTTTAGTAAGATCTTGTAGGAAGAAGTTGAATTCTTCTGAAGTGAATTTTTTACCTTCACCTTTAAGGTCGTAGATGTTTGCTTCTTTGTCGTAGAACTCAGATGCAGCACAATCCATCGCTAATGTGATGTCTTTACCTAATACGTAACCAGCATTTGCAACTGCTTTTTCGATTGCAGCAAGTGCAGCTTCGTTAGACTCAAGGTTAGGAGCAAAACCACCTTCATCACCAACAGCCGTTGAGTGACCGTCAGCTTTAAGTACTTTAGCTAGACTATGGAATACTTCAGCACCCATACGTAGGCCTTCACGGAAGTTAGGAGCGCCAACAGGTTGGATCATGAATTCTTGGATATCTACAGAGTTATCTGCGTGCTCGCCACCATTGATGATGTTCATCATTGGAAGAGGCATAGAGTAAACACCAGAAGTACCGTTTAAGTCAGCAATGTGAGCGTATAGAGGTACTTTCTTAGAGATTGCAGCCGCTTTAGCAGCAGCTAGAGAAACAGCTAGGATAGCATTTGCGCCAAATTTAGCTTTGTTTTCAGTACCGTCTAGGTCGATCATGATTTGGTCAAGTTCAGCTTGTGCAGTTGCATCTTTACCAGCTAGTGCTTCAGCGATTGGACCGTTTACAGCTGCAACAGCTTTAAGAACGCCTTTACCTAAGTAACGAGCTTTATCGCCGTCACGTAGTTCAAGAGCTTCACGAGAACCAGTAGATGCACCAGAAGGCGCAGCAGCCATACCGATAGAACCGTCAGCAAGATGAACTTCAGCTTCTACAGTTGGGTTACCACGTGAATCCATGATTTCACGACCAAGTACTTTAACTATGTTTGACATGATTATTCCTTTGTTTTAATAAAAATTAAATTTTAAAATTCTTTGTAACAAGTTGCTCAATAAATTAAACAACATTTTATTGTGCAATTTTTTAACAAAATAACGTGACCTGGTCAACAAAAACTATGAAAAACGACCTTGTTGATGATCTATCGCAGCTTTTATGAACCCTTTAAACAATGGGTGACCATCACGCGGTGTTGATGTGAATTCCGGATGGAATTGCGCAGCAACAAACCAAGGGTGATTTGGATTTTCAATTATTTCTACTAATTTTTTGTCTTCTGACAAGCCAGTAATCTTCAACCCTGCTTTTTTAATCGCTGGTAATAGATTGTTATTAACTTCATAACGATGACGATGACGTTCAAAGATTTCTTTACTACCGTACATTTCTAATACTTTAGATTTGTCCGCTAAATGACATTTTTGAGAACCAACGCGCATCGTACCACCAAGATCTGACTCTTCAGTACGTTGTTCAACTTCACCAGATTTATCAATCCATTCAGTGATTAAACCAACGACTGGATATTTTGTATCAGCATTAAATTCTGTTGAATGTGCATTTTCAAGACCTGCGACATTACGTGCAAACTCAATAAGTGCCACTTGCATACCTAAACAAATACCTAAGTAAGGAATTTTGTTTTCACGTGCATATTGTGCCGCTAAAATTTTACCTTCTACACCACGTTCACCAAATCCACCTGGGATGAGGATTGCATCAATGCCTTCTAATACACCTAGACCTTTGATTTCAACGTCTTGTGAATCAATGTATTTAATTTTAACTGTCGCAGCATTTTTTAAGCCGCCATGTTTTAATGCTTCATTCACTGATTTGTAAGCATCAGGTAATTCAGTATATTTACCCACCATACCAATAATAACTTCACTGGTTGTATTGGCTTCTTCAGAAACTACTTTTTCCCATTCGCTTAAATCTGCTTCAGGACAATCTAAACCAAAGCGTTCAACACAGATTTGATCTAAACCTTGTTGTTTTAATAATGCTGGGATTTTGTAGATTGAATCTACATCGCGTAATGAGATAACTGACTTCTCTTGCACATTACAGAACAATGCAATCTTCGCACGTTCATTCGCAGGGAAGCTTACTTCACTACGACAGATAAGAATGTCAGGCTGAATACCTAAACTACGCAACTCTTTTACAGAATGTTGTGTTGGTTTAGTTTTAATTTCACCCGCTGTTTTCAAGTAAGGCAATAGAGTCAAATGCATGAACATTGCATTTTCTTGGCCTACTTTTAAACCTAATTGACGAATAGCTTCAATGAAAGGTTGTGATTCAATATCACCAACCGTTCCACCTAGTTCAACTATCGCTACATCATGTCCTTCACCGCCAGCAATAACACGCGCTTGAATTTCATTAGTAATATGCGGGATAACCTGAATAGTTGCACCAAGGTAATCACCACGACGTTCTTTAGCCAGTACGTCAGAGTAAATACGGCCTGTTGTAAAGTTATTACGTTTAGTCATTTTGGTACGAATAAAGCGTTCGTAGTGACCTAAGTCTAGATCCGTTTCTGCACCATCGTCGGTTACAAATACTTCACCATGCTGAATTGGGCTCATCGTCCCAGGGTCAACGTTAATATATGGGTCAAGTTTCAGAATCGTTACGTCTAAACCACGCGCTTCTAAAATTGCGGCAAGAGAACCTGCTGCAATACCTTTACCAAGTGATGAAACCACACCACCAGTTACGAATATATATTTTGTTGTCATAATAACCCTGAGAATTAAAGAGTAGAAAGAAGCCGGTATCCCACATAAAAACAATCACACAGCAAAAAGCATCAACTTAGTTAATTTAAGTGATGTTTATAAATTATGTGGCATTGTTATCAAAAATGAAGAATATTGAACATTTAGATGGGAAGATATTATAGCAAGCGCGCTGATTTTCGACAATCTTTTCTCTATATTTACCGATAATATTTATTTCTATTGTAAAAACAACATTTAAGCGGCCGAAATCCTATTATATTGACGACTTTTATGACGTTAAAAACAACTCATAAAAGCCTATCAGTCCCTGAATAGAAAGATCTCCGGTACGGGGTGGTTATTTTTGCATTTGATATTTATGTTTAAACAAATCACCGCGTTGAGTTTTTAAGACTAGAGAAATCATAAAAAATAGCCCCCTCTCTATTAATCGCAGTATGTCCTAGCCCCTGGTCACAAAGCTTGTCTAACATTTCTGTTGCTCTTTCAATATTAACTCGACAGTGAGTCGCAATATCAAAGGGGGTTAGTTGATAATTATTGCCTTTGATCATATTTAAAACTAAACGTTCAAAACGCTCATCTTGAATTACCTTTAATGCTTTAGAAGCACGCTGGAATAAATACCATCCGAGCCCACCTAATAAACATGCAAGCGGTAAAAACAATAAACGGCTAAACGTTAACAGCACAAGTAATGCTGCTATCCCCATCAACATATAAGATAAAGACTGCATTTTTTTATGCTTATCTACTGCCGTTTTATTCTCTGCTTCAAAAGCTGCAATTTCTTGCTCTAATGATATGGATGATAATGGTGCTTGAGGAGGGACATAACGTAATTTAGGGGGTGAAAATTGATAACGCTCTCCGATTTTCTCTAAACCACTTGAAAAACCTTGCCCAACAGCTCGAATTGACCAACCTTTGTGATGACGATAAAAGTTTAACAACACCATCGTATTATAATTTTTATCAGTCGTTTCGCAGACATACTTTGCCATTTTCTGTTCAGTGTAGGTATTGCTCAAGCTCAACTCAATAAAGTCAGCACTATTAATACGCTTACTGCTAGCTCGTCTGGTTATTAAAATTTGAATTTTAGTGACATCTGATGGCAAGAGGTCAAGATTAATCGAAATCTCCGAATCATCGAGTTTAACCCCCTCTCCACGTAATATTGTATTTTCGTGATATAAAAAATCTTTAATATTATTGACTTTATTATCACGATTGATGGCGACCACATTTAATGCTAAATCATCAATTTTAGGCACGACATTAAGCTTACAGGAGATCGCAGAGCAGTGATTAAAGTGCTCGCTTAGTGATAAGTTCTGACCTTTTTTTAATTCAACATTATCAATAAAACTATTATTTAATGAATGAGTCACCGTTTCTACTTCACTTTCTTCATGCTGAGGCATTGATGCAGCTTGTGAGTCTCCAGACGCAGCCGACTTAATAAAACGGAGCCCTAACTGGGTTAAAGTCGTTAAATAACTGGTCTTCAAAGGTAAACTTTTATAGCCTAACTTCCACATGTTGTTATGTTTATAAAACTCAAAAAGCAACACACCTTTATGTGTATCATTAAACGCTTGCACATCCATTTTAGCTAATCGACCGAGGGATAAATCGTTAACTCTAATTTGAAAATGGCTCATCTGTTTTAAAGAATAATGACTGTTTTCAGGTAAAAAACCATAAAAAGCAATCCTATCAACCTTTGAAGCAAGTTGTGGAAATTGAATAGTAAAATGCCGTCCAGAATTATCTTGATTTACGGCATCAGGCTGTGTCCACTTTTTGGGATCAACAGGGGACTCTGCAAGCACAGCACCATTAGAGAAAGCGACGGCATGAATAGTCAAATTCAAGTCACTTTTCAAGCTACGCCATGCAAAATCAACTTCAACACAACCAATCTTTTCAATTAAGATGTTTTGACCAACCACTAATGCCATAAATCACTTCTTTCAATAAATAAAGGAAACTCACACCCACTTTGCAGCTATTTGTTATTAACCTAAGTAGATGACAGATTTAATAAAATCGATACTAATTATTTGAATGTTTAACGCTTATAAGCACTTAACTATTTATCGCGACTACTGCACTATTGCTAACACAATATTCACGAGTTGAGACAGCCTCTTACCAATAAAAACAAATGCTAATACTTTAATAGTAATGGAGGTAAAAAATAATTTTTAAATGCTTAATTCTTGCCATATTAACTGATAATACTCAATATCTTAACTTTCATATCACTTGGAGTGACAAATAATTGATTAAAAAAGCTAAGCAAACATCTTATTGACCACCATCAAGAATAAAAAATTGGCAATTACTATTAAAAATAATGCCAACATCGACCATGATAATAAATGAGGTACTATTTTTTAACTTTTTTGATTTCGTTCCAAATTGAATCTAACTCATTCAATGTGCAATCACCCATCTCTTTTCCTAAAGACTTAACGTGTTGCTCTACAAGCTTAAATCTTGATGAAAACTTTTGGTTCGCTTGATTTAGTACTTGTTCTGGATTCGCTTTTAAATGACGAACGAGATTAACGTTAGCAAATAATAGATCACCTAACTCATCAACAATTCTTTCTTTTTGTTGCGCTTCAGTTAAGTCAGTTCTTTTGACTTCGACTAAGACTTCATCAATCTCTTCATGAATTTTAGCAATAACAGGTTCTAATTCAGCCCAATCGAAACCAACACTCGCGGCACGTTTTTGAATTTTATAAGCACGTGTTAATGAAGGTAAAGCAAGTGGAATGTTATCTAAAATACTTTCTTCTGTGTTTAAAGACTTGGCTTTTTTAAGGCGCTCTTTTTCTTTTTCTGCTTCCCAATTGGCATTGATTTCTGCATCAGTTGTAAACTCTGAAGTAGAAAACACGTGAGGATGTCGACGTATCAACTTTTCGTTTAATACTTCTAGAATGTCATCAAACTCAAATAAACCTTGTTCCTTTGCTAACTGAGCATAAAAAACAACTTGGAATAATAAGTCCCCTAACTCCCCTTTTAAGTCATCAAAGTCTTTGTTCGCAATAGCATCTGCCACTTCATAAGCTTCTTCAATGGTATGGGGCACCACGCTATCAAAGGTTTGCTTAAGATCCCATGGGCACCCTGTTTCAGGTGTACGTAGTTGCTGCATGATTGATAATAGTTGCGTTAAGTTTGCTGACATAATAGTTCCTAAATAAATACTTCGAAGAAAAATGGACTTAATTAATCGCTTAATTAAAACCTTACTTAATAGTCTAATCGATACTTTGGTTTAGTTAAGAATTTAATTGAGAGTCTACTTAATCACCTAAAAGCTCAATCACCTTTTGTAATGCATCGACAAACACTTTGGCTTCGTCCAATGTGTTATAAACAGAAAAAGATACTCTCACTGTACCGCTACAATTTAATACTGACATTAATGGCATCGCACAATGCGTTCCACTTCTAACAGCAATACCCTGTGCATTTAATAACATGGCAATATCTGCGCTGTGCTCACCTTTCACAATAAAGCTGATGGCACCTGACTTTGTTAATCCTTTGGCAAATAGGTTTATTTCAGGCATCTCACTTAGGGCGTTTTCAGTATATTCAATTAAGCTTTGTTCATGATTTTGACAACATTCAGTGTCTAGAGCATTTACAAAATCAATGGCTGCGCCTAGGCCAATAGCACCTGCAATATTAGGCGTACCCGCTTCAAATTTGAAAGGTAGTTGGTTGTAGGTGGTTTCTTCAAAGGTGACAGTTTGAATCATTTCACCGCCGCCTTGCCATGGAGGAAGTTGATTTAATAAATCCTGTTTCCCATACAACACACCGATACCTGTTGGGCCAAATAATTTATGCCCAGAGAAGAGGTAAAAATCACAATCAAGTTGTTGTACATCTACATCAATATGCGCAACAGCTTGTGCCCCATCTATAATCACTTTAGCGCCTTGTTGATGTGCTAATTCAATCACTTCTTTAATGGGATTAATAACACCAAGTGCATTGGAAACATGCGCAATAGAAACAATTTTAGTGCTTGATGTGAGTAAAGATTGAAAGGTAATTAAATCTAAACAATGCTGTTCAGTTAAAGGAATGACTTTAAGCATTGCACCTGTTTTTTTAGCAAGCATTTGCCAAGGTACAATATTGGCATGATGCTCTAAAGCACTAATAATAATTTCATCGCCAGCCTGTAACTGATCTGCAAATACGTTAGCTAATAGATTAATGCCTTCGGTTGTGCCTTTTGTCCAAATGATTTCTTCTGAACGTTGTGCATTAATAAATGTTTGTACTTTGACTCGGCTTTGTTCAAATAATGACGTTGCTTGGTTACTTAACGCGTGACTAGCTCGATGCACATTGGCATTACTGGTTTGGTAATAATGGCAGATAGCATCAATGACTGATTGTGGCTTTTGCGTAGTGGCGGCGTTATCGAGATAAACAAGCTGATGCTCATTTACTTGCTGATCTAAAATAGGAAATTGGGTTCGTAACTGCTCAATATAAAGATCTGAACTCACGTGACACCTCTACAACGGGGAATGAAACAATAAATATATTATGATTAATATAAGTAGACTGTAAGTCAGCTTAAGTATAAAAGCAGAATTATAAGCATTAATCATTCAGTTCGATTAATGCTTATTAATAGTCAAATAATGACTTATAAATACTTACTTATAGCTTACTTATACGTTATTGCCTATAAACTATGATTACGACCTTCAATCATCAAACGTTTCATCTCACTTACTGCAACAGAGAAACCATCTATTAATGCACGAGCAACAATGGCATGACCAATATTAAGCTCGATGATTTCAGGTAACGCTGCGATAGGCTTAACATTGTGATAATTTAAACCATGACCGGCATTAACTTTAATACCCGCTTTATGACCATAGGTTGCCGCTTTAGCAACACGTGCTAACTCAGCTTCTTGGATATCGTCATTTTTAGCATCTGCATATTGACCTGTATGTAATTCAACATACGCCGCTTTCATTTTAACGGCAGCATCAATTTGTGCCGCTTCAGGGTCAATAAACAAACTCACTTGAATGTTCGCCGCATTTAAACGACTTACTGCATTAGCGATTTTATCGTAATTACCCACTACATCTAAACCACCTTCAGTGGTGAGTTCTTCACGTTTTTCTGGGACTAAACAAACAAATGTTGGTTTAGTTTTTAGTGCAATTTCGACCATTTCATCGGTTACTGCCATTTCAAGATTCATACGAGTCTGTAATGTTTGTGCTAACACGGCAACGTCACGATCATGGATATGACGACGATCTTCACGGAGATGAATAGTAATACCATCAGCACCAGAGGTTTCTGCTACTGCGGCTAAATGTGCTGGTTCTGGGTAACATGTACCACGTGCATTACGAAGTGTTGCAACATGGTCGATATTTACACCTAATAAAATTTTGCTCATGTTATTTCCTTTATGCTGTTGCTATTAATTCTTTACTTTGGTCTGATTTTTAACGCGTTGAAATGACCCAAACTTTTTATTTAGCGGCGAAAAGTGCACGACTATGTAAGGGTTTATCACCTAACAAATTGGCTAATGCTTGACGGCAAAAACGTTTTGCCATTTTTAAAGTTGCTTCACTATCTAGTTCGCGTTGCGATAGATTAATTATATCTTGCCCATCATAAACCTGTTCTGGTTTACAAATAGCTTGTTTAGCAAAGAAACCAAGTTGCTGTTGATATTGATATTGAAAACCTGATTCGATAATGTCATCACTGTAAACATCATGATCGAAGTTAATACCATAACCTAATGTTTCTAATAATGTTAATTCAAATAAACGTAGTGCTTTTTGTGGGTCGTCATCACGGGCAATACTAATAAGAGTACGTTGATAACATTCAAAAAGACCATCGCAGGCCGTCTCAGCTTGCAATAAACGATATAGCAGCTCGTTAACGTACATCGCAATATATAAACGTTGCCCATGTAGAGGTACAACTTGAGTTTGCGCCTCTAGAGACTTAACCGTTTTTAAACTACCACGGCCAAAATAACTGGCGAGCAATAACGTGAATGGCTGAGCCATGCCGCGTTTCATGCGAGTACTACTACGTCCGCCTTTAAAAATAAGGCTTACTTTACCGACGTCTTGGCAAAACAGGTCAACAAGTTGACTAGTTTCACCGTAAGGACGACGGTGAAGTATAAAAGCATTGTGGCACTCAATAGACATTAAATAGCCTCTATAAGCAGAAAATAACCATTTGAAAGGTCAAAGCTTTTGCCAGTAAATGGCTAAGCTAAAACCTATTAACGTCTATTAACCGTTATAATCATCGCCATAACCCAATGAACGTAATGCACGATCGTCATCAGCCCAACCAGATTTAACTTTAACCCAAATTTCTAGGAATACTTTAGAGTCAAATAGCTCTTCCATATCGATTCGTGCTTGCATGCCTATCGCTTTCAGCTTTTCGCCTTTATTACCGATAACCATACGTTTTTGACCATCACGCTCTACTAAGATCAGAGCATTAATATGCAAAATACCATTAGCTTTTTGTTTAAATTGTTCGATTTCAACGGTGACTGAATACGGTAATTCATCACCTAAAAAGCGCATTAGCTTTTCGCGTACAATTTCAGATGCCATGAAACGTGAAGAACGGTCTGTAATGTAATCTTCTGGGAAATAAAACTCAGATTCAGGTAAAACGCCTTTAGCCCACTCACGAATTTTTTCAACGTTATCACCCGATTTAGCTGACATAGGCAAAATATGCGCAAAGTTATAAAGCTTACCGATCTTCTGTAGATGCGGTAATAATAATTCTTTATCTTCGACGTTATCAATCTTATTAACCGCTAAAATCACTGGGCATTTTAGGTATTCAAATTTTCTTAATACCATTTCGTCATCAGCAGTCCAATGTGTCCCTTCAACTACAAACACAATCATTTCTACATCATTGATTGAGCTTGATGCGGCACGATTCATTAAACGGTTAATGGCACGTTTTTCTTCAATATGTAATCCAGGTGTATCAACAAAGATGGTTTGATAATCACCATCAGTATCAATACCAAGAATACGGTGACGCGTTGTTTGTGCTTTACGTGAAGTAATACTTACTTTTTGACCAAGCAATGCATTAATAAGCGTTGATTTCCCTACATTAGGACGCCCGACGATTGCGACTAAGCCACATTTTTGTGTCATTATTTAGCTCCTAAATAGATGAAAGTTAAAGTTAGTAATACAGGTAAATAAATAGCATTAAGAAGTAACATTATTTGTCACCTAACAATGCGGTTAACATAGTTTGTGCAGCAACTTGCTCAGCTTTACGACGACTAGTACCCTTGCCTTGCACTTGTTGCATACCTTCAATTTCACAGCTCATAGTGAATTGTTGATTGTGAGCTTCACCTTTAACATCAAGCACTTCATAAAGTGGTAAAGGCTGTTTACGAGATTGTAAATGCTCTTGTAAACGTGTCTTAGGATCTTTTTGGCCAATACCAGGTTGAATGGTATTAAGACGGCTTTCAAACCAACTTAATACTAATTTATTCACCACATCGATATTAGAATCTAAGAAAACAGCACCAATAATAGCTTCAACGCCATCAGCGATAATTGAATCACGACGGAAGCCACCGCTCTTTAATTCGCCAGGCCCTAAGATCAAGCAATCACTCAATACAAATTCACGCCCTACTTCTGATAACATTTTTCCACAGACTAAGGTCGCACGCATACGGCTTAAGTCGCCTTCATCAACTTTAGGAAAACGTTTATATAAATCAGTTGAGATAGCAAAACTTAAAATTGAATCGCCTAAAAACTCTAAACGTTCATTATGTAAACCAAGCGCACTTCGGTGTGTTAAAGCTTGCTTCAATAATGAAAAATCTGAAAATTCGTAACCGATGCGTTTCTCTAAACGTTTTAACTCTTGTTCTTTCATCTTCATTTGATGCTACCTATACGTTCAAAACGTACATTACTTGGCACCCAATTAGGTAAAAAGTCACTCGCATCACGGTCAAATTCAAAACTAATCCATTTAGCAACGGCTTTACCAACTAAGTTACGCTCAGGTACAAATCCCCAGAAACGGCTATCACGACTATTATCGCGGTTATCACCCATTACAAAGTAATTGCCTTCTGGTACAACCCATTCATAAGTGTAAGTTGATACGTCTTTTTGTTGGTAATAAGCTTGCGTTTGTTCTCTGCGTAAAGGATTAATCAACAACTGATGCTCTGCATCACCTAATACTTCAGAGTAAACTTTTACGGTGTTACTTTCATGTTTGAAATCTTGATCGCCAATGAACGAGGTATCTAGTTTTTTATAATCGCCACAACTTGCTTCACCACATGCAGGTAAGATATATAATTCTTTATCTTTATAAACGATCTTATCGCCCGGTAAACCAACAATACGTTTGATGAAGTCTACACGTTGATCTTCAGGGTATTTAAATACCGCAACATCACCACGCTCAGGGTGACCAGTTGGGATTAACGTTGTTTGCCAAACCGGCTCTTTAATACCGTATGAGAATTTTTCAACTAAAATAAAATCACCAACGAGTAGCGTTGGCATCATTGAACCCGATGGAATTTGAAACGGTTCATAAATAAAAGAACGTAAAATAAAGACGGTTGCGATAACTGGAAATAAACTACGTGCATTTTCAATAATTGGATTTTCTGGAACCATTTTTGCCAGAGTTTTATCGTCTAACTCAATCTCAGATTGAGCTTGTAAATCGGCATAAGCCTGCTTACGTTTTTTAGCCCATTTAATTTTATCGAAAACCCAAACCAGACCGGTTACTAAGGTCAAAATTACTAATATCAATGCAAATGAATTTGCCATTTTTTTTCCTATCCACTTATAAATCATATTAATTAATGGATTTTAACTAATATGACTCGTTTAAAATACAAAATGCGCGGGCTAAACACCAGCGCATTAACATTCTTTAATTACTATTTTCTATCATCAAACTCAAAAGAATTAGTAATCAAACACTACTTATCTTTACCGATATGTAACACCGCTAAGAAAGCCTCTTGAGGAACATCAACGTTACCAACAGACTTCATTCGCTTCTTACCTTCTTTCTGTTTCTTTAACAGTTTTTTCTTACGGCTGATATCACCACCGTAACATTTTGCCAATACGTTTTTAGTTAATTGCTTAACCGTTGAACGGGCAATAATTTTACTACCAATCGCAGCTTGTATTGCAATATTAAACATTTGACGAGGAATCAATTCTTTCATTTTTTCTACTAATTCACGTCCATAACCTTCTGCATTATCACGATGTGTAATCAATGCTAATGCATCAACACGATCGCCATTGATCATGACATCAACACGTACCATTTCAGCTAATTGGAAACGAATGAAGTTATATTCCAATGACGCATAACCACGACTTGTTGATTTTAAACGGTCAAAGAAGTCCATGACTACTTCACCCATTGGGATCTCGTAAGTTAATGCCACTTGGTTACCGTGATAAGCCATTTTAGTTTGTACACCACGTTTGTTAATACATAAAGTGATTACGTTACCTAAATAAGCTTGAGGTACTAAAATATTACACTCAGCAATTGGCTCGCGGATCTCTTTAATATCATTTGTCGCTGGTAATTTAGCAGGGCTATCTACGTATTCAATTTCGTTGTTATTTTTTTCAACTTCATAGATTACGGTTGGTGCCGTTGTAATCAAATCAATATCGTATTCACGCTCTAAACGCTCTTGAATAATCTCCATGTGTAGTAAACCTAAGAAACCACAACGGAAACCAAACCCTAGTGCCGACGAGTTCTCTGGTTCATACAATAATGACGCATCATTAATACTTAATTTACCCAGTGCATCACGGAAGTTTTCATAATCGTCAGAGCTTACTGGAAATAAACCAGCGTAAACCTGCGGTTGAACACGTTTAAAACCAGGTAATGCTTTTGGTGATGGGTTATCAGCAAGTGTTAACGTATCCCCTACTGGCGCACCTAAAATATCTTTAATACCAGAAATAACATAACCAACTTCACCGGCTTTTAAAATACCTGTTTCTTTCTGTTTTGGCGTAAAGTAACCCACTTTTGTCACTAAATGAACTTGACCTGTGGTCATTACTTTCATTCTATCGCCGACTTTAATTTGACCGTGCTTGATACGTACCAATGAAACAACACCTTGGTAGTTATCAAACCATGAGTCGATAATTAATGCCTGTAGAGGGCCATCCAAATTACCTTCTGGCGGCGGGATCATGCGAACGATCTCTTCTAACACTAAATCAATACCTAGCCCTGTTTTAGCAGAACAACGCACTGCGTCTGTGGCATCGATACCCACAATGTCTTCAATTTCTTCAGCAACACGATCAGGTTCCGCTGCTGGCAAATCAATCTTATTTAAGATTGGGACAACTTCTAAGTCCATTTCTAATGCGGTATAACAGTTTGCTAGTGTTTGAGCTTCAACACCTTGACCTGCATCAACAACTAATAAAGCACCTTCACAAGCCGCTAAAGAGCGTGATACTTCATAAGAGAAATCTACATGCCCTGGTGTGTCGATAAAGTTTAATTGGTAAGTTTCACCGTCTTTCGCTTTATAATCTAATGTGACACTTTGCGCTTTGATGGTAATGCCACGCTCGCGTTCGATATCCATAGAATCAGTTACTTGCGCGGCCATTTCACGCTCAGTTAAACCACCACAAGTGCTGATTAAACGATCTGACAATGTTGATTTACCATGGTCGATATGGGCAATAATTGAAAAGTTACGAATATTTTTCATGAATACTTTTAATACCTTATTAGTGACTACATATTGCATTGCGATACAGGTTGATCATTACTTAATTACCACTTTATCGCAGCCAACTTAAACGCTATTTTCTATACGTTTTAAGCAACTTTAATGCTTACTTTTGATGTCTGGTTTTAACACGCCTAATTTGCGCATCCTAATTGCCGTGCATTCTAGCGAATTTCTGTTTTAATCTCCATCTTTAAACACCTATAGTCGTAATGCTTTAGCAGTTAACTGCGTGTTATATTTTTTGTCAGAATAAAAAGTAAACATTTATCTTCAAAAAGATATTGAGAACAAAAAATCAGCACTAAATGGTCACATTTCCCTCACAAACAGCGAGGCTTCCCTCACATTTTTAACTTTTCTTCAATAAGATCAAAGATGATCAAGCAATCTATTAACGCTAATTAGTTTTTTTGACATACAATAGAGCTTGCTTTTCATGGATTGATAATGGCAGGGATTATGCCACCATTCTCAAAAAAAGCATTATGAGCTATTTTCGGGATATCGAATCTACGCTTACGTTTCTAGTTCTTTTCTTTTATTATTTTTGAGGTTATTAAATTATGAAGTCAAACACTCCAGTGTTGCTTTCTGTTGCAGTTGCCGTTATTGGTGCAGCTGCCATCACCCTACTTTCAATCAGCCTAAATGGCGCGATATTATTCGCCGCTGGTGCAGTGATAGTTGGTTTTCTTATTCAATTTGCAAATACAAGCAAAACGGCTACAACAGCAACAGCGCCTGAAGCTGATTTTGCAACGACAACACTATATGTTGGTAACTTACCTTACCGCGCAAACGAAATGGCTATTCGCACATTATTTGCAGAACACGGTAAAGTTATTTCAGTACGTTTAATGAAAGACAAACACACAGGTAAGCGCCGTGGTTTTGGTTTTGTTGAAATGCCTGAAAGCGATGCAGCAAACGCAATTGAAGCATTAAATGAACAAGAGTTCCAAGAACGTTCATTAAAAGTACGTGAAGCAAACGAACGTACTCCACGTGAAGATTCAGTTGAATAAACTTTTCAGCTAGCGTAAAAAAGCCCGAGGCAACTTATTGTTCTCGGGCTTTTTTTGTTTTAGGGCTGTTAATATCAATCTAAGTCATTATCTAGTCATTTATGCTTGTTAAAATGAACCCTAGCTTCGTTGTTTATTTTGTAATGAGAATAACTAGTTACTGCAATCAACGCCTTGCTAGCATCCATTTCCCCTAATGCCTAAATAGGCCATTTATTTATCCAGATTGGTATAATCATTGTTCAGATTTTAATTATCTATTAAAACGAATTATCTATAAGTGTGTTATCTATAAATATAATGCTTATAAATGTAAGACTCACCTTTATCAAACAACATTTAGTCACCCTCTCTGTTCTACTCAGCTCTCTTTGTTTATGCCACTTTATGCTCAGTAATGAGTTTGATGTCAGGCAGTTATTACCGATTACATTAAATATGTTATCTAGTGTGCTCTAGAAGCCAAGCGACTAATATGGGTAATGACAAATTGTTAGATGTTTTTGAACTTGCTAAATAATAACCTTTACCTGATTTTACCTGTAATGAATGCGGCATCACTAGTGCACCAGATTCAACATCTAACGAAGCTAACACAAGATCACCAATGCTAATACCAAACCCTTGCTTGGCAGCACTCACAGCAACATCCAAAGTCGCAAAGTGTTGATTATGTTTTGAAACTAATGAAGCACTATTGGCATGAGTTAACCATAAAGACCAATCACTTTGCTGCGGTGTAGAATGCAACCATGGCATATTTTTCATTTCATCTATGCTTAGCTGAGTTGTTCCTTCAGGCAATAAGGAAGATGCACATACGGGCGTTAATACTTCCTCGAACAATAGATCGCTCGTTAAGCTTTTATCTTTTATCTCAGTGCAATAACAAATAGCCGCATCGAAGGATTCTGATGAGAAATTAATATCATGTTTAATGGAAGAGGTCAGCTCTACTTTTATCTCGGGATAGGCTTGTTGAAAAGCCATCACCTTTGGCAGTAACCAAGTGGTAATACAGCTAGGTACTTTTAATTTAATGATAGGTTTTATAGCTGAAACTTGTTCAACAGCGTTTTTCATTTGTTGAAGTACTTGTTTTATTAACGGTAAAAAGCGCAGACCTTTCTCGGTTAAGCTTAAGCCTCTCGCATGTCGATGAAATAAAGTGATATCAAGCTTTTTTTCTAAAGAGATAATTTGTCGACTAACCGCACCTTGGGTCACATTCAATATTTGCGCTGCTAGTGTGAATTTTAGTTGCTCCGCAGTCACAATGAAGGCCTGCATCTCTTTAGTGGAAGGTAAACGATTATTCATTATTATCTCGTACTGACTGATGCAAATAGAACGAACAAGTAACCGATTATGCTTCTTTCACATAACTAGCTATGATTTTTATTCATAGCTAGTATACCTATTTTTCGTTTCATCTTTCAATGAAGATTTGCTTTAATCAAGCTAACAATAAAAATGAATAATTATTCTAATTTAAAGCGTAAATATTCAATTATTTATAACACTGTATTTTTATTTAAGTTGGAAGTTGGTCAATGCAATCATTAGCATCAAAATTAGTCCCTAGCGCAGTACAAAAGCTTGTCCCTTATCAATCTGCACGTCGCCTTGGTGGCAATGGGCATTTATGGCTAAATGCGAATGAACTTGAAACCTGTGCTCAATATGGAGGTTTAAGCCAAGGTAGTAATGAGCACTATCATCGTTATCCTGATTTTTTACCCCATGATACGGCACAAGCTTACCTCAACTACTGCGAACAACAATCGGGCAAACTAGATTGTGAAATAGTCGCTGTACGCGGCGCAGACGAAGCCATTGATTTATTGGTTCGTACTTTCTGTAGTCCGGGTAACGATCAAATCATTATATGCCCTCCCACTTATGGCATGTATGAGTTTTGTGCTGATTCATTTTCTGTAAAAACCTGTAAAGTACCATTATTAGAAAACTTTCAACTTGATGTAGAAAACATTAAAAAACAGTTACCAAGCAGCACCTTACTATTTTTATGCTCCCCTAATAACCCGACGGGTAATGGCATTAATGAAGCCGATATTGTTGACCTATTAGAAGCGAGTAAAGATTCTACATTAGTGGTGGTTGATGAAGCTTATATTGAATTTTCAAAGCATGGCAGTGCATTACATTTAATGCATAAATATCCGCACTTAATTGTTATACGCACCTTATCAAAAGCCTTTGGATTGGCTGCAATTCGCTGTGGTTTTTTACTTGCAGACACCAGTGTCATGGCTTATATCAATCGTCTGATTGCACCGTACCCAATTGCAGATCCGACGGCAGAGATTGCGCTAAAAGCATTGTCTCAAAATGGAATACACCTTATGCAACAACAAACAAGTAAACTTATACAAGTACGTGAATGGTTTAAAGGTCAGCTAATGTTATTAGATTCTGTACAGCATGTGTTTGGTAGTGAAACCAACTTTGTTTTGATTCGATTTAGTAATAATGTAAACAGTTATCAGTATCTCATTGAACAAGGCATTGTAACGCGAAATCAAATCCATGAGCCTGCTTTAAATGATTGTATTCGTATTACTATTGGATCTAAAGAAAGCATGCTTGAAACCTTAAACGCTCTAAAAAACTTAAATTAACCATTTATAACAATTAACAATATCTCTAAAAGGAACTTACGATGAAATCGTTAAAAATAGCAGTACTATTATCATCAACATTATTGTCATCAATATTTATGACCCCATTACAGGCAGCAGAATCAAAGGCCGTTCGTTTATCTTCTGATTTTACTTACCCACCATTTAACTACAAAAATTCAGACGGTAAACCTATTGGCTTTGATATAGAAATTGCAGATGCTTTATGTGCTCAAGCGGCACTAAAATGTGAATGGGTCACACTTGCATGGGACGGTTTAATCCCGGGGTTATTATCAAGAAAATCAGATGTGATCATGGCTTCTATGCGTATTACAGAAGAACGTCAAAAACGCGTACTGTTTACTGATAAATACTATCAAACACCTGCTAGCTTTGTAGCAGCTAAAACAGCAACCTTTACCATTGATAAAGCAGGTTTGAAAGGCAAAGTGATTGGCGTTCAAGTTGGTACAATACATGATAATTATGTAACCGATGTGTACGGTGACGTTGCGGAAATTAAACGTTATACAGGACAAGATCAAGTTTACATTGATTTAGAAAATGGCCGTTTAGATGCAGCATTCGCAAACTCAGATCAGTTAGTGTTAGCTTTCTTACAAAAAGACAATGGCGCTAACTTTGCTTTAAAAGGCAAATTAGTAACTGACAAAGCTTACGTTGGTGAAGGCACAGCATTAGCGTTACGTAAACAAGATAAAAAGCTAGCGGAAAAATTCAATACCGCGATAGCTGAAATCCGTAAAAATGGTACTTACGATAAAATCGCAGCTAAATACTTTAGTTTTGATATTTACGGCGAGTAAATTTCTGACTAAATAAACTGACTAGCTAAATAAAAAACTGACTTACCAAAACGGTAAGTCAGTTTCTATGAGGTATTTTACTTCAGCAATGTATTCCTTTTTACAATACGTTAACTTCTAGCCTCAACAACTCTTTATGAGTTAACTTCTTAACTTGCTAAATCAATCAAGAAGGCAAACTCTCTCGCAATATCTTCAAAGTGCTTAAAGCGCCCTGACTTACCACCGTGTCCTGCTTCCATGTCGGTATATAATAGCAATTGATTATCATCGGTTTTTACTTCACGTAGCTTAGCAACCCACTTAGCAGGCTCCCAGTATTGAACCTGTGAATCATGTAAACCCGTTGTCACTAACATGTTTGGATAAGCTTGGGCAGACACTTGATCATAAGGGCTATAGCTGAGTATATAATGATAATATTCAGGATCATTGGGGTTACCCCATTCATCATATTCACCCGTTGTTAATGGAATAGTGTCATCTAACATTGTCGACACGACATCTACAAAAGGAACTGCGGCAACAACACCACGATACAGTTCAGGTGCTTGATTGACGATGGCTCCCATTAACAATCCACCAGCACTTCCTCCCATTGCAAAAACGTTATCTTTTGCGCCATAGTCTTTTTCGACTAACGCTTTTGAAACATCAACAAAGTCATTAAAGGTATTTTTCTTTTGCAGTAACTTACCTTGTTCATACCAATCTCGTCCAAGTTCTTCACCACCGCGAACATGCGCGACGGCATAAACAAAACCACGGTCTAACAAACTTAAGTTAGCAGAACTAAAACCAATATCTAAACTATGTCCGTATGAACCATAGGCATAAACCAACAATGGATTGTTATGATTAAATAAAGCACGCTTATAAACTAATGAAACAGGCACTTCCACGCCATCTCTAGCCGTTACCCAAACTCGTTCACTTTGGTAATCTTGACTATCAAAATCGCCCATGACCTTGCTTTGTTTTAATAACGTTGTTTCACCGCTATCAAGGTCTAACTCATAGACACTTGAAGGGGTTGTGAATGAAGTATATTGGTAACGAAACTTAGTGCTATTTGACTGCGGATTATAATAACTAAACACAGTATAAACGGGATCATTAAAAGTCAGCTCTCGTGACTCACCCGTTTTAAAATGAATTTGGCGTAGAACCGGTAAGCCCAATGAACGCTCTTCAACCACTAACCAATCATCCATTAGTTCATAACCTTCAAGCAGTACCTTTTCTCTTGCTGGGACTAATGTTTGCCATTCACTTGGCGCAACAACTTGGAAGGTTTCAACATCAGATCCAAGTGTATGTAACGCGAAGTTTTTACCGCTATAGTTACTGCGAATAAAGAACTTATCTTGGAAATGATCAACGCTGTATTCGTGATCTCTTTGTCTTGGTAAAAAGCAGGTAAAGTTTTGTTGCGGTTGGTTTGCATCTAAAATCAGACACTCAGAGGTCATCGTACTATCAGCACAAATAACTAAATAATCTTCTGAACGCGTTTTATATAAATTAAGGTAGAAAGTATCATCTTTCTCTTCATAAATAAGCTCATCGTTAGCAGAAGAATCACCTAATATATGACGATAAACTTGATATGAAAGTAAAGTTTGCGGATGCTGTTTAACATAGAATAATGTTTTATTATCATTTGCCCACACCACATCTGTGACATCTTCAATACTTTCACTCAATATTTCATTGGTGGCTAAGTCTTTAAAACGTAATGTGTATTGACGACGACTAACGGTATCTTCAGTAAACGCTAATAACATTGAATTGGGTGACAGACTTAAATCACCCAATTGATAATAAGAAAATCCTTCAGCGCGTTCATTACAATCAAAAAAGATCTCTTCTTCAGCGTCTAACACACCTTTACGACGAGAATAGACACTGTAGTCTTTGCCTTCATCATAACGAGAGGTGTACCAAAAGCCTTTCTTAAAATAAGGTACTGACTCTAGTTCTGGCTCTTGTCTTGCTACCATTTCATCGTATAAGTTTTGTTGTAGCTCAGCCAAAGGGGCCATTTGCTGTTCTGTATAATTATTTTCTTCTTCTAAATAAGCCAGCACCTTTGGATCTTCTCGATTATCATCACGTAACCAAAAATATTTATCTTCACGTTGATGCCCATGGGTTTCATGTACATGAAGTTGAATATCAGCAGTAGGCTTAATCGCATCGACTTTATTGGTCATATTATCTCTCTTTTACGGATTACATTTTGCGTAACATGTTGTTCAAATAAGTTGCTTACTTTATTTATTTATTTAAAAGTAAAACAACGATCAACAATACATCGGACAAAGTGTGAAAGCTACAAGAGAAAAACCAGAGAGGCACAAATAATAATGTTAGTTAGCGCCATAATAAATATAAATGAAAATAAAAGAGTGAAAGAAAAGAAGAGTACATAAAATAATAGATTAACAGTATGAAGTTAGCTTAATACTTACCTTTGCTTTTTACGTTTATTTTTATGTTTATTTTTTGTATTTAATATTAAATACATGAAACAACTTCGTGGTTGAATCCATTTTCAGCGTTAACACTAAAAGTGATTCCCTCACGAAGCATAAATATTAATGGTTACAACAACCAACCTTTTGCAACGGCAGTATTGGTCTGTTCCAAAACATATTGCCATAATTTAGGTGCCATATATTCTAGGTATTTATTACGCTCTAATACCTGTGATTGGCTAATTTTATGCTTAGCCCAGCTACCACCTTGATTATTCATGTTTTGTACTAACGGCAATATTCTATCCATCGCTTTTGCAAACTGTGCATCATTTGTTTTTGCTTCTTCAAACTCAAACCATAGCGTTTTATAGTGTTCATGTTGAGCAGCTGGTAATAGACCAAATAAACGTTGAGCGGCTTTTTCTTCTTTTAATGCTTGTTGCTCATGATCTTGTGATGCGGCAAAAGCAAATAAGTCACCGGCATCAATTTCAATAATATCGTGAATCAATAACATTTTAACGACACGACTAATATCAATAGGTTGTTCTGCATAATCTTGTAATAACTGTGCCGTTAATGTGATGTGCCAGCTATGCTCTGCACTATTCTCATATCTATCTTTATCTTCTTTGACAGTGGTTTGACGATAAACGGCTTTTAGTTTGTCAATTTCAATAATAAAAGCTAATTGTTGTTCTAAATCGGTCATAAAATTATTTCCTCTATTTATACTGTATAGAATATATTACTGGGCATAACGTGCTAATTAATACTTTATAGAGCCTTGTTCTTAAGAGTCTTTTTAATCATGTTTAATCAATCTATTTTATATTCAATAGCTTACAAAGTTTGAGTTAGCATAACGCCATTAGACAAAAAGTGACATCAAAAATATAAAGGCTAAATAGTCTATGTCATCGATTAATGCCCAGCAGAAGCTTCAGTTGTAGGTAGTTTAGGATCTGACGTCGAGCTAGAAGACTTTATAAAAGGCCCTTTGCTAAACCAAACAATCCCAATTAATACAAAGAATAAAATACCTAACATATAAAAGTAATCATTTAACGACATCATATAGGATTGCGATGTCACCACTGAATTAACCGATGCAAGGTTTGTCTGCGTAGCGCCGCCCATTTTATCTAAATACTCTACCGCGCCAGGATTATAGATATTCACGTGTTCACTCAAGTTTGCATGATGAAAATCCGCACGACGATTCCATATCCAAGTCGTTAATGAAGAAGCAAAACTTGCCCCTAATACACGTAGGAAAGTAGTTAAGCCTGAAGCATCTGCAACTTGATCATGGTTTAAGTTAGACAAGAAAATAGTCGTCAATGGCATAAACATGAAAGCAATACCAATACCCATAAATAACTGCACTTCAGCAACAGAAGCAAAGTCGACAGAAGTATTAAAGTTAGCACGAAGGAAACAAGAGAGACCTATTACAACAAAAGAGATGCTGGCTAAAATCCGCATATCCATTTTATGTGCATATTTACCAATTAACGGTGCAAATATTAACGGTAAAATGCCCATCGGTGCTGAAGCAAGTCCCGCCCAAATAGCCGTGTAACCCATGTAGATTTGTAACCACTGTGGCAAAATAACATTAATAGCAAAAAAGGCAGCATAACTAAGTACCAATGCAATCGTACCAAAGGTGTAGTTACGATCTTTAAACAGGTATAGATTCACAATAGGATTTTTTTCAGTTAATTCCCAAATCACAAAAGAAATTAACGCCACGACAGAAATACAAGTCATGATCACTATTTGAGATGATTCAAACCAATCCGCATTATTACCAAGATCGAGCACTACTTGTAACATACCGACGCCTAACACCAGTAAAGCTATCCCAATAAAATCAATTGGCATTTTAGCGATAGTATCTACGCGTCCTTTCAATTGTTGCCATACGGCGACACAACAGAAAATACCAATAGGAATATTAATAAAAAATATCCAAGGCCAAGAGTAGTTATCAGTGATCCAACCACCTGTTATGGGTCCAACAATAGGAGCGACCACGGTAACCATAGAAATCAATGCTAATGCTGCCCCACGCTTTACAGAGGGAAAAATAGCAAGTAACAAGGTCTGACACATAGGAAACATCGGTCCAGCAAAGAAGCCTTGTAACGCTCTAAAAGCAATCAACTCAGGCATACTGGTTGCGATACCGCATAAAAAAGAAGTTAACGTAAATAATGAAACGGAAACGATAAATAATCTAAGCTGGCCAATACGACGAGAGAGCCACCCCGTCAGCGGTAACGCAATTGCATTACAGACGGCAAATGACGTAATAATCCAGGTGCTCTGTTCTGAACTGACACCTAAACTACCGGCAATCGTAGGTAAAGCAACATTGGCAATGGTACTATCGAGTACTTGCATAAATGTCGCTAATGCTAAAGCAATAACCGCTAATGTTAAACTTGGCGGCTTATAGGTTTGATCCTGCATAACTGCCTCTATTTTTCTTCAGGAAGAGTAACACCGACATTATCGTGTAGGATCTTGGCGACGAGTTTATCCGCCTCCTCTAATGATTTTTGATAAACATTAGTATCAAGACGCGCTTCCTGTTGAACATGTTGAGATAGCACATTACCGGTCGTATCTTCAATATCTACTGTAGCAACCATAGAAAGCCCAATTCTTAACGGGAATTCTGCTTGGTTATCTTCTTCTAAATGAATTTTAACCGGTAAACGTTGTACTATTTTGATCCAGTTACCGCTAGCATTTTGCGCAGGTAATAATGAAAAAGCACTGCCAGTACCAATGCCAAGACTTTCTACTTCCCCTTTATATTTAACGTCATCACCATAAAGGTCAGATACTAACGTGACCTTTTGCCCGATACGCATATCTTTCATCTGACTTTCTTTAAAATTCGCATCTACCCAAACATCATGCAACGGCACAATAACCATTAACTGACTACTTGGTTGCACTTGAGTCCCTAATTGCACTGCTCGTTTAGCAACATAACCACTCACTGGCGCAACAATGTTTGTGCGCATATTATTAAGGTAGCTTTTACGCACCCCTGCTACAGCCCACTTTATTGCTGGGTGATTCTCTATTGCGGTATTATCAACTAATGCTAATGTCATTTTAAACGCTTCTTGTGATGCTAAATAAGCACTATTAGTTGTATCAACTAAGTCTTGGTAATGCGTTAAATCTTCTTTTGAAATAGCACCTGCTTTAGCTATATTTTGACGGCGTTTATAATCATTAACTGCTTGTCGATAGGCAACTTTACTCGATTGCATTTTTGCTTTTTCGTTATCAGCTGCCGCATATAAACTACGTACTTCTCGTACTGCAATCCCTAATTTAGCTTCTGCTTCCTGCAACGCAATTTTAGTATCACTCGAATCTAAAGTGACAATGACCTGGCCTTTTTCAACGTAGTCACCTTGATCAGGCAGCACCATGGTAACCGTTCCTGAAATTTGCGGTGAAATAACCACTAAATCACCATTAACATACGCATCATCAGTCTCTTCTGAATATTTAGAATAAACTTCATAATAGGCAAACCAAGCCACACCAATAACGACCAGTGCGATAAATAATATAATAAAAGAGGTTTTACGTTTGCTTTTAGTCGTATTAGGCGCTGTATTAGTTTCTGTATTTTCCATGACTGAATTACTCATCATATTGTTTATAGGTTAAAGGCTAGGATTAGCTTAAATTTAAATGGAACGTGAAGAAAACTAAGGTAATAAACGTGTCAATAATTGACTAAGTTGATCTACTTCTTTTGGAGAGAGGTCGCCAATGAGTAAAGGCCCTACATCATTTTCCATTGTGTCCATGCATTGTGTTAACAAAGACTCACCAGTAGGAGTCAGGTTTAATAACACACCACGTTTATCTTCTAGATTCGGCTGCTTGTCTATTAAAACTTTCTTAACTAAACGCTCGACCATTCTGGTCATTGAACCTGCATTAATGTTTAGGTATTTACATATTTCAGCTGGGGAGTTCATCTCGTAGTAATGGATAGCCACTAACACTTTAAATTGTGCTGATGACATCCCCAAAGGAGCAAGATATTGATTTAATAATTGTTCTTTATGAAGATTAACTAAACCTATTAGTTTCCCTAATGGTATACCTAATGATTTAGTATTTAAGTTATGCATTATTTTTCTCACTTACTTGCCTAGGCAACTAACAATAAAAATATGTTACTGCCTAGGCAACTAATTTGTCAATTTATAATTGATGACCTTTAAAAATTTATCTCTAGGCTCATTTTAAATACGATTATTTCTTTCTATTTAGAATAAATAATGATATTTGACCTAAGAGAAAGAGAATAAAAATAAAAATAAAAAATAACATCAGGAAAGGATTGTTAATTGTGGGTAAGTTTTTACTTTTAAACACAAAAAATAGACAAGCATCAAGCCATTTTGTAATTTAATAGCGCTTTGTACTAAGCAGTTAACAGACACTTAATTACTTGAATTTAAATAAATAATTATACCGATTACATTAAATAAGTGATCTAAATTTTGCGCAGGAAAAATGAGTTAGTTCAAGGCGAAAATTGAGCTAAATAGATAATTGGACTCCCCTACACCATTACCAACGTGTAGGCTAATATCATTGTTACCACACAAAAATATTAAATGGAGTCCAATAAATGAATAATACTAGAATTGGTGTTGATT
>NZ_CBRF02000042.1 GCF_000470315.2 Psychromonas sp. SP041
TTCCATTGGTATTAACGTAATTGGTATTTTTATGAAAGATATCTTTCTTAAAAATAGTTCAAAGTAGAGAGGGATTAAGTCTGACATAATGTAATCTGAATAGATTAAATTAATGAGTGAGTGACACTTGTTGAGCGAAGAAAGGTGATAAAAGGCGTATTAAATAAATTGATTGTAGAAGTTAAATCAGCAGAAGAAGATATGAGTGAGGTATACGGTATGAAACCTTTTACATTTTAAGTCTTAACAAATGACTTATATTTAACAATGCAAAAGGTTTATTTAGCTTTTTAGTGAATTAGGCACTAAGTCTAACTTTAGAATTTATATTCAAGACCTGTTAATAGTTCAGCTTCTATTAAGTAGCCATCAGAACAATCATCACCGCTACAAAAAGATTCACTATGTCCTTCACGTAATAAAGTACCATAAACTCTTAAGTCACTACGAAAAGCGAATTGATCTGTAAATTGATAACGGATACCAGCGGCCATGCTTGCAGAGAAAGCAAAATTTGACTCGTATGTATCACCTTGTGGGTTAATATAAGTACCACCAACACCTAATGCAATACTTGTTGAAAATGGCGTTGTATTAGTGAATAAGATACGCCCACCAACATGCAAGTATTGAACGTATATATTTTGATCACCGTCAGTACGTAAACTATTAGAGAACAGTAATTCACCTTCAGAATTCTCTTTGTAATTCCAGTTCAATGCAATTGCTTGCGAAAAATGAAAGCCATCACCTGGATCATTTTCACCTGTTCCTTGATCTACATCGATGTCTAAGCGTGATCCTAAAAAGCCAGTAACAGTTATATAATCATTTTGGTAAGGTTCTGCACTAATTAATCTTTCGGCTAATACAGGTACTGATAAAGTACTTAATACTAATGCTGATATAAGTTGTTGACGTATTTTCATGAAATATCCATATTATCAAATAATGTTGTTAACAATGAGTGATTTTTCCACCCATTGAATGAAATTGGTATGATTATCAACAGGGTAAATTAATTCTTGTGTAAATTCGAATTATTTATCTATTTTCTATCTATTATTTGTCTATATTTTTATGTTCGACTAATATTATTAACGCTTTTTATAATATTTACGCTTTTTCCATTTTTGAATCGAACTATAGCGCCAAAATAACATCGCACCCCAATAGCCTAAAAATGCGCTAAGACTACCAATAATTAAGCAACCAACAAACAAGGGTGGAGCAATCGTTTCAAATGCATTGACTATCCAATGATATGAAAGCTTAAAATGAAAATCTAATAGTGGTTCCTGTAAAATAAAAGCACCTAAACGATAAGCACCATAGAACAACGGCGGCATAGTGATTGGGTTTGAAACCCATACTAATGCGACTGATATCGGAAGATTAACAGAAAAAAACATGGCTAAGAATGCCGCTAATACCATTTGAAAGGGCATTGGCATCCATGCACAAAATAAACCAACAGCGACTGCACCTGCAGCGCCTCGCCTATTCAAATGCCATAGGTTAGGATTCAGTAATTTAGATCCAAAACGTTTCAAATGCGGGTGAGCTTTTAACTTCTCTGGATTAGGGGTAAAACGTTTAATAAATTTTTTTGGCATATAATTAAACTTTATCTACTCAAACGGGAAAAAATGCATATAACAATATGGCTATCTATTGCTACTTTTGTTACCACACTTTATTGGCCACAGTTATTGAATACTAATGGCATGCTTAGTTGTGCGTTGGTTATCTTTATTTTTTTGTGCTGGCCAAGATGGCGGTATCTAACCGTTATTCCGTTAACTGCACTGTATTTCAGTTCCTTCGTATACATGACTTTCTTAGGTGGGTCTGTAGCACTCGTGAATCCGAATAGTATCGCTCAAAACAAATATTTATTAAATAATAATAATCATAAATCATCTGTTAATTTTATATCTGATGCACTTGATGTCCAAGACAATAACATAACAGTGCATATTAAATCATTAATCAATACAAAAAATAGTGGTTATTTTATTGCTCGTATTACCGCTTTCAATGATCAAGCTTGTCATTATTGTCCATTAATTGAAATGCGTTGGTTTAGACCGAGTTTACAAGTGCAAGCTGGGCAAACCCACCAATTTAAAGTGAAACTAAAAGCTCTGCAGGGAAATGCAAATCCAAGCGGCTTTGATCGCCAAAAATGGCGTTATTCACAGCACATTGCTTATATTGCGAATATTAAGCAACATCTTAACGTCCTAGATTCTCAGATATCATCACGCGCCCAATTATATCAAAAAGTATTACAAGTGACTGATTCTATGTCACAGCAAGGCGCGCTTATTGCACTTATTTTTGCAGATAAAAGCCTAATGAGTGTCACTGATAAAAATACGATTAAAGAACTGGGCATTGCGCATTTATTTGCGATATCTGGATTGCATATCGGTTTATTGTTTATTTTTTCTTTTGTCATTTTTAATAGTTTATTAAAAAGGGTGTTGCCGGGAAGGTTATTAGGTTGGTGTTCTTGGCGTTTAGTGAATGGGTTAGGTTTTTTTGTTTGCGTTGGCTACGGTTATATATCTGGATTTTCATTACCCACTCAGCGTGCATTGTTAATGTTATTTTTGGGTGTATTGATGTTATCTAGTAAACGAAAAGTCAGTTTATTGGATTTATTAGTCTTGTGCTTTTGGTTGATGTTGTTGTTCGACCCTTTAGCTATTTTAAGTAGTAGTCTATGGCTTTCATTTGTTGCCATGAGCAGTATTCTTATTTTTATGTGGATAATGCACCGAACAGATAAAGTAAATACTCAAGAGTTACCTTGGTGGAAAATTTTGCTACAAAATACGACCACATTTGTAAAATCGTTAATTTTGTTACAGCTGGTCTTGACCTTGTTTATGTTACCTATTCAGCTTGTTAATTTTTCAGCCATTAGCTTTTTTTCTTTAGTCATTAATTTAATTGCTATTCCGCTTTTCTCTTGGTTCATTATTCCACTTACTTTATTGGGCAGTTTAATCTTAGTCGTTATTGAACCTGTTGGCGTTTTGTTATTACAGTTTAGTAATTACTTATTAGACACGTTCTTACACTATGCAAGTGGGTTTACGGTAGGTTACGTCTCTCTTTCTGACTTGACTATTTCATTGATATTAAGTACCGCTCTGTTTATTTTATTATTGTTGTTTTTATTTCTATTAACTCGGTTCTTTATTCTTAAAAAAATAGCGTTGAATATTATTGTGGTTACTTTTATAAGCTTTATTATTTTAAGAATGACTGAATTTATATGGGATGAAAATAATACATGGCAGGTTGAAGTGTTTGATGTTGGTCAGGGTTTAGCAGTATTAGTTAAAAGTGAAGGGGAGGTTCTCTTATATGATACAGGCCCAAGTTACTCCTCACATTATGCAGTTGCCGATTCAACTATTTTACCTTATTTGAATGCGCGTGGAATTGCTGAATTAGATTATTTATTTGTTAGCCACAGTGATAATGACCATGCAGGAGGCGTGTTTGCAATACAGGATAAATTAACGATAAAAAATACTTATGTTGGTGAAGCGGCTTTAATGAATAGTGAACAAAGAGAAAATGGAAGTACATCACGCAAATTCAAGCAGTGCTTAGCGGGGCAATCTTTTAACTTAGGAAAGCTAACGTTAAAAGTACTTTCTCCTTCAAAGATAGGTAAAAACAATAATAATAACTCCTGCGTGATAAATATCAGTGATGGATATAACAGCGTTTTACTCACGGGCGATATTAGTAAAGCCGTAGAGCAAAGGTTAGTGAGTAAAAATGAAGCAAGTAAAAAGTCAAATTTAAAAGCTGATATTTTAATCGCTCCTCATCATGGTAGTAAGACGTCTTCTAGCCTCGCTTTTATAAAACAAGTTCAACCAAAATGGGTTGTATTTTCTGCTGGCTATAAAAATCGATGGCATTTTCCTATATTATCTGTGGTTGAGCGTTATCAATTACTCAATGTTGGACAATTAACAACGGCAAACACTGGATTTATTCGCTTTAATGTGGAAAATCAGCATATTGACGTAAAAACTTATAGAGAAGATCTTGCTGCTTATTGGTATCATCGACATCTTGCATTCTAAATCTATTATTTGGTGTATTAATGAAAAACGAAAAAGACAACGGCTGGGCAGTATTAAAGCGTTTAGTTAGTTATGTTAAGGAATTTAAACTTGCCTTATTTGGCGGCATCGTTGGCATGATTGGGTATGCCTTGGTTGATATGACTCTTATTTGGTCATTAAAGCCTTTGATTGACAATGGCTTTACAGGTAAAGATCCTTCAGTACTTGAAATGATGCCGTATTTTGTGGTGATCATTATTGCGCTTCGTGGTGTTTCTGCATTTTTAAGTTCGTACTGTATGGCTTGGGTGGGTACAAACGTTGTCATGAAGTTGCAGCGCCAGTTGTTTGCACAACTAATATTGTTGCCAATTTCATTCTTTGATAAAACTAATACTGGCGATTTGTTATCAAAAATAACCTATGACGCAAGTCAAGTTTCAAATGCGGCGAGTAATGCTTTAGTTAAAATATTTCGTGAAGGTGCAACGGTTATTGGCCTTGTTTCACTGATGTTTTATCAAAGCTGGCAATTATCATTAGTCTTTTTTGTAATTGCTCCCATTGTTGGTGTTGCAATTAGTATTGTGAGTAAACGTTTTAGAAAAATCAGTAAAAATCTGCAAAATGCGATGGGGTTAGTAACAACGTCTTCTGAACAGATGCTGAAAGGGCATAAAGAAGTGTTAATGTTTGGCGGACAAAAGCTTGAAAATGAAAAGTTTGATCGTGTTAGCAATATTGTACGTACACAAAATATGAAAATGGCCAGCGCCAATGCTATTAGTGTGCCTGTTATACAAACTATCGCTTCATTTGCATTAGCTTTTGTCCTTTATTTAGCGACTTATCCGCAAATCATGGATACGTTATCGTCAGGTACTTTTGTGGTTATTATTAGCTCTATGATGGCTTTAATGAAACCGATTAAGAACGTAACGCAAATCAATAACGAAATTCAAAAAGGTATTTCTGCAAGCCATAGCTTATTTGATATGTTAGATATGACAAAAGCGAAAGATGAAGGGAAATATGAAGTTGAGCGCGTGAAAGGCAATATCAGTATTGATAATATTACTTTTACTTACCCAACCGCTGATAAACCTGCATTAAAGAAAGTTAGCTTTGAAGTCAAAGAAGGTCAATCAATTGCTTTAGTAGGGCGTTCTGGCAGTGGTAAATCAACTATCGCTAATTTGCTCACGCGTTTTTACGATATTGACTCAGGTGAAATTAGATTAGATGGCAAAAATATTGAAGATTACCGTTTAAGTTCATTACGTAATCAAGTTGCGATTGTGTCGCAAAATGTACATTTATTTAACGATACGATCGCGAATAATATTGCCTATGCTAGCGAAGGGAAGTTTACGGAACAAGATATTATTGATGCCGCTATAACTGCTCATGCAATGGAGTTTATTGAAGGACTTCCAGAGGGCTTAAATACTATTATTGGTGAAAATGGCGCTATGTTATCGGGTGGGCAACGCCAACGTTTAGCGATTGCGCGTGCTTTATTACGCGATGCACCTATTTTAATTTTAGATGAAGCAACGTCTGCACTGGATACCGAATCTGAACGTCATATCCAAGCTGCATTAGATGAATTGCAAAAAAATAGAACATCGATTGTGATTGCACATCGCCTATCAACGATTGAGCATGCTGATCAAATATTAGTGATTGATCAAGGACAGGTGGTTGAACATGGCACGCATGCCGAATTAATTGCACAAGAAAAAATTTATCATAGCTTAAGTCAAATGCAAGCATCAGGACTGTTGTAATGCCATTTTGGTATCAAGCAACTCGTTGGTGGGCATGGTTTTTATTTCCATTGGCTTTAATCATGCAGTGTATTAGTACTGTACGCTGCTATGCCTATAAAAAAGGGTGGCTCAAAAGTTATCAAAGCCCGTTACCTGTTGTCGTTGTCGGCAACATTTCAGTGGGAGGTAACGGTAAAACACCCTTTGTGATTAGCTTATGTGAGTTACTCATCAAACAAGGTTATAAACCTGGAGTGATTAGCCGTGGTTATGGGGGGAAGTCAGAAACTTACCCATTGTTAGTCAGCCAAGATACTATTGGTAAAGAAGCGGGCGATGAACCTGTTTTAATTCACAAGCGTTTACATATCCCTGTTGTGGTTGATCCAGTTCGCTCTAATGCCGCTGCTTATTTAGCTGAGCATTGTGACGTTGATGTAATTATCACCGATGATGGGCTTCAGCATTATGCTTTGCAACGCGACATTGAAATTGTGGTTGTTGATGGTAAGCGACGTTATGGTAACCAACACATCATGCCAATGGGGCCTCTCAGAGAGCCTGTTAGTCGCTTAAACACTGTCGATTATATTATTAACAATGGTGAATATCATACTGATGAATTTACCATGTTATTACAACCTTCTGAATGTAAAAGAGTTGATGGAGTTGCTGGTACATTAATCCTTGAATCAGACCAATCGGTTAATGCTTGTGCTGCAATAGGTTATCCTCCACGCTTTTTTGATACACTTACAAAACAAGCATTTAGACTACAAAAAAAGGTCGCATTTGCAGATCACCATGCCTATGTAGAAGATGATTTTAAGCAATTTGAATCAACGATACCGTTATTAATGACAGAAAAAGATGCAGTGAAATGTACTTGTTTTGCACAATCGAATTGGTGGTATTTACCGATTGATGGGCAACTCCCGGATACATTTACTCAACCGTTTTTAGAAAAATTAAAACAGATTAAGGAATTAAAATGTTAGATATTAAACTATTGGATATTATTGCCTGCCCAATATGCAAAGGTAAATTAACGTATAACAAAGCTGATAATGAACTGATCTGTAAATTTGACCATTTAGCTTATCCTGTGAGAGATGGCATTCCAGCATTGTTACAAGTTGAAGCACGTAAATTGAGTGCAGACGAGAGATAATTATGTCATTTATTGTAGTTATTCCAGCACGATACCAGTCAACGCGATTACCAGCGAAACCATTGGCTGATATTTTGGGTAAAACCATGATTGAACGTGTCGCAGAACAAGCATTACAAAGTGGTGCTAAACAAGTCATTGTGGCGACGGATGATCAACGCATTGTTGATGTTTTAAAGGGCGTGGATAATATCGATGTTTGTTTAACTTCTAAAAACCATGAGTCAGGCACTGACAGGTTGGCAGAAGTTTGTACTCTCTATCAATTTGCTGACGATGAAATAATCGTTAATGTGCAGGGTGATGAGCCTTTAATTCCACCAAGTGTAATAAAACAAGTTGCCACTAACCTATTTACTAACGAACAAGCGAGTGTTGCTACATTAAGTGCACCTATTACTGACCAAGAAGATGCATTTAATATTAATGCAGTTAAAGTCGTTACAGATAAAAATAAATTAGCTTTATATTTTAGTCGTGCAACGACACCTTGGGATCGTGATAATTTCACTGCAAAAAATCAGCAAGCAAAAAATGTTGATTTGCAACATTTACAACGACATATTGGCATTTATGCTTACCGTGTTAGCTTTTTAAAACAATACGCACAATTATCTGTATCACCTTTAGAATTGATAGAAAAATTAGAGCAATTACGTGTATTGTGGCATGGTTATAAAATACATGTCGATATTGCCTGTGAACTACCACCGGCAGGTGTAGATACTGCTGATGACCTACAACGCGTCATTAATGTATTGTCTGATAGAGCTCTTAACAGAAAGGATTCATAAAGCGTATGCGAATTTTTCTTATCTGCTGTTTTAGTTTGCTGCTTGTTGCCTGTGGTGATGACCGTGCAGATAGACTGCAAGCAAATATTAAAACAGCTGATTATTTAATTGAGAACTTAGGTAGTAACCTAGATACAGATCGTATTCGTAATGCGATTATCTTGCAGCAATATGCTGCGTTATTAACTAAAGAAAAGCCTGACCTTAGTCCTCTCTTAACGGCGTTGTCTAAAGATGCGACACGTAATGGAGCTATGTATCGTTCATTAACGGATCGCTTATCGACTTTAAAATCGAGACCTGATGTATTAGGTGATATCGAAGCACAACTTTATGAAAGTAAAACCTTAGTTGAAGCGTCGGATCCAAACCTATATAGCGATGCATTGTCGGATCCTATCAATGTTATTGCTGATATGTCCGATGGTAAATTGGCTCGCGTTAATGCGATTAGCCAAGCTCAAAGCCTACAAGCAAATGGTGCTGAAAGTAATGGCGTTGGTAGTCAGTTAGTAGGTAACCCAGCTTACGGCCAATGGCAATCAAACAGTAGTGGCGGATCATTCTGGCAATGGTATGCCGCTTATACGTTGTTCTCTGCGATTTCACCTCGTCAAATCGGTTATGATCGTTGGTCTTCTCGTCGTGACTATAGTTACTATAATGATGTGGGTCGTAATCGTTATACCTCACCGCAACAAAAAAAATCACAAGATGATTTAGCGCAGCGCACTAAGAAAAAATTTGGTAATAAAGGCGGTTTTAAGAGTCCTTATGCTAAATCTAAAACTGGCGCGAGCAGTATGTCTACTGCGAGTAAGCAGGCACAACGTGCACCAAGTTTCTCAGGTAAATCGAGTTACTCTAAGCAAAAATCATCATCGAGCAGTTTCAGAAATAGCACATCGACCACTTCACGTGGCGTTAGACGCGGTAAATAGGATAGTAATATGAATGAATTAATTACAACGTTAGACCTCAGTGGAACGCTGATAGGTTATTTAGCAATTGATATGGCCGTGGCTATTTTATTATTAGGTTGTATTCGTTATGCGATGGGTATGCTCGGCAAAGTTGATACGGCAGATGAACTCGCAAAAAAAGATAACTTTGCTTACGGTATCAGTATGGCTGGTGGTGTTGCTGCAATGGGGATCGCGTTAAGTGGTGCGATTACCGGAGAATTAGCTGGCTCATACCAAATAGAATTTGTTGGTATGCTTAGCTATGGTCTAGCGGGTTTGATTTTGATTAAAGCAGGGCGTTATATTCATGATAAATTTGCGTTACCTGATTTTAATAAACAAGAATTAATTTTAAACCGTAACATTCCTGTTGCATTAGTTGATGCGGCTTCTGTTATTGCAACAGCGATTGTTGTACGTGCGGCCATTATGTGGGTTGATGGATTAACCGTAGATACTTTCATTGCTTTGATTGCTGCATGGATTGTTTCACAGGTTATGTTAGTCATCATTACGCGTCTTTTTGAATGGAAATATGCAAAAAATAATGGCATTTCTTTCCAAACTGCATTGGTTAATGAACACATTGCATTATCGTTACGTTACAGTGGCTACTTAATTTCTACTGCAATGTCAGTAACAGCAGCAAGCTATTTTATTATTTTTGATGCCAATGCATTATGGTTTGGTATTGCTCAATGGGTTGTTATTAGCATTATCTTAATGGTGTTATTAACGGTACTCACTGCGATGGCTAAATTCCTTGTTTTATGGGGTATTAATCGTCGTGAAGAAGTTGAAGAACAACAAAATGTAGGTGTCGCAACTATTGAATTAGCAACATCATTTTCAATTGCATTGTTATTGATGGGCTTAATGTCTTAATTCAAAAACATCATTTAATCCAAACCTATTAAGCCATCTATTAGATGGCTTTTTTTATAAGCGAATAACAAGTAATGCAATCAAACTCACTTAATAGTAAAAAAATCAAACTAGTGATCGATGACGCTTTATTAATTTTAATCATGGCAACATTAGCTTGTTGTGGTTTAATTTATGAGTATCTTCTCTCTCATTATTCAGCACGTATTTTAGGCAGTGTCGAAACCGTTATCTATGCGATTATTGGTATTATGATTGTCTCTATGGGGTTAGGGGCCTTTGCTGCTAAAAAGATTAAAGATGCCTTTCAAGGCTTTGTCATTTTAGAGTTAACGGTGGCACTAATTGGTTGTAGTGCGACTTTATTTATTGCTTCCGTGATTGGGTTTAGTCAAACCTTACCGCAAATCATTGCTGATACTTACCAAATACCCAATGATGTTTTACTGAAAGGGGATTTTTTAGCCAGTATCACCTGGTTTAGTATTAACTTACCTTATGTGTTTGCTTTTATTTTAGGTTTTTTAATTGGTATGGAAATCCCGCTGATTGCGCGTATCCGTGAAACCATATATGGCCATCATTTAGCACATAATGCTGGGACAATTTATGGTGCCGATTATATCGGCGCTGGTGTAGGTGCCGCTATATGGGTGCTGTTTATGCTAAACATTGAAATTAGCCAAGCAGCTGCGTTAACTGCTTCACTTAACTTGATTGCAGGTTTTATCTTTCTGGTTCGTTTTAAGCACTATTTACGTCATAAAGTTAAGTTGATTATCGGTCACTTAATACTCGCCGTTTTTATTGTTCTCATTTTTGTATCGGGTGGGCATTGGCAAAAACAGATGCAGAACATGCTGTATCTAGATAAAGTGGTTTATCAAACCCAAACACCTTATCAAAACCTGGTGTTTACAGAGCGTTTGTTAGGTGGTGGTTATGAGCCTATTTATAACTTCTATATTAATGGGCGTCTGCAATTTTCGAGCTTAGACGAACATATTTACCATGAATTTTTAGTTCATCCTGCCATGCAAGCTTCAGCTCGCCACGATAATATTTTAATTATCGGTGGAGGTGATGGTTTGGCATTAAGAGAAGTGCAAAAATGGAACCCTTCTCATGTCACTTTAATTGATTTAGACCCTAACTTGATTGCATTATTTAAAACACCAGAGGCATTTTTACCACCTCATCTTAGTGATAAAATTGAACGTTTAACACAAGATAGCTTCAATCAACCAGGTGTGAAGGTTATCAATGATGATGCTTTTATTGCGATAGATCGTTTGTTAGCTAATAAACAAAGCTTTGATACTATTATTGTTGATTTACCTGACCCTAGTCACCCGGATTTGAACAAAGTGTACAGTGTGAATTTTTATTATCGTTTGAAGCATTTATTAAGTGGAGACGGTGTCATTGTTGTACAGTCTACCTCACCATTTCATGCGCAATCTGCTTTTATTTCGATAGGTAAAACACTGCAAGAAGCTGGGTTTATTACTGAGCAGTATCACCAAAATGTGCCTTCTTTTGGTGAATGGGGCTGGACTATCGCGAGTAAAAGTGGTCAAAAACCATCACAACGTTTAATTCAATTTAATCAAGTTGAAGTGCCGACTAAATGGCTAACATTACCTTTATTAAAGGGGGCTTTTGTATTTAATAAAGACTTTTATGCCGATAAAGATAAAATTAACGTTAACTTCCTTGGTACTAATGCTTTATACCAATACCATCAAAAAGCATGGGAAGTAGAAACTGAATTTTCTAATTAGCTTAATAAAAAAAATTATAAATAGTTAATAAATTTAAAACCCTTATAAATAATCAATGTAAGGGTTTTAAAATAAATGCCACAAACCTTTTCTACAAACCTTTTCTATAAATATTTAATGCCCAGTTTATCTTTCTCTTCATTTCAATTGTTGTACTTCAAAGCAAGTTTTATCACCTCATCATTACCTATTTAACCTTAATTCTGGTTAATGAAAGCAGCATTATATTATGAAATCATAAGGTTCTATTTTTTACTAGTCAGTGCCGTTAGTGTTGCGTAGTTCAAAGCGAATTATAGAGGCAATAACGGGTTATTGAGAGATAATTTAACGTTGAAATCCGCGGAAATAGCGGTGCTGTATCGCTTTAATTATCCAGAACTGAGGTTATTTGATATTAAAGTATAATCGAGTCATATGCGGTGTGATTTTTACAGCGTCATCAATAAGTCTTATTCTTGTAACCTGGCTGTCATCGATTGTTCTTATTCTATTTTAAACAGGATAAAAGGATGGTAATAAAATGATTTCAAGCCAGCAGATATTTAAAAAGTATTTTCCACAGCTAGTCGAGAACTCATTACAACATAAGTTATTAAGCTCATTATGTAAAAACCTATTACATGAAACAGAGTTTGTGCAATTTGCCGATCGCTACCCTAACTTGAAAGGGTTTGATTTAATCGAGAAGACCCTCGATTACTTTAATTTTAGTTTTGCTACCATAGACAAGCAAATTGAACGTATTCCTGTCACAGGACGTGTTGTGATTGTATCAAACCATCCTATTGGCACATTAGACGGTTTAGCCTTATTACATTTAGTTAAAAAGCTAAGAAGTGACGTAAAAGTGGTGGCTAATGAGTTATTGATGGAAATAAAGCCGCTACATAATGTGTTATTACCCGTGAATAACATGTCTGGCAATACGGCTAGGCAGGACTTACTTAATATACACGAATTTTTATCAGCAGACGGTGCCGTTATCATTTTCCCTGCTGGTGAAGTATCGCGCTTTACTGCAAAAGGCATTAAGGACTGTGCATGGCAAAAAGGCTTTTTAAAAATAGCTTCTCGAGCAAAAGCACCGATATTGCCTATCCATATTAAAGCGAAAAATTCTTGGACCTTTTATGCCTCTTCATTGTTTTATAAACCATTAGCTGGTTTGTTATTAGTGAAAGAGATGTTCAAACATAATGAGCAAAGTATCCAAGTCAGCATTGGTAAGTTAATTCCTTTTAGTAGTTACGACCAACATAAACTTTCAACTAAAGCCAAAGTTAACCTATTACAAAAAGAAGTGTATCGCGTTGCCAAAGGGCAGCGGAGTTACTTTAAAACTGAAACCGTGATTGCTCATCCGGTTACCAGAGTTGAATTAAAACATGCTATCGAGCAGTGCCAGTTATTAGGTAATACTTGCGATGGTAAAAGTATTTATCTATTAGAAAAACCTGAACATGGTGTAATTTTAAAAGAATTAGGTCGATGTAGAGAAGTGACCTTTAGAGCGGTAGGGGAAGGCACAGGTGAAAAACGTGATGTAGATAGATTCGATTTTGATTACATGCACATTATTTTATGGGACAAGGCGCAATTAGAGTTAGTCGGTGCATATCGGTTTACTACCACTTCTCGCTTAATATCTGAACAAGGTGTCAATACCTTATATAGCGCTCAACTATTTAATTACCAAGCGGACATGCAACCTTATTTTGAACGAGGTATTGAACTTGGGCGAAGTTTTGTGCAGCCTCGTTATTGGGGAAAACGTAGTTTAGATTATTTATGGCAAGGTATTGGTGCTTATTTAGCGATGAACCAAGATATTCGTTATTTATTTGGCCCAGTTTCGTTAAGTGCTTCTTTACCGAAAAAAGCCCATGCGTTTTTAGTCTACTTTTATCAATTGTATTTTCCTGCCCAGGGGCATTTAGCCATTGCAAAAAACGCTTATTCATTATCAGAAGCGTTAGACAGTGAATTGTTTACTTATTTTAGTGGTGACAGTTATGCAAAAGACTTTATGAAACTGAAAGCAATGATGAATAATATGGGGGTAAGTGTCCCCACGTTATATAAGCAATATACAGAACTCTGTTATGAAGGTGGTGTACAGTTTATTGACTTTAATATTGACCCTGACTTTAATCATTGTATCGATGGTTTAGTCATTGTTGATTTACATTATTTAAAAGAAAAGAAACAAAGCCGTTATATTGATATTCACCATGAAAACAAAGGGCTATAAAGGTTGTTGCATTGATTGAGGTTTAAACTTATCTTTAACCTTACAAACTGATATTCCTCATTTGATTTAAAAACGTGTTTTTTTTGCTGTTAGCCTTAATGGGCGATATAATGCGCGCCCTATATTTTACGTCTTAAAAAGGAACTACAGTAGTGTTCGAATTCCCCCAAATTAATAAAAGCAGTGTTAAAAATGATGTGCTTTCAGGTTTAACTGTTGCACTTGCACTGGTTCCTGAAGCGGTGGCTTTTGCCTTCGTTGCAGGTGTAGAACCAATGATTGGTTTATACGCTGCATTTATGGTGGGTTTAGTTACTGCTATATTCGGTGGTCGTCCAGGTATGATCTCTGGCGCAACGGGTGCGATGGCTGTGGTAATGGTTGCATTAGTGAGTGAGCATGGTGTTCAATACCTTTTTGCAGCTGTGTTATTAGCTGGCTTATTGCAGGTTCTATTCGGTACATTTCATCTCGGAAAATTCATCCGTATGGTTCCGCACTCTGTAATGATAGGTTTTGTGAACGGTTTAGCCATCATTATCTTCTTAGCGCAGTTGGGCCAGTTTAAAGTTAAAGATGCGGCGGGCAACTTAACTTGGCTTCAAGGCGAAGCGATGTACATTATGCTAGGGCTCATTGCATTAACCATGGCAATTATTCATTTTCTTCCAAAATTAACTAATGCAGTACCGTCTACTTTAGTGGCTATTTTAGTGGTTACTTTATTAGTTTATTTTGTACCTGCATTAGATACACGCACTGTCTTAGATTTTCTACAAAGTATGAGCGGTGATGAAAATGCAACAATAGCGGGTACTTTACCTACTTTTGCTTTACCTGCTGTTCCGTTTACATTAGAAACATTGCAGATAATTCTACCTTATTCACTCATTTTAGCCGCCGTCGGTTTAATCGAATCGCTACTTACATTGACCGTTGTGGATGAAATGACTGGTACACGTGGTCGTCCCAATAAAGAGTGTGTTGCTCAAGGTGCATCAAATATGATCAATGGTGTATTTGGCGGTATGGGGGGGTGTGCGATGATTGGCCAATCAATGATCAACATTAATTCAGGTGGTCGTGGTCGTCTATCGGGTATTACAGCTGCTTTAGCATTACTTGCCTTTATTTTATTTGCTTCTGGTTTAATTGAGATAGTTCCGCTAGCAGCTTTAGTAGGCGTTATGTTTATCGTTGTATTAGGCACATTTGAATGGGCTTCATTCAAGATGATGCGTAATGTTCCTGTTAAAGATGCATTTGTTATCGTATTGGTTAGTGCGGTGACTGTGGTGACCGACCTTGCGATTGCGGTATTTGTCGGTGTGATTGTTTCTGCATTAGTATTTGCATGGGAACATGCTCGACACATTCACGCAAAAGTAGATCAAAATAAAGAAAAGACTGAAAAATCTTATAGTATCAATGGTCCATTATTCTTCGGTTCAGTAAGTAACTTTTTAGAGCTATTCGATGTTCAGAATGATCCTCGACATGTTGTTGTTGATTTTGCTGAGTCACGTGTTGCTGATCATTCAGCCATTGAAGCAATTAGCGTATTGAATGAACGTTATGTAAAAGAAGGTAAAAAATTACATATTCGCCATTTAAGCAAAGACTGCCGTAAGTTATTGCACAAGGCTGGTGTACTGGTTGAAATGAATGTGATTGAAGACCCATCATATGCAGTCGCGTCAGACAAATTAGGTTAATGTCATTTATTAAACTTATTGGTCGGGGGTGACTGTTGCTCAAAAAGATAAGTTAATTAGTGTGATTGGTATAACCATAGATTTTGACAGTATTTTAAGCAGGTTAATTACCTGCTTTTTTTATTTTTTGAATTTGATGAGAGTCTATGAAAATACGGTTTTAATAAACCGTTAGAGGGTGATTATTAACGAGTTGATTGGCGAATAGGGCGGTATTCCGCGTCACATTTTGGACTAAGTTGGCTCGATTTTGGGTTCCATACTGAAAACCAAACATGCTTATTTCTTAATGTTTTCTTTTTACTTTTCATTTTATTCTCCTTTTTAATTTTCAGTTACCTTAAAGCTTATTTATTGCAAATTTGTGACAATATAAAAAAAGATAACTGATCCAAATTAATAAAACAGCAAAGAAATAGCTTTTTAACCATAATATGAATATTATTGTTATTCTACAGCGGGCTCTTATTGTATGCTTGTTAAACGAGGCGTCATAGGTTGTTTACATGAAAAACCAGTGATTAAATAATAGCTATTTTAATGAAGTGGATATGCAGTCTAGTCATTTACTTTCTATATTTCTTATAGAAAGCTGCATTTAACTTGAGTTAAAATAATAAAGTTTTAATTTTATAGACGATAATTGTAATCTGAAATTATGCATAAACTGTCATAATTTAATTTTATAATATTTGTCAATTAGTGTAATTGGTTGAGGTAAATTGTGATTAAAAAAATTGGTGTTCTAACAAGTGGTGGCGATGCGCCAGGTATGAATTGTGCAGTACGAGCAGTAGTTCGAACTTGTCTATCACACGATATCGAAGTGTTTGGTATTTACGATGGTTTTGCAGGATTACATGCAGGTAAAATTGAACAATTAGATCGTCACTCAGTATCTGATGTTATTAATCGTGGCGGTACATTTCTAGGGTCTGCTCGTTTCCCTGAGTTTAAAGAAGAAAGCGTTCGTAAAGAAGCCATTAAACAATTAGAAAAAGTCGGTATTGAAGCATTAATCGTTATCGGTGGTGATGGTTCATATATGGGTGCTTTGAAATTAAGTGAAATGGGATACCCATGTATTGGTCTTCCTGGCACAATTGATAACGATATTGCAGGCACTGATTTTACAATTGGTTTTATGACTTGTTTAAACACAATCGTAGATGCAGTTGACCGTTTGCGTGATACATCTTCTTCACATAACCGTATTTCAATTGTTGAAATGATGGGACGTTACTGTGGTGATTTAACACTATGGGCGGCGATTGCTGGTGGTAGTGAATATGTTATCGTCCCTGAAAAAGAATTTGATGAAGAAAAGCTAATTAAACAAATTCAATTAGGTGAAGAGAAAGGTAAAAAGCATGCGATTGTTGCAATCACAGAGCATATTACTGACGTTAATGCTTTAGCTAAACGTATTCAAGAAAGAACTAAACGTGAAACACGTGCAACTATCTTGGGGCATATCCAACGTGGTGGTTCACCAATGGCATTTGACCGTATTTTAGCAAGCCGTATGGGTTCTTATGCTGTTGATATTTTAATGGCAGGAAAAAGTGCACGTTGTGTTGGTATTAAAAGCGGTGAAATGGTCGACCATGATATCGTTGAATGCTTAACAAAAATGAAGCGTCCATTCCGTCAAGATTTATACAATTTATCTGACGTTTTATACTAGAGCATGACTAGATAGTTAGATTTAGCCTACCTTCGGGTAGGCTTTTTTGTATGTGATGTTCTAGTTTCAGTCATGTAAATCGTATTGAGTTACAGATTTTTGATCGTTAAAAACCATGACTGATCACAGCTAACGCATTACGATTAACATATAGCATTCAAAGTTCACCTATCAATAGATAATAATGAGATTACAATGCCCGATCATCTAAATAATGTTTTTATGGATTTTATTACTTTTAATGAAAATCATAAGCAATCAGTTAATTTACACACTCCTTATTATCAACTTGGTTTTATTTGTAGTGTTCAAGCACTACCAGAATTAGTTGACCTTGAGCAGTGGTTGTCTTATTTATGGTTAGACGGAGTGGATATTAGCTTCGATAACGAACTGCAAGCTGCTGAATATGCTAAAAAAGTGTTAACGTTAGTCTCTGAGATTCAAAACCTGTATCAACAAGCTATTCCATTAGATAATTTAAATAGTGGCCAATGGTTAACTGAACAAGAAACAGTAACCGAACATGCGATTCAGTTTGCCACTGGTTTTTTAGTTGCCATTGAGCTTTTTAATGATCAATGGGTATTGGTTGAACAAGATTTTAATACTCAGAACATCTTACAGACGACTATTTTATTATTAAGTAAATTAGCACCTGCTGATAATATTGATCAACAACATATCGAACTGTTAGCTCAATTACCTGAGCCAGTTGAAATATTAAGAATACTACCGCAATTACTAAGTAATTTAGCTTATAATGCAGGCCATAGTGCCGCGCAAAATGCGCCAGCTGATTTGTAGCACTCATTATTTAATACTGTCGCATTATTGAATTCAGTATTGCTAGAATTAGTCTTTTATCGCCATAATTGGAATAACCATGCTTGAAAAAATTGAAGCAAAAAACGCATACTTTTCATTAGTTGCAGAGAATGATGACTTTGTTGTTATTAATAAACACGCTGGAATTAACTTCCATAGTGAAGATGGAGAGTTTGGTGTTGTTGTTGCCGCTGAAAAGTTTTTAAAACAAAAATTATTCAGCGTGCATCGTTTAGATAAAATGACATCAGGCCTTTTATTACTGGCTAAGTCATCACACGTAGCAAGTGGTTTATCGGAATTATTTAAAACCCAACAAATTAAAAAATATTATTTAGCCATTGCAGATAAGAAACCTAAAAAAAGCCAAGGCTTAATTAAAGGTGGAATGGAAAAATCGCGTCGTTCTATGTGGAAATTAACGCGTGGCCAAGATAATTTAGCCATTACTCAATTTTTTAGCTACTCATTAGGTGAGGGTAAACGACTGTTTGTTGTTAAACCTAAAACAGGAAAAACACATCAAATTCGTGTTGCGCTTAAAAGTGTAGGAAGTGCCATTATTGGTGACCCTATTTATGCTGCGGAAGAATCTTATCGTTATGATCGTGGTTATTTACATGCGTATCAAATTCAATTTACGTATGCTGATCAAACCTTTAATTTTATGGCATTACCGGATAACGGTGTTGAGTTTTTAACTGAAGCTTGCCAAGCTAAATTATTAACATTAACTGATTGTAGTTTATTGAGCTGGCCGAAAATTTAAACCGAAATATTCACATTTAAAATAGAGCGTTAGCGTCAGTATTTAAAATGGCTGTCTGATTTATCTTATACTGGCTGCTAAAACTTTAATTTACAGAATATCAATCACACTAATTAACCTCTTTTGGTTAATTCTTCGATAGACGATTAACGAAGTTAACCTTCGAGATGCCTCAATTTACGCCTTAAACTAAGTCATTTTTCCTGCGTAAAATAGAGAACTCTTATTTAATGTAATGGGTATAAGTGTATTGATAAGAAAATATGAATATAAAAAAGGCTTGTTTACCATTGTAAACAAGCGTTTTAGTTTGTGATAACAATACAATAATGTCATTGTTTATTGTGTAAGCTTTAAAAGTTGATTAAGCGAATTCAGTCCAAATTGGCGCGTGATCTGAAGGTTTTTCAATGCCTCTTAATTCGTAATCAATGTCTGCTTCTACTGTTTTCTCTGCTAATGATGCTGTTGCTAAGACGACATCAATACGTAATCCTCGATTATCATCAAAACCGCGAGAACGGTAATCAAACCAACTGAATTTTTCATTTTCTTCTGGATGTAATAAGCGGAATGTATCGGTGAAACCGAAATTCATTAACGTTGCTAACCATTCACGCTCTTCTGGTAAAAAACTACATTTTTTAGTTTGTAACCAACGTTTCGCGTTAACTTCACCAATGCCAATATCTAAATCCTGAGGAGAAATATTAATATCACCCATCACAATGACTTGTTCTTCAGCAGTGTGGTTTTCGTTAAGATACGTATTCAGATCTTTATAAAATTGACGTTTGTAAGGGTATTTTATTTCATGAGTTTGGCTTTCTCCCTGAGGGAAGTATCCATTTAAAATACGTACTGGTTGCCCATCTTCATCAGGTACAGTGACCATGATCATACGTTTCTGATGTTCTTCGTTATCAGTAGGAAAGCCATATTGAACATCTGTTGGCTTCTGTTTACATAACATAGCAACACCGTAATGTGCTTTTTGACCGTGATAATAAACGTGATAGCCCATTGCCTCTACAGCTTCAATTGGGAAAGCATCATTATGAACTTTAATTTCTTGCAGACCGATCACATCCGGTTGGTGCTTATCGATAATTGCTTGTAATTGATGAAGACGTGCACGAAGCCCGTTAATGTTGAATGAAATAACTTTCATAGAAAATAGCCTTTACAGAATCGAAACGATGAATGTACCTTGTTGCACTTGTTTACTCAACTGGGTAATAGAAATATTGAGGTAATTCGATGTAGAAATTGAAATACCTTGTTGTAAATTAGTTTGTATGGATTGCTGGGTATTGTTGTTTACACAGTCGTCGAAGGAAAATGATGCTGTGTCATAACGATACTAAACTGTAATGGGTCATAATGATGTTAAATGGTAATGCGTCATAACGATGTTAAACAATAATGTGAAATAGCAATGCGTATAAATATGTGAGGATAATAGTGTAGGGAGTAAAGGTAAGTAGGCTGGGATAGTGAGTCCTTTAAAGCATTGGAGCTCACTTTTTATTTATTCTGTTTGTGTTGAGTCTATGACTATCAATTTTATGGCTATTAACAACACGAGTAATAGTAAACGTCGAATTTAATTTAAAGTGGTCATAACATGGCGTAAATGCTCGGCAGTTTCTAACCCACTATCAGTTAGATATCCTCCGTCATGTTGAGAGATAAGTCCTTTATCAAAAAGAGATTGAGCAGCTTGAATGACTGAATGTGCTGCTTCCTTATGAATTTTTAATCCTTCTAATTGAGATGTTTCAGGGAATTTAGCAAGTAATTTCATTTCTTCTAAAAAAGTATCAGAGTAATTTTTAATCATCTTTTAATTCACTTCTATTATTTTAAGGAATTTTCATCATAGACTTTGCATTATAAAAAGCAAAAAATACTGGATAGGAATTTGGGCTAGATCAATTCTCGGTAAACTTCTGTTATTAAAGGTGATTTGGCGCACTAAATAGACGAGTAAATAACAGTGATGAAGGAACTAAATTGTTTAAAAGGTAATAAAAAAGGAATGCGATAATGGCATTCCTTTAGGTAATAGCGTTAATTTTTATTTATTCTGAAGTCTTTGGCACTTTAGTATCGCCTGTTTGAGCTGCCTCATTAGGTTCTTTTTTTACTTTAGGACTTTTTACTAAAGGATTTGGGGCAGAGGTATTTTCACTGGTTATCTCAATCAGTTTATTACCGTCAAATGTTAATAATATTTGCGACTGTTGTACGTCTTCACCACCTGGTTTGATATAACGAATGTAATACCATTTTGATGAATCAAATTGGTCAATTAGCATAGGAGATCCTAATACATAAATGATCTGTTGTTGAGTCATACCAATTTCTAATTTAGCAAGTTTTTCGTCATCGATATAATTTCCTTGTACAACATCAATTTGATATACAAACGTATCGTATAAAAAAGAGCAACCAGAAAGAGAGAAGGTAACAACAAGGCTGGCAAGTATTTTTTTAATAGTCATGGGCTCATCAATAATTAAGTGATAAAAATTCTGTGTCTGATAATACCCAAGCAAGCCTAACAAGTAAAAATATTCGCGAAGAAATCTTGTTATTCTGTTTTATTGGGCAAAGTTATCGCTTAATTGGTTAAAAATAAAACTAAATGCAACGTAGAAACAGAGTTAGCTTTAAATTTAGCGTAAATTTACGTAGAATTCAGCTCTTTTGTTTTAGTCCGTTTTCTTGTCTCAGTGAATTATATAAATGTCATTATTTGCGTTAGGAATTAACCATCAAACTGCACCAGTAAAACTGAGAGAACAAGTTGCTTTTGCACCTGACTCTTTGAATGCTGCTTATAGCGATTTATTAGCACAACCTTTTGTGAAAGAAGCGGTAATTATTTCCACCTGTAATCGATGTGAGATTTATTGTCACTTCGAAGGTGATGATAGCAGTTCTATTTTACGCTGGTTGACTGACTTCCATAATATCGAAGCAGGTAGCTTCGATGATAATTTCTATTGTTACCAAGATCAGGAAGCCGTTTCTCACTTATTTCGTGTTTCTTGTGGATTAGATTCACTGGTATTAGGTGAACCGCAAATATTAGGGCAAATTAAGCAAGCTTTTGCCGTTGCAAGTCATGCTAAGTCAGTTAATAAAAGCTTAAACAAATGGTTTCAATATGCGTTTAAAGTGGCCAAAAAAGTCCGTACTGATACTCAAATAGGCGCTAATGCCATCTCTGTTGCCTTTGCCGCGGTGAGTTTAGCCAGACAAATTTTCAGTGACCTAAAACAAAGCCGTGTATTATTGATTGGTGCAGGTGAAACCATCGAGCTAGTAGGTAAATATCTACTAGAACATGAAGTGCCTAATATTACTATTGCCAACAGAACGTTAGCGCGCGCTGTTGAATTGGTTGATAAGTTTGATGCGAAAGCGATCACTCTAGGGCAAATCCCAGATCAATTATCTAAAGCAGATATTATTATCTCCTCTACGGCGAGCCAGTTACCTATTATTGGTAAAGGGATGGTTGAGTGTGCATTAAAAGATCGCCGTCATCAGCCGATGCTATTTATCGATATCGCCGTACCACGAGATATCGAACCACAAGTTTCAGAATTAAACGATGCCTATCTTTATAGTGTCGATGATCTACAAGGTATTATCGAAGAAAATAAACAAGCCCGAGTGGAAGCAGCAATAGAAGCTGAAAAAATCATTGAAGTCGGTGTTCGTGATTTTATTGCTTGGCAAGAATCATTAAAAGCAGTTGAAAGTATAAGATTGTATCGTCAAAACAGTGAGCAATTAAGAGATGAATTATTACAACGTGCTATTGCTTCATTAGCGAATGGCAACGACAGTGAAAAAGTATTAAAAGAATTAGCATTTAAGTTGACCAATAAGCTTATACATCATCCAAGCCAAGCGTTAACAACCGTTAGCAAATCAGGTAACGAACAAGATTTAGCGCTACTTAGACTGACATTAGGCTTAAGCCAAACAGATGAATTATAAGAACAAAAAGAATAGCTAGGCTATTTACCTATTCATAAGAAGAGATAAAAATGAAAGCATCAATTGTTGCAAAGTTAGAGATATTAGTTGAACGCTATGAAGAGGTTCAAGCGTTATTAGGTGATCCTGACACTATTAGCAACCAAGAAAAATACCGAGAATTAACCAAAGAATACTCTCAACTTGAAGAAGTTGTATTGTCGTTTAAAGCATTCCAATCAGCACAAGATGATTTAGCTGCTGCAGAGCTTATGCTTGAAGATGATGATGAAGACATGCGTGAAATGGCGCAAGATGAAGTCGTTGAAGCTAAAAGTACCGTTGAAAAACTAGCGGATGACTTACAAATTTTATTACTGCCAAAAGACCCTAATGATGACCGTAACTGTTTTGTTGAAATTCGTGCCGGTGCGGGTGGTGATGAAGCGGCTATTTTTGCAGGTAACTTATTCCGTATGTACAGTAAGTTTTGTGATAGTAAAAAATGGCGTATGAGTATTATGACTAGCAATGCGAGTGAGCAGGGCGGTTACAAAGAAGTTATTATGCAAATTGAAGGTGATGGTGCTTACGGTTTAATGAAATTTGAATCAGGTGGTCATCGTGTTCAACGTGTTCCTGAAACAGAATCTCAAGGTCGTATCCATACTTCAGCTTGTACTGTAGTAGTAATGCCTGAAATTCCAGAATCTGAAGCAATTAAAATTAACCCGGCTGATTTAAAAGTAGATACTTTTCGTGCTTCTGGTGCTGGTGGTCAGCACGTTAATAAAACCGACTCTGCTATTCGTATTACTCACGTACCGACTGGGACCGTGGTTGAATGTCAGGATCAACGTTCACAGCATAAAAACCGTGCGCAAGCGATGTCAGTACTACAAGCTCGTTTACAACAAGCGGAAGATGAAAAAAATAATGCTGAAGAGCAAGATATTCGTCGTAGCTTAGTAGCAAGTGGCGACCGAAGCGAACGTATTAGAACTTATAACTACCCGCAAGGCCGTGTAAGTGATCACCGTATCAATTTAACAATCTACCGCCTAAACGAAGTATTAGAAGGCGAGTTAGAATCTCTACTTGATCCAATCCTACAGGAAGACCAAGCTGATAAATTAGCTGCACTTGCACAGGGTGGCCTGTAATTGCGTATTGATGATGCGTTAATCTGGGCAGAGTACACGCTAGTGAATAGCGACTCTGCTTTATTGGATGCGCAGGTGTTATTGGCCTTTGTTTTAGGTAAAGAAACGATTTATCTAATGACTTGGCCTGAACGCGATTTAAGTGCACAGCAAAAGTTACAGTTCGAAGATTTAATTGAAAAACGTGTCAACGGACAACCTGTCGCACATTTAACCGGACTACGTGAATTTTGGTCTTTACCGTTAAAAGTAAATAATAGCACCTTAATTCCAAGACCCGATACAGAAGTGTTAGTTGAAATAGCGCTAGCTAAAAGTGCTGTTAACGCGCATATTTTAGATCTTGGAACGGGCACTGGGGCAATTATTCTTGCACTTGCAAGCGAATTACCTAATGCCGTATGCACAGGTGTCGAATTTAGTGAACAGGCCGTTCAGTTAGCGATCGAAAACCGTGATAGCTTGCAGTTTAATAATGTCAGCATTCATCAAAGTAACTGGTTTGAAAGTGTGCAAGGTCATTTTGATATTATTGTTAGCAACCCCCCTTATATTGATGCTAATGATGTGCACCTCAAACAAGGTGATGTGCGTTTTGAACCTTTATCTGCACTCGTGGCTAATGAACAAGGTTTGTCGGACATCCGCCATATATGCGAACAGGCTAAAAGCTATTTAAAAGAAAATGGCTGTTTATTGTTTGAGCATGGCTTTGAACAAGGTGCTTCAGTACAAACAATTTTACAAGAAAATGGTTTCATTAAGATCGAAACACAACAAGATTATGCAAAAAATGACCGAGTTACTTTAGGTCATCTGGCGTAATTCATAACGAACAAGTAACTTTATATTACTGTCTAATAGAGCCAGTAATATAGCAACAGTAAGTGTAGTAGCTTACCAATAGGACAACTATGTATTCAATTTTAAAACATACACACATGACTTTCATTTTATTAGCCATTGTCATGTTTATCGTTCGATTTTACTGGCTTAAATCAGGCCATGCTAACGCACAAAAAGCGGTATTTAAGAAAATACACATCCATACCAATGTTGCCATTATTTTTCTTGGTTTAGCGTTAATGGGATTATTTCATTTTAATCCGTTTGCTGCGGGTGGGTATTGGTTACTAGAAAAAATGATTGCCTTTGTTGCTTATTTCTCAATGGTTCAAGTCGCACTTAATGCGAAGACCAAAACGCATATTCAATGGTTAGCATTTATTGGTGCCTTCGGTTGGCTTGCGTACATTGCTAAATTAGCATTCACTAAACAAGCCATTTTATTAGTGGGGTAGACAGTGGAATTAGACGAGCAGGGTGTCATTGAACAACCCGTTGTTAATACAAGCATTATTCATGAAGGGATAGACTATAGTGCGTTTTCCCTTTTACAGTTAGCCAGTATGGCTGAAGCTGAAATCACGGGGCAGTCGATCGTGAAATTTCAAGATTCAATGCGTTTACAGCTAATCATTGTTAAGTCTCAGGTCGGGAAAAAAACCGAACAAAACCTAGATAAACTGCAAACGTTGTTAAACAGTGTTTACCATGAACAAGGCTTTAAAGGTGATTGGAAAGCATTTTTCAAAGTTAAAAATGCATTAGTATCAAAAGTACTATCACGTCGAAAAGGTGTACCCATTAGTTTAGGTATTCTATTAATTGAAATGCTAAAAGAGACGGGTTTTATTGCGTCGGGTATTTGTTTCCCAAGTGGCTTTATTGTTAAAGTCGACATGGATAACGACGTTATTTATATCGACCCTTTTAATGGTGATATCGTTAATACTCAACAATTAGAATTAAAGGTACGTGGTCAGTTAGGTAATCATGCGCGTTTAACAAATGAAATGTTACAAGCAGATAGTAACGAAACCATTATCAAACGTTATGTCAGTGTATTAAAAGCAGCTTATATTCAAGCTGAAACTATTGAATTAGCCTTATTGTGTAGTGATATCTTGTTACGTTTAGATCCTGAAGATGCTTTTGAAGTCAGGGACCGTGGTTTTTTGTTTCAACAATTAGACTGTTTTCAGCTTGCTTGTAATGATTTTACTTATTTCATTGAGCAATGTCCTGAAGATCCAATCGTTAATTTATTAAAGCGACAAATTAAACAAATGAATAATGAGCATAATGCTCAAACGATTCATTAAATAAACTAAATAACTTTTTTGCAACCAAGTTTAACCATTAAGGTTGTCAATAAATAAGAGAGTAAATATGAGCCAGAAAATTATCAAAGTAGGCAATATTGATGTTGCAAATGATCGTCCATTTGTTTTATTTGGTGGAATGAATGTTTTAGAGTCACGTGATCTAGCAATGAAGATGGTTGAAACGTATGTTGAAGCAACGTCTAAACTGAACATTCCTTATGTTTTCAAAGCTTCTTTTGATAAAGCGAATCGCTCTTCAATTAATAGTTATCGTGGACCTGGTCTAGAAGAAGGTTTACGTATTTTTGAAGACATTAAATCTACTTTTAATGTACCAATTATTACCGATGTACATGAACCGTACCAAGCAAAACCAGTTGCTGAAGTCGTTGATGTTATCCAGTTACCTGCTTTTTTAAGTCGCCAAACTGACTTAGTACAAGCAATGGCTGAAACCAACGCGGTTATTAATGTTAAGAAAGCACAATTTTTAGCACCACATGAAATGCAACATATCATCACTAAGTTTAAAGAAGCGGGTAATGATAAAATTATCCTATGTGAACGAGGCAGCTGTTTCGGTTACAACAACCTTGTTGTTGATATGTTAGGTTTCAGTACGATGAAAGAAACTGGTTACCCAGTTATTTTTGATGTCACACATTCACTTCAAAAACCAGGTGCGCGTTTAGATAGTGCTGATGGTCGTCGTAGCCAAGTAGTACAACTAGGTTTAGCGGGTATGTCGCAAGGTATTGCAGGGTTATTCTTGGAGTCTCATCCGGATCCTACTAATGCTAAATGTGATGGACCATGTGCATTACCACTCGATAAGTTAGTACCATTCTTAACACAAATGAAACAAATGGATGACTTAGCAAAAAGCTTAGAGCCTATTGTCACTGAATAGTTGATACTAAATAAAGACTAGTGATAAGTGTTGCCAAACAATTGTCACTAGGTAATGACGGCTCTACATAATTGCTATTAATTCCTTAATAGCAATGACTAAGTCACTGTTATTAAAAAGCGGTTACTAAGTTCTGCAATAAAGAAGGTTATTAACATTGCTGATAACTAAACAATCACGTTGCTTTATCGCCATCGCTGCTTTACTCGGTGCAACGGCGGTTATGTTTGGCGCTTATGCAAGTCACGGTTTGTCGACTTGGGCAAGTACGGCGCAAGTCTCTCAGGTACAAGTTGCTGCACAATACCAGCTGTTTCATGCCATCACATTAATAGTGATATCACTATTAAGTTCAATGTTTACAAGTCGGTTACTGACCATTAGCTTATATTGCTTCACATTGGGTACTGTATGTTTTAGCGGTAGCCTATATTACTTAGTATTTTTAGGCTCAACATTATTAGTATTAGTGACTCCATTAGGTGGTTTATTACTCATACTCGCTTGGTTATTTGTTGCTATTGCCATGCTATTTACACAAAGAAAATAAAGGTTTAAGTCTGTATGTTAGGTATTCTGTTATATTGTCGTCCTGGTTTTGAAAATGACTGTGCAAATGAAATCCAAGCTAAAGCGAGTGAGTTAGACGTTTTTGGTTATATTAAAACCCTTAAAAATAGTGGTTTTGTTTTATACCATTGTTATGATCCAACCCAAGTGGAGGCATTATCAGAGCAGATTAATTTTGCTCAACTTATTTTTGCTCGTCAAATGATTGTTGCGGTCGCACTGCTTGAAGACTTACCTGCAGATGACAGAATTACCCCTATTTTAGACATTACACGTAACTTACCAATGGCAGGTGATGTCTATGTTGAATGTCCTGAAGGCGATGAAACTAAACCTTTACTTACTTTTTGTCGTAAATTCACGGTTCCTTTTAGACAAGCGCTTAAAAAACACAATAACTTAACGAATAAGGAAAACCTAAAAAAACGACGTACACATGTTTGTTTCATGGATTATGAAACCGCCTATGTTGGGTACTCTTTACCTAAAAATCGCAGCGAATTGCACATGGGTATCACTCGTTTACGTTTTCCTAATGAAGCACCTAGCCGTTCAACACTTAAGTTAGACGAAGCCTTCCAAACGTTCTTAACCAAAGAAGAACAAGAAGCGCGAGCACATTCAGGTTTACGGGCCGTTGATCTTGGCGCATGTCCTGGTGGTTGGACTTATCAGTTAGTACGACGAGGTATGTTTGTAAGTTGTGTTGATAATGGTGCAATGGCCGATAGTTTGATGGAAACAGGGCAAGTCACTCACTTTATGGAAGATGGCTTTAAGTTTGAACCTGAGCGTAAAAATATTCATTGGTTAGTGTGTGACATGATTGAAAAGCCTAAGCGAGTCGCTAAATTAATGGCGCAGTGGTTAATTGATGGTTGGTGTAAAGAAGCTATTTTTAATCTTAAATTGCCAATGAAACAGCGTTATCAAGAAGCAACTGATGATATAAAGTTATTAACTGATATGATCGAAGAAGCTGGTTTCAATTACGAACTACAAGCAAAACATCTATATCATGACCGTGAAGAAATCACTGTACATGTCCGTTTAACGGATAAGGTGTACGGACCTTTGTAAAGTATTATACAAGACATAGATTAATAATGTATGATGAACGGTTATCAATAAAAAGAGAGACTAATGAGTCTCTCTTTTTATTTGTGTTGCTAGAACAATTACATTAAACCAATTACATTAAACCAATTACATTAAACCAATTACATTAAACCAATTACTCTAAATTTTGTGCAGAAAAAATGACTTATTTCAAAGCCTAAGTTGAGGTATTTCGAAGATTAACTAAAATAAGTTAACTCTTTTAGTAGGCTGTTTCTTTTACGAAACTTACAACGAGAAATAGGTTATTTAGCAGGTAAAATCAATCAGTTAAGAGTGTGATTGATATTGATATCACTGTAAATATAATTGATCGATATAAAGGTTAACTGGCCCATCTAATTCATACATATAAAAATCAACTCCTGCCATTTTACTTAAATCCATCTCTCTTAACTGAACACCATCTCTGATTGTATTTAATGGAATGCTAATCTCACTGAAGCCTGGTTCAATATGTAATTTTTTCTCGTAGCGATCTTTATAGTTTGGTTTTGATTTATTGTAATGTTCATCTGTAATCAACAAAGTCACGGGTAATGTGTCAAGTTGCGTTCTTTCTATCTTCTCGTCTGTCTTAATCTCTGCTGTGGTAGCGGTATTAGGATTATAAAAGCGTATTACTAGTGTTTTGTAACCTTGCCAATCTCCTTCGAAATAACGTAAAGCGACGCCACTATATTCACGAGGAACAAAAGTCACTTTCATCATTTTATTAATGCTTGGCGACGATTGACTTAGTTGTCTATTTAGCTGCTTATCTAATTGCTCTGGTATGGCTAAGGATAAAGGCTGATCTGCTTTCCAACGTGTCAGCGCAACGTCGTGTTCAAAAGAGGCTAATACAGGGTATTCAACCTTTGCTTTAATTTCATCATAAATACATAGTGCAGAAGGGGAAAGTAGATAACCGAGTAAGCAAAAATAGAATAGCTTATAGCACCAGTGAATAAAGTGACGACTGAACAAAATGATGCTGAGTAATAAGCCGACATAATTTAAAAAAACATCTGCTAGCTCTCTAGAGCGTCCAAAGAAAGGTTGGATTAATTCAATCGATATTCCAAAAATAAAACAAAAAACAGTCATCAATAAAAATTGTTTTTTGAGCGATGCCGCTTTTATCGTCGGTTGATAAAGCAGGAATAACGATCCCCAAAAAGCAAATACAGTGACATGTCCAATAGGCCATAATGCATCGATTAATCGTTCTGAAATAATAGTTTGAATATCAATAAATAAGAGTAAGAAAAAACATAATGAAATGATAGAAAGTGCTATTTTTTTAAACATTTTTATCTCATGTGAAATAAATAAAATAGTGAAAGGGGAGTTGATTTTATCATTACTATTTATTGACTTACAAAACAAATAAGCGTCAAAATTAATAAAAGCTAAAAAGCTAAATGAGGTTGAGTGGTTACTTAATGGAGATGAGTCTTAATGCAGTGACAACATATTAACGACTCTTGAAATCCGTTCATCGCTATGTTGTTTAAGGTCACTATGTTAATCGCTTTCTTGAATAGAAAGGAGGTTAATAGAAAGGAAGTTAATAAAAAAGAGCTTAATAGTATTGAAAATGTCGAACTCATCGTTAATGATGATTAAGTTCGACACTTTTTAATATAACTTCTCAGTATAGCTACCTGATTTTATATAGCTTATTGACTATACCCATCTAGGAAGTGAGCAATTTTCTTAATTGCTATTGCCATCTCATCGACACGTGGTAAACAAACAATACGGAAGTGATCTGGTTTGTGCCAATTAAAGCCAGTACCTTGCACAATTAATATTTTTTCTTCAACTAATAAATCCATCGCAAAACGTTGGTCATCTTTAATATTAAAACGTTTTTGATCTAATTTAGGGAAAAGATACAAAGCACCATTTGGTTTAGTACAACTCACACCCGGAATGTCATTTAATAATTTCCACGCGGTTTGCGTTTGATCATATAAACGGCCGCCAGGGACAGTCAGTTCATTAATACTTTGATAACCGCCTAATGATGTTTGAATCGCATGTTGCATCGGTACATTGGCACATAAACGCATACTCGCTAGAATTTCTATGCCTGATATGTAATCACGTGCTTGTTTTTTAGCACCACTGATCATCATCCAACCAACACGGAAACCACACACTCGATAAGCTTTTGATAAACCATCAAAGGTTACAATCAAAATATCATCGGCTAAGGTGGCTAATGGGATATGGACTGCATCGTCATAAACAATTTTTGAATAAATTTCATCAGAAAAAACAATTAAGTTATGTTGACGGGCTAACTCTACAATTTGTTCTAGTAAATCTTTACTATAAACTGCACCAGTTGGATTATTTGGGTTAATTAAAACAATCCCTTTAGTGCGAGAAGTGATTTTTGATTTGATATCGTCGATATCAGGGAACCAGTTTGATTCTTCATCACAAATATAATGTACCGCTTTACCACCAGACAGGTTAGCAGCGGCTGTCCATAATGGATAATCAGGCGCCGGGACTAAAATCTCATCACCGTTATTCAATAGACTTTGCATCGCCATGACGATCAATTCACTGACGCCATTACCAATATAGATATCATCGGTATCTAACGATAAAAGACCTTTAGCTTGGTAATGTTGCATTACGGCTTTACGCGCAGAAAACAGCCCCTTGCTGTCACAATAGCCTTGGCTATTAGGTAAGTTTTTGATCACATCCATCAACACTTCTTCTGGGGCTTCAAAACCAAATTGGGCGGGATTACCAATGTTCAATTTAAGAATACGCTGACCTTCATCTTCTAATTTCATCGCTTGCTTTAATACAGGTCCACGAATGTCATAGCAGACATTATCTAGTTTGTTTGAACGAACAATTGAATACATTTAAACCCCTTAAATCCTAATTTCCATAATGCTTTAAACAGTCTCTTAAAGTACCTTATCTAATTGATTTAGTGAAGATGAAATCAACAATATGGTGAGGTATATTTAGATAATGATTAATTATATTCAATGATTGCTTATATAATGTGAAAATTATTAACTTTTATGGAATACTAATGCTATTTAATGCTTTATTAAGGTGAACTATGATTGAGCTAAAACACTTAAAGACGTTATCAACACTGAATAAAGCAGGCAGTTTAGTGGAAGCGGCAAAGCAACTACATTTAACGCAATCAGCATTATCACATCAGTTAAAAGAGTTAGAGCAACGCTTAGACTGTTCTTTGTTTATTCGTAAATCACGCCCAATCCGCTTTACCATTTCTGGTTTACGTATCTTAGAATTAGCTGATCAAGTATTACCGCAAATTCGTCAGGCTGAACGCGATATATCACGCTTTGCTTCTGGCGATGCAGGACGTTTACACATGGCGATAGAATGCCATTCTTGCTTTCAATGGTTAATGCCTGCTATTGATAAATTCCGTGATAGTTGGCCTGAAGTTGAATTAGACTTTTCAAGTGGTTTTAGTTTCTTACCTTTACCCGCGTTAAAACGAGGGAATTTAGATTTAGTGGTTACTTCAGATCCGCAACCGATAGAAGGAATTAGTTATATTCCCTTATTTAGCTATCAATCGATGCTGGCATTAAGTCGTCATCACCCTTTAGCCAATAAAACGTATATTGAAGCAGAAGATCTAAGCGAAGAAACCTTGATCACTTATCCTGTTGAAAAAGAGCGTTTAGACATTTTTAATGCTTTTTTAATACCGGAAGGCGTAAACCCGGCAAAAATTCGTCAAGCAGATATGACACTCATGATGTTGCAATTGGTTGCGAGCGGACGAGGCGTAGCAGGTTTACCCAATTGGGCATTGTTTGAATATCTACAGAAAGACTATGTTGTCGCGAGACGATTGGGTAAAGAAGGCGTTTGGAAAACACTTTATGCAGCAGTCAGAGAAGAACAAAATTCATTAGCTTTTATAGAAGATTTTATTACAACGGCTATTGAAAGCTGTTTTAGTAATTTAAAAGGGATTAAAGTATCAGAGACTTTACCTGCGGATGTTAGCACTAAAGAGTTTGAATAAATTAGGTTAGGCCTTTAGGTTGTAATGAGGTTGCAATGAAAGATTGAGCTGCAAATATAAAAATATGAGATGAAAATTAAAGCTTTAGATACATTTAAGCACATTTATTGATCTTAATGCTGTTTAGTGAAGTTTTAATATTGCACCGACCTATAGAGCTATACATAATGAAATATTAAATTGTATATAATGAAATACCAATCAATTATCGATAATCAATAAGTAAAAACTAATAAGTAATAACTAATAATTATTATTAAAAATTCACTAATCAAAATAGAGTAACCCATATGAGCTGTTGTAATGCAAAAGGATTAATGCCGTTAGCTGATGCGTTGGAAGCAATGCAAGAAGCGTTATCGATAGTATGTGACAAAATCACGTTACCATTATCGGATGCGTTAGGCTTTACACTTTGTGAAGATATTGTTTCACAAAAGAACGTTCCACCTTTTAACAATTCAGCAATGGATGGTTATGCATTACACGCGGATGATTTGAAAAATTGTTCAGTTAACAATCCAGTTAAATTAACATTAGTCGGTAAATCCTTCGCCGGTGTCCCTTTTAATGGAGAAGTAGAAACAGGTTGTTGCATCAGAATAATGACAGGCGCATTAATACCTGATTCGTTAAATTGCGTGGTAATGCAAGAGCAATGTTTAGCTGAAGGTGCGTTGATTACTTTTAGTCATGCTCCTGAAGTCAATAATAATGTTCGCTTTGCTGGTGAAGATTTAAGTATTGGACAACAAGTGTTACAAAAAGGCCATAAATTAACACCGCGTGATATCCCTTTGCTTGCTTCATTGGGTATCGCCAATGTTGATGTTTATCGAAAACTTAAAGTGGCAGTTTTATCGTCTGGCGATGAGTTAAAAAGCTTAGGTGAAACGTTACAGCAAGGTGAAATATACGATAGCAATCGATATAGTATTATGGCACTTTTGTCTCGTTTAAATGTTGAAGTGATTGATTTCGGCATTATTAAAGACGATTACGCACTGATTAAAGAGTCAATGATCAAAGCTGATCAACTCGCTGATGTTGTAATAACAAGCGGTGGTGTCTCAGTAGGTGAGGCTGATTTCATTAAAGAAGTGTTAAACGAAATCGGTGAAATAGGGTTTTGGAAATTGGCAATTAAACCAGGTAAACCATTTGCTTTTGGTAAGTTACAAAACAGCGTCTTTTTTGGGTTGCCAGGAAATCCAGTTTCCGCTATCGTAACTCTATATCAATTAGCTGTGCCGGCAATGGCGAAGATGAGTGGAGAGCTTATTAAGCCTGCTCTTCGTCTGAATGCAATATGCAGTGATGCATTATTTAAAGCACCAGGAAGAACTGATTTTCAACGTGGTACCTACTCAACTAATGAGCAAGGTCAACTAATCGTCTCAACGACTGGAAATCAAGGTTCTGGGGTGTTTAGTTCGATGAGTCAGTCAAATTGCTTTATTATACTTGAACAAGACCGAGGCAGTGTTGCGATAGGTGAAACGGTAGTGATAGAACCGTATAGTCCTTTAATGGATTAATATTTAAAGTAATAAAGCATGTAAAGAAAGATAGAAAAGTAAAGAAAATAGAAAACGACGATAAAAGTACTTCGTAAACGTTTAATAACAAAGTGCATAAAACGATTACTAGCGGTGCCAATAAGAAAGACAACAAAATCAATAAAACGATAAATAGCTCGAACAACAGTATTTTTTATAATGTAAACAGAAGTAAAAGATAAATTAAAAACTAACTACCAGCACAACGATGTGCTTCAGGACAAATTATGATTAAAACAGATGACGTGAATATAACTGCAATCAAAGAATTATTACCCCCAATTGCTCTATTAGAGAAATTTCCAGCTACATCTGAAATCAGCCGTACTGTTTCTGGTTCTCGTAATGCTATCAGCAAAATTTTAAGTGACGAAGATGACCGTATGTTAGTGATCATCGGTCCTTGTTCAATTCATGATACTGAAGCAGCGCTAGATTATGCTGCTAAATTAATGCCATTACGTGAAAAATACAAAGACTCACTAGAAGTTGTTATGCGTGTTTATTTTGAAAAACCACGTACTACAGTAGGTTGGAAAGGTTTAATCAACGATCCTGAATTAAACGGTACGTTTAATATCAACAAAGGTCTTCGTACTGCTCGTAAATTATTATTAGATATCAATGCAATGGGATTACCTGCTGCAACTGAATTCTTAGATATGATCACACCACAATACGTTGCTGACTTAATGTCTTGGGGCGCAATCGGTGCACGTACTACAGAATCTCAAGTTCACCGTGAATTAGCGTCTGGTCTTTCATGCCCAGTGGGTTTCAAAAATGGCACCGACGGTACAATTAAAGTCGCTGTTGATGCAATTGGGGCGGCTAATGCTTCACATCATTTTTTATCGGTTAACAAATTCGGTCACAGTGCTATCGTAGAAACAGCGGGTAACCCAGATTGTCATATCATTTTACGTGGAGGTAAAGCGCCTAACTATAGCGCTGAGCATGTTGCTGCGATCAAAACTGATTTGAAAAAATCGGGTCTAGCTGAAACATTAATGATCGATTTTAGCCATGCAAACTCAGAGAAGAAATTCGAAAACCAAATGAAAGTGTGTGATGACGTTTGTAGTCAAGTTGCTGGTGGTGATAAAGCAATTTCAGGCGTAATGGTTGAGAGCCACCTAGTTGAAGGCCGCCAAGACTTATGTGAAGGTGTTGCTGCAACTTATGGCCAAAGTATTACTGATGCATGTATTGGTTGGGATGCGACTGAAACATTATTAGCAAGCTTATCTGCTGCAGTTATTGCTCGTCGTGGCTAATAACTTGTTATCAGCTATAGGTTAGCTTATTGTAAAGCACTGTGAATACAGTGCTTTTTTTTGCTTTCTTGAATTCAAATAAGAAGTAAAATGTTTTATAAAATGAAAGGCCTATAGGCTTCACATTAAATTATCGATGTAAATTGAATTGGCAATAAACAATATAAAAAATGATGTTTATTACCAATTCAATAGATGAATACTGTTCTGATTAAATAGAGCAATTTGGTTTAGCAAGTCGCTTTCTAAACGTTATTAAATAAACTCAAGTGAGACTCATGTCCGTAAAAAATAAACCCATCATGATTCTAGGTTGTACTAGTGATGCAGGTAAATCACTGATCGTCACGGCCATTTGTCGGCTACTCGCTAACAGAGGTGTTAATGTTGCGCCTTTTAAAGCGCAAAATATGAGTAATAATGCTGCCATTACTGAGGATGGTTTAGAAATAGGGCGTGCGCAATATCTACAAGCGATCGCCGCTAAAGTCACTCCCTCAGCATTAATGAATCCCGTGTTACTTAAACCCAGTGCAGAGACCTTTAGCCAAGTTATTATTAACGGAAAAGTCGATACTGACATTTCAAATATGCCTTGGATGGCACGTAAAAAGTTACTCTGGCCAAAGGTTGTCGAAGCATTAACCACCTTACAAAGTGAACATGAACAAATAGTGATTGAGGGGGCGGGTAGTCCTGCTGAAATCAATCTACGCCAAGGAGATATCGTCAACATGAGCGTAGCTTTAGCTTGTCAGGCTGATGTGTACTTAGTCTCAGATATTGATCGTGGCGGTTCTTTTGCACATTTATTAGGTACTTGGGCGTGTTTAGCAGAAGAAGAGCAGAAACTCATTAAAGGGTTTGTCCTTAACAAATTTCGCGGCGATCCTAAGTTGTTAGGTAATGCAATGGATTGGTTAGAAGAAAAAACAGGTATTCCTACGGTTGCTAACTTACCTTACCATCGTCATCAATTACCAGAAGAAGACAGCTTCCGATTAGGTACAACTTGGCAACACGGTGCTATCAATGTGGCTCTAATCTATTATCCTTATGCCTCTAATATGGATGAATTCGATGCGTTAACTTATCAAAACGATGTTAACTTAGTACCTGTTCAGAAAAACCAAGATCTATCTGTTTTTGATGCAGTTATTTTACCTGGCAGTAAAAATAGCGGTAAAAGCTTAGCATTTTTACAGACAACGGGCTTAGATAAAGAGATTCAAAAATTTAGCAAAAGTAATAAACTAATACTGGGTATTTGTGGAGGATTACAGATTCTTGGCAACCATATTAATGATCCACTACAATTGGAAGATGGCAATAAACAAGGCTTAGGTATTATTGATTTGAGCACAACTTTAGCGCATGACAAAGCAACGCTTCAAAGACGCTTCGATTGGGTTGGTGAAAAAATAGATGCTTATGAAATACATCATGGAGAAAGTATTGTGTTAAGTGAAGCCGTTAAACCTTTTATTAATGACAATATGGGATGGCAACAAGCTAACGTCTATACCTCTTATTTACATGGTTTATTTGATAATGCTGTTTTTTATAACTGGTTTATGGAACAACTGGGTGCAGCTCAAAATGGCATCAGCTGGAAAGCACATATCGACCAAGAACTAGATAAATTAGCAGACATGTTCGAAGAGCATGGTTGGTTATAACAATGACTATTAAATATTACAGCAAACTGACATTAATTGCCTTATCAACAGGATCATTTTTTGGTAATGCACAAGCCGCTGAGAGTCCCTCTCTAGATACAACTGAAGAAGCTTTTGCCATTGCAACGTTAATGTCTGATAGTAGTGCTTTGACCTTTGGTTTCACTAATTTTGATTTAGAAGTGGATGACCCTGGTTTTGGCGATGAAGATACTGTTGATTTAAAAAACAGTTTAAATGTATTTGTTATTCCTTATACATGGGACTTAGAGCCTAAAAGTGAAGCGTGGGATCATGCACTGACAGTGCGTGCTTTTTATATTAATTCTGAGCGTGGCAGCGAAATTTTTTCAGACGTAAAAGATGAGTTAAAGCAAGATACCTTTGGTATTTATGGCAGCTATTCTCAATTTTATCATGTTACTGATAATTGGTATGTCACCTCGGCGTTGGGATTGCATCTCGTCTATTACAAAAATGATTATAATTATGGCGATGGTTTTCCTGAAGAAAGTAAAGGAACGTTTAATAATGAGTTTAACGTTAGTACTTTTGCTGCGATTATAGAGCCTGAAGTAGGCATTGGTTACGAACGAGAAGAAAGCTGGGGTTCATGGAGAGCACATAATAATAATAACTATATCTATGGGCAAGGTTTAGCGGGTTCTATTGATGACCCTTACAGTATTAACCCTGAAGGGTGGCGTATTACTAATGGTGTTGAATTTACTGTTGAAGTCCCTGACCTATGGGGCGTCGGAGATTTTTTAACCATTGATTTTAAACGAATCGATTTGATTGGCGATTTAACAGCAATTGCTGATAATGGGTATTACTATGAAACCAGTTTTGGTTGGGTTATTGATACCAATAATAAAATTCCATTGTTAGATAATATCGGTATTGGAGTGTCTATTAATTATGGTAGTTCAATCAGTGGTGCAACACTGGTGCTTTATTGGAACGAATAATAAGGCACCAGTTATATTGAGCATGTAATCGCGTGGTCAATAAACGTTAAGGGTTCAAGCGAGTAATCGTCCACTTAGAACCTTGTTTCGTATAAACAAAACGATCATGCAGTCGATCTGCTTTACCTTGCCAAAACTCAATCTTTTCAGGAATGACACGGTAACCACCCCAGAAATCAGGTAAAGGTATCGCTTTACCTGCAAACTTTTCTTCGTAAAATTTGACACTATCTACCAGTGATTGGCGTTCATCTAATGTTTGGCTTTGTTTTGAAGCCCATGCACCAATCTGACTACCACGTCCACGAGAATGAAAGTAAGCTTCTGATTCTTCATGGCTAACACGTTCAATTCTTCCTTCGATACGTACTTGGCGTTGTAAAATATTCCAATGAAATAATAAAGCTGCAAAGGGATTTTGCTCTAACTCACCGGCTTTTCTGCTGCCGTAATTAGTAAAAAATACAAAACCATTTTGATCAACTTCTTTTAATAACACCATACGTGAAGAAGGGCGCCCTTCAGTCGTACAAGTTGAAACCGACATCGACTCAGGTAATACAACACCTGTGCTTTCAGCCTCTTTTAACCAAGTATCAAAAAACTGAATGGGGTCATTAGTGGTCGTGAGTGCTTTATTTTCAATTAAGACACCTTGTCCTAAGGTGAATGCGCAACGAAGTTTACTGAGTAATGACATGGTTTATCTTTATTAGTTAGATTGAACAGTGAGTGAAGTGTATAATTTGCGCTTATTTTTGTCGAACTTATTGTTTTTTATCTAACATAAATGCTTCTTAAATCAATAAAATGACACTCTCGGCCTTATTTTAGTCGTACTAGGATGATAGATAAATGAATGACCGTTTTACCGATGATGAATTTTGCCAATATTTAATCGGCATATTGGCAAATGTTTTTCCTGATTTGAGTATAGAAGGCGGGGCAGACGAACCCTTTTATCAAGCAGCAAAAGACAATGCCAAAGCAGTCATTTATTTTCGTGATAATTATCCGAGAAGCCTATTACATGAATTATCTCATTATTGTTTGGCAGGCGATCGAAGAAGAATGTTAGACGACTTTGGTTACTGGTATTCGCCATGTGGTAGAAGTGAAGAAGAACAGAATAAATTTGAAATGGTGGAAGCAAGGCCTCAGGGCTTAGAAAAAGTCATGTGTGAAATACTGAAAATCAAGTTTTCGGCCAGTATCGATGACTTTTCAGGAAGACCACCATCGGATGCATTTTTACAGGGACTGGAAGCGGCTTATCAAGAAATGCAGGCTACTCCACCGCCTACTGCTTTAAAAGTATTAAATGGGTTTAAAAACCAGTGCACACAGTAAAACTAATAGATACTGATGCAGGGTGAACCTCAAACACGATTGTTTAAAAGCACCATTCACAATCGTCATCAACAATTATTAAGCAAACGTTAAACAAGATCAAAGCTAATAGCCTACATGGTCTTTGTAAGTTACACTGCGCCCATTTTATCAGCACAAGCAAAAGTCATCCCATCATGTGATGCAACATAATAGGCGCGTTTTAATGAGCATAGAATTACCAGAGCAAGAATCAACCATTCTAAAGTACTTAGATATCACGCATTACATCGATACTAATGCGCCAGAAGCACAAGAAAAGCGTGAAGCAAAATATAAAATCGGAGAAGCTTGTAAAGAAGCAAGAGACATTATTAGTGACGATGAAGCGTTTAATGAGTGGTTATGGACAAACATCATTTCAGAATGCTCTGCAACCGAGATTGAAGAAGTCACTACTAATGCATTAGTTGCTTGGTCTAAACTGCCAGAATTTGGCACACTAGTACAATGTGAAATAGTAGGATTCACGCATATCTCTAAATTGCTACAAAACAAAAATGCAGACATGAAAGCATTAGTCTTAGAGACGATTGCAAACAACGATCCTGAAACAGCTAAAGCATTAATTAAAACCATTCTTAAGCCAACTATCGACTACACGCCAATTGTTGAAGATAAAGAAAAATTAGCAAGCACGGTAGAATCGGTTAACAAGTTATCAAAAGAAGCATTAGTGGCATTAGTCAAAGCAATGCATCAAGAAATGATTAAGCCGTAACTCACTTTTAATTAACTCGTGAAGAGCGGGCTTGGACACAGCTAACGTCTAAAAAGTTAAATTGTAACTAGTTTATAGTGGCACAGTAAATCATCTATTGTAGGACAGTAACCTAGCAATAAACATTAGTCGTATTATGTAAGAGTCAATTTAATATCTGTCATATTAGCCATAATCAGTTGGATGCTGTAATGGTTAATATGGTTGATAATGATCAAACATCCGCTGCTTTAATCTTTATATCGTTACAATTTCATTTCTGACATCTGCGTTGTAACACTCGATAAGGACTAATCATTGTCATCATG
>NZ_CBRF02000043.1 GCF_000470315.2 Psychromonas sp. SP041
CTTCGTGGTTAAATAGTTTTTTGATTTTAAAAGACAACAAGCAACCACAAAGTCGCTTCGCTGGACGAAGAACACGAAGAAAGCCCTTACAATAAATGTTTTGAATTAACCTTCTCCACCCATCAAATCTTCGTGGTTAAATCGGTTTTTGATTTTAAAAGACAACAAGCAACCACAAAGTCCCTTCGCTGCACGAAGAACATCAAGAAACTAACTAAAATAGTTTGCGCTGTAGCGGTATTACTTTGCCTACTTTGTCACTACAACTTGAAAATAGAGCGAACAATTCATCTGTTCCTAACCAAACTGATGAAGCCTTATGAGCAATCGTGCTATGCAAAATACTCTTTAATCACTCATGATAATAGGTAATTTAGTTACTATTCATAGAGCTTAAAATCGTGTGTATCTCTTGCTCAGAAAAATCAGTCTGATCATTAAGATAATCTAACGCTGAGTCTGTATTCTCTTGGTATAATTGAGTAAAAATAAGATATTGCATTTCGTCTACATCATAATTATTTTTAATTTCTTTTATCCATTTTTGAGCAATGTTAATGTCATTTTGTTGTACAGCGATTTGAGCCAAAGAAAATCCTGCGTCACTATTACCTATATCAACGGATGATAGCCAATCACTGGCTGCAGACAAGTCTTGTTCCGCCCAATGATAGATGATCGTATCAAATGCTTGCTGACGCTTGTCATCACTTTCAAAATAATCAATATAATTTAAAGCTGTTGGAATATCGCTACGCATTAATATCCCTACCATCTGTTGCTGCATCGCATCACGAACTTCATCACTCGATATATTATCGATAAGTGATATCGTATTGTCGGTCGTACTATGAGATAAAATAAGTGGCAAAATAGCTTCGATAATAGTGTCATTGAAGTCATTATGGGGTAATGACAATAGCGCTAAAGCAATATTATCAGCATCAAATCCCTCTTCGCTAACTAATTGAAATGTTTTAGTGGTGATTGCATCGATGATGGCAGCAGTAATTGACGGGTCTTTATCTGATAATAAATACAAAGATGAAAGTGCAACATCTATATCCTCTTCAATCACTAGACTATATATTGGTAGTCCGTATTGTTGATATGCGACGTTGTTTTGACTAACCCAGCCAACTGCATCAAACATATCCGTGTCGATCCATTTTTGTATGATGTTAAAGGTTGATTTATTACGTAAATCAATCTCATTTATTTTTTCAGTATATTGAATAGCTAACTGCGGTGAAATACTAATATTCTGAGACAACTCAACAATCACAAAGTCTAATTTAGTACCCGTCTTCGTCGTTAATAACCATGTATTGAGGGTATCAGAGTCAATATCAGACCAAGCCGTCATCGCTAATAACAACATGGAGAAACGAAAATTCTCATCTTTTAAATTTAATAAATAAGCCATTACACTTTCAGGCTCTTTCGACATCCATAGCACAAAGAATGCCTTGTATTGAGTCTCTGTGTATTGTTTATTACCAGCAACAATAACTTGTTGAAGTAAGGTGATTAGTTCCGAGCTATCACTTACGTTTTGATAACGATTTTTATCATTATGATTCATTTCATTATGAGGCAGCATTGAGGTAGTTTGATGATTAAGAGTAGTTGATATAGTTGATTTTTTTGACTCATCAAAGATGACGTTTTTAAGTAATACAATGAGTAAAAAAGTAGTTAACAGTGCTATGAATAGCGTTTTAATAAGACGAGAAAGAATCAAAATAGCATCACTTTAATAGTTAAGGTCGATGATTGAAAACGCCTTAAAACATGAGTAGATTTTAAGGCGTGTTGAACTCAAAAAAAATCATTCAAACATTTAGTAGTAAATATAATGAGTGAGTTATTATGACGAAAATACCTTATAACCCTAGAGCATCTTTCGCTTTTTCTACTTCATTTTGAAATTTATTATCTCTATTTCTTACTGGTACTACCGCATTTCCAAAATCTCTAATATTTAAGGAATTTCTAGCAGCATCTGTCATCAATCCCCAGATAATAGCTCTATGTTTATCAACTGAACCTTTAGACCCTTCAGCAAAGCTGTGCGTAACACTCCCATGAAAATCATAGTTTATGTATATATGGGTATTGTTATTGCCACCACGATTAGGGTTTGTGCTTGCAGAAAGACCGCCATGGGCTGAATACACTGCACCTATTATTTTTTCATTGCTTGAGTTATAAGTATCATTGTAATTTTCAACAAACACCATCACATATTCCCAATCATGACGATGACCGATTGAGGCAACTAAATATCCATTATCTTTAGGAAAGTAATAGGCATACATAATTGCAGTTACCGTATCGTTTATTTCAACACCACGCACATAAACTTGTTGCTTGGTATCTAAACTACAATTCCCACCATTACTACCCGAATCTTTTAGCCCAGCATTCCAGTTACCATCGGCATCAACAGCCGTATAAGGGTGACAACCATCGCCAATATTTAATAACGGTAGATAACGTTGTGTAAGTGTATTTGTAAGGCCAGATATCGGCTCAAGAGAATCGTGAGGCACTGAACTAGCAGCAAAAGAAACATTGGATGAAAAAGAGGCTATCGCGATGAGGCCTCCTCCTAACAATTTTGTAATATTCATAATAGACTCATATATTTAAAAAATGATTCTCATTTATCAAAAAACTTAATAAGTAAGGTCGATACTCTTAAAAGAGCGTGATCATACTACCTACTCAAATTAAGCAACAATAATCATTACCATTAAAAATGTGACATAGTTCGCTTATTTAATATCACTAAAGATATAATAAAAGTATCTTTTTAAGGTTTTAAATTTACTAAATCTTTAAATTATCTTATTTAACAAATAAAATAATTTTTTATTATCAACATCTCAATGGGCTCACCCATTAGCGCTTTTCTATAAAGGAATGGCTGATTCCAGTCACTCCTTGATCACCTGAACATATTAATGGGTTAATTTATCTACGACTAAACAAGCCGCCGCTAAATCAGACAGTGCAGTCCCGACGGTTTTAAAAACGGTAATTTCTTCTTCTGTTTGTCGTCCTTGATGTTGACCTCTGGCAAGTTCGGCCAACTCAGCTTTGACATCACCTTTACTAAACACACCTTCTTCGATAGGTATTAATAACTCACCTGCTTCACTTAATACATTTAAGCGGCTATCAACAAAAACATTGGCTTTGGTAATTAAAGTTGTGTCACATTCACGACGGTTTGGTGAATGATTTCCGACAAAATCAGTGTGCGTACCCGGTTTTACCCATTCACCTAAAATTAATGGCTCGCCAGCACCCGTCGCACAGCTAATGATATCTGCTTGACCTGCCGCACTTTCAAGATCGGTAATGGCTACAACGGTTATGTCTGGGCGTTTTTTACGTACCTGCTCTGCCACTTTTTCAGATTTTTCTAAACTACGCCCCCAAATATTTATATGGGTAATGGGTCTAACGCTAGAATGAGCTAATGCCATATACGACGCTAGATAACCGGTACCACAAACTAATAAACGGCTAGCATTTTTACGTGACAGATATTGACTACCCAAAGCAGAGACTGCAGCGGTTCGCCAGTAAGTAACACTGGAACCGTCAACTAAAGCTAAAGGCTCTCCAGTTTCGCGTTTAAACATTAAAATCTTTGAATATAAGCGATCTAGCCCCTTAGGACCGTTTTCAGGGAAATGGGTAAAGGCTTTAACGCCAATTGCTTTATTGTTCCAAGCGGGTAATACGGCAAATCCATCGCCATGGTCATTGTCCTCTTCCAAAGAAAATACATTACGCTGCGGCATACCGTGATTACCTGCAAACGTTTGCTCTATTGCAGGGATCAATTCTTCAAAATTCATTGTCTGATGAACTTCAGACGCTTCGATTACATGCATTTTATGATTTCCTTTGATAAATAATTATTTACAAATGAGTTTTACTGACAGCTACTAGGCATGCATAGTGATTATTCGTCACGCTATTTTCACCATCAATTTAAATAATGCATGCACTTCGCAATAGTTAATTGATGCTGACACAGGGGATGATTGTGTACGTGGTTCTCACGAATATTTGCTAGAGCAATATTTTAATATGAATTGAATGCCTAGCATGTCGTAAATTATGGGAATGTTGTATTGGTATAGAGACATCAACTTAGTTATTCGTCATGGTGTTCAGCTTTTGTATAACCCAGAGCAACATGGCTACTGGGTTATACATTTTCTGAATTACCAGTCTTTAGTGCCAAGAACACGCGGTAACCAGAGCGCAGTTTCTGGAAAAGCGAGTATGACAAATAGGACAACCAATTGAATGCCGATAAAAGGAACGACACCTGCGTACATGTGCTTTAGCGTTATACTCGGCGGTGAAATAGCTCTTAAATAGAAGATTGACGGGGCGAGTGGCGGCGTTAGGTAGCTGGTTTGTAATACCACTAAGAACGCAACACAGAACCAAATGTCGTCAAAACCTAACAAACGGACAATTGGAATGGCAACTGGAATAATGATCAGCACAACCGACATCATATCCAGTAAAAAACCTGCAATAAAGGCAATGAAAAGAATCAAGCCAAGGACGGTAGTTGGACTGAAACCAGACCCTGTTAGCAGTGATTGCACGGTTTGCATGCCACCTGTCGCAAAGAAGATGCCTGCAAACATGTTGCCAGCCATTACAATCAATAAGATCATTGCGGTAATGTTTACTGTGCTCAACATCGACTCCCAAAGGACCTTTAATTTGCAGCTTCTATAACAAACAGACAAAATAACAGCGCCTAATGCACCACAAGCTGATGCTTCAGTTGGTGTTGCCAGCCCCAGTAAAATAGTACCGAGAACCGTAAAGATCAGAGCAGCTGCGGGAATGATTGCTGTAACGGTGACTTTCAATCTTTCAGCCAATGAGACGCCGGGTTCATTATCTATTTCTCGTGGTGCCATATCGGGTTTAAAATACGCGATGGCAATGACATAGATAATAAATAAAGCAGCCATTAATAGGCCAGGTATAAGCAAACCATTAAATAACTGACCCACTGATATTCCTGCAACTGGCCCTAATACAATCACGGTAATAGAAGGCGGAATAGCAGTACCTAACGAACCACTTGCGCAAATGACCCCAGATAGTAAGCGTTTATCATATTGGTGTTTCAGCATGACAGGAATAGTCAGTAGACCAATAACTGCTTCGGTTGCACCGACAACACCACTTGACGCTGCAAATATAGCACCAAGGATAATAGTCCCTACACCAATTCCACCCGGAAGACGCTTTGTCCATAAATGTATAGCGTGAAACAGTCGCTCTGCTATGCCAGATTTTTCTAACATAGCCCCCATAAATATAAATAACGGAACCGCAGCCAATATAGAGTTGGATGCAGTTTCTTCAATTTTTGTTAGTAGTTGATAGGCTGTTACGTCACCAAACATTATTAAGCCGAAAATAGCGGCTGTTAGAAGCATTGCAAAAGCAATCTGAACACCTGCAAAGATAAATAAGATAAGTACAGGAAACATCAAAATAGGTAGAAACTCATTCATATTAAGTCATCCTCTTTTCCACTAGTCAGGGTGGAGATGGCTTTAATAAGCTCTGCAATCAGTTGCAGAACTAGCAATAAAAATCCTAAGAACCAAGTAAAGTAAATAGGCCAAACGATTGGATTCCATGCTGAGCGTCCAGAACGTTCACCACTTTCAAAAGCCTCATAAAAATAATAAGCCAGCTCCCATGTTAGCCACATGAGGATTGGCAACAACATGAAGTAAAATACCATTCGAATAAACGCAACGACTCTGATTGGCATTTTCATGGTGAGTAAATCTACACTTACATGTTGCTTTAGGCGAAGCGCATTCGCCATCCCAAGTACGAAAAGAGTCCCCATTACCATATAGCTAATTTCAAATGCCCAAACAGTCGGCGAGCCTAAAACATGTCGGCTAAAAACTTCGATAATCAATGCAGCAACAAGCGGTAGTATTAATAGTGCTGCAATGCCACCAAAAAACCGTGTTGTCATTTCTATTATTTTTATTATCTTGATATGAATCATGGTATTCCTAATGTGACTGATCCGAATAGGTGAAAAAAGGGAAGAGACCGTAATTCAGCCACTTCCCTTATTTGTTATAGTTCTGATTCTCCAATTTTTAGGCGATACTCTGACCAGTTATTCATATCTTCTTTAAACTTACGCTGAGAAGTCAGCACTTTTGCAAACCAAGGATTTTTTGCAGCGTTTTCGTCTTCCCATGCCATTGTTTCTTCAAGAATTTTGGTGATAAAGCTAGGGTCTAAATTAACGATTTCGTTCTTACCATCTTTTAATTCTTGGTAAGCGGCTAAATCAGCGTATGAAGATGCAAGCCATGAATCGAATACAGAGAGTTTAGCTGAGCTGCGTAGCACGTTTTGCTCTTGCTCGTTTAAACTATCCCATTTGCGTTTGTTTACCTGACATTCAAGTACACCACCAGATTGATGCACACCAGGAACCATTACGTATTTAGCAACTTCATGAAAACCAGTCGGCTTATTCAGTTCTGGGCTTCCCCATTCAGCAGCATCAATTACGCCACGTTCAAGTGCACTATAAATTTCACTACCTGCCATAACAACCGTAGATGCTCCCAAGCGAGAGGCGATTTCAGCCCATGCACCTGACGTTCTTAGACGTAAACCTTGAAAATCTTCCAGCGTTTGCACTTTTTTACTTGAGTGAAGAAAAATTTCAGTACCTAAAACTGAACAAGGAAACGCGACAACTTTAGATTTTTCTAAACGAAATTGTTCGTATAGTTCAAGACCGCCACCTTTATATATCCATAACATAAACTCTTCTGGTGTTAATCCACTTGAGTGTCCAGCGAGTAATGATGTCGTTGGATCTACGCCATAGTCATAGCTAATATAATTATGGCTTAACTGTGCGACTCCTGACTTTACCGTTTCAGTCACTTTTAATGCACTGCCTAAGGTGCCACCTGGAAATACTTTGATATTAAAGTCACCGTTACTCAGCATGTTCACGTGATTTGCAAAATTTTGAGCATCACGCTCTAACCAAGGACCGCCTGACCATGGTGTTGCCATGCGCCAATCTTTTTCAGCAGCACTAATGGAGGTACTAGTAGACATTACCGCAGTGGCGATTAATGACATTGTTAATAGTTTTTTAAGTGATTTCATGTTCATTCCTTTGTTTCCAGTTAGTTCAGTGATTTATTAAAGTTAGAGCAGAGTTATTGGCTGATAATTAAGAACATCATTAAGAATTTCACTTCTCAAATATTCAGTCAAATTGGTGGTGGATAAGTAGAATAAGTCTCATTTTTCGTTTGATCTAAGCATTATCAACACCTCATTATTAGTGTTAGAAAGTGTTAGAGAGTGTTAACAACTTGCTATCGTTTTTTTAATTTTCTGTTGTAAGTTTTTTCATATTTATTTTGTTAAAGCAAATTTGGAGCCAACACAAAGACGAGCTCACAAAATTAAAAACAACGCTATTTAAATTAACAATTTATGAGGAAATATCATTATTAATGGCAATGTATTAAGAGTACAAAAAACAGCTTATTTGAGTAAAGATAAGGAGCATTAAAAGTGCAGTTAGCACCACGATGATCCATTTATAAACTTCCTCATCTTTTTGATAATAAGGAGAATAATTGGTATTGATTGATCATTAGCGCTCAGCGTTGCCATCACTTCATTATCTATGTTACCGACTTGCTAATAGTTTGTATCTGAAGTCACATTATCATTAAACCTGTTATTAGAACTGACAGATTAGTTGATAGCCGTCGCAAAATAGCAACATTGCCATCACAAAAATGTAATAGTTGTTAAGCATCTATCTTATACAGTCTATTTTGATTATTTTTACGGAAGCATAAGTAATTATCTTTATGTTTATGTTTATGAACAACTTAACCTAACTCTGCTATAGGTATGACCAAATGCTTAAAATGTAAAGTCATACATTTATTTAAGATTTAAAAAATAACGTTGTTTTTTAGTGAAAAAATTAATGAAAGTTATAGGAAAATAATCGTTTTCAGAGATGAAAAGTTTTAATCGTCATTAATTCATGTTCTACATAGCGATAGCAATTATCAATCAAAACACATTATTCAGGCGTTAACTTAGACACCAATACAAGGCGTAATATGATGAAATAGCGAGTCCTTATCAAATATTACAACGCAGTATTAGTTTTCGAATTGGCGACCCGCAGGACTTTCTTAGCCTTGAGCTTTGATTTTTGATTTTTGATTTTTGATTTTTGATTTTTGATTTTTGATTTTTAAATCTTAAATCTTAAATCTTAAATCTTAAATCTTAAATCTTAAATCTTAAATAGTGAATGGTGAATGGTGAATGGTATATATGACAAATAAAAAAAGGCTAGACAGTAATCTGCCTAGCCTTTTTCTTTATCGACACAGTTGTTTATCTAAACGGTTGCTTAGTTAATTCGTTATCTAAACAATTATAAGTAACGTGCTTCCAAATGTTTTCTAAAATAGTCCGCGTTGAGCGTTTCACCTGTTGCTCGTTTTATCAAATCATCCGTAGTGTGAAGTGATGCTTGTGACCAAATATTGTCGCTCAACCATTGGAAGATAGGACTGAGATCGCCACTTTTAATCGCGCCATCTATATCCACCGTGTTTTGCATAGTCGCTTTATATTGCGCCGCATACATAGCGCCTAATGTGTAAGAAGGAAAATAACCAAATGCGCCATCGGTCCAGTGAATATCTTGCATACAGCCATTTTTATAATTGCCTTTAGTGGAAAGACCAAGCGAGGCTTTCATCTTTTGATCCCACAGTTCAGGCACATCGGTATGCTCGATAACACCGTTGATTAAATCACGTTCGATTTCATAACGCATGATCACATGTGCTGGGTAAGTGATTTCATCGGCATCGACTCGAATAAAGCCTTTTTCAACTTGCGTATAGATTTTATATAAGTTTTCTTCTGCAAATACAGGGTCTTTTTGCGCGTTAAAAGCGTTTGCTGAAAGACGTGATAAGTGAGAAATAAACGGTTTGCTACGACCGATCTGCATTTCAAAAAAGAGTGACTGAGATTCATGAACGCCCATTGAACGAGCTTCCCCAACAGGTAACCCTGATAATGCTTTTGGTAAACCTTGTTCGTAGCGCGCGTGCCCTGTTTCATGGACTATGCCCATTAAGGCTTGCACAAAGTCTTTTTCATCATATCGCGTTGTGATACGTACATCCGATGGAACACCACCACAGAATGGATGTACACTTTGATCTAATCGGCCATGGTCAAAATCGAACTTCAGCAACTTCATGGTTTCTAAACCCAGTGCTTTTTGGCTAGCAATCGAAAAGGTACCTGATGGCATAATGATCGATTGTGATTGCTGCTTCTGTAATACTTTTTCAATTAAGTCTGGTAACCAGCTCTTCACATCTGAAAACAAGGTATCAAGCGATGCGGTTGTTGTGCCCGGTTCATATTTATCCAACATCGCATCGTACGGGCTAAGACCTAGTGCTTCACTTCGAATTTTTGCTTCTTCACGAGATAATTTTACAACCTCTTTCCAGTTTTTTTCAAACCCCGCCCAATCATTTTCTTGACGTTGTGAACGCCACGCATGTTCACATTTTGAACCTGCAATAGATTGCGCTTGAACCAAATCCTCAGGCACAATCGTCGCTTGCTGCCATTGGCGTTTCATTTCACGTAAGCTAGATTGTTGCTCTGCATTAAGTGACTCTTGTTGTGCTTCTCCAAACCATTCTTCAAGTTGTGGTTGTGTCGATAAACGATGAATATGAACCGATAATTCTGCCATCGCTTGAGAGCGTGCATCATTGCCACCCGATGGCATGTTCGCTGCGGCATCCCAACCCAACATAGATTGAGCGTGGTTAAAGTGATTGATTGTTTGGTAATGAGCGGTAAGTTGATCGTAGTTTGACATAATCTGGTTACTTCCTATAAGTTTCGTCTTTAAGGCTGACAGGTTACTGGCACTAAAAAAGAAGGTGCTGAGATGCTGATATCATGGAGCAATCAATACATATTAGCGAGACTACCCGTAAGAAAACAGATAAATCGACACCGTTTAAGCATAAAATTCATTATTGATTAGCTGTCTCGGCTATCTAAGCAATCAGCAATCAGCAATCAGCAATCAAATTTTAAACGCGCCTGTCCAGTATTCAATAAGGTATCGTACTGTTCGGCAACTATTATTATTTATCAGTACTTTTATTATTTATCAGTACTCTTATTGCTTAATAGTTGCACAAACAAGTCCAAATGGTCTACAATTAAAGACCAAATGAGCCAGTTTAGTCAAATAATTAAGGAGCTTTTATGACAACAATTGAATTAAAAAGCTTTAAACCAAAGCATAATAACAAGAATAATTTCTGGTTTAAGCTCGGAATTGAAGATGCTAAAACCGCCAGAACTGAAGCGGTCCATCAAGGTTTTAAAACTCAAGTGTATAGAAACATTATTGACCGAACGCAACTTTCACAAAGTGAATTTCAACGTGTAACGCATATTCCTGTTAGCACTATTAAACGTAGACTTAAAAATAATGAACGTTTTAATACTCAGGAAAGTGATGCAATATACCGGTTTGCGATGCTCATAAAGCTAGCTTCTGAATTGTTTAATGACGAGAAACAAGCTCTAAAATGGATGCGAGAAAGTGTATATGGCTTAGGAGGTAAAAGACCCCTTGATATGGTTTCAACGACGGTAGACTTCGAGATTGTTAAAGATCTTATTGGAAGAGTAGAGCACGGTGTGTTTTCTTAATGAAACTCTATCGACTGACTCAAAAAAAGTTTGCTGATGCACCATTTAGTCCAATAGGTGCAAAACTATTTGGCGGTAGGTGGAATTCAAAAGGAACAGAAGCGCTGTATTTTGCTGAGTCAGAGTCTTTATGCTGTCTAGAGGTATTTGTACACGTTAATAACGACCCAGGCATTATTAAGCAATATGATTTATATACCATCGAGATGCCAGAAACGTTAATCGTTAAGCTTGAACAGGAGGATTTACCTTCTACATGGCGAGCAATTCCAGCAAGTGAGGCAACTCAAAACATTGGGGATGAATTCTTAAATGATGATGAGCCACAGTTTGCAACCTTACAAGTTCCCTCTACTATCTCACCTAGAGACAAGAACTATGTTATTAACCCTAACCACCCTGCTATGAAAGAGATCATCAACCAGTCTAAAAAACTTGAGTTCGAGTTCGATCCTCGTATTTTTAAGTAAAATTAATTACCACTATCTGAACTTCGTATTGATAGAATAAGCAAAATTAATATAAATACATTTATTGCCCATTCGTGAAACAGGAATCCCACGATTAAGGCTAAGACTGAGCCCACCACAACAGAATACCAACATGGGAAACTGTACCAGCCGATTTAGGACATACATATAAACGTTCAATGATCCTACAGATTACTCCACACTTCATCTATCTATAAGTATTTCAATACTAAAAAATCAATAGATTTTAACTAATTAAAATTTGGGCGTAATTCTTCTCGCATTTTGGCGATTTTAGATGGGAAAATAGTCCAGCGATGTGCGTTATCAAATTCGAAATCTATTTTAATACGACCTGTATTTTTCTCAATTTGAACCAATAGTCGTTTAAACCTATGACCGTATTTTTGAAAAATAACGGTTTGAAATGCTCGAATTTTATTATTGAGAGCCATTGGTTCATCTTCAATACGAGCAGAAGCTGGACGAATACTGTCTTCGTTGTATAAAAAGCCTGAATTTGCCATGTGTCCTTCGTTTACGTCAAAAACGAATGTAAGCGAATTCCATTGATTTTCTACGACTTTTTTACAACGCAAAACAAGGCCACCTAACTCCTGTATATATGTGCTATCAATGTCCATATCTACCTTAAAAGTTTTTTATTAAATTTCTAGACACACGTTCAGACTCTTGGCCTGCTATATTTTAAAAATCATGATCGTGTTTAAATACAATATTTTTAATTAAAGAATCAATTACTTAATATTTAACCTCAGTTTTGGAAAAGCAAAGCGATACAACACTGTTATTTCCACTGATTTCTGCGTTAAATTATCCCTCAATAACCGATTATTGTTTCAATAATTCGACTTGAACTACGCAAAAATAACGGCACTGTATAGTAAAATACAGCAATAAAATATAATAGTAAAAAAATATAACCTAATGATTTTAAATACAATTCTGACTTTATTTACCAGAATTGAGGTTATTTAGAAAATGTGCTAAGGCTTTAATTATTCTAGATGAATCAAAGAAACCTTTTGATTAGCCTTACGCTCGCCATTTTATTGAACAACCCATGCTCGGTGTTTGTTGTTCTGGGCCTTGACCTGTTTTAGCAATTAAACGCATCGCATTGATCATTTCAGGCACCCTATTTTGTGCATCGTTCATACGTGCATCATCTAGTCTTCCTCTATATTGAAGCTCACCTTTATGGTTAAATCCAAAAAAATCTGGCGTGCACACTGCACCGTATTGCTTAGCGATTGATTGATCTTTATCTATTAAATAAGGAAAGGTAAAACCATATTGTTCAGAAAATAGTTTCATATTCTCCGGTGAATCTGAAGGTACATTGTCATAATCGTTAGACATGATAGCTAATACATTAATGCCTTCTGCCATCAGTAATTTCGCATCCTCTGCCAGACGATGGCCAATTTGCTGAACGTAGGGACAATGGTTACAGATGAACACGATTAATAAGCCTTTCTCTCCCAGTTGTTCACTCAATGTGAACGTTTCACCGAAGGCATCTTTTAACGTAAAGTTAGGGGCTTTCCAGCCAAAATCACAAATGGGTGTATCTAGTAGCATAATTAAATGTCCTGTATTGTTAGTGCTCAATATCAATTTTTCTTAACGGATAAATTATGTTAAGTAACGATTAAGATCTGATTTGAAATGTAGAATAATGCTGTTAAATCAGCTTTGCCGCCCATTTTAACATGCTTAAAAGTACGATATTCATTTACATGGCTATTTGCATAGCTTTTAACATAGCTCTTTACATAGTCAGGCTACTACTGCCTTCTTACTTCCCAATGATCGTTACTGAATTGGTGTTGCTGTAAGCTTTCGATCAAACTGGTTAATACTGGCCCCGAAGGATGACTTCTTGAAATTAAGCATCCCACCGGTGTTAACCAACCATTACGTTCATAAGTAACAGGTAAAGTAATAAGATGACCTTGCTCAAGATCCTGTTTTATTAATTGCTCAGGTACGCTAGCCCAACCTGTGCCTAATTTAATTAAATCGATTAAAGTTTGGTGAGTATTCGCATACCAAACCTTGGTACTTATGGCATAACTAAACCACAGTTCTTTTTGTTTAATACTACGATGCACACATTGAAGGTATGTTTTTAAATCAGAGTCTTGAACAGAACCCAGTGTTGCTAATGGATGATTTGGTGAACTGATAGTTAAAAAACGAGCTTGTCCTAGTAAAAAAAAGTCCATATCGACCTTTAATTCGCCATCAGCATATATTATCCCAGCCTGTGCTTTACCCGTTCTGATTAACTCTTCTACTTCAAAGGTTGAGGTGCTAATAATTTCAATATGGGTGATCGGAAACTTGTCTGAAAGAGGTGTAAAAATATTGAGTAAATCGGTACTCACTAAACTTTCATCAATGGCTATCACCAGTTCGTTTTCATACTCATTCGTTAAAGATGCTAACTTTTGCTCAAAGTAAGTCTGTTGGTGAAGAATTGACTTAGCAATTGGTAACAGCGCTTTGCCATTTTCACTTAAAACGGGCGTATTTTTTTCACGATTGAATAACGTTTGATTAATCGATATTTCAAGGTTCGATATCGCTTGACTAACACCTGATTGAGCACGTTTTAGCTTACGAGCTGCTGCTGAGAAAGATCCCGTCTCACATACGGTAATAAATACTTTTAATTGTTCAAAACTGTACATTGATAAACTCTCATGGTCATTTTGTAACTTATATTCTATCTTAAGCTATCACCATTCGTGATGGATGTTAACTTTTTATCTTTATATTTCCTGACATAATAATCACCTCTAAAGTTAATTAATCATATTGTTAGGTAATAAAAATGGGAAAAGTAGAAAGAGTGTTTCACTCAGTAATATTTGAAGTGTTAGCACTTGTTATGTCAATTACTGGTTTAATGATATTTACGCAACACGATATTAATGCACTATCAGGAACAATGATAGTTGTCGCGAGTATGGCAATGATTTGGAATTATAGTTTTAATGCTGCTTTTGACCACTACGTAAAAGGCGAAAAAACTAAACGTTCGCTATCACTACGTATCGTACATGTGCTTTTATTTGAGGCAGGATTATTATTTTTCACTATTCCAGTGATGGCTTTTATTTTAGACTTAAGCTTATGGGATGCTTTTGTGATGGACTTAGGCGTGACGATTTTCATTACTATTTATGCTTTCGTGTTTAACTTGAGTTACGATCATTTACGCGCGTTTATAGTAAAGAAGCATATCCATAAAAACCAAGTAGCTCATTCCTGAAGCAGGTAATGAAGTATTTATCGCTATTAATCTCTTATTTTGAGACTTCATTTATTATTTTTAAGCCTTATCAACAAGGGCTTTCTAACTCGATATAGACTCAAAAGCTTTTTTAGAAGATAACGGTATGTGGCTAATATTAATTAGCCACAACATGGAGAGCAATGAGATACGTTTAAAATTGAGCAAATGATGATGAGTTAATTAACATTAACTCACAATGAACGCCATCATAGCCAATCGATTTGTTATCTTAAAAAGCCCACGCAACATTAGCTCTAAAGTCTCGACCTGGTGCCATGTCTCCAGCATCTCCATAAACAGTCTTACCAAAGGTTGATTGATCTCGATAGTTTTTATCAAATAAGTTACTAATCGATAGCGTTACTGTTAATGAATCATCGTTAAGTGGTAACCATTGTCCATAAATATCATGAACCCCGTAACCTGCTTTTTCAAGAACATCATCATTAGTATCAGTCAGTCGTGTTGCAAAGTTAGCCGACCAACCAAACTCCAATGAATTTGATAATTGATAATTGACACTTGTATTGATTGTATCGCCAGTAGAGATGCCAAGGTCTGTATCATAATATCCACCTAATGGTTCACCATTCAATTCAACAGTATTATGATTGTAACTTACACTCGTTTGTAACGACTCCCAATTATAATTAATACCTAAAGTAACCCCTTTATTTATTAACTCTCCGTCATTATTAAATTCTGTATAATTGTCTTCGCCCCATTCTCCATAGGTAATAACATCGTCAACTGTAGAGTGATAAACATTGGCTGACAGACCAAGACCGCCATGTTGGTAATGAATTGAGAACTCTATATTTTCAGCTCTTTCTTCTTTTAGATCAGCTGCATTAGTGTAACCGTCTTTATAAATAAGGAAGCTTTCTCTTACTTCAACACCACGCATAGCTTGTGCATAACTAAGCGCTAATTGCAGGTTGTCTAAAGGAGTAAATTGTATGCTAGCGTTCGGGCTAAAACCTGTACTTTTAAAGTTTTGATTGTCAGCATCAGTTGTATCATAAATATCATAACGGCTACCGACATTTAATAACCAAGCTTGTGCTAATTGAAATTCAGCTTGTATATAAACACCGTAAACATCACCTTTTTCACTGCGAGATTCTTCACTTTCACTGCCATAAGATGACTTATCATGTCGATAATCAACACCATATGTAAATGAATGGTCTGATATTTTATTGGTATTACGAATGTCAAAACCATAAGTTTCAATTTGACCATCAGCACCATCACCTACTCGGTGAATATTATTCTCGGTGTAATAAGCATTAGTTTCTAAAGCTAACCATTGATTTTTTTCAGGATTTATCGAATATTCTATGGTACCGGTTTTACGATGTGCTTCCATATCGACACTCGAATTTTTAACGGTTTCAGTCCAGTTAGGCTTTATTAACCTTTCACCATCATCTATGCGATTATCAAAACTAAAACTTAAACGTTGATTGTTTTTAAAGTTACCAACCAGCTTTATTAACGCATTTTGTTGGTTGTAATCAGTGTATTCAACCTCATTACCTCTACCATCCTCATAATCATCGGCTTCCGTTTGCACCACGGTGCCCATTGCACTCCAATTATCATTCAAAGTGCCATATAAACTAAGACTCGTTTTATAAGCATTTGCATTGGTGCTATACCCGCCCTTAACTATCCCGCCAAAACGTTCGCCTTCATATAACAAATCGTCAGGATCTTTGGTCTTAAACTTGAGAGAGCCACCTAATGCACCGGGGCCGCTCAGTGCATCGCCCGCACCAGCTTGTACATTTACTTGTTTAAGCAATTCAGGTTCAATTGACAAACTACCTTGATGATGAAATGTACTCGCTGATTGTTTAGCACCATCTATAGTGACATTTAACATATTGGTTTCTAAACCACGGACATAGACTTTTTGTGATACCGAGGAACCTCCGCCAACATTAACTTCTACTTCATTTTTAAAAATATCTTTAAGGTCACTCGCTTGGGCTTTTTCAAGTTGTTCTTGGCCTACTTCGAGATCAAGCGCAGAAGCTCTCTTTCCCGTAATAACCATGGTGTCCCAGGCTTTATCTTGCTCTTTTGCAATTAACGATTGGCTTAGCAGTGCTGAGGCAACCGACACTGAAATAGCCATTCTTTTTATCCAGATGTTTCTTTCCATGTTCATATTTCACATTTCCATTAATGATAATCATTCTCAACCTCTATTTTCTAGGTTCTGATAAAAAAATAAAGGATCTTTACATCTGTTACAAATGAGATTAAATATCATTTAAATATAGTTTTAAGGATAAGGAAGCGTTATCGTCATCTGCAGACCTGTTGCCTTTGTATGCAAACTAGTTTCATTTAAATTTCTGGCACTTAAACTACCTGAGATAGCTTCAATTTGACGTCTAGCTAAGGCAAGACCTAAACCAAAACCATCGGGACTTTTGTCTCTTGACTTATCAACACGAAAAAAAGGTTGAAAAATACTCTCTAAATATTCATCAGGGACACCATTTCCTTGATCGCTAATAATAATTAAAACACTCTTGTCTCTCCTATCAACGGTTATTGTGATTGCTTTGTTAATTGGTGAGTATTTTAAAGCATTACGAATTAGGTTTTCTAATGCTTGTACTAACGCACGTTGGCTGCAATCAACAAGCGCTAATTGAGGAGGAAAAGAAGTAATAAATTGAGCATGAGGAAATTCATATTGAGCATCTTCCAGAATAATATCAATCAGCTCAATCAGGTCAAATGCCTCACCAGTCAATATTGGTTTTTCATTTTCTAACCAAGCAAGCGTTAACGTATCCTCAATTAACATTCGAATTTCTGCCGTCTCTTTTTCTAATCTAGGTAGAAGCTCTGTTTCAGAAATACCTTGTTTTGCAGACCCTATTGCCATTTCCATACGCGTAATAGGTGTACGCAATTCATGAGATAAATCGGCAATTAATTGGCGCTGTTTTATGATCAAATCATTGGTGTTTTCAGCCATTTGATCAAAAGCATCAGCCAAATCTGTTAGTTCATCATTACGGGATCCTAAGCTTGGCCTAACGCGAACTAAGTGGTCTCCTTCGCTAAATTTTCGAGTTGCAGCACCTAAACGCTGTAACGGAGACATGACATACTGATAAATAAGCCAAGTCAGTAATAATAAAGGCAACAGTGGTAAAATAACCTGTAGTAATAGATCCATATGTTGCCAATATGCGCCCGGTCGCATACGTTCAGGGAGCTGTATTAAAAAGTGTGTATTTTTATCAACAAAGGGAACTTCCATCACTGGGTTTTGATTAAAATATAAATGTACTTTCCAATCAATTCCTCTCCCCAACACAAATCGATCTAAGTATTCTTGTTGCATATAAGTGCCTAGAGTGGGTGTGAGACTTGATTTTACAATAGCGACCCATGTATTTTCATTTTTCTGTAAGGTACCTAACCAATCCGAGAGTTGTTCGTGCTGACCTTGTAGATAAAGCTGCTCTGCATGTTTAGCATACTCATTTAATTGTTGTTGATGCTCTATTTTAATAAAGCTCATATGCCATTCAGTTTCGTCAGTGAGGTAGTTAATAAGAGAAAATAAGGTAATAGTTGCGATGGTAATAGAAGCGGATAAGCGCCAAAAAAGCGTATTTTTCATGATAAGCAATAACCTTTACCGTGTACGGTTTTAATTCTGTCTGCTAGCATGCCGTTGTCAGTTAATTTACGGCGTATACGGCTTAAATGCATATCTAAGCTACGATCATAAAGACTAAAATTTCTTTCTAAAACAATTTGATATAAATACGGCTTACTTAAAATTTCACCTTGGTTATCTAGCAATGTCCAAAGCAAATTAAATTCAATGGTTGTAAAAACAACCAGTTCACCATCGTAAAGTACCTGCTGGTTTCGTTTGTTTAAGGAAAATAGATCAACCATTAATTCTGATGGTTTTCGAACAGGAACTTGTGTATTCATTGTGCGTCTTAATAAGGCATCAATACGCAACATTAACTCTTCAATATTAAAAGGTTTGGGTAAATAATCATCGGCACCTTTATTGAAGCCTTTAATACGCTCTTCCTCTGCTCCACAGGCGGTGATAATAATCACGGGAGTGCTACGATGAGCACGCAAACGCTTTAGCATTGAAAAACCATCTAATTTTGGCAACAAAACATCGAGTAGAATAAGATCAAATTTTTCACTTAATGCTTTTTCTAACCCGCTCTCCCCGTCAAAACACTGAACAACAGAAAAGCATCTTCCTACTAGTATTTCGCTAAGTTGTTTATTTAACGACTGGTCATCTTCAATGACGAGAATTCTTGCATTAGTTGTAGACAAAACTTATTCCTTTAACTTAATGATAACGTCCATTGTTGAGCTAAGTTTATTGCATTTTTTAAAACAATAAATGCGATATCCCTTTAGCTTAAATTTTCACCTTTCTATGCAAACTCTATATTTTCCCTACGAGAAAATAAATCTACATGCCTGTTAATCAATGCCTTTAGGTCTTTAAGAAGTGCTTCATTTTCTGACTGACACACAATCGACAGTTCATCCTCTGTTTTGTTAACCTGCATTGAAGTAACTCCGATGCTAAACGTTATTATTCCTTGAGGATCATCCCATTCTGCTTCTACTTTCCGAGAAAAGTGTCGGCATAATACCGTTAAGTATTTGCTGGCGTTAAGTATTTTCTGGCATAGTTTGATTGGATCACAGCGGATACTGCCACCAATGCAGTATCTCGCGAGACTACATCGATAACCTTGTTCGGCGTATTCATAACTAATATCTTATTGTTTGTACGGTATATATATGAATATAAATAAAAGCGACTCTGTAAAAGAAGGCATCACACCACTTAAATATTAAATACAAATGATATCTATTATCATAAATGCGGTGATATTATTCAATACTATGTTCAATAACAAGTAGAATTTATTTAATGACAGGTAAAAGCACACCAACATGCAGTAAACGACTATAAATCTTATCTATTGCAAAAAATTCGTTGTTTATAATTTTTAATAGTTTTTAAAAAAATTAAAAAAATTAAAAAATAGCTCTGTATATAAGAAGAAATTTAACCGACAAAACTTAAATTATAATAGTAATAATAAAGTGAAGAATGACAAAAAATCATTCTATTAAGTCTCTTAATAATAAATCTAAACCAATCCTTCCGATATGATATTGACTGTATTTTGCGATATGTTACCCTAAACGTAATCGATAACTATTATCATAAGTTAGCTTAACACCTTATATAAAACCTACTTTTACATATCATTTTATACTTACAATACGGTAAATTTACATTATGAATTTTTTATTTCTAGTAAAAAAAAGGATTTTAAACAAGCTAGTGATTAGCTTGTTTATTACTTTATTTAGTTCTGTCAGTGCAACAGCTCAGACTATAAAACATGCATTAGGTACTATTGAAATAGACGGTATTCCCAAACGTGTCGTTGTATTGGGCCACGGCAGTTTAGACTATTTAGATGCATTAGGTATTAACCCAGTGGGGGTGACCAAGCAATTGTTACCTGACTTTATTAGTAAGTATAATGATAAACAATATTCCGCAACTGGCTCCCTACATGAGCCCAACTTTGAAACTATCTTTACACTAAAGCCTGATATTATTATTGCAGAGAATCGTCAATCGACGCTTTATAAAGAACTTTCTGAAATTGCCCCTGTTTACATGTTTCAAATTGATAACAGTAACTACTGGGAAGCGACCCAACATCACTGGCGTGTTTTAGGCATTATTTTTAACAAAGAATCCCGTGCTGAGGAGTTAATAAAAGAGGTACAAGCTGGTATTGACGATGTTAAAAAGAATACATCTCAACATCCATCTAAAGCCTTAGTTGTGATGAATAATGGTAACAACCTAGCTATGTTTGGAGAACAAAGCCGTTTTTCACTTATTTATCAAGAATTTAACTTTGGTTTAGCTTCTTCACAAAAAGTACCGGTTGTCACAGGCCCACATGGCAATTTAATTTCATTTGAATACATTGCAGATGCTAAACCAGAAGTTATGTTTATTCTTGACCGTGAACAAGCCATTGGTCAAAGTAATGGTAAAGCTAAAGCTTTATTCGATAATGATTTAGTTAATACAACCGTTGCCGCTAAAAAGAAAAGAATAGTCTTTATGGACCCTGCTGCATGGTACTTAGGCACCGGAGGCTATCAAGCAACTAAAATCATGATTAGTGATGCTCAGACTGCATTTAAATAAGTTATTTTGATACGTTTACGTATCGATAGGACTTCTTTTAATGAATAATTTTTTACCATTAATTCACACATAAGACATCATGAAATCCAACACCTTAAATAAACCTATGATTGCGCTAATCGCATTCATAGGGCTTGCTTGTGTCTCTTTGTTGATTGGTGTTGCCAACATCAATCTACAACAGATTATAAATAGTGATAGCCAAGCCTTAGAAATATTAGTAACGAGTCGAATACCACGTTTATTAGCAATTGCACTAGCGGGTGCAGGGCTCAGTATTTCAGGTTTAATTATGCAGCAAATAGTGCAAAATCGATTTGCTGCTCCATCCACTACCGGCACTATTGATTGTGCAATGTTGGGATATATAGTCGCAATATTGCTATTTTCAGATTTTGGAGGCTGGACCCACTTAATTGTCATTATGTTTTTTTCTATAATAGGAACACTGATTTTTGTTCGATTTTTACAGAAACTAAAATTTAAAAATACAATAATGGTTCCTTTGATCGGCATTATGTACGGTAATGTCATTTCAGCATTGACTACCTTTATCGCCTATAAATACGATTTAGTGCAGACGCTTAATTCATGGGTTGTTGCTAACTTCTCTTCCATATTACGCGGTAATTTCGAATTTCTTTATTTGACCATACCAGCTTCAATTATTGCTTACTTTTATGCCAGTAAATTCAGTGTGACAAGCATTGGAGAAACCTTTGCAAAAAACATCGGCTTGAACTATCAACGTATTGTTTTGATTGGCATTGTATTGGTCTCCATTCTTTCTTCATCTGTTGTGATGATCGTCGGTGTCATTCCTTTCCTTGGGTTAATTGTGCCTAATGTTGTTGCAATATTTCTCGGCGATAATATGCGACGCAACCTACCTTGGACAGCTTATTGGGGAGTGATGTTGGTATTAGCGTGTGACATTTTGGGGCGGGTGATTATATTTCCTTACGAAATGCCTATTTCAATGATCATTAGTATCTTTGGTGGTGCTGTATTTATTTATCTTATATTAAAGGATAAATCTAATGCTTAACCCATTAAAAAATTATTTAAGCTATGCGAAACGTAAAAATAACGACACGATAAAAGTAATTGTCTTAGCACTATTAACTCTCGTTATCCTAGGCTATTTTTTAGCTAAAGGACTTACATTAGATAACTATCAATTTTTCCTTTCTCGACGTATCCCAAAAATCTTATCGATTGTATTAGCTGCACTTGCTATCGCGTCATCTTCATTTGTTTTTCAAACCATTACCAATAATCGAATTCTGACTCCCTCCATACTCGGATTTGATTCGTTATATGTCATGATTCAGGTCATATTGGTAGTGGCGTTTGGAGGGTTAAGTTCCCTGGTGATTGATAGTCGTATCAACTTTATATTATCTAGTGGCATTATGATTTTATCTGCAACAACCCTATTCCACTTTTATTTTAAACGCCAGAACCGTAATATTTTCACTTTATTGTTGATTGGCATTGTATTGGGTAGCCTATTCAGTAGCGTTACAGGTTTCTTTGGAATGCTGATCAACCCTAATGAATTCGCATTTGTTCAAGGGTCGATGTTTGCTAGTTTTAACAACGTTAATGCTGACATCGTATATTGGTGTGTTGCACCATTATTACTTTGCTTTATTTGCTTATTAAGATTATCACCACAATTAGACATTATGTGGCTTGGTGAAGACAATGCTAAAAGCTTGGGAGTTGATACTAAAAAATTAATAATGAAATTAATGTTTATTATTACTATTTTAATCTCTATTTCAACTGCCTTAGTAGGTCCGGTTTTATTCTTTGGACTTGTTGTTGTGGCGTTATCTCGACAAATTTTTAATAACTATCAGCACCACTTTTTGATTTTATCAAGTAGTGTTCTAGCGACCTTACTTCTCGTCAGTGGTCAGTGGTTTGTTGAAGATATATTAGACTTTGAAAGCACAATTAGTGTGATCATTAATTTCATCGGTGGTGGATACTTCCTTATACTACTCATGCAGCAAAAACTGGACTAAGAATAAATACTAATATGATTAAAATTAATGGTTTATCAAAAAAATACGACGATAAATTTGTTGTTAAAAATGCAAGTGTATTATTTCCTCAGGGTCAAGTAACCAGTATTATCGGGCCTAATGGAGCAGGTAAAAGTACACTTTTATCGATGGCTAGCCGCCTTACGGATAGCGACGCAGGTGATGTGATCATTGCTGAAATCCCATTGAACCAGTGGGAAAGCAAAGACCTAGCTAAGCGCCTCGCCGTATTACGTCAATCTAACAATGTTAATATGCGCTTTACAGTGCGGGAATTAGTTTCCTTTGGTCGTTTCCCCTATTCACAAGGGCGTTTAACAACAGAAGATAATGACATAATAGATCAAGCATTAAAGCAGTTAGATATAAAGCACATTGAATCTCGTTTTATTGATCAGTTATCAGGCGGTCAACGGCAAATGGCTTTCATCGCGATGGTAGTCGCTCAAGATACTGATTATATTTTTTTAGATGAACCTTTAAATAACCTCGATATTAAACATTCTGTTGATATCATGAACACTCTTAAAAAATTAGCACACGAGTTTAATAAAGCTGTCGTTATCGTGATCCATGATATCAACTTTGCTTCATGCTATTCCGATAACATCATTGCAATGAAACAAGGTGAAGTCGTTAAAACAGGCAAAACTGTAGAAGTGATTGATGAAAAAGTATTAGCAGAGATCTATGATATTCCATTTACAATTCAAGAAATAAATAACAATCGAATTTGTATGTATTATAACAGGTAGCCATCAGGTTTAATAAACGGTCAATGAAATAAAAGTTCTAATTCATTTTCAGTCCAACTATTTAAAATGCAGTAGCACAATGATAATTGAACAGCACTAACTGTAACTAAAGCGAATATTGATTATCACTTAAATAATAGTAAACGTTGCTGTGCCCTCTTTACAGTTGTTAGAATGCGCGCTTAATTCTTCCCAAAAGAGATACAATGGCAAATTTTAACGTTCACCTCAATACAGCCATCATTACCACCGGACTTGGCTCTGCGACTTTATTGTCCGCAGAACATATTGACCTTAACAGTGCACTTTGGTTATGGTTTTTAGGCACCATGGGTGGCTTACTACCAGATATTGATTCTGATAATTCTACGTCATTAGATATGATTTTTAATTTGTTCGCGTTAAGTGCGGTTCTCATCGTACTCAGCTTTCTTACCACTAACTTGTTGATCCAAATTAGTTTCATTGAAATTATTCTACTGCCTTTGATAGTTTATTGTTTTATGAGATACATACTGAGACCTATCTTTGAAAAGATAACAGTGCATCGCGGCAGTTGTCATTCATTGTTTTTTCTCTTGTTTTCGGCATTATTAACCACACAGATAACGTGGCAACTTAATGAACAAGAAACATTAACATCAGCCACTTTTGCTTGGCTTTCTGGTGGATTTATTTTATTTGGCGGCTTGGTGCATCTATTATTAGATGAAATGTATAGTGTCGATTTAAGTAATATTAGAATTAAACGATCTTTTGGAACGGCATTAAAATTAGCGGACTTTAATAATAAATTGTTAACCTTGATAACCATAATAGCGATTGCTGGATTAGTTTATATTGCTCCACCCACCAACGAAGTTATCATTGCATTAAGTGATTGGTCTAAGTTTAAATTGTATGCTCTCAACTTTACAGTTTGAGTCTTAAAAATGTAGATAAGAATTTATATGACTAAACATCAGAATAAAAACGTGAAAAAATAAAACGGTAAGCAACAAAAAAGCGGATCAAATTCGATTCGCTTTTTTAATTATTGGTAGTGATCTGGCTTATTGAGACTTAACCACCTTATTTGGATAAGCTAAGTCATTGTCTATATAAGCTTTTATAGACTCATAAAAGCTTATATACCTTCAAATTTAACCAGTATGTATCAGACACCAATATAAGTGAACACGCTGAGTCTTTATACTAGCTCAGTCAGCATCTCATCACTGTATTCAACCAGTGTACCACCGCTTGTTACTTTACTAATGTAGTCCGGGTTAGCAATAAGAGGACGTCCAATCGCAATTAAATCAAATTTATCAGCTTCAATTGCTGCTTTTGCACTGTCATAGCTATAACTACCAACACCCACTAGTGTCCCTGTGTAATTAGCACGTAGATATTCAGACGTTGTTTTGCCTTCTAACGAATCGAATTTTAGGCTGTCATCGAAAATGCCACCATGCACGTAGGCAAGCTTTCTGTCTGTTAATTGCGGTAATAGGTAATCAAATACAGCTTTATCACGGGCATCTTCAGTCATATTGAAGTACGCGCCCGGTGATAATCTAATTGACGTGCGATCATTACCCACCGCTGCAATAACTGCATCAACAATCTCTAATGCAAAACGAGCCATATTTTCAGGTGTTTGTCCGTATTGGTCAGTACGTTCATTCGCTGCATAATGTAAGAACTGATCAATTAAGTAGCCATTTGCACCGTGAATTTCTACACCGTCAAACCCTGCTTCGATTGCGTTTTCTGCTGCTTTTGCAAAATCAGTGATTAATGATTGAATATCATCCAATGTTGCTGGTTTAGGCGTAATGTAAGTTAATTCACGCATACGCGGTACTGAACCTTCAACACCAATAGCCGATGGTGCTAGTACATCGCCATCAAAAAAATGAGGATGTGCAACACGCCCTACATGCCAAAGTTGTGCAAATATTTTACCTTTTTTTGCATGAACAGCTTCAGTTACTTTTTTCCAACCTTGTATTTGTTTTTGTGTAAATAATCCCGGTGTATTCGGATAACCTTGGCCATCAGGTCTAATAATGGTTGCTTCAGTAATGATTAATCCTGTATCAGCACGGCGTGCATAATAGTCTACAGATGCCTGTGTCGGTACTAAATCTTCATCGCTCATACAACGAGTTAAAGGCGCCATTAATATACGATTATTAAGGGTAATTGTGTCATTCAATTTGAATGGAGAAAGTAATGCGTTAGTCATTTTATAAATCCTTGATTGGTAGAAAATCAACTTGTTTTATCGTACTTCAATCGGCTTGTATTTATGCAACTGAGAATATAGAACTGAGGACTAATTTTTTTAATTCAAGGCTTATTGGACCGATCGTTCAAATAAAAATAATTTAACTGAATTTTACAGCTAGATTAAGCGTAAAAGAATGAACGAAAGACATTTATTGATAGCAAGGTTGTTCAGATCATAGAATAAAATAGAAAAACTCCCTCTATTAATCACTTAGTGGCGCCACTGTGTATTGAGAATATATATATTTTAAATCAGTGAGATAAGAGCTATTTTGAAAATAATAGATATCAATAATAAAATACCCACCTACTTTTGAGCAAATGGGCATAAGATATTTTTTAAAATAGCGCTCGTTGTGCGTTTATTAATTAAGAGCCTACAACATCAAATGATAATGACTTGTAACGAATCACTGCTGTGCCTTCATCTTGAATATAGGCCCCTGATTTAAAGTAGAAGCCATCTTCTGGCCAGTCACTATCAATTTCATGATCACCATCGCTATTAGTATGCTCTTTATCTGTATCATCGCAATTAGCAGCAGCATATTCGCCACTTTTTTGGCACATTAACGTGCCTCTTAATCCATCCATTTTCATTTCTATTACACTGTCTTTTACTTGTACATAGAAAGAACGATGTTGATTTGTGCCCACAGTAGGATCACCACTACTGTCTAGCCATCGATAAGTATCATATTCCGCATCACATGTATCTTTATCACAAGCCGATAACCTGACTTTAGCTTCATAGAATTTAGTACCCTCTTCTACTATTTGAGCAATACGCATTAACGGTGCACCAATATTTTCACTATCTGAATTATGAACTTGCAATACGGTTACTTCGTCTAAACCATCCGTTGTTGAATTTACTTTTATAATCCCTTCCATTGTATTCGTATCTGAGCGATTAAAATCAGTTAAGTGACGAAATTCAGTACGTGAAGATTTGGCTCCTTCATGGGTAATTTGCATATAATTTTCACCACTAGGCACTCTAAAATCATCTGTTACGTAACCATCAAAAGAAAGGTCAGGATCGCTCGAACTAGCATCAGCAAGCTTTTTAGATCCGTCTGGTGATGTTAATTTAACTTGGTCAAGAGCAGATTGGAATATGGCGGTACCTGAGCTATTTTCATAGTTATAAGGCGCTGTATCTGCAGCAAGTACACTGCCACTGAATACAGATAATGCTAGAACAATTGATTTATTGAGAGTAGTTAATTGCATTGAGTTATTCCCTTAATTTTAGAATTACTATTAATTGGTTGTAAAGTAAGTAAAAAAGGAAGTTATAAATACTGGGGCTAATCGTTTGTCTTGTGCACAAACCAATGCCTTTTATTTAAAACGAACCTATTATTCAACTTTTAGACAAAGTAGTTGTTCAAAAACGGCTATTCATAAATCACATTAAAATGTCAATAAAAACAAGAGGTAATGATTATTTCTTCCTACTTTATGGCATCCGATAATGAAAACCTGCAATGAAAATAACACCTATAAAGAAGTAGAAAAGAGAACGAGTTTAAATATGAAGAGTTACAGACAATATAGATAAATATCATCAGTATTATGTGATTTAAGTATTTTTATCAATTGTTTACACTTGACTTTTATTTGATAATGATTATCAAAATCAAATAAAGAGAATTAAAATAGCAAAACAACAACTAAATAAAAGCTCATTAAATACCAAAATTGAGTAATTAATGTCATAAGCCTTAACATTTAGCATATAGAAAATGATGAGGAACTCACTTATACTGCTCTATGAATTATTTAAGATTACGATGAGTTTGAGAGGGAATAATGGACATTAATGGTAGTGTAAATATACATGCTCAAGCAGTAACTGCATTGAGAAATGATCCAAACACCTCTGATGCTCATCATCAAGCGGCAAGAATACAGAAAGAAACACAAAGTATAGATAAAGTAACAGCGGAACAACCGACTCCAAAAACGACATCTGAAAGTGAAGATGTGGTGAATGCTCGGTTATCTGAATTTCGATCCTTTTCACCTGATAAACCTATAACAGTAAACGAGACTATTGGCAGTTTAATAGACATGTCTGTGTAACAGCATATTCAACGTATCAAGTACATCTCAGGCTTTTTTTATTATGTGAGCTATATAATGTGATTTAAGTTGTATTGCAATGACAATAGCACTGCATTTACATTCCTTACTGTTAAGCAAAAGCGGTTAACCTAACAGTAAGGTATTGGATAATTACACATAGAACGTCTATCAGAATAGCTTATTTGAAACCGCTTTAATCAATATTGTAAATCTACTACATGAATTATTCTAGATGATTTAAACACCTCAAAAAATAGAACACTGGGTTTTAGACGTCAGTGCTTCAAGCACTTTCATTCCTTTATAAGAGTTCCCATTCGCATTTAATTTAGGGCTCCAAACCGCAATAGAAAACTTACCCGGGTGGATAGCAACGATGCCACCGCCAACACCACTTTTACCAGGGAGCCCGACTTTAAAGGCAAAATCACCAGCTTCATCGTAAAATCCGCACATTAACATAACAGAGTTAATACGTTTGGCTCGTGTTGGGCTAATAACGCGTTGATTTGTGGTTGGGTTAACACCACCAGAAGCCAGAAACATAAACGATTGAGTTAATTCTTTACAAGTCATTTCAATTGAGCAAAGGTAGAAATATAAATCTAATACAACATCCACATCATTATGAATATTTCCAAAGTCTTTCATTAAATTAACCAACGCGGAATTTCTATAACCACATTTTTTCTCTGATTCAGCAACTTGCGTAGAGTAATTGATACTATCAATACCAGATGATTCTCGAATAAATGCCAGTAAATCTTGCTTGGGATTATCCAAGCAGGTCACTAAAATATCGCAAATGACAATCGCACCCGCATTAATAAATGGATTTCGTGGTATCCCTTTTTCATACTCCAATTGCACTAAAGAATTAAACGCTGAGCCTGATGGTTCAACTCCAACACGTTTCCATAATTCACCCCCCATAATTTTCAACGCAAGTGTTAATGACAAGACTTTAGCAACACTCTGGATCGAGAAGGATTCGTTTGAATCACCAAAAGCATAGTGTTGATTATCTATGGTACTTAAATGAATCCCTAATTTAGCGGGATTAACTTTACCTAACTCAGGTATGTAGGTCGCGATCGTGCCGATATCATCAGCCTCTGTAAATTCAGAGGTTATTTCTAAAAATATCTTTTGATAATCAATGGTATTTATCATTTATTATAGAATCCTAAATAGGCAGTTTTACTTAAAAAAAGACAGATGAAAACATCATATAGTAGTTTGATGAAATGAAGGCATTAGCAATTACAAACTATATGCCCAATGCCCAACAAGTTAACAGTATGACAAGGCAGACAATAGACGCGTTAACGTTTTTATAAAAGGCATGCTGTCACAAAAAAAAATGCTTAAATTGACTTATACTAATCATATATTATTTACTGTATAAGCTTAAAATACTCAGTAAAAATTTTTATTTTAAGCGTGCAATTTTGATTAAAACCAACACTAAATCGACTCATCTAACATTTATAATTTTTTAATTAGTTATTGATTTTAAAAACAAAAAAATTGTATTCGTTTACCGGTTTTGCATCTTAAAGTATCATAGTAAATTAATTAATTAATTCATTTCACTTATAAGGTACTTCATGATCGTATTAAACCAACAAGGTGAATTGATTGAGTTAGATACAGGCTTTCGTTTTTCAGAGGTCTTTTTCTCGTTGTTAAATTTTGTTAAAACCCCCAGCCCAGATGATGCTTTACGTTGTACAAACGAACTACAATGCGAACTCTTTTATCGTGACATCATGAATTATGCATTCGTTGACTCTCATAACCAGCACCTTGCTGATGGACGTATCGATTTAGCCGCGAAAAATTTAAATGCCATTAATAACCTGTCATTGGATCATTTAACCGGATTAAAAAACAAAGAGTTTTTAGAACGTAAGCTGTTAAGTTTAGAAAATGAGGTCTATCATGGAAAACTCGACGACTTCTCTATGATCATGTGCGACTTAGATAGTTTTAAAACGATTAATGATGAGTTTGGTCATTCAGTGGGTGATGATACGTTATCACTTTTTGGAGCCCTATTGAGTGAAACATTGCGACCGTCGGATTTTGGTTATCGATACGGCGGCGAAGAATTTTTGATTTTGCTGCCTAACACTAATTTAGAAAATGCGGTATTAGTAGCAGAAAGATTACGTGCTGTTATTAACGAACGTTTACAAATTGGAAACTACGGCCTTAACCAAGTTACCGCTTATGATCTAGAAAAATCAAAAATGTTATCTGACGAAACAAATATTAATGATGCTTTTTTCTTAGCGCGAGATGTTACTTGTAGTTTTGGTGTCGCTAATTACCTAGAACATGATCAATCAGCAGAAGCTCTTTTTGATGCTGCAGATGCCAATTTATATATCGCGAAACAAAATGGTCGTAACAGAGTTTCAGCTTAACGAGTTTATATGACTTCCCTCTCCCGATTAATTACTTAATTACTTAATTACTTAATTACTTCGAACAAACTAATGACAAAGTGCTCATTACCTTTATCTATTACTGCTTACTTACTATCTCATTACTTTCGCTCATTGCTGTCGCGAATAACAATCTATTTATTAAACAAAATTTAAATAAGTCATTTCCTTCATAACCCTCATAAAACGTGAGTATTTGTGACAAAAATGAGTGTTTTAAAAATACAATATTAGTTTAAAATTCAACGGTCTATACAATCGACTATATCTTAGCCAAACTGATCACGATTTAATTAACTCAAGGTAGTATAAATAAGCTAAAATACACGGCTATTATTTTTAGCTTTGAGCCTTTTATATTAATGACCTCTGATACAACAAATATGACAATCGATACGACTGCTGCCAACTTTACTGAACTTGGCCTTATCTCACCTTTATTAGCCCGATTAACTGAGCTGGAATACCTTGAAGCCACACCAATTCAAGCACAAGCTATTCCAAATATATTAGCGGGTCGCGATTTAATTGCAGGGGCGAATACTGGCTCAGGTAAAACAGCAGCATTTGCGTTGCCTATTTTACAACAACTTTCTTTATATTCTGCTACGAACAAAAAAGCAGCGAGTAAAGCGGGTGAAGGTAATTATGTCTCTGGCTTAGTTTTAGTGCCAACACGTGAGCTTGCAAAACAAGTCGCTGACAGCATTAAATCTTATGCAGTACATTTCAATGGTGCAATTAAAACAGTTGCCGTCTTTGGTGGTGTATCAGTAAATACTCAAATGCTAGCATTACGTGGCGGCACTGATATTTTAGTCGCAACGCCGGGGCGCTTACTTGATTTAATTTCGAATAATGCAATTAAACTCGACAAGGTAAAAACCTTAGTACTAGATGAAGCCGATCGAATGTTAAGCCTTGGTTTCACTGAAGAACTTTCTTCACTTCTTGCTCTGTTACCCGCTAAAAAACAAACTTTATTGTTTTCAGCAACCTTTCCTGAGCAAGTAAAAGCGTTAACCGAAGAGTTGCTTAACGATCCAATAGAAATTCAATTGCAAAGTGCTGATTCAAGTACGTTAGTACAGCGTGCTTTCACGGTTAATAAAGGCCAAAAAACAGCCCTTCTGGCGCATTTGATTAAATTACACCAATGGCAACAAGCTCTCATCTTTGTCAACGCGAAAAACAGCTGTAATCACTTAGCTGATAAACTTGCTAAACGAGGAATAACCGCTGAAGTTTTTCATGGAGATAAAGGACAAGGCGCACGTACTCGTGTACTCGATGCTTTTAAAGCCGGTGAAATTCAAGTATTAATTGCGACTGATATTGCAGCTCGTGGGTTAGATATTGATAAACTGCCCGTTGTAATTAACTTTGATTTACCAAGAAGCCCGTCTGATTATATGCACCGTATTGGCCGAAGTGGTCGTGCAGGTGAAGTGGGCTTAGCGTTATCTATCATTGACCATGAAGATTACCATCATTTCAATGTCATTGAGAAAAAGAACAAACTACGCCTTGAAAGAGAGCAAGTACCTGGCTTTGAAACAGTTGAATTTGTAAAAGATGTCTTTTCTGCTGCCGATAAACCGATAGCTAAACCTGAAGGTACAGGTAAGAAAAAGAAGAATAAAAAACCACAAATTAATGCAGATATTTGGTTAGGGAATGCTTAATTAAGTATTTAATTAAATACTGATTTAAACATTCATTAATAACGAATAAGTTAGCCTTTTATTAAAGGTTGAGACTTGTTCGTTATTATACCAATCACACTAATTAATTAACTAATCTATTTTACTTGTTGAAATAAGTCGTTTTTTCTGCACAAAATTTAGAACACATTATTTAATGTAATGGTGTTAAATAGATCGGTAGCTTAGAAATAAATGAAGAAGTAAATTATAATTAGCTTCACCCACTATAATTTATAGTTCAACGGAACGATTAACTTCTCAATCAATTTTTCAGCTCTAAATTTTTATCCCTTAATCTTTTAATAACTCATAATAAATAACATACAACTCTTTAATCCCCGGGTAGATTTCCTGTATTACCCTTTTAAGCTCTAACAAACTCATATTCTCTTGCTGTGCATGCTTTTCTGATAAATCGTTAAATAAAATAGCTTGGACAGACTTTATTTTTAATGAACAAAACCAGCGGTTATCCTCATAGGTTGAGACCTGAACAATGCTATCAGGCAGATAATGTTTTTCCGCTTCATCTCTTATAGTTAATGTTTTTTTAGCAGATAAAATATCTGCTTCAAATCGCTCAAAAAATGTCATTGTTGTATGGTTCAAAATAGCTTCCTATTATACCAACGCCAATAAATAGATGATCTATTTTGCTTGCTAAAACAACTCATTGCTTTGCAGTAAATTTTGTAAAGGGAACACCATTTACTGCAATTTACGCCTCGAATTGAATTGTTTTTTCCGCACCAAATTTAGATTACATACTTAACGTAATTGGTATTATTTAATATCCTTAATTGGTTACCCTGATTATGCAAGGACAACACCAGCCAATTAATAACGCGTAAAAATTCGACTTTAAGCGCTTATTATACGCGTTACTAAATAAGTATTGAAAATCAAGATGTTCTATAATGCGCTAAAATTCTACCTAAGTTTTCTGTACCATTTGATAGGTTTTTAGTGCCTAGTGATGATTGATGTGCAAATTCGCGAATAGAATTAGATTGATCCCTAATTCCACTTAGTTCTGATGAAATGTTATTTGCAACAGAGCTCTGCTCTTCAGATGAAGTTGCAATATGGAATGTCATTTCGATAACCGCTTGAGAGGATTCGGCTATTGAATTGATGTCCGTTCCAATTTCTTTTATCAAAGCAGTACTTGTTTGTGCTTGTTCAACAGTATTGTTAGTAATATTTGCAATGTTGTTGGTTTCAGATTGTAAATTACTGATCATTGATTGGATCTCAACCGTTGCCGCTTGAGTACGACTTGCTAACGTCCTGACTTCATCAGCAACAACAGCAAAACCTCGTCCCATTTCTCCAGCTCGAGCGGCTTCAATTGCCGCATTAAGAGCTAACAAATTAGTTTGATCGGAAATGGAATTGATTGTTGTGATCACTTCATCAATTTGTGTTGCATTAACTTTCAATGTTGCCACAGAGTGAGAAGTTTCTTCAATATAATTCGATAGTTGTTGTATCTCACTTATGACTAACTGAACACGATTATCACTTTGTTTAATATGCTCAGAGTTTTGTTCGACATGTTTTGACGCGCCTTGTGAAATATTAGTCACTTCTAACGACGAAGCCGTCATTTCTTCCATTGCTGTAGCCACTGAGTCCAATGAAGTATATTGCTGATTAATTTGTTGTTCACTTTGTTTACTATGGTCAGCAATTTCAGATGAAGTATTATGCAACATTAAGGCATTTTCTTTAACCGTATCAACCAGCTCAGAAAGTGTATCCATTGCTTTATCAAGCGAAGCGCCAATAGTACCAAACTCATCACGCCCTTCGATAAAACCAAGACGAGATGTTAAGTCTCCTTTTATGATTTTTAATGTCGTGTCCCATAATACCCATAAAGCACCGCTAATGAAGGTAGCTGTCCAATAAAGTACAAATCCAATTGGTAATATCCATATAAAAGATAAAGCTAATGAAGACAAAGTTTGTTGCTTTTCCTCTTGCTCTTCAGAAGTAACTGATTGCATAAGTGAAGCATATTGTTGTGATTTTGTTTTAATAATCGCTGTAACTTGATCACCTTGTCGGTGGGACTCTTGTTGCTGAGATGTTAATTTAACCCCCATCATCGAGAGTTTATCTGTCTGATTAGTCGATTCTAATGCTTGTACTATTCCTGTTAATCTTTGTTCTACAGCAGTCATTGATTGTGTTTCTATTTGTTTTAACGTGTTCTGGTAACTATTGATAGATAGCCCACTCAAAGAGACAAGCACCAGTCCAAAAATAACCCAAAATTTATCGTTGAGTGACATTTTAATAAATAACTTATCGACATTCCTAAACTGAACTTCTTTCATCGTATTTCCATATATTGGTTTGATATTGTCATATCGGCGAGTAAATAGTGATTATTCTAAAAATTTATAACGTACTGATTAATCAGATAAAGTTGAAATTTTTTATTCTTTAATGAATTCAGTCTAGTGAACAACCTACCTCTAAAGTGTGACTTTAATCACTTTGATAAAATTAATCAGACTTCTCTCGCATTAGGTAACAAAATATGTGGTTATTGAGGGGGTTATTAATATGATAATTGAGGTGTTTATTGTAAGTGGCTATCAGATATAGTTATTGTAAGTGCTTATTAGATAAAATCATTTTAAGTTTAAGGGTATTAGTTTCTAGAAATTAAAATATATGGGAATAAATATTGACTGCTCTTGAGTTATTTTCTTTTGCAAGATTAACGACCGAAGTTTTTTGGTAGCGGCAACGTAAGTATAAATGAGCAACGTAAGATAAAGACATACCCTTTTCATTATTATTTTCAGCACTTAATCAAATAAAAGCTTAATGTATTAGGCTATTAGTTTAATGAGTTGTATACCCGTTACCGTTCAAGGTGCTTTGTTCAGTCTTTAGCTTGGACTCCAAATTCAAGGCGCAACATGATGACAATGCCTAGTCCTTATCGAAGGTTGCAACGCAGAGTTGGTTTTCAAGCTAACGACCCAAAGGACAAACGTTAAATTTTGTACCTTCAATGGTAACGGCTATATATGCATAGATGTCATCATATTAAACAAGCTAAAGATTTAAATATCGATCATTGATAATGTGATAATGTGATGATTGGTTAGTTGGTTGATTGATTAGTTGATTAGTTGATTGGTTAGTTGGTTGCTTGGTTGATTGATTAGTTGATTAGTTGGTTAGTTGGTTAGTTGATTGGTTAGTTGGTTGCTTGGTTAGTTGGTTGCTTGGTTGCTTGGTTGCTTGGTTGCTTGGTTGCTTGGTTGCTTGGTTGCTTGGTTGCTTGGTTGCTTGGTTCAGACGATTCTTTACCGATTATTTAATAAATAGTAATGTTTAATAAAAAAGGCAAATCAATCATGATTTGCCTTTTGCAAAGTCATTTTACTCTCACTATAGGAAAGTAATCAGATGGTAACCTTTACTGGCCAGGAGGAGACGGCAATACCGCTTTCAGTTCCGTTTCTGTCACGTCCAAGTCTTTAGCTGCTGCTGAAATGTCTAGATCTCGCCCTCCATTATCCATAATCGCATGTTGAAATTTATGTAATGAAACACCTAGCGTTTCTGCCGCTTTTGTAAAGTCAGGTCCTGGTCCGCTGTTTCCGCCCTTACCACTATTTTCAGCTCCAATGCCCTGCGCTGCTGTCGTAGAGAAGTTATTTTTAGCAACAACACCGCTTAAACAACTTGGAAGGTTTGGGAAAGTCGTTGATGCATGATAATGATAAGCGCCTTCTGGATTATCTATCGTTGCACTTATGTGTCCGTTACAGCTATCTAAGTCTGTTGGTAATACACCATTTTGATCAACACTGCCGTAAATAGGAAAACCATCAAATGCATAAGCAAACATCGCACTGGCTTTTTGTTCTAATCCACAATCAGCTTGAATATGCTCATGGTCATATACTGTTTTAATATCAGTCGCCGTTGCATGCCAATGGTACCAACCACCAGGATCAACATGCCCACCACAAGTATCTAGAGCCGGCATGTGCCCTGTCTCTAAAACAGATGGTGCATCAGCAAATATAGGCACGCCATCTAGCGCTAGTCCGACTTTTGCCACAGTACCTAAGTCAGTTTTTTGCTCAGCTTTTACTGGCGTTAAAGGTAATAACACAGTAATTTCAACGGTTTTGTCAACAGACGCTTCTAAACAAGCGTTTTTATCAATAGGCCTTGTCGTTCGAATATCTGTAATATGCCCTTTACCCGACTCTTTATCATAAAATTGATATCCCAATTCACTCAGCATGGTTAAGAACTTTTCATTAATTCGGTAAAGGCCAGCCATCTCACCATCCCAATTCCAAATACCACCTTCATCCTTCACCGTAGTTGCACAAAAAGGGCCTGTTTCTAAATTATCTGGTTGGTATTTAACAACGAATTTTCCACACATCGTTGTGGTACCATTCTCTAATGTACATTCAACAGTTTCAGGTGCTTTGATTAAAGCATTTTTACTAATACGCTGAATGTTAACATCCGCTAAAGCAGAACTTAATGGGATTGCCATTCCCATAAAACCTGCAAATAAAGAGCACGTTTTCCTATTGATAAATTTCATTTTATTTTCCTTTATGTGCAAATAATCATAATTTTAGATGGCAACATTCATTAATATGATCTACTTTTCTATCAAAAAATAGTTGCTTTATACAAACAAAATAAATCATGCTTGTGCTGCCTTAGTTATATTTTAATAACTATAAATAAATTAAGGTTAAGTCTAGGTTAAAATTTATAAATAGATTTCTTGAGCGTTTTTATTATATTGCTTACAATGACCCACTTTTATTTACTACAGGCAACAAACATGAACGACACTAAATCGAAACCAGCTCTACCAGATCGCTTTTCAGGCAACCCACGTAGCCCGCACCATATAGCAGAAATTTTTGAATACGAAGTTGGTATCCGTTTTAATGGTAAAGAACGTTTCGATGTTGAAGAATATTGTATTAGTGAAGGTTGGGTAAAAGTAGCAGCACATAAAGCGTTAGATCGCCGAGGCAATGCACTACTAGTCACTAAAAAAGGGACTGTAGAAGCTTTTTACCGCTAGAAATCATATTGTTTTAATGATGATTAACAATAAAAAAGGTGCTGTATTACAGCACCTTTTTAGTTTGAAATATTGTTAACAATCAAATGGTAAAGAAAAGTTAATGTTTATTGTGGTGGTCTACCATCAGCACCGGGTCCTAAATTAACGTCACTATCGGTATCGTTATCAGTATTACAAGAAGCAAATGAATTATCAGGAAGCTCGCCTTTAAATCTAGGCCCCATTTGATAAGGGAAAGAAGGCGATAACGTACCATCATCATCTTCTGTTAAGGTAATATGATAATGATAGCCTTTGCCATCGCCAGTATCATGACCATTATGCTCATCTAGCACCGCTCCAGTGACTTCCTCTTTGGCATAATAGTAATCTTCGTAATAATACCCATCATCCGCGGCAATAGTGTTACTTGATAATGTTGTAACATCTTCACCGATATCAGGACCATCTGAATCGGCATCAACCACACCAGCGTCAACATCGTATTCATCAACTAGTACACATGTACGCTGCCCTTCAGTATTACAACCACCTTCAGATTCTGAAGCGCCATAGTCACGCGTTTTCCAACCACTAATCGCTAATTCACCATTACTTTCATAAGGACCATATAATGCATACCCATCAGCAGCAAAACCATAAATAGGTGAATGCTCATCTCCCGTATCATCTAATAATGTCGCTAAACAGCTAGTATAGAAGTGGTGATGGTATGTACCATTTGCTGCGTGTCCTCCACAAATATCGACATCATATTGCTCTGCTACAGGCGCTAAAGTATACCATTGGTCTGTACCGAAGCTCATACCGTCGCCCCAGTTAAAGATAGCAACACCATTAACCATCAGCCCAACGGTATTTAACCCTATTTCACAAACCTCACCATCATCTGAAATATCAGTTGGTATTACAGGTAAATAAGCTTCAACACTTTGTTCAAGTGGGCAACTTGGTCCTGGAGGCCAATAACCAGCTCCGCCTGTATCATCACAATACTCTGAGCTACTGTTATATCCAATATCTTGACCAAAGAGGACAATATCACCAGCAGCTGCCGTTGTATAACCATCCTCGAAATCTGTGGCTGCTTTGGGGCGATCATCTAATGCGTCAATCATATCAGAGGTCATCGTCACATCGTATTTAGGAATGCCTTTCGCTAAAACATAAGTATATTCTACGTCATCAACGGTTACGGTTTCCGTTGATTGAACATCTTCAACCACTCCAACACCATCATCATCGGTAATATACGCTGAGGTAGTAGTATTATTAATAATCCATGTAGAATCTTCACCGCTGTCATCTAACACAGTGATACTGACATTATCTGTTACTACAGCATTTTCACCATCATCCACGCTTACCTGAAAAATTAACTCACTTTCTTCATCTACATCAGGTGCGGTAAAAGTAGGATTATAGCTACTTGTATCTGACAAAGTGACTGTAGTACCAGATGTTTGAGACCACGTCACTGTCACGTCGTCGTCATCAGTAACCGTTAAATCTAATGTTACAGTCTCTGTTTCAGAGACTGTTTGATCTTCACCCGCATCTACAACAGGTGATGAATTATCTCCTGTTGAAGTACTTTCTTCGACACTCGTATCATCAGTATCGGTAGTGCTATCTGTCGTATCAGACGAAGAATCACCACAACTTGATAAACCAAGTATTAAAAATATACTTAATATTATTTTTAAACTCTCCTTGTTTTTCATTTCTTAAACCTCTAATAATAATAATAATATTTAACTAATCTATAACAACAATGTGCAAATAATGTGCAGTGAATGTGTAACTATTAAAAATTAAATAAAAGGGTTTAAGAATTAATGACAATTAATTTGTTTATATGGTTTAACTTATTGTAAAAATGAAGAAAAAACCTAACTAACCTGAGTTCTGGATAAGCAATAGCATTTATTAGACTGCCATCATCTCTAATTCACTTTTAGATATCTTAATACGTGGCTTTTGTTTTTTTACGCAATAGGCCACTATTCCTGAAATGACATTGA
>NZ_CBRF02000044.1 GCF_000470315.2 Psychromonas sp. SP041
ATGACTCAATTTAATCAATTAGTTAATAAAAACAAAATAATCTATTTAATCTCAAGTAAATGTAAGCTACTGTCATTTTTATTTAAAATAAACAGGCTGAAAATGAGAAATTCTACAGCCTCGTTATGAAACTAAACTGCATTAATGTTTAGCATCCAATTTGCAAGAGGCATGTATGGCAAGAAGTTACCCTTTTGAATGGGACAAATTTTGTAAAATTCACAAAAAATACGGTGGTTTTACACATTATAATTTGAATGCAGGTGTGACGATTGGTGATCTTAATCGTTTTGCTGCTCGTTATGCATTAGCCAAAGATTTTAATGGTATTGATATCAGCCACTCTACACTTGATACAAGGTCTGGGTATGAGGCTTTGATGAGATCTCTTTTTGTATGGAGCGTAGCTGAAAGCTATCATAAGCTTTTACCATCAAGTGTTGGCGGTAAATATGCTTTTCTGCAATACGATACATTGGAGAAAAGTAATCTTCGTGTTCAATTAGATGCAACTGGCACGGATATGATCAGTTTCTACACTTATATATCTGCTAGCAATAATTTAGATTCTGCGCATTCCAGCAACGTTAATGATTTTTTAGCTGGTAACGACTACAACCCAACTAGGTTGTTGTCTTGTATTAGGCATGTGTTTGGTCATGGTGAACTTTCTGCAAATGTTAACGGAGTAAAGCCAAAATCAATTGAGACTATTACTACAATATTGAAGAACTTAGTATTAAATAAAGTTGATTTGCATTTTATTGCTTTAGTTAAAACTCATCCCGACTATACAAAAGTGTAGTTTCATAACAAAGAGAATCAATCGGGTCAAGTCTTGCCTTTTGCCTCTAACCAGCAATAAAGCTTAAGCTATAAAATAAAACGCTAACGACCATAACCTTAGCACTTTTTATCTTCTTTCATTTGCCAGTCAACTAATATTGATAATGTACCTTGTCCACCGAATTCAAGCGGTGCTTGATGAAATACTAAAATATCAGGATGTGGCGCTAACCATAACGGTACTTGTCTTTTAATATTCGTTTACCATTCCGTGAATAACACTACAGCAATATAAGCTTTCTTTTTTACAGTACTAAGATAAAAAACTGAAAGAGTGACCATATATGTCCAATAATTTCTTTCTCATATAGAAATAGAAAGTAATGGACAGTCATAAACTTTGGCGACTAATATTTTCTGTTCTATCTTTTAGTCATGTAGTTTTTTACATGCAGTAAATACTTGGCATCCTTAAAATTAAATTGCCAACCATTACTTCCTCATTTCAACGTATTACCTGCTTAGGAGGCCTTATCAATATTCAACGCTTTTCAACTTTAACAAACATATCTGCGCATACTATTCGCTATTATGAAAAAATTGGGGTGTTAAAGCACATTGCAAGAAATGCCAATGGACACCGTTTTTTTACTTCAAAGGATATCGATTGGATTCAATTTGTTAAACGCTTAAAAGAGATGGGCATGCCGCTAGATAATATAAAGCTTTACGCCGATTTAAGAGAGCAAGGAGAATCTACCGCAGAGCAGAGAAAACAGTTGTTGCAAGATCATGCTGTGCTCTTAGAAGAGAAAATAGTCTTAGAAGCGTTACACCTTAAAAAGATAAAAGAAAAAATTATCTACTATGAAAACGTTATTAATAAAAATTAAAGGGTTGACTTAGAGCTTACTCTAAGGATTACGCTGTTGTTCATCGCATTAATGAATAGAGGCTAATATGACTACTTTAAATGAACGTTATGAAACAGGATTAAAAAATTTAAAAATCATTGATAAAGAGGCCGGTGAAAAGGTCGTTGAGAGCTTAATTGATTGCTCGCCAGACTTAGTCAAATATATTATCGAATATGGATTTGGTGATGTTTATAACCGAACTGAGTTGGTACTTAAGTCGAAAGAGCTAACCGTAGTGGCTGCACTAACTGCGATGGGAAATGCAGCACCGCAATTAAAAGTACATATTCACGGCGCATTGAACGTAGGCGCTAATATTGCTGAAATCCAAGAAGTAATATTACAAATGTCTAGCTATGCAGGCTTCCCAAGTGCGATTAATGGTATGTTAGCCTTAAAAGACGTGGTGGCAGAGCGTAAACTCGAAGGCAAGCAAGATGAAGCAGGGGTTATGCATTCTTCTTCTACGCCTAAAGGTGTTTCCCGTTATGCGCTAGGAGCACAAACTCTCAATACGTTGCACGCTAATCAAGTTGAAAACCTAGAATCTACGTTTAAAGACATTTCACCTGATCTCGCTAGGTTGGTCATTGAATATGGTTTTTCTGATATTTTCTCAAGACCTGCTTTAGATATTAAGCACAGAGAAATGGCGACTATTGCTGCGTTAACGGCCATGGGAACGGCAACACCACAGCTTAAGTTTCATATTAAAGCGGCTTTAAATATAGGGGTTAGCCAGGCAGAAATAAGAGAAATAATGATTTTGATGAGTATTTATTGTGGATTCCCCGCTGCTATTAATGGCACCTTGGCATTAAAAGGCGTTATTAATGAAAGTGATGTGAAGTAATTCGACAATCACTTGTTGGATAACTTGTACTAGTTGTTATTTTTAAAGCCTCGATTCAGTATATGAGGCTTTTTATAGCCAGTAACTTAATAACTTAATAACTTAATACCTTAATACCTTCATAATGAGCTAATACGAAGGAGTTAACGCTGGTTTTGTCGTTGAGCAATGCACCTTATTTTTCTTTTTAGCCTTTTTAGCGTGATACATTATTTCATCTGACTCTGTAATTAGTTCGTCTGATGTAATATTTCTATTACTCGTGTAGGTGGTTATTCCGTAACTAAAGTTTAAAGAGAATGGTTTGTTATCTGAGGCGCTTGCGTTTTCTAACGCTATTTCTACTCTGGCGATCACTTGCTCAGCTTGCTCGATTGAGCATTGGCTTAATACTAATAATAGTTCATCTCCTCCCAATCTAATCGCCGCGTCGCCACTTCTGATAATATCGTTAAGTGCATTCGAGGCCGTTTGTATTAACCAATCTCCTTCTGCATGACCGAACTTATCATTTACATATTTTAAACCGTCTATATCAATAAAGCAGACCGATAAAGTGCTGTGGTTTACATCAACTTTTTGCATCTCTTTGTTCAAGAAAATTAACCCTGTCCGACGATTTAATAACCCGGTCATATCATCAAAAGAAGCGTAATGAAAAAGCTCTTGTTGTGCTTTTTTAAGCTCGCTAATGTTGGTTATACCAATCACCGCCGTTGGTTTTCCATTAAAAATAATACTGCGTACTGATATCAGTGTTTCGTTAACGCTGCCTTGTGTATTCAAAATAACAATTTCATATTCATTGAGGTTCGAACCATTTTTAAGCTTTTCAATGAAGACTTTGTTATTTTCAAAACTGACATCTAAATATTCCTCTAAATGTGCTTTTTGTGTTTGGCCAAAAGGGTCTCCAATTAATGAGATGGCCTTTTCATTGACTTGTACTATTGATAAATCAGTAGGATCAACTAATAACATTGAAATAGGACTTGCGGCGAATAGGTTCTCTAGATCGTGTTTATTTTTAGTTAATGTATTGAGGCTTTTTCGTAGGCTATGTGCAGCAGGCGTGAAAATAAATAAAAACTCTAAAAGAAGTATTATCAAGGTTGCTACCATTAATATTATTTCAATTCTTTCTGCCGAGGTGACTTTAGCATTCGCTTCTTTTGCATACTGAAATACGATTTTATTCATAATCGTTAAAAATTCATTTTCATTCAGGGTGATATTTTTTATGTGTTTTTTTAGCTGAGTTGAGTCGGTGGTACTTATTATAATATTTGATGAGTTTAGGATGGTCTTAAAGTGCGGGGTTATTTGCGTAAATAACTCTTTTATCGGTTGGCTATTATCTCCGGGTAAATTTAAGCTTTCATTTCCATTTAATAACCCTAAATGAGACTTTTCCCATAACGTCTTTGTCTGATCAAGCTCGACCCGAGAGAGTGATGCTTTTTGCTCAGATTCTGCTGTTAAGATGTAATAACTTAATTTTGTTATTTTTTGGCTTAGCATTCGTTGCCTACCAGCAATATTAATGACATTTGAGTCGTATTGTTGCGCTGCTAATAAAGATTGCATAGTGAGTTGTGAGATGACAATTAAAATAGCAATAACTGATAAGGCGATTGTATAACGCCATTTTAGTTTTCTTACTGAGGTTGTTGCAATATTGTCGTCCGTCATTGTCGATTGCATTATCTTTCTCTTTGGTTATAGATCCATTTATAGTCGATCTATTGTTAACTTCATCCTTGAGCTCACAAACTAGCTAATATCAGATAATAATTGATAAGTTATCCTACATTATTACTTTAAGGCATCAAAGTTGTTATTTATAAAGAGGTATATTCCGCTGATGTTATTGAAAGTAAATATAAAGTTCATTTATGCGCGTTACCGTTCAAGGTGTTTGGTTCAGTCGTCACCTTGGGCTTTAATCAAGGCGCAACACGATGACAATGAGGGGCCCTTATTGAAGGTTGCAACGTAAAGTTGGTTTTCAAGCTAACGGGTATATATATTTTATTAAACGGGTAATAAACGATGTCAAATAAAGCACAAACAGAAGATATAAAACGCTCTCAACAAAAAACACACGCTGCAATAAGGCGTCTTGAGCGCTTTAGTAAAATGACTGATAGTAGTATTCGTATTCCTTTTACTCAATTTAATATTGGGGTCGACGCTATTATAGGGGTAGTGCCTGTTGTTGGTGATGCTGCTGGATTTATTTTATCAAGTTATGTCTTGCTAGAAGCACAACGGATGGGAGTGAGTAAACGTATCAAGCTGAAAATGATAGGTAATATGTTAATTGATTTTTTAGGTGGTTTGATTCCATTGGTTGGTGATGTGTTCGACGCCTTTTTTAAAGCAAATACACGTAATACCAACCTATTAAAAGACTATCTCCTTAAACAGGAAGGGAGTGAGTAAAATCATGACGTTAATATATACCCGTCACCATTCAAGATGCAAAAATCAACAAGTCGTAAGGTAAACAGATTCTAGGCATAAAGGTAAAGATCTAACGGGTTACATCGACACTTTCTAACAACGAAGGGGATTACTTCAGTATTTGCCCTACGGATCGAAAACTCGAAAACTAATGCTGCGTTGTAACCTTGGATAAGGAATCACCATTGTTATCATGTTACGTCTTGTCTGGTGTCGGCATTAGCAACTGAATAGTGCATCTTGGTTGGTAACGGGGATAGTGATTATTTAGCATTTTAAAATGGATGTTTATCGATAAACATTATGTAGCTGTACTATTATGTGACAAGAAAAATATTTACCAACACAATTATTTACCAATACAATTATTTATCAATGCAATTATTTACCAGCATAATTAAGAGAGGCATTTTTATGAAATTAACCCTTTATCATATGGGGCACTGTCCATACTGTAAACGAGTGATTAAAGTTATTCAGAGTCGCCACATTGGTGTTACTTATAAAGATTTGGATGTGCATGATAAGTTAAGAAAAGAGCTCATGGCGGGGGGCGGTAAAGTACAAGTACCTTGTTTACTGATGACAGAAAAGGGTAAACGCGATCAATGGTTATATGAGTCTCAAGATATTATTCATTTTTTGAAACAACATTATTAACTACTTAGTTGAAGTGAGTGTGCTTTTGTCATGCTCTGTTATCAGGGAGCCATGTTCTATTATTTGATTTCAATTATTGGGTTTTATTAAGGGATTGAAGCTTATCGCTGACGATTAGGCCATGGAATTTTTTTGCTAAGTATAGAGAAACTAAATTATTTTAATTATTTTAATTATTTTAATTACGTCTAAGTAAATCAACATTAATATTGAGAGAGTGAATAAACTTTATATTATTGCTCTTGTGTCCTAAGTTATGCCTCAGATAATTTAATACCACTTAATTAACATTTATGTATGCCTGTTACTACTCATATACAAAATTAGAAAGCTGATCAGCGAGCCGCTTTTTAATGTATAGATGAAGTTTTATATTAACCATTTTAGACTACTAAATTAGTTAATAACAATGTTTAGGTGTGCTTGTGTACCAAATAACCTGTCAATAACTAGTCTGTTTAGTTAGATGGCTTTATCCGAACTGCGTCGCATAAATTATATTGTATTGAAGAGGGATATTTAATATTTGTCATTTTATGATGTTGTCCTAAACTAGCCTCTAAACTGAGCTGACACCATCATACTTTGGGTAACATTGATAAACCCACTGAGTATTGAAATAACTTGAAATAACCAATGGATTTTGAATGACAATCAACAAACAACTCACGATTCTAATGCTGCTTATTTCACTATTTTCTCTCATTGTTGTAGCCTGCGCCTTTAAAATTTCAGATGCTGCAAGATTCCATCAACTTAATAGCCAACACTTTAATTACATCATCGAACTCAATGACCTCATTGCCCGTTATCCTAACACCGTTCCAGACACTAACGTTCTTAAAAACGTTATAAAAAAAATTCAAGATCAGCCTGAAGCTTGCGTTGCATTGCCTAGCAGGATTGACCACCTTTTGATGAGAATGATTAATGCTGAAAGTATCATCGGCATTTGTAAAAAGGATATTAAAATAGCTGATGATTTGTTAGACAGTATTCAGTTGTTTGAGCAGGGCTTGATCTCGCAATCTGTAATGAAAATGGAGCTTAATGTAGGTTATAAAAAATTTAGACTTAACTCTATCGAGTTTATTGGACCGGTCAATAAACTCAGTAACTTTATTGTCAAAACCTCAACGATGATGACCGTTATATTATCGATTGTTCTTTTTCTAATGGCATTTACTATTACTAAAGCTATTAGAACAGTCGTTAAAAGAATGCAAGAAACAAAAGATAAACTCGTTATTAGCGAAGAAAAAAATAAACAGCTTGCTCATAAAGACACCTTAACTGGGTTGCCTAATCGAAATGCGTTAGACAAAGCAATCAATAAAAATATTTTGATGCCCGATAATGATAAGTTTGCAGTTTTCTTTATTGACCTAGACCGCTTTAAAGATGTGAATGATACAAAAGGGCATGCTCAAGGTGACAAGTTATTGAATATTATAGCTAGTCGGTTAGGTAATACGATCAGAGATAATGATTCTGTATTCAGGTTTGGAGGTGATGAATTTGTCGCTATTATCAATTTCTCTACTGCTAATAGTAATAAAGTTAGAGACATTGCTGAAAAACTGATCAAGGTGATTGCTGACCCTATTTCTTTAGATAATACAGAGATCTATGTTACTGCAAGCATTGGTATTTCAACTTATCCAAAGAATGCAAAAGATGCCGAGAGTCTCGTTAAATTTGCTGATACGGCAATGTATAAAGCTAAAAAAGAGGGTAAAAATCAGTATCTATTTTATCAAGATATCTTTAGTAAAGATCATACACGTCGTTTATCTTATGAATCACAATTACGGACAGCTATCGAGAAAGACCAACTGAATATTGTGTATCAGCCTGTCGTTAATTTAAATAATTTTGCCACTCAAGGCACAGAAGCTTTACTACGTTGGCAGCTAAACGAAGAAACGATAATTTCTCCTGATATTTTTATTCCTATTGCTGAGTATTCAGGGCAGATTATGGAGATAGGAGAATGGGTATTAAGGAATGCTTGCCAACAGAATAAGTTATGGCGAGAGAGCGGAGCTAGTAAGTTAAATATTGCAGTGAACGTATCACCTTACCAGTTATTCAACCCAAACTTTCCTAAGTTAGTTCAAAAAATACTGGCTGAATTTGATATTCCACCACAGTGTTTAGATCTCGAAATTACAGAAAGTATGACGGTTTCTGATAATGATGTTTTTTTGAAAACACTAAATGAGCTTTCTGAGATGGGTGTTCGGTTGTTAATGGATGATTTTGGAACGGGTTATTCTTGTTTGAGTTATTTAAGACAACTTCCTTTTGATGTACTAAAAATCGATAAAAGCTTCGTCAGTAATTACGATACGATCGCCTCAACTATTATTGCCATGGGCAAGCAACTAGACATGAAAATTATTGCAGAAGGGGTAGAAACTCAAAGTAACTTGAATATTCTGAAGCAACAGCAGTGCGATTTTTCACAAGGTTATTTTTTCCAACGTCCCGTTTCAGCTGAACAACTCGACATATTTAAAATCTATAACAATATTAAAAGTGATCAATGATCTTATAAGTATTCGATAACATTATAAGTATTCGATAATACGCATGATTGAATTTGTTAAAGCAAAAAACAGAAGTACTGCAGAAGTACTGCAGAAGTACTGGACAGACATAAACTTTACTGATGATTATTCACACACTTCTTTTAAAAATGCTTACATTTTGCATTTGGAGGTGAGGTAGTTTGTTATAGCTCGATCACACTTATCACAAGTCTCTTTATCTCATGGAACCGAACAGCTATTAATTTAAACTCATAACGTAAAAAATATGGAGCAACCATCAGTTTTTACTATTAAAAATGATTTTATTACGACCAACGAATGGTTGCCTACAACTTACTCTCTCAGGCTCAATCTTCCTCAAAAATAATGTGTGCCACCGCACCGACGAATCATTTATCTTAGGATATAGTCACGTCATTAGAGGCATCTTGGTCTGTGGAATACAGTATTAAAATCAGGTAGATAAAAACCGTTAAGTCTTTGCTTTGAATATTAATGGAGCGGAAAACGTGTATTAAAGAGATGGATGAACAGAAAAAGATAATCTAATAACTAACGTATTTATTATTTTTAAATTCAAACTCAATTTTCGGAGAAAACTGATGGAAATGAATATCTCAAATCAAAACAAACTGGGCCCAGCTAACTTTATGCAATTGGAAATGAGTATAGAAAAAGGTGAAACGTCGTCAGTAAAAAAAATGTTATCTGGGTTATCTATGCGTGAGCCTGAAAAAAATTATCTTATTGATGTCGCTAAGATGAATAATCAATTATCGATTATGGGGTTACTTAAAAATGCTCCCGTAAGAAACTTTATGGAAATATAGGTTCTAAAAAGTGAGCGCTTGCTTGTTAGCCGCCTTAGTATGAATGAATGCTGAGGCGGCACACTTACTCTCCTTGGTTGAAAAAGGTTTTTTATTTTTAGGTTTTTTCAATAACGTGTTGGACATTCCGCAAATTAAAGGATCGTTAATCATATATTTTGATTTGGCGTAAACTTATTGCAGTTGAACTGTCTACAAGGTTGATTTTTGTTCGGATAAAAGAGTATGTTGGGTCTCTAGCATAAGGCACGTAAGGTTAATCAACCTTACTGCGTTTATTAAAGAGGCACCATCACTATGTCAATCATATCAGACCACAATATCTCTTCGAATATCTCTTCGAATATCATTACACCTTTAAAAAATCATTTGTTATCTGCCTTACTTATTACTGAATATGAGCGCCTATTTCCTTTTTTAGCATTAGTGAAATTAGAATTAAACGATGTAATTTATGAGTCAGGGAGTAAACTTCTTCATGTGTACTTTCCCGTTGATGCGATCATCTCTTTATCTTATGTCATGGAATCTGGTTCATCCGCAGAAATATCGATAGTGGGGAACGAAGGGGTTATTGGCACTGCTTTGTTCATGGGAGGTGAAAGTACTGTTAGCAGAGCCGTGGTAAAAAGTGCAGGATATGCTTATCGCATAAATGGCTATTATTTTATGGAAGAATTTAAGCGCCATGGAAATTTTTTATCATTGATGCTTCGTTATGCACAAGCTATTATTACTCAAATATCACAGACGGCGGTATGCAATCGTTACCATACTATTAAGCAGCAATTATGCCGTTTACTTCTGTTATCACTTGATCGCCTACCCGATAATAAAATTGAGATGACGCAAGATCTTATTGCGAATATGTTAGGTGTGCGTCGAGAAGGTGTTACGGAGGCTGCTGGAAAATTACATAAGCTAGGCGTGATTAATTATCATCGTGGACACATTATTGTTTTAGATAGACAGAAGCTCGAAAATTTAAGTTGTGAATGTTATAGCGTCGTCAAGAAAGAAACTGATCGTTTGTTACTGGATGTTAGCATTCCAAACTAACCTACTAAAATAAGGAGAAGAATCATTCGCCTCAAGTATTGCCTTTAATCAGTAATAAAGTTTAAGCTATAAAATAAACGAGCTAAGATCCATATCCATATCAATAATCTTAACGTTTTCTCTCTTCTTTCATTTGCCAATCAGCCAATTCAACTAATACCGATAATGCACCTTGTCCACCGAACTCAAGTGGTGCTTGATGAAATGCTAAAATGTCAGGATGTTGCGCTAACCATAAAGGCACTTGTTTTTTTAATATATGTTTACCCATTCCGTGAATAACACTACAGCAATATAAGCCTTCTTTTTTGCAACAACTAATCAATGCAGCAAGCTCATTTTTTGCTTCTTGTTGGGTTAAACCATGTAAATCTAGAATGATCTCTGGAGTGAAATCACCGCGGCGTAATTGCTTAACTAAGTATTTTTGTGCATCGCTTCGGCTATAACGTACAGGGCCATCTTCGGGTAAGTGCGGTTCGTATGCATCTGAGAAGTGGCTTTGCTCAAAGTTTTGTTCACGTTTTTCTTTAATGACCGATTTATTCTTGATGTTTCTCGGTGGCAGTTTTATGGTATCCTGTTGCAATTTTTTGATACCAGCAAATTCTGCGCTAAACAGCGAAAAATCATCATCTTTAGTTTTATCGGTCATGGTTTTTCCAAAGCTAGGTAGTTGAATGTGCGAAGTTTACCCTAAGTGGAGAATAAATTGGATACGATTTTTAGTGATGAAGCGATTGACGAGTTAGTCACGATTCAAGATGTGGTACGTTGGGCGGTGACTGAGTTTAATCGTGCAGGGTTATTTTTTGGCCACGGCACTGATAATGCTTGGGATGAAGCAGTGCAATTGATATTGCCTTCACTGAACCTTGAGTTACAAAGTAATATTATGATTTTACAATCACGTTTAACCAAACGTGAGCGTCAAATGTTAGTTGAATTAGTTGTGATTCGTATTGAACAACGTATTCCTGTTCCTTATTTAACTAATAGTGCATGGTTTGCAGGGTTAGAGTTTTATGTTGATGAACGGACATTAGTGCCTCGTTCTCCTATTGCTGAACTAATCGAAGCCAAATTTGAACCTTGGGTAAAAACACCACCAAAACGTATTTTAGATTTATGTACTGGTAGCGGTTGTATTGCCATTGCTTGTGCTTATGCTTTCCCTGATGCAGAAGTTGATGCGGTTGATTTGTCTGAAGAGGCGTTAGAAGTCGCCGATATCAATATTCAAAATCATGGTGTGTCACAACAAGTATTCCCAATTCAATCTGACCTATTTAGTGGTATTGAAAATGAGAAATACGACCTAATTGTGTCTAACCCGCCTTATGTTGATGCGGAAGATATGGCAAACTTACCAGATGAATATAAACATGAGCCAGAGTTGGGCCTTGCATGTGGTAATGACGGACTGGATCTAGTGAGAGAAATGTTACGTCAAGCTAGCTCAATGTTGAATGATGAAGGTGTGTTATTTGTTGAAGTTGGTAATTCACAAGTTCATTTACAAGCTGCATACCCTGAAATTCCATTCCAATGGATTGAGTTTTCAATCGGTGGACATGGCGTATTTGTGTTAACTAAAGCGCAACTTGATACTATTAAAATCTAATAGAGCCTTTAAGAAAAGAATAAAGTTAAGTTTCATTCTATGAAGCATTGAAACTTAAAAGAACAAATTAACTGAAAAGGATGAGTAAAACCCTTTTCAATATCAAAAATTCTGAAGTAGGAAATTTAAAAATGGCAGGAAGCAGTATTGGTCAAGTTTTTAAAGTGACAACTTTTGGTGAAAGTCATGGTGCGGCGTTAGGCTGTATTGTTGACGGTATTCCACCAAACTTAGAAATCACTGAAGCTGATTTACAACACGATTTAGACCGTCGTCGTCCAGGTCAGTCACGTTACACGACAATGCGTCAAGAAGGAGATCAAGTTAAGATCTTATCGGGCGTGTTCGAAGGTAAAACAACAGGCTGTAGCATTGGTTTGATCATTGAAAATACTGATCAACGTTCTAAAGACTATTCAGCAATTAAAGATTTATTCCGTCCAGGACATGCTGATTACACCTATCATCAAAAGTACGGACACCGTGATTACCGTGGTGGCGGTCGTTCATCTGCACGTGAAACGGCGATGCGTGTTGCGGCAGGTGCTATTGCCAAAAAATACCTAAAAGAGCAATTTGGTGTTGAAATTCGTGGTTATTTAAGTCAATTAGGTGATATCACGCCTGACACGATTGATTGGAATGAAGTGGAAAATAATCCATTCTTCTTCCCTGATGTTAGTAAAATTCCAGCCCTTGAAGATTACATGAAAGCCTTGATTAAAGAAGGTAATTCAGTAGGCGCTAAAGTAACGGTTGTTGCTTCAGGCGTACCTGTTGGACTTGGTGAGCCAGTGTTTGATCGTTTAGATGCTGAATTAGCACATTCTTTAATGAGCATTAATGCCGTTAAAGGTGTCGAGATTGGTGATGGTTTTGCTGTTGCTAATCAAAAAGGTACTGAGCATCGTGATGAAATGACCCCTGAAGGTTTCTTATCAAACCATGCTGGTGGTGTATTAGGTGGTATATCAACAGGGCAAGATATTATTGCGTCTATTGCATTAAAACCGACATCAAGCTTAACTATTCCGGGTCGTACTATTACAACTGATGGCGAAGCAACGGAGATGATCACGAAAGGTCGTCACGATCCTTGTGTTGGTATTCGTGCTGTGCCGATTGCTGAAGCACAAATGGCGATTACGTTGCTTGACCATGTATTACGTCACCGTGCACAAAACTTACACGTAACAACCAATACACCACATATCAAATAGCTTTATTTATTGGTTGTTTATGCTTAAGTAAAAAATCAGAATCCGATGCTCAAAAAGCATCGGATTTTTTATGCTTATAATAAAATCTACTGAATATTCTTACCGCTAAGAAAAGCCCAATAAATGAATATTTGAACAGATCAATCCTAGCTTTTAGGCTTTCTTCTTTTCACTTCGAGCCTTCGTGGTTAACTCGCTTTTGACTTTAAAACAGATTTACCACGAAGCCGCTGCGCTGCACGAAGGACACGAAGAAAAGAATAAGCAGAATATTGAAGGGTAGTTATTCTGGTATTTTTAAGGTTGTCTTCTTTTACCTTCGTGCCTTCGTGGTTAACTTGCTTTTGACTTTTAAACCTAAGCCACCACGAAGCCGCTGCGCTACACAGAGAGCACGAAGAAAAGAACAACCAGAAAATAGTGAAAGGTAATTATTCTCATACTTTTAAAGGTTTTCTTCTTTTCACTGCGTGCTTTCGTGGTTAAATCGTTTTTGACTTTAAAACAGTTCACCACGAAGCCGCTACGCTGCACGAAGGACACGAAGAAAAGAATAAGCAGAATATTGAAGGATAGTTACTTTCGTATCTTTAAAGGTTTTCTTCTTTTACCTTCGTGCCTTCGTGGTTAACTCGCTTTTGACTTTAAAACAGATTTACCACGAAGCCGCTTCGCTTCAAAGAGGACACGAAGAAAACCAATAAATAGAAGAACACATCTTTAAAGGTTTTCTTCTTTTACTTCGTGTCTTCGTGGTTAACTCGCTTTTGACTTTAAAATAGATTTACCACGAAGCCGCTGCGCTGCACGAAGGACACGAAGAAAAGAATAAGCAGAATATTGAAGGGGAGTTATTCTCGTATTTTTAAAAGTTTTCTTCTTTTTATTTCATGCCTAATCGTTTTTTTGATTGATGGTTTATAAAGCAGTGATTGGAAGCCTTTTTTTACATCGAACTTTAGTGTTGAATTAGGTTTAACTCAATTTTAATCTAAGTATTGCTTAAACTTTACGATTTTACCTTCAGCAGTCACTTCAATATCTTCTGCTTCTAATAAGGTTTTTTGACGTATTAAAGCATCACCTTGTAATGATATTTTCCCCTGTGAATTGACGACTCTGAACCAGGGTAGGCGCGTATCTTTAGGTAACCTTGCTAATATTTTTCCAACATGGCGGGAATGTGCAGGATAGCCAGCTTGGCTCGCTAGTTGACCATAAGTGATTAACTTTCCTTTATCTAAAAAAGATAAAACGGTATAAATATTTTGCGCGAACTCTTCCATTTTTCTACCTGTTTTGATAACTAAGTCTAATAATTTCATTGGGTTATGTTTGGCTATTCACAATGAAATACCATAGTATAAACATTAAAATTATATTATAAACTTATAAATGGATTACAGAATGAAGTTAAGGCATCTCCTTGTTATCACCTTTGCAATCATCGTAATCATTCCTATGACGTTATTTTGGATCTGGCCTTATTCGAAAGCGTTAGAGTTAGAAGTAAAAGAAGTTAATGAAAAACATTTAGTTATAGCGAAAAACCTTTCTGCTGCTTTTGAACGTTACTATCAAGATGTAACAGGTATTTTTTCGATTGTAGCTTTCCAATCACAAAAACAATTAGAATCTAAAGAATTTAAGCAGTTATTAAATAGTTATAAATTTAAAGAAATCATTGTTATAGATGATGAGGGTATCGTTCAACGTTGTTTATTCAGCGCGAATGGAAATTGTATTGAAAGTGTGAAAAATGACATTGTGTTACTGGCCAAAGAGACCTTAAAAGAAGGTACTATCCAAATATCCACAGTGACGGAAGATAAAACTAATAATAGCGGTCTTATTCTGCTTGTGGTCAAAAAAGTAAATAACAATATTCTATTAGCTTACCTTTCAACTGATTATATTGTTCAAATGGGCAAACGAGTTGCTTTTGGTCAAAAAGGGCACGCAGCCATTGTAGATCAAGCTGGAAATGTGCTGGCTCACCCTCTTGATTCTTGGATTCAAGAAAGAAAAAATATGATAGCAATTAGTCCCATTAAAAAAATGTTAGCAGGTAAAACGGGCGTCGATGAGTTTTATTCACCCGCATTAAAAGGGGATATGATCGCGGGTTATACTCAAGTCCCTAATGCCAAATGGGGAGTAATGGTTCCACAGCCGATTAAAGAGCTAGAGAATAAAGCTGATGCCATTGATCAAACTGCAATCTTTGTCATGTTGTTAGGGCTTGGCTTAGCATTATTAATCACTATACCAGTTTCTTTAATCTTAATTAAACCATTAGAAAACCTATTAAGAGCAATCAAGTTGATTGAACAAGGCAACTCGAATGTTAATTTAAAATGGAATCTATCAAAACTCATCCCTCTAGAGCTTCAACTGCTTAAAATGTCTTTTGCTAATATGATGCAGAATATTGAAAGAAATAAAAAAGAAATATCAAAGCTAGCTTATTTTGATGCGACTACTGGCTTACCTAATCGAAATTATTTTTATCGCCTATCTAATAAAGCGTTAGATAAAATGTTAAAAACGAATCAAAAAGGGGCCTTAGTTTTCATCGATTTTGATGGATTTAAAGCAGTTAATGATACGCATGGGCATAGAGTAGGGGATGAGTTGCTATTTTTATTTGGAAAACGTCTTGCTTCTTTTCTCTCGTTTAATAGTGAATATGAGCAAATTAATTATTTAACAGACAACTTGCCTTTGATAATTCCTGCTCGATTAGGTGGTGATGAGTTTGTTATTTTATTTCAAGATATTGAAAATAGAAAGGAAGTCGAACTAAAGCTTCAAACACTATTTGAAGTTTTATTTTTGAAATATGAATTGCATGATGGTGTTGAATTAACTATTACAGGTAGTGCAGGTGTTGCTTTATATCCTGAAAATGGGTGTCGGTATGACCAATTAATGAAGTCCGCTGATATTGCAATGTACGATGCAAAATCAGCTGGAAAAAATAGAATTAAATTTGCAGCAACAAATCGTGCCGTATTAAGCTAGTCGTCTTCGTCATTAAAGCCTTTTTTTATTTACCTAAGGCTGCTCTTTATTTCTTATTGAATTATAGCTTGAGAGTTTTTTTGATATGAAAATTCATTACCTTTCATAGGGTTCTTAGGAATCAATAATGACAATATTAATGAACAAACAGCAAAACCAGCGCCACAATAAAATACCCATGATGGGTTTGCTATCCAAACTAATCCTAGTAAGACGGGGATCACAACCGCTGCAATATGATTAATTGAAAAGCTAATGCCAGCCGTGGCTGCGATATCTTCAGGATTGGCTATTTTCTGGAAGTAGGTTTTAATCGCAATGGCTAATGCAAAAAATAGATGGTCAATTACATATAATGACGCTGCTACCGTACTGTTTTCTACCAAACCATAAGCAATAAACAAGATAATCAATCCTATGTATTCGAATAATAGTACTGAGCGCTCACCAAAGTGACCAATTAGTTTTCCTATTTTAGCGGCAAATAACCAATTGAAAACATAATTAATCAAGAATAATGCACTGATTTCAGCAACACTGTAATGAAATTTTTCTACCATTAAAAAGCCAGCAAAGACGACGAATATTTGTCGACGAGCACCGCTGAAAAAAGTCAGTGCGTAATACAACCAATAACGTTTTCTTAAAATAAACTTTTTGTTCTGCTCAACGAGGGGAGGGAATTGTTTAAATGCAGAAGCCAACATAATGGTTAATACCAACCCTAAACCACCAAACATTAAATAAGTCGTTTCATAACTAACAGCAAAGTAGTCCATTAATATCCATACACTCGCATAAGCCAGTAATGAGGCGATCGCTTTAACGGATAAAATCTTACCTAAAAAATGTGGGGTTTCTGATTTTTTTATCCATTGTAGTGTTAATGATTGGTTGACCGTTTCAAAGTAATGAAAGCCAATCGACATCAACATTGTTGTTAAATATAACCCCATCACTTGTGGGAAAAATCCGGTGATAGCGACACCAACGGCTGTAATTCCAAGTGAAAGAATGGCTAATCGTTGTTCTTTAATAAATAATAAAACATAGATAACGGTAAAGGCTAAAAAACCAGGTATTTCACGTAAACTTTGTAAAATGCCAATCTCTACACCCGTAAACGCTGCTTTTTCTATCACGAAGTTATTAAGCAATACCATCCAAACAGAAAACACTAATGGCATAATAAACGCCATTGTTAGTAATAAACTTTCAGGTTTTTGAAAAAAAGGGTGAGATTTCATATTTAGTCGTATCGCTATTAATGGGAAAAAAGTATTTTACGCTTATTACTAAATAATGGTAATAACGTTTTAATGGTTAGTTTTTTCAGAATAAAATGTAGTAACAGGTTGCTGATTAATATCATTAAGCTATAACGAACAACCAACCCCGCTTTATTGTTGTACTAATAAGTGCTTGTTTACATGTGGCATTTATTTTTACGAACACAAAAAAACACTTTAAATGGTAATGATTATCAACAATAACTGTGAATTTATATTCACATATATCAACTAAAAATTCACATTTTAAAATTTTATATTGTTTTGACAATAGCGTATTGGATGCTAAATCTGAGTTGTTAATTCTTATTTATTATTTTTTTTCTTAAATTACAGTGCGTTATGATTTTTGATTTTTTTACTCTTTTATCAAACGAAGGTAATAAGCCTTTGGCGCTAATGAATAAAAAAATTGGCTTTTATTCGCCTAAAAAGATAGAATACTCTTCAATTATGCCGGTGTTATAGGCTTTATTAGAAGAAATAATGTATAAGCCCTACGCTTGTAGGATCATTATGCGCCTTATTTTTTAAAAAAAAGGGAGTTTTTGTTTAGTGCGCTTCTCCAAAAAAGTAGTTTCCTTTACAAAAAAGTAAAAAATTAATTGTTTGTTTTTGGTAATTCAATTACAAGCCGTGTGTAGCACTTCGAAAACATTAGATTTGACAGTATAAGAAATGTTTACTGTTTTATCTAGAAGGACATGTTTATGACTAATAAAGAGCAAAACGCTCAAGGCCTTTATGTGCCTGAAATGGAACACGATGCCTGTGGTATCGGTTTCGTAGCCCATCTTAAAAACAGCAAATCTCACAAAATCGTGACACAAGCTTTAGATATGCTAGCGCGTATGGAACACCGTGGTGGTCAAGGTTGTGATCCATGTAGTGGTGATGGTGCGGGTATTCTTTTACAAAAACCACATGAGTTTTTAGTAACGGAAGCATTAAAAGAAGGCATTTCTCTGCCTAAATTCGATCAGTATGGTGTAGGTACAATCCTATTCCCTAAAGATGAGAATCACCGTGACCATTGTCGTGAAATTTTAGCTCGAACTGCTGAACGTCTTTGTCTTGAAGTAATTGGTTACCGTGTACTTCCAACAGATAACTCAATGATTGGTGCAGATCCCCTAAGCAGTGAACCTCAGTTTGAACATATGTTCGTGACTGGTGGCCCTGATATGGACCCGGCTGTATTAGAACGTAAATTATTTATCCTACGTAACTATGCTACGCGCATTTGTTTAGAATCGGTTAATGGTATTGAAGACAACTTCTACATTAATACATTCTCATACAAAACAATCGTATATAAAGGTCAATTAACAACTGAACAAGTACCTCAGTACTTCTTGGATTTACAAAACCCAAGCATGGTAACTGCGTTAGCTTTAGTTCATTCTCGTTTTTCGACAAACACATTCCCACGCTGGCGTTTAGCGCAACCGTTCCGTTACATTGCTCACAATGGCGAAATCAATACGGTTCGCGGTAACATCAACTGGATGAAAGCGCGTGAAGCACTGCTTGAAGCAGAATTCTTTACTCGCTCTGAATTAGATATGTTAATGCCAATCTGTACAGATGGTATGTCTGACTCTGCAAGCTTTGATATGGCGTTAGAGCTCCTCGTTCTTTCTGGCCGTAGTCTTCCTCATGCATTAATGATGATGATTCCTGAAGCTTGGCAAGAAAATAAAACGATGGACCCAGCTCGTCGTGCATTCTACCAATACCATGCAAACCTAATGGAACCTTGGGATGGCCCAGCGTCTGTTTGTTTCACCGATGGTGTTCAAGTAGGTGCAACGCTTGACCGTAATGGTTTACGTCCATCTCGTTACACTGTGACTAACGACGACTTCCTAGTGATGGCATCTGAATCAGGTGTTGTTGAAATCGATCCTAAGAACATTAAGTTACGTGGTCGTTTACAACCAGGTCGTATCTTTGTTGCTGACCTTGAGCAAGGCCGCATTATTTCTGATGATGAAGTAAAAGACGGTATTGCAGCAAGAAAACCTTATGAAACTTGGTTAGCAAACAACCTTGTTAAATTAGAAGATCAACCTGCTGCGCTTGAACGTAATATCCAACCAGATGCTGGTAAGTTATTAAAACGTTTACAAGCTTTTGGTGTGACGTCTGAAGAAGTCAATGAAATTATCTTACCAATGTTCCGTGACGGTAAAGAGCCGTTAGGTGCAATGGGTGTGGATTGGCCGTTAGCGGTTCTTTCTCATCAATCTCAACATTTATCTCATTACTTTAAACAATTATTTGCGCAAGTAACTAACCCACCAATCGATCCGATTCGTGAGCGTATGGTGATGTCGCTAAATACTTATTTAGGTAAAGACAAAAACTTATTGGCAGAAACGCCAGAGCATTGTCATAAAGTTGAACTTGAGTCGCCAGTATTAAGTAATGCTGAATTACAAAAAATTAATGCATTAGATGACAAACATCTACAAGCTAAAACATTAGAAACCTTCTTTTTAGCAACAGGTGAGCAAGGTAAGCTTAAGAAAGCATTAGCACGTATTTGTCGTTATGCAGAAGATGCGATTCACGATGGTTACTCAATTATCATTCTTTCTGACCGTAATGCAACGTCTGACCACGCGCCAATTCCAGCTATGTTGGTAACAGGTGCGGTACATCACTACTTAATCAAACGTGGCCTACGTGCTATGTGTGACATCGTAGTTGAAACTGGTGACGTACGTGAAACACATCACTTCGCAACAGTTATCGGTTACGGTGCTTCTGCAGTTAATGCTTACTTAATCGAAGAAATGATTGTTGATTTACAATCTAAGAATCGTTTACCTGCAGACAAAGATGTATGTGATATCTTCAAATCGTACAAAGATGCTATCGATGCAGGTTTATTAAAAATCTTCTCGAAAATGGGTATCTCTACTATCCAGTCTTACCAAGGTGCACAAATATTTGAAGCACTAGGTATTAGTAAATCAGTGGTTGATGATTACTTCAAAGGGACTGTGACGCGTATTCAAGGTCTATCAATTGATGACATTGCACACGAAATTTTAGTACGTCATCGTTTTGCTTACCCGTTACGTGCGGTTCCATCACAGCGTTTAGACGTGGGTGGTGTTTACCAATGGAAACAACGTGGTGAAAAGCATTTATTTAACCCAACAACGATTTCATTACTACAAGAATCAACGCGTAATAAAAATTATTCTCAGTTTAAACAGTATGCTGACACCGTTGACCAACAAGGTGATGACGCTGCAACGTTACGTAGTCAGTTTGAATTTGTACCTAAAGCATCAGGCCCAATTTCAATTGATGAAGTAGAGCCAGCTGAAAACATCCTTAAGCGTTTTGCTACAGGTGCGATGAGCTTCGGTTCTATCTCTCATGAAGCTCACTCAACGTTAGCGATTGCAATGAACCGAATTGGCGCTAAGTCAAACTCTGGTGAAGGTGGTGAAGATCCAATCCGTTTCAAACCAAAAGAAAATGGTGATTGGGAACGTTCTGCTATCAAGCAAGTTGCATCAGGTCGTTTTGGTGTTACATCGTATTACCTAACAAATGCTGCTGAAATCCAAATTAAAATGGCTCAGGGCGCTAAACCAGGTGAGGGTGGTCAATTACCAGGTCACAAAGTTGATGACTGGATTGGTCGCACTCGTCACTCGACGCCAGGCGTAGGTCTCATTTCACCGCCACCGCATCATGACATTTACTCAATCGAAGATTTAGCGCAGCTTATCTACGATTTGAAAAATGCTAACCGCGAAGGCCGTGTTAACGTTAAATTAGTATCAGAAGCGGGTGTAGGTACAATCGCATCAGGTGTTGCTAAAGCAAAAGCTGACGTTATCTTGATTGCTGGTTTTGACGGCGGTACAGGTGCTTCACCATTATCATCTATTCGTCATGCGGGTTTACCATGGGAACTAGGTCTATCTGAAGCACATCAAACGCTAATGAAAAACGGTTTACGTAACCGTGTTGTGTTACAAGCTGATGGTCAGATGAAAACACCGCGCGACTTAACAATTGCTGCATTACTCGGTTCTGAAGAATGGGGCGTTGCAACAGCTGCATTGGTTGTTGAAGGTTGTATCATGATGCGTAAGTGTCACTTGAATACATGTCCTGTTGGTATCGCAACACAAAACAAAACATTACGTGAGCGTTTTGACGGTCGTGTAGATGATGTTGTTACTTTCTTCGGTTACATGGTTGAAGGCATGCGTGAAAACATGGCTAAACTAGGTTACGCGACGATCACTGAAATGGTCGGTCAAACGCAGAACCTGAAAGTACGTGATAATGTAAGCCACTGGAAATACAAAAACTTAGACTTGAGCACTATATTGTTTAAGCAAGAAGCTAAAGCTGAAGACGGGATGTTTAACCAAACAACTCAGAATCATAACCTTGAAGCAGTATTAGACAGAAAACTAATTGAACTAGCACAACCTGCACTTGAAAAAGGCGAAGCGGTAACTGGTGAATTCCCGATTACTAATATCGACCGTTCATGTGGCACCATGTTGTCTAACGAAATATCTAAAGTGTATAACGACGAAGGTTTACCAAACCCGATGCAAGTTAAATTCACCGGTTCTGCAGGTCAATCATTTGGTTGTTTCCTAGCAAAAGGTGTTGAGTTTACAGTTGAAGGCGACGCGAACGATTACTGGGGTAAAGGTTTATCTGGTGGTCAAATTGTTGTGTATCCTTACCGCGATTCAACATTAGTGTCTAAAGATAACATCATCGTGGGTAACGTATGTTTCTACGGTGCAACGTCTGGTCAGTCATACATTAATGGTATGGCCGGCGAACGTTTCTGTGTACGTAACTCGGGTGCAGAAGTTATCGTTGAAGGTATCGGTGACCACGGTTGTGAATACATGACTGGCGGTATTATGATTAACTTAGGTTCAACAGGTCGTAACTTTGCGGCGGGTATGAGTGGCGGTGTTGCTTATATTTGGGACCAAGATGATACATTTGCAGCTAACTGTAATATGGAACTAGTTGATTTAGATCCACTAGAACAAAAAGACAAAGACTTATTAATTGCAAAAGTAACTAAACATTTAGAGCTAACAGAGTCTAACTTAGCGGCAGCGTTCTTAGCCGATGTTGAAGCAAGCTTAGCTAAAGTTGTTAAAGTTATGCCTCGTGATTATAAAGCGGTATTAGCAGCTCGAGCAAAAGGAGAAGCATAATGGGGAAGCCTACTGGATTTTTAGAATTAGGTCGTGAATTGCCACCGAAAGTATCGGTTGAAGATCGCCTAAAAGATAATAAAGAGTTTGTACAAAATGATGTGTTTGGTAAGAAAGTCAATGACCAAGCATCTCGTTGTATGGACTGTGGTGTACCTTTCTGTCACAACGGCTGTCCGATTGGTAACATCATTCCTGAATTCAATGATGCGGTTTACCGTGAAAGCTGGTTAGAAGCTTGGGATATCCTAAGCTCAACTAATAACTTCCCTGAGTTTACTGGTCGTGTTTGTCCTGCACCTTGTGAAAGCTCGTGTGTACTAGGTATCAACCAAGACCCGATTACGATTTGTAATATCGAAAAAACCATCGTAGAAAAAGCCTACGAAAATGGTTACGTAAAACCTAAGACACCAACATCGCGTACTGGCAAAACAGTGGCGATCATCGGTTCTGGTCCTGCAGGTCTTGCCGCTGCTGAGCAATTAAACTCAGCAGGTCACACTGTGACTGTTTATGAACGTGATGAGAAAGTAGGTGGCTTAATACGTTTCGGTATTCCTGACTTTAAACTAGGTATGGACATTATCGATCGTAAGATTGCGGTAATGGAAGCAGCTGGTATTAAAATGGTAGTGAATGCCCATATCGGTGTTGATTTTGACGCTAACGATTTGCGTAAGCAATTTGATGTGGTGTTATTAACAGGTGGTTCTACGGTTCCTCGTGACTTACCAATCCCTGGCCGTGATTTAAAAGGTGTTCATTTTGCGATGGAATTCCTAGGTCAAAATAACCGCCGTGCAAACGGAATGGATCTTAAGACTGAAGAAATTCATGCATCTGATGACCATGTTGTGGTTATCGGTGGTGGTGATACGGGTTCTGACTGTGTTGGTACATCTAACCGTCATAAAGCCGCGTCAGTAACACAAGTGGAAATCATGCCGATTCCACCTGAAAAACGTACGGTTAACATGCCTTGGCCTTCGTACCCAATGATCTTGAAAACAACCACTTCTCACGAAGAAGGTGTGGATCGTCATTGGTCAATCCTAACAAAAGAATTCATCGGTGATGAAAACGGAAACGTTAAAGAGTTAGTGGTTGCAGATATCGAATGGGAAGAAGCAGCACCGGGTCAGCGTCCTAACTTTAAAGAAATTGAAGGTTCTGTACGTTCAATTCCTTGTACTAAAGCCTTCTTGGCAATGGGTTTCTTACACCCAGAACCAACGGGTGTGTTAGCACAGTTATCAATTGGCTTAGATGAGCGCGGTAACGTTAAAACTGACGATTACCAAACCACTCAAGCTGGCGTATTTGCTGCTGGTGATATGCGTACTGGTCAGTCTCTGATTGTACGTTGTATTAATGAAGGCCGTGAAGCTTCACGCGCAATCGATACATACTTGATGGGTCAATCTAATCTTGAATGTATCAATGATTCATTAATGATGGCTGATTAAAGTAACTAAAAAATAATTGTTGGTTGTTTGTTAGGCGATATAGTCGCTACCTAGCTTAACCATAGATATTTAGGTTTAATAAACCCCCTCTCTTTTTAGAGTAGGGGGTTTTTTTGTTTTAAAAGTAGGATAAAATCCGCTTCCCTGAAATTCGGTACTTTGTACCGCTCATATCAAAAGCATTTGAAAGTCTGCAGTATTGCTACCGTTGATTTTCAAATGTAGAACAAAGGAAAGATTCATGTCTTTAATCGATTATTCAGCGTCTACGCTGTCGATCTTACCCGCAGTCCTTGCACTGGGTTTAGCTATTCTTACTCGTCGAGTTTTATTGTCACTCGGGCTAGGTATTATTTTAGGTGCTTTACTGCTCGCTAACTATTCAGTAGTTGATGCTGGCACGTATATCTACTCAACTGTTAAAGGTGTTGTCGTTGAAGACGGCGGTTTAAATACTTGGAATATGAGCATTGTTGCTTTCCTATTGTTATTAGGAATGATGACGGCAGTGTTAACACTTTCAGGCGGTACGCGTGCTTTTGCTGATTGGGCGCTTGACCATATTAAAGATAAACGTGGTGCTTCGTTATTAGCGGCTTTTCTTGGTGTGTTTATCTTTATTGATGATTACTTTAATAGCTTAGCGGTAGGTTCTATTTCACGACCAGTGACTGACCGTTTTAATGTCTCCCGCGCTAAGTTGGCTTATATTCTTGATTCAACAGCTGCACCTATGTGTATCTTAATGCCAGTTTCAAGTTGGGGCGCTTACATCATGACGATTATCAGTGGCATTTTAATTAGCCACGGTATGACTGAATACTCTCCACTCGGCGCTTATGTTGCGTTAATTCCCATGAACTTTTATGCCATTTTTACATTATTAATGGTATTTGCAGTTATTATTTTTAAGCTCGATATTGGGCCAATGAAAAAGCATGAAAAAATAGCAGAAAAAGAGATCACAGAGGGCGAGCAAGAGTACATTGATTTACAAGATGAAATGGGTATCGAAGAGCATGAACAAGGTAAGGTAGGTGATTTAGTTTATCCTATTATCAGCTTAATTTCGGGTACGTTATTCTTCATGTTATATACCGGTAATACGGCATTAATTGAAGCGGGTAAAGCGTTTTCAGTATTAGGTGCATTTGAGAATACTGATGTGGGTACTTCTTTAGTTTATGGTGCTTCAATAGGCTTAGTCTTCTCTTTATTCACCGTATTAAAACAAAAACAGTCATTTGAATATATCAGGTTCGCATTATGGGTTGGGGCTAAATCGATGTTTGGCGCAATTATCATTCTATTTTTTGCATGGTCGATTGGTACTGTGATTGGCGACATGAAAACTGGTGCTTACCTATCAGGTTTAGTGCAAGGTAATATCGGTCTACATTGGTTACCGGTTATCTTATTTGTGCTCTCTGGTGCAATGGCGTTCTCCACAGGTACGTCATGGGGTACGTTTGGCATCATGTTACCGATTGCAGGCGATATGGCAGGTGCAACAGATTTAGCGATGATGTTACCTATGTTAAGTGCGGTATTAGCCGGCTCTGTATTTGGTGACCATTGTTCACCTATCTCTGATACTACGATTTTATCATCAACAGGTGCACGTTGTGAGCATATTGACCATGTATCAACACAGTTACCTTATGCGTTATCAATGGCATTTGTATCTATCGTTGGCTTTATTGTAATTGGTTTCACTGGCTCTACTGTGTCAGCATTCATCGCATCAAGTATTGCGTTTGTTGCTGTGATTGCTTGTATGAAAGTATTAACGAAGCGTTAATTTTAACAATTGAAATTATGGACATTGATAATCCTTTCCACGATTGATCACGGCGCCAACATTTCAAACTAATAAATAAGCAGGTTCGCCTGCTTTTTTTATATCTATCATTTCTTCAAAGCAAAAAATAACCCTTCTAAAAGACGCCATCTACACTAAAAATACAGTCTAAACATAACTGTGACTATCCTTTTGAGAAGAGCCTTGCTAGGATCACTTTTTTGTTTCTGCTAGGTATCTGTTTTGACCATTTCTGCGACTACTTTGAAAGACCATTTAAATGACGTGTTATATAAAGATCAATTCCGCTTAAAGCGACGCATTGACGATCTTGCTAATCTTAAAACACCCGAAAAAGTAGAAGCTAGTTTGACTAAGATTGCCGTCGATATTCAAGTCTCTATGGATAAACGACAACTGCGTTTAGAAAACTTGCCAGAAGTGAGCTATCCGGATCTGCCTGTTAGCCAGAAGAAAGACGAAATCGCGAAAGCCATTGCTGAAAATCAAGTCGTGATTATTGCGGGTGAAACAGGCTCAGGTAAAACCACACAGATCCCTAAAATATGTTTAGAACTAGGGCGAGGCGTATCGGGCTTAATTGGTCATACACAACCACGTCGTTTAGCGGCAAGAACCGTTGCTAACCGTATTGCCGAAGAGTTAGATTCAGAACTCGGTGAAACAGTGGGTTACCGTGTTCGATTTACAGACAAAGTTAGCGACAGGTCTTATATCAAATTGATGACCGACGGTATTTTATTAGCGGAAATTCAAAACGACCGATTCTTAAGTCAATATGACACGATCATTATCGATGAAGCGCATGAGCGTAGTTTAAACATCGACTTCTTAATGGGCTATTTAAAACGCCTATTACCAAAACGCCCAGATTTAAAAGTAATTATTACTTCAGCAACCATCGACCCAGAGCGTTTTGCACAACACTTTTGTGATAAACGCGGTAAAGCTGCCCCTATTATTGAAGTATCTGGCCGTACATTCCCCGTTGAAACCTTATATCGCCCATTAGAAGAGTATGCGGCGGGCGACCAAATTGAAGGTATCTTCCAAGCGGTTGATGAACTTCAACGTTTAGGTCGTGGTGATATTCTTATCTTCATGAATGGTGAACGTGAAATTCGCGATACCGCAGAAGCATTAACTAAACGTAAACTACGAGATACGGAAGTATTACCTTTATTTGCACGTTTAAGTGTGGCGGAACAAAATAAAATTTTCCAAGGACATCGTGGGCAACGAATCGTGTTAGCCACCAACGTGGCGGAAACTTCATTAACGATTCCTGGTATTAAATACGTTATCGACACCGGTACAGTGCGTATTAGCCGTTATAGCTACCGTACCAAAGTGCAACGTTTACCGATTGAGGCAATATCACAAGCCAGTGCAAATCAGCGTAAAGGCCGTTGTGGACGTGTCAGCGAAGGTGTTTGTATCCGTTTATTCAGTGAAGAGGACTTTAATGGTCGCCCTGAATTTACCGATCCTGAAATTCTACGTACTAACTTATCGTCTGTTATCTTACAAATGCTGTCACTGGGCTTAGGCGAACTTAATAAATTCCCGTTTGTAGAGCCACCAGAAGATAGAAACATTAAAGATGGCTTGAGCTTATTAGAAGAGCTAGGTGCAGTTAACTTAAAACAAAAAGACCCACGTAAAAAGCTGACTCCCTTAGGTCGCCAACTTGCTAAATTACCCGTTGACCCACGTTTAGCGCGTATGATTTTAGCGGCGAAAGAATTTAACTGTGTGCATGAAGTGATGGTGATCAGTGCAGCGTTAAGCATTCAAGACCCACGTGAACGCCCAATGGATAAGCAACAAGCTTCCGATGAAAAACATAAGCGTTTCCAAGACAAAGAGTCAGATTTTATTACCTATGTGAATCTCTGGAATTACATTAACGAACAACGCCAAGAACTCACTAGTGGCCAGTTCCGTAAAATGTGTCAGAAAGATTTCTTAGCGTATATGCGTGTGCGTGAATGGCAGGATATTTATACACAAATCAAACAAGTGACTGACGAACTCGATATTAAAGTAAGTACAGAGCCTTCAAATTTTGATGCTATTCACCAAGCCTTATTAGCCGGATTGTTGTCGCATATTGGCTTAAAAGATAAAGATGCCGAATACCTTGGCGCACGTAACAGTAAATTCTTTATGTTCCCTGGCTCTGGTTTATTTAAAAAACAACCTAAATGGGGCATGTTTGCTGAGCTTGTTGAAACCTCAAAACTGTTTGCACGTGTTGCCGCACGTATTAAACCTGAATGGGTTGAACTGCAAGCACAGCATTTAATTAAACGCAGTTATGCTGAACCACATTGGCAGAAAAAATCTGGAGTGGTAGGCGCCTTTGAAACTCAAATGTTGTATGGCATTCCTATCGTTAGCAAACGAAAAGTGGTTTATACACAAATTGACCCGATACTGTGTCGTGAATTATTTATTCGCCATGCTTTAGTGGAAGGGGAGTTTGAAACGCGTCATCAATTCTTCAAAGATAACCAAGCGTTATTAAACGATATTGAAGAGCTAGAGCATAAGTCTCGTCGTCGCGATATCTTGGTGGACGATGAAACCTTATTCCTTTTCTATGATGAAATCGTGCCGCAAAACGTATGCAGTGCAAAGCAATTTGATAGCTGGTGGAATCAAGAGAAAAAACAACAACCACAATTATTAAACTATCAGCGTGACCAAGTGATGGCACATGATGCGGATAAAGTAACCGCAAACGCTTATCCAGATTCATGGCAACAAGGCGATTTCCGCTTAAAACTAGATTACGCCTTTGAACCGGGTACTGCACAAGATGGTGTGACCGTTAATATTCCATTAGCGCTATTAAACCAAATATCAGAGCAAGGGTTTGATTGGCAAATTCCGGCATTACGTGAAGAATTGTTGGTTGCGTTAATCAAAACATTGCCTAAGCCTATTCGTCGTAACTTTGTACCTGCACCAAATTATGCAGAAGCAGCAATGGCCAACTTAGTGCCTTTACAGGGAACCTTGCTAGAAGCGTTTGAAAAGCAACTATTACGTATGACAGGCGTGCGTATTCCTGAGAACTCATGGGAGCTTTCAGCCTTACCAACCCATCTACGAATGAAGTTTAATGTCGTTGATGACAAACAAAAGAGTGTAGCAGTCGGGACTGATTTAAAATTACTGCAACACGATTTAAAAGGCGAAGTTAAACAAACGTTATCTAAAGTATCAAAACAAGGTATCGAGAAGTCTGACTTAATAGAATGGGACTTTGGTAAATTACCTAAATCTTTCAAGAAAGATCACGGTGGTTATGAAGTAAAAGCTTACCCAGCATTAGTCGATAAAAACAAAAGTGTCGCCATTGAATTATTTGATAGTGAAGCAAAAGCACAGCGTTTTAACCAAGCGGGTGTGCGTCGTTTAATTTTATTAAACGTGCCATCACCGATTAAATATCTACAACAAAGCCTGCCAAATAAAGCCAAACTTGGGTTGTATTTTAATCCTTTCGGGCAAATAAAAGACTTAATTGATGATTGTATCAGTTGCGCAGTTGATGCGATTCTTGATGGGGCAATACATCCACAAGAAGCGCCTGAGTTTGAAGCACAGAAAGAAAAAGTGCGTGCCGAACTCGCCGATAAAACCTTACAAATTACGCAACAAGTTGAAGAAGTATTAACCCTTGCGCATGCGGTTAATAAACAGTTAAAAGGCAAAGCAGACTTAACCATGTTGGTTGCCAAAGGCGATATTAAATCACAGCTAGAACGTTTAATTTTCCCTGGCTTTGTTTGCCAAGTGGGAGAAGGAAAACTTAACGACATTAAACGTTATTTGTTAGCCTTACAAAAACGTTTAGAGAAATTACCGGTTAACCCAAATCAAGACAGACTCAATACCATCGAATTGCATGAGCTTGAAGAACGTTATCGTGCGCTCTGTAAAAGCTTGTTAACTGATGAAACAGAAAGCCCTGAGCTAGCTGAAGTGTACTGGATGATGGAAGAATTAAGAGTGTCGTTGTTTGCACAACAGCTAGGGACACCTTATCCAGTATCAGCGAAACGAGTGAGATTGAAGTTGACGGAGCTAAAAGGTTAGCTATTTTAGCACTTAATTTGGGGCGCAGGATTCATCCTGCTTTCTCTGGTTTTAATGTGAGTAAGTTAAATCTCGTCTGCGCTCGTTCAGGCTGTTTGATGTTTAGTTACTTGGTGTTTCGCCCTAGCGGCGAACCTACTTTCTTTTTCCAGAAAAGAAAGTAGGCAAAGAAACTGGCACCGAATCGCTTTCTAATCCAATCCATCTACTTATTTTAAACGTACCGTTTCGGACGTGCATCCCTGCACTAGCCTCAACTAATCCAAACATCCTGTTTGGCTTTACTAAAATGAGTTGATGGATTGGGAAAGCTCAACGGTGGGGATGGATGTAGCCATGTTGAACATGGTTTTATGTTGTGGGTATTCACTTGTGATTTCTGCACTTTAGCCGAAGCGTAAAAGTTAAGTTTTTGGGGCGCAGGATTCATCCTGCTTTCTCTTATCTTTAATATGAGTTCGTTCGTGCTCGTCTGTGTTCGTCCTGTCAGTTTGATTGTTGTTAGCTGTATTTTCGCCCTGTCGGCGACATACTTTTTCTTACCAGAAGAATACCTTTTACCCTCAACAAGCAAAAAGACTGGCTCCCAATTCGTTTTTTAATCTACTCTTTTAGATATATAGCAATAACTACCTTCTAAACGCACCGCTCATACTCGACATCCATGTCTCGAAATGAGCTAGCACCGGCAAAGGGCACGCAGAGCTTAGCCCGTTCATAACACTATGCTGTTGCATAAATCATTCCCTGCCTCTACTTGCTAAAGGTAGTCATTCATACAGAAAACTCTACGGGAGGGCTGTCGTAGCCACATTGTTCGAAGTTTTATCGTAACTAATTGATATTGCTAATATCAGTTTATGGCTGTCAACAATCTTTCGTGTGAGTAAGGATTGACTCGTCTGCGCTCATCCAGTCAGTTTGATGTTTATTAATAGTGTTTTCGCCCTGTCTGCGACCATCTTTTTCTTACCAGAAGAAAAAGGCGGCAAAAAGACTGGCCACCGAATCGCTTTCTTATTCAAACAATGCCCATACCTTTAAAATAAGCTTTCCTAACGCACCAGTTCATACGGCACGTCCCTGTGCCGTATGAACTTACAGCAAACGTCCTGTTTGCTGTTGCTGAAAGGTATTGATGGTTTGGCAAAACTCAACGGCGGGGGAGTCGTATCCGCGTTGAATATTGATCTTTTCATTAACAGATTGATATTGTTGAGTTCAATGTATGGATGTCCTGTGCTTTTGCTGCCTTATCCAGTATCAGCGAAACGAGTCAGATTGAAATTGAGGGAGTTGAAAGGTTAATTTTTATAATACAATAATGTCTTAATTAAAGTAGAGTATTATTTACAGGGGCTAATATCACTCTGCTTTAATTATACCAATCACAATAAATAGCCACTTCCTCATTGTAAATTGCGTAAAGGGAGTAGCCATTTACGCCTTGAATTGAACTGTTTTTACAGCGCAAAATGTAGATAACATATTTAATGTAATCGGTATTAATTTAAATACACTATCAGCTTGTACAACAAATGTTAATTTTGTCTGCTAGTGCCATGGCAATGTGTTTTGTCGAATAGGCAGCTTCATTGATAAAATGCGGATAAGTGCTTTGTTTACCATGCCAATATAAATCAAGTCCATTAAAGGCAGAAAGTAATGGCTCGCCTTTTTTTACTTCCGTAAAATCTAAACCACAAATAGTGGGGTGAACAGCGGCTAGTCGCATTCCGTCTTTATCTAGTGGGAAAGACACTTCTCCAGTTAATTGATAAGCCTCATAATCCTTAAGAGAAAGCGACAGTCCTTGATTTTCATAATCAATAAAATCAATCACACTCAATAATAGTTTTTTCATTAACAATAAACTCTGATGGGTTAACACTCCATGACTCTGTTCTTCAACTTCAATCATAACCCCTGACCCAGTCATTGTGCAGAGATAGGGATGTTCCTGCCAGTTACTTTCGTTTTCAAATAGTATATTGGCCTGTGGCATGCATTTTTTAACATAAGCGCCCATTCTTTCATAATAGGGCGTTCTTGCTAATAGAATAAGTGTTGCACCCATGCGGCTTGTTGTGTTGTGTAAATCAATTACCAATTGCTTCGGTTTATTTTTATATTTCAGTTGTAATTGTTGCGCAATTTTCTTTTCTTTACTGTGTGGAAGCAATTGTTTTTCGTTTCCAAATTGTCGGTTTAAATCTGTTTCAACAAAACGCACATTGTTGATAATGGCATCTGGATTTGCAACTAATGTATCGATTGTAAAACTGTCTCGTTGAACATTTAATTGTTTATCTCGTATTAATTTTTCAATATAAAGACCTGATAACTCATTACCATGTGTACCAGCAACGATTAATACTTCTTTGAAATCCTTCATTCTCTCAGCCTTGTTCTAATAATGTACTGGTTTTATATGTTATGGCAGCAAATGAAAGCTCAGCCATAACATTACAAGTTATCACTTAAAATGTTATGTTATATCATAACAATTTATTCAGTAAAATTTTAAATTTAAGAAAAGGTGAAACAAGCGATGCAAAAGGGAATGCAACAGGGAGTAAAAGAAAGGTCATACAGGACACTGATAAAAAACGCATTTATAGTGAACGAAGGTCATGTATTCAAAGCTGATGTTTGTATTATTAATCAAAAGATAGCGTTGATTGCAGAAAACATTGAAGCAGAAGTAACAGATAACGTTATTGATGCATCAGGGTGTTATTTACTACCAGGTATGATTGATGATCAAGTTCATTTTCGAGAGCCGGGTTTAACACATAAAGGCAATATTGCCACAGAATCTCGTGCTGCAGTCGCTGGTGGAATAACAAGTTACATGGAGATGCCTAACGTCGATCCTGCTACCACTACGATTGAAGCGCTTGAAAAGAAATTCGATATTGCTGACAAAAAGTCCATGGCTAACTATTCATTCTACTTGGGTGCAACAGAAGATAATTTAGATCAAATTAAGCGACTTGATCCAATTAAGCATTGTGGTGTTAAAGTCTTTATGGGTGCTTCAACAGGAAATTTACTGGTAGAAAATGAACAGGCGTTAGAAGCTATTTTTCGTGAATCACCAGTACTGATTGTCACGCATTGTGAGAAAGGAGAAGTGATAGAAAAAAATATTGCTGCTTTGTCACAAGCAGGAAAATCATTCTCTATTGAAGACCATCCCAAATTACGTGATGTAGAAGCTTGCTATCAGTCCTCTTCCTATGCCGTAGGATTAGCCAAAAAGTACAACAGTCAGTTACATGTTTTACATATCACCACAGAAAAAGAATTAAGCCTCTTTAGCGCAGGGCCAATTGAAGGTAAAAATATAACAGCGGAAGCCTGTGTTCATCATTTATGGTTCACCGAGCAAGACTATAAGGAGAAGGGAAACCTTATAAAATGTAACCCTTCAATTAAAGCTAAAAGCGATCGTGATGCATTAATTGAGGCTTTGCATGAGAATAAAATTGATATTATTGCGACCGACCATGCGCCGCATACTTTAGCGGAAAAACAGGTAGAATATGAAAAAGCACCAGCGGGGTTATCACTTGTTCAACATGCGTTGTTAAGTCTTTTACATCAAGTAAACGATAAACGTTTAAATCTAGCGCAAGTAGTACAAAAAACGGCGCATAACCCTGCGATAAGATATGCTGTTCAGCAACGTGGCTTTATTCGTGAAGGTTACTTTGCAGATTTAGTGTTGGTCGATATGAAAGCCTCGACGGCAGTAACCCATGAAAATAGTTTATATCATTGTGGTTGGAGTCCGTTTGCAGGACAAACATTCTCAGCCAAAATAAAAAGCACTTGGGTGAATGGTCAGCAAGTATTTGATGGTAATGAAGTGTTACCTGTTAAAGCGTCGATGAGACTGAGTTTTACGCGGTAATTTTTACGCGATAATATAGAAATAATAATATAGAAATAACAATATCGGGCTAACAACACTTTTTAGCTAACAACATTGAGCTAACAACATTGAGCTAACAACACAGAGCTCATATGAGAAAAGTATATGATCGGAGAAAAATAAGCGTGGCAAAAGTAATAAGTGTTACAAAAACAGCAATACACAATGTGCCGACTAATATTATTACTGGTTTTCTTGGTGCAGGTAAAACCACGGTTATTATGAACCTATTAAAGCATAAACCTGCCAATGAACGATGGGCTGTATTAGTTAATGAATTTGGCGAAATAGGCGTTGACGGTAGCTTGTTGCAAGGCCAAGGTAGCGACAAACAAGTCTTTATTCGAGAAGTACCGGGTGGCTGTATGTGTTGTGCGGCTGGTGTTCCGATGCAAGTAGCACTCAATCAGTTATTAAAAGAAGCAAAGCCAGATCGCTTATTGATCGAGCCAACGGGGTTAGGGCACCCTAAAGAAATACTGCAAGTCTTAAATTCTGAGCACTATCAAAAATCATTGAGTATTCAAAAAACGATTACGCTGGTCGATGCACGTTCGTTAGCTGATCCTCGCTATACCAAGCATGAAACCTTTAATCAACAAATTGCTATTGCAGATATAGTCGTGGGTAACAAACAAGATCTCTATCAACAAGGCGATCATGAAAAGTTACAACAGTATGTTGAAGGCTTTGATGAAAAACCAAAGCAGGTCGTTTTTACGCAACACGGCGAACTATTACCTGACTTATTAACTGGTGGAACAATAACAGTAAATGCACCAACACATGTTCTCGAACATCATGAGCATAACCATGAACATTCTCATAACCATTCTCATGAGAACAAAGCAATTGCGTCTGAATTACCTATGCCAGAAAGTGGTGTAATTAAAGCGCAGAATAAAGGTGAAGGGTTTGTTAGTGTTGGTTGGCGGTTTTCTGCTGAAAAAATATTTAATCATCAAAAGCTTCAGCAATTATTTTCGACGTTAAAGGTTGAGCGTTTGAAAGCTGTATTTATAACTGATAATGGCATGATTGCTTATAACGCGAGTGGCGATGATTTAAAGGAAATTGCATTAACTGAACTTGTATTAAGTGAGCTTAATGAAAGTAAAATAGAGATAATTACCAATGAAATAGATGATGATTTTGAGACTCAATTAATGGCAACTATTATCTGAATTCATACTGTTTCTCGATTTTTATTATTTCTCGTTCCCACTGTCCTCTGTGGGAATGCGCACTTTAGCATTTTTAGGGCAAGGATTGGCTCGTCTGTGTTCGTCCTGTCGGCGACATACTTTTTCTTACCAGAAGAATACCTTTTACCCACAACAAGCAAAAAAGACTGTCTCCCAATTCGCTTTTTAATCTACTCTTTTAGATATATAGCAATAACTACCTTCTAAACGCACCGCTTAGCCCGTTCATAACACTATGCTGTTGCATAAATCACTCCATGTCTCTACTTGCTAAAGGCAGTCATTCATACAGAAAATTCAACGGGAGGGCTGTCGTAGCCACATTGTTCGAAATTTTATCGTAACTAATTGATATTGCTAATATCAGTTTATGGCTGTCAACAATCTTTAGTGTGGGTAAGGATTGACTCGTCTGCGCTCATCCAGTCAGTTTGATGTTTATTAATAGTGTTTTCGCCCTGTCGGCGACCATCTTTTTCTTACCAGAAGAAAAAGGCGGCAAAAAGACTGGCCACCGAATCGCTTTCTTATCCAAACAATGCCCATACCTTTAAAATAAGCTTTCCCAACGCACCAGTTCATACGACACGTCCGTGTGTCGGATGAACTTACAGCAAACGTCCTGTTTGCTGTTGCTGAAAGGTATTCATTGTTTGGGAAAGCTCAACGGTGGGGATGGATGTAGCCACGTTGAGTAAGGTTTTATCATAACTATTTGATATTGTTAATCTCAAGTGATGGCTGTTCAGTTCTTTTTGTTGTACTTCATCATCTGGCATTCATCGGGGGGCTTTTTGTTGTAATAGATAAAAGAGGTGATCCAATAAAGGTAGGCTTTATTGTTTTTCTGCGTAATGCTTCATTCGCATCTTTTTAGTTACAGCACTCAAAAATGGAGAAGGCATATGTCACTCCTATCTTTTAAATTGGTGTGTTTATATACAGTGCAGTCATGTTGCAGTATTTTCACCGTAATTATTGCAATTTGTCGTCTTTTTCCATGATATTAGTTTTATGTTTTGTCTGTAATTACTTGTTATAGAAATAAATTAACGTAAGATTGAAGTTATTTTTTCTCATTAGCTTATGTAGTATTTTCACCTCAAAAGTAACATTTTGTAAGTTAATAAGCTGTTAGCAGTCTCGGGTGTGTATGTATCAATCAGGTGAAGTTTCAATTTCTGAATGTAATGAATGTGGCGAAGTATTTCCCATATTTACTTTTGTTGCAGATACCGACATGGTTACTAATGGGTGTGTTGCTTTAACTGGAGCAGATAATAGTATTGTTTTAACTATGAGTAGAGCTAATGAAAGTATCTCTGATATTGAAAATAGAATAGGTTCAAATCATAAAATAGTGAGAGCTACTTATGTAAATGAACCAGCAAATAATAGAGTTTCATTTCAAGAATTCCGCAAGACTTATAAGCCAGCTAAACCAATTTATACGTGTATATCTTGTGGTGGTAAATCTACAGTCATAAAACACCAAACTAAAGAGCAATTTCTTACTTACGGTAAGATCCAAGTTATAAACGACTGCTAACAACACGCCCTGAGGTGGACCGCTAGTAAAATTTAACTATTAATTGCAAATTTTAAAAGCGGTGAGTCTCTTCTTTTTAGCGCCGCTAAATAGGTTGATTCACCATAGGGAGTGTTAGTTTTCCAACATCTAAATACTATCCTGATCCACTTAAAGGCTAAGGCTCTAATGATACTATTATGTGGTTTTCCTTTAGCTTGTTGTTGCTCATAATAAGCCTTTGCCCAGAA